>JACPQY010000045.1 GCA_016190245.1 Nitrospirota bacterium | reverse complement strand
CTTCAACGACGCGCCGACCGCGCCGCGAGCCCCGCACCCTCCCAGGATTCCCCGGTTTCCCAGACGGAAGCCGGTAGTCGCGGGCTTCAGCCCGCGTCCAGGGCGCAGCCTGAAGGCTGCGGCTACCCTGAATAGGTTGAAAATGCTGCTCAAACCGGGCTGGAAGCCGCGCGAAACACGCGTTGTTGAAGTAGTTCCCGATCATCTCGTCGAGCGGATCGATCACGAAGCGGTAGACGTGCGCATCGAAGAAATAGTGACCGGGCTCGTTGCCGCGCTTGAGGGGGTCGTAGCCGCGAGGGCTGCCTGTGATCGCCTCGTCGAGGGGCCTGAGGAAGGCGTGGTCCATGGCGCCGTAGAGGCACTGGAAAAGGCCGGAGACGATCGGGAGGACCGGGCTGTTGCCCGGCCGGGGGACGACCTCGACCAGGTAGTAGGGGCGATTGTGAGAGACGTGGGGGACAACCCCGTCGGAGTAGTCCTCCCACGTGGGCGGATCGAACGTCGTTGCCGCGTGGACGTAGGAGGTGAGGAGGGAGAGGAGGGGTTGGGGGTCGAGGTCGGCCTCCCGGATCAGTGTAGCGGGATCGCATCCGGATGAGTTGGAGCGCGCGACCTCTGGTGCACCCAACCAAACAGTCATGAACATGGCAGTGATGGCGCCGCTGCTGACGCAACAAGACACTGTTCGTCCCCCCTCGATTGGTGCCATTCTATCTACGAGTCCATAGCCGGTCGCATAGGAATGCCACGCAACATGCCCCGCATCCCCTTGCCGAGGAGGGCATGGGGCCATGCAGTGTCGCTGCGTCCGCCACGGCGGAGATGGCGCGGCATGGACCATGGCTTGGGCTGCTTTCTGCTCATGGCACGTGGACCTTGCTCTCGAAGCCGCAAGGTCCACGGGCGCCTTGCCCAGGTGCGGCCCTACCTGCCTGCGCCGCACCGGCAGGCAGGCGAACATGGCGTAGGGGAAGGTTGTATGGGCGGGCCTCTGTGACAGGCTTGGGTGCGTGGACAAGGAGAGCGGCAAGGAACTTGCGAAGTCCTTTCTGCGTCTGGGGGAGATCACATACGCTCTCCTGATTGCCGGGCCGCCGGCCGCTTTCCTGTTGGGCAGAGAGGCGATTGCCGCGCGCTTCCTTGTCGTCATCGCGATCGGTTTTGGAGCAGGGTTGACATGTTTCGTCCTGGCCGTTACTCTGTTCAAGAGGTGGAAATGATCAGTGGAGAAGGCATGATGGTTGTCGGTTGGATTGCCGGTGCGCTCTTCGTCGCGGCGCTCGTGCCGCTCGCCCTCAAGCTCGTCCGTCCTTCCTGACACCATTCCCGCCCGCTCGGGAGTATCAGGGCCGATCACTGAGCTTTTCGGGAGGTGCCCTCGTCCATTCGGGGGTGGGGGCATGACAGACTCATCCGAGAACTTGACACGGATACTCTCCGCGCCATTCTCCGGCAGGCTGGCTTGAGTCTGGAGGCATTCCTGAAGCTGTTTTGATCGCTTGGTGGCGTCCGGGCTAGTACCGCGCGGAGCCGGAACACTGCGGCTTGAACCCTTCACTGCGGTACTAGTGCAGTGAGTCATAAGTCTCTTTGCATTCGTCACCCCGGCGAAAGCCGGGGTCCAGGCTCTGTAACGCCTCTGGATTCCGGCTTTCGCCGGAATGACAGCTTTCCAAAAGCAAAGAAGTGTTGGACTCACTACACTAGGGATGAGCCTCGTGTTCACAATCCCTCCTCCTCGGCCTGGGGTGACACTTTTGGGGCGGCCCCCTCACTCTGCTTCTGCCGCTCCGGGCCCTCGGGCGTGACTACTCCGGGGCTGTACTCAAACCCCTCCCGCAAGTGTGTCAGGGGATCCACTTCTTCCGACTCCGGGGGCTCGGCAGGGGAATCCGTCGGCGCCTCTATCCGCCCCTCAGACTCGCCACTGAGATGGCGAATCCCCAACTCCGTGACCCAGACCTTCAGCTTCTTGCCGTCTCCAGCATCCACATCAACCCACATCCCGCCGGGCTCGGACCGATCGATCTCATAAGTCACCTCGGGGGACTCTTCGGTCTCCCCCGCGCGGTCGCAAGCTGGTGCGAAGAGTGAGCAGTGAGCGGTAAGCAGCAAGACGGGGATCCGCCAAAGGGCGGACGCGGCGGCGAATGGCCAATCGCCAATCGAGAATCGCAAATCGGGATTCGGAAATCGAAAGGGTTTCATGTTGCCTCCTTCATTCGATTGTAGGGACGGATTCCCACCCGCCTGTCCAGTCCGCCACGGCGGACGGATGGCGGGCAGGTCGGTCCTTCCCGTTGTGGCTCGAGCGCCAGGCGTGCTACGCTCGGTTGGATGGACAAGGAAGGTCGGCTGGAGTTGGCCAAGATCTTCGCGAGATTCGCGGAAATTACGTTTGCGGTCATGGTGGCTTCTCCGGCGGCGTTGTTCGTTGTTAGGGGGGAGATCCCGTGGGTGAAGCTTCTCGTGTCGCTCGGGCTCGGGTTTGCCGTTATCTTGACCCTCGTTGTGGTTGTCGTTACACTTCTCAAGAAGAGGTAAACACACGTGGATGGCCTCATGATCTCCATGCTTGCTGCGCTGGCCGTGGCGTTGATCATCGGTCCCATTGCGGTCCGCTTGGCGCGCTGACCGCGCCAAGCCGTTCTTTCTCGGTCACCATCGGTCCGGTTGCGGTATCTTCGTAGGGACCGATTCCGATCGGTCCGAAGCGGCCGATCGGTCCGGCGCGGAATTCCTGCGCGGTGCGGATCTCGTACCAGTAGGGCGTGACGCTCACGACGTAGGCGCGGGTTTGGCGGGGGAGCTCACGGCTCATGTCGTCGTTGGGCACCGGATTCGAGGCCGCCAGCCAGGTGTCCGTGAGGAGCACCGCAAAGACATCCTCACCTTCGCATCGTTCCGTCTTCAGCCACAGGGGCGAGATCAACCGATTCTCCACCTCGATGATGCGCCCGACGTATTCCGCCCCCTCGTATCGCTCCAGGAGCTTTGTGCGGATCTCTCGCGCGGTCTCCCAAACAGGCTCCGGCTCGATGACACGCCGATAACCCTTGAGGTCCTCCCCTCGGAGCATGGCCGCGAAGAGATCGAAGACGGGCGCGTGGATTCTCCGGAGTTCCGATCGCATGGGCGTGAAGGTCGGCGGACCGTCCTTGTAGGCCGGGTGGACGATATGGATTGCGTGCACCTCGGATCCGACTTGGATCAAGAACTCGTTGGCGTTCGAGTCGTACCTCGGGACGATGGCAGTCCAGCGGGGGCCGGCGCATGACGGGGTGAAGAGTGAAGTGTGAAGGGTGAAGAGGAGGAGAGCGGGGAACAGAGAGCGGGGAACAGAGCGGAGCGGCTTCACCCCGCACCGAGGCCCGGCGGCTTGTCCGCCGCGGCGGACTTGCCACGGGGAGGGGTCTCGTCCCTCCGAGTGATGCACGGGGTTTGACCCATCCTCCGTCCGCCTCAGGCGGGCTGCTACAGAGGGGGAGGCCCCGTGCGAGCCTGGTGCGGGGTTCATTGGACAGAATGGAAATAAGCGGCGGTGGCCGTGCGTTCGGCCGAATAGTGGGCACGGACGGATTGCACGAAGGCCTCGTAGCTCATGAAGTAGGTCTCGAATGCCTGCTTCCAATACGTGAACCGGCGCTCGAGGTCCTCGCGCATCAGGCGTATCCCCTCCCGTTCTTCCTCGCGGGCCCCGGCGTCGCTTTCGGCGGTGGACAGCAGCATCGCCACGTAGCCCACCTCGCGCGCGAGCGCCGCCGCGGTGAGGGCCTTCTTGAGCTTGGGGCAGGTGTCGGGATTCCCGAAGGCATAGAGAAACGACGAACGGTCGATCTCGATGGCGGTGGATGTAGGCAGAGCCGTGGTCCACTGGATCGTGGTGGGAATCGGAGACATGTCGCAATCGGCCGTGGTCTGGATGAGGCCCTGGATCTCGGTGGAGACCTCGTCGAACCTCTCGCTGAGGTTCTTGTATTCATAGTAGGCGCCGTCCACGGGGCATTCGTCGGGCGGGTTCGGCTGGGGTTTGCAGAAGATTCGGCGGATGCGTTGGTCTTTCGCTCGAAGGTCTCCCACATAGGTGTACACCCATGGGAGCTTCGTCTTTTCGATGTACTGCGCCAGGATGGACCCTGGCGTGACGCCGAGCAGATTGGTCACCGGGTCTGTCCCCGCTTTCGTGACGCAGGTTTCGATCGGCCTGGGTTCATTGAGGTTGCCGGCGATGCAATGGACAATGGCCTTGAACATGAGCTGGTCCTGGCTCGTTTTCGCGAACGAGCCCAGCGTCTGAATCTGGCTCCATCGGATCAGGGACTGCATCTGGGCCATGAGGACCCTTTGGGCCATGGCGAAGGCGAGGGCGGAGTCGCCCTGACCGATACTATGGAGAGCCACCACGGTGTTGTCCGTGGTCAGTTTGTTGAGGATATTGAAGATCTCAGCCATCAAGACCGGGTTGTCCGCGAGGGCATCCGGCGTGGTCTGGAGCGAATTGAGAAAGTTTGGATCGTTCCACAGCGAGGACGGCGCGGGAGAAAGGTAGGTTGACTTGTCTATCCCCTCGGGCTGGGGCGATTGGGGCACGAATGCCTGCTCGGCGAGTGCCGGCCTTTCTTGCAGGGCAATAGAGACCGCAAGCGCCAACAACATCACAAGCCTGGCCCGCACCGCTCGGAACTCCGTCTCACCTTCCTGGCTCGGCTGGCACTCGCGGTACTGGGCCGTCCTGGCCCGAGCTCGCGACCGTCTCTCATCGGCTGTTCCGAGTATCCTCATCAAAATTGTACCCCTATTTATATTAGTATCCTCAGCAAGGTGTTTTGTTCCAATGAGAAAGTTGAGTATTAGGAGTTGAATGTGAGGAGAAAACGTGTGGGGCTGTAGGTGTTGATACAACATATTGGATTCATGTGAAAGATACGGAGAAAGTCATGGCGACATGGCGGACGCATGGGAATGCCACGCAACAGGCCCCGCATCCCCTTGCCGAGGAGGGCATGGGGCCATGCAAAGACGCCGCGCCCAGGATGGCGCGGCATGTAACATGGCCTGCGGGGCTTCATCTCGTGGCACCAGGGCTTCCTGCCCAGGTGCGTCCCTTGTCAGGTCGCTTGGCGACGGACTACGGCCGACCAGAGGTCCCGCGGGGGGTTGAACGATGCCCCCGAGGATGGAAGGATAGGGGGCAAGGTGTAGCGTGCGCGGACAGTTCATCACGTCGGGAAAGGAAGAACGGGACATCCGGACCCGTTTGCGCGTTCTTCTCATCCTGGCCTCGGTCCTTTTCGGATTTCTCCTTCTCCGGCTGTGGACCCTCCAGATCCACGGGGGCACCGATTACCGGCTCAGGTCCGAGCGCAACCGGACTCTCTTCCTCGAGGTCAAGGCCCTCCGCGGCCGGATCTACGATCGGGCCGGACGCGAGCTGGCCGGCAACCGCGCGGCGTTCGACCTCTTCGTCAACCGCGAGGCGGCCGGCTCGGCCCTGCGCGAGAGTCTTGATTGGCTGGCCTCGACGCTCCGGATCGATCCGGCGGAATTGACGAAGCGGGTCGAGGGCGCCGCGGAGCGAGGCCGGGAAATCCTTCTCGTGGCCGATCTCACCTGGCCCCAGGTGGTTGAGATCGAGGCGCGGGCGAGGGACCTGCCCGGATTCGAGATCCGTCACGTCTTCGTCCGCGAATACCCGCACGGTTCGCTGGCGGCTCACGTCCTCGGTCATCTGGGCGAGATCACGGACCGCGAGATAGCCGCCGAGAGATTCGCCTATCGCTATCGGCCGGGCGATCTCGTGGGCAAGTTGGGCGTGGAGCGTCAGGAGGAGGTTCGTCTCAAGGGGGTGGACGGCGGAGAACTGGTGGAGGTGGACGCGCTGGGACAGGGCCGCAGCGTGCGCGACCGCGTGGACTCGATCGCGGGCGACGAGGTCTACCTCGCGATCGATCTGGACCTCCAGCAGGCCGCCGAGGAAGCCTTGGGTGAGTACGCCGGAGCGGTCATCGCCATGGACCCGCGCAACGGCGAGGTTTTGGCCCTCGTGTCGCGTCCGGCGTTCGACCCGAACGCGTTCGCGAGGGGACTTCCGCGCGCCACGTGGGAGCAGATCACGGGCGATCCCATGAAACCTCTCCAGAATCGCGCGATCGCGGGTCTCTATGCCCCGGGCTCCACGTTCAAGCCGTTCGTGGCGCTCGCCGGCCTGGAGAGCGGTCGGATTACCCTCGCGTCCGCGGCGCGCTGCAAGGGGGAGCTGCCGTTCGGGGATCGCGCCTGGCGATGCTGGAAGGAGCACGGGCACGGACGCGTTCAACTTCATCGGGCCATCGCGGAGTCCTGCGACGTCTTCTTCTACCTCGCGGGACTCAACACCGGCATCGACCTCATCGCCGAGACGGCCGAACGCCTCGGGCTCGGCCGCCGCACGGGGATCGAGCTTTTGGGGGAGAGGGCGGGGCTGGTGCCCACGCGGGAGTGGAAACAGAAGGTCTACGGCGTGCCCTGGGTGGAGGGTGAAACCCTCTCCGTGGCGATCGGCCAGAGCTTCGTCTCGGTCACACCTGCCCAACTCATGGTGGCCTACGCAACCCTCGTGAACGGGGGACGGCTATTTCGACCTCGGATCGTCTCGCGCGTGGTTTCAACCGACGGGCGCCGCGTGGTGGACTACCCCAGCGAGCAACTTTACGCGGTGGAACTGGATGAAGCCTCGGCAGCTCTCGTTCGGGACGGGTTGAAAGGCGTTGTCAACGATCCCACCGGCACTGGCTGGCGCGCCCGTCTCAAGGGCGTGGAGGCGGGCGGCAAGACGGGCACCGCTCAAGTGGTCCGCATGACCGAGCGCCTGAAGCCCGGCCAGGAGGAGAGTGTGCCCTATCTCCACCGGGACCACGCATGGTTCGTGGGCCTGCTCCCTGCCGACGATCCACACCTCGTGGTCGTGGTCCTGGTGGAGCATGCGGGGCAGGGGGGGGGGACGGTCGCGGCGCCGATGGCCCGTGCCGTATTCGAGCGGTACATGGCGACGCGCGGGGCCGCGGCCCTATGAACCTCTTCGGGCGACTCCGGGTTGCGGATCCGCTGCTGCTTGGCCTGTTCGTTTTTCTCGTCCTGTTCGGCGTTCTCAACATCTACAGCGCCACACAATCGTACCCGCCGGCGGGTGTGCCGCTCTATCTCAAGCAGCTCGGATGGGGTGTGCTGAGCGTCGCCGCGCTGGTCGGCCTTGCCAGGGTGGACCCCGGCATCCTGTACGGCCTTGCCTATGTGCTCTACGGGTTGGGCGTTGCGCTGATTCTCTTGACGTACGCCATCGGGCACGAGGCCCTCGGCGCGCGGCGCTGGCTGACGGTCGGCGGATTCTTCATGCAGCCTTCCGAGTTGATGAAACTCTTCATCCCTCTCGTGGTGGCGCGCTACCTGCACGGACTCAAGGCGCCGATGGGGTTCGGGCTTCGGGAGCTGGTGGTTCCGCTCCTGCTCATCGCAGGCCCCGTTCTCCTCATCTTCCGGCAGCCGGACCTGGGGACCGCCGCGCAGATCGCCATCGCGGCCGTCAGCATGATCCTCATGACCGACGTCCGCCGGGGTCTTCTGATCAAGGCCGCCACGGCCGTTCTCATCTGCGCCCCGGGCGGCTGGTTCCTGCTCCGTGACTACCAGCGGCAACGGCTCATCAGTTTCCTCGATCCCGAGAAGTACGAGCTCGGCGCGGGCTACCAAGTGATCCAGTCGAAAATCGCGGTCGGGTCCGGCCAGCTTTTCGGGAAAGGATTCGGGATGGGTACCCAGTCGCGCCTCCAGTTCCTGCCGCAGCGACACAGTGACTTCATCTACTCCGTTGTCGGAGAGGAGTGGGGGTTCATCGGCGCGGTCCTCGTGCTGGGGCTGGTGTTTCTGCTCTTCTTCAGGGCCGTGAGAAGGGCCTACGGCACCGGCAACATCTTTCACTCCTACCTTGTAGTCGGGCTGAGCCTGCAGTTCGTCTGGCAGTCGCTGCTCAACATGATGATGGTGGTGGGCCTGCTGCCGGTGGTGGGCATCCCTCTGCCGCTACTCAGCTACGGAGGAACGAATCTCCTCGTGATGGGTTGTCTGTTCGGACTCATGATGGCGGTTCGGGGCTCGACCGCTGCGCCCAGGATGGGTGCGCCCGTGCGATGAAGGGAAACCGAGCCCGAAAGCCGGGCGCCGCCCCCTGCGGCTCCCGCCGCGAGTTCTGCCGGAATCTCGCCGCGGTCTCGTTCTCGACGGCCTTTCAGTGGCCGGGCAACCCCTTCGAGGACGAGCCGCCCGGCCCACCCAAACCTGAGGCCGAGAAGCCGGCAGAACCTCGTGTGAAATTGCCGGCCCGTGTGGCCGTCCGACCGGCGCTGCTCAAAGGAGGCGACACTGCGCCGAAGTTGAGGCGGGCCGTCGAATCCGCCGTTGAAGCCTCCCGCGCCTTCGAAAGGCTCAAACGCGGATCGAGGGTCCTTCTCAAGCCCGCCGTCAACTCGGACCAACCGTTCCCCGCGACCACCAGTCCCGAGTTTCTCACCCTGGTCATCCACCTCCTTCGTGATTGGGGTGTGCGTGATGTGATCGTGGCGGACCGATCCGGCGTATGGAGGGACACTCTCAAATGCCTGCAAGCGACCGGCCTGTTTGACGCTGCGTCGAAGGCGGGCGCCAAGGTCGCCGGCCTCGAATTTCTGCCGTGGGACGAAATCCAACTGCCGGGCAGGACCCATTGGGCTCGGGCGTTCCGAGTCACCCGGCTTCTGAGCGAAGTGGATCACACGGTGAGCCTGCCGACGTTGCGGACCCACTTCCTCGCGGGGTTCACCATGGCGATCAAGAACAACGTGGGCCTGGTCCACATGACGGACCGGCTCCATCTCCACCTTCCCGGAGGGCTGGGCGAGCGCCTGGCCGAAATCGGCATGGCCGTGTGTCCCGATGCCATCCTGCTCGACGCGCGCCGCGCCTTCATCGATGGCGGGCCGGACAAGGGTGACGAGGTGGCGGCCGGCGCCGTGATCGCGGGAACGAACAGCGGCGCCGTCGACGCCGTCGGCGTGGCGCTCCTCGGGGAACTGGGGGCGGGCGGGCGCCTGGGGAACACCCCTATCTGGGATCTCGCGCAGATCCGTCGAACGGGTGAGCTCGGGCTGGGGCCGCGAACCTCACGGGAGATCGAGTTGGACGTGCGCGGCCTGCCCGAGGAGTGGAACCTTCGGGCGAGGCTGGGGTGAGCCCCCTGGCCTCCTCGCGCTCAACCCTGGAAAACTCCGAATAGTGCCGCCCGAAATTGACTTGACCCCCAAGTTTCGCGTAGGGTATGAACCGGACGGAACGGTCCGTCCGGTCGGAACGTTGCTTTGACCCCTCAATGAGCGCGGCGGAGAAAACACGAACCATAGGGCTCTTCGCGCCGACGGGTGCGGGGAAAACGACGCTGTCGGAGGCTATCCTTTTCACTTCCGGGGCCAGCACTCGCATGGGCAAGGTCTCGGCCGGCAACACGGTGATGGACTTCGAGCCGGAGGAAACCCGCCGGCAGGTGTCCATCTCCGCGGCCGTGGCGCACTGCACCTGGAAGGAACACCTCCTGTTCCTCCTGGACACGCCGGGCAACGACAATTTCCTGGCCGACGCGTACGCCGCGGCGCGCGTGGTGGACGGCGCCGTTTTTGTCACGGGCCTGGGCGACGCCGTGCGCTACCAGACCAAGCGACTCTGGCGGATCCTGGAACAGAACCGTGTGCCCCGGATCGTCTTTCTGGGGAAGGCGGATTTGGAAACGGCCAAGTTCGATCCTGACGCGCTACGCCAGGGTCTTGGTGGGGCGCCTCTGGTGGCCTTGCACTACCCGGTACAGGATGGGAACCGCGTCATGGGTTTCGTGGATGTTCTCAAGCGCAAGGCTTACCGGTATGAGAAAGAAGGCGGCGCGACCAAGGAGATCGAGATCCCGGCGCAGGCCCAGGCGGGTGCCCAAGCTGCGCGAGAGAAGGCGATCGAGGCCGTAGCGGAAGTGGATGACGCCCTGCTCGAACGCTATCTCGACGGGCGGGAGTTGGGCGAGGAGGAGCTGACCGCCGCCCTACGGAAAGGCGTCCAGGCGGCAAAACTGTTCCCCGTACTCATCGGCTCGGCGGTTTCGCAGCAGGGAGTCCCCGAGCTGCTCGATCGCATCGTGCAATGGCTCCCGTCGCCGTTGGATCGCGCCCCGGTCCTTGTTCAGGGCGATGCCGCCGGGGGCGTGTCGGAAAAGAAGCCGGGAGGAAACGGGTTCGCCGGCCTCGTGTTCAAGACGGTGGCCGATCCTCACATCGGCCAGCTCTCCTACCTCCGGGTGTTCAGCGGATCGCTCTCATCGGACGCGACGATCCTCAACCTCGGAAAAAAGGAGAAGGAGCGGGTGGGGCAGGTTCTCCGGCTGTTTGGGAGGATGCAGACGGCCGTCCCCGCCGCCGGCCCCGGCGAGTTGGTCGCCGTACCCAAGCTGAAGTACACCTCCACCGGCGACACCCTGGGCGAGCCGGCCGTGTCCAGCGTGTTCGCTCCGATCACTTTTCCTCGCCCGGTGCTCTCCTACGCCGTGAAGCCGAGGGCCAAGGGGGACGAGGAGAAGATCATGAGCGCCCTTGCTCGCCTCTCCGAGGAAGACCCGACGCTGAGCCTCCGCCGGGAGCAGCAGACGAAGGAACTCATCCTCTCCGGCCTGGGGGACGTCCACATCGAGGTCGTCCTCGAGAAGATGAAGCGGAAGTTCGGCGTGGAGGTGGACAAGCAGGTCCCGCAGATCCCTTACAAGGAGACCGTGCGAAAGAAGATCCAGGCGGATGGAAAATACGTGCGGCAGTCGGGCGGGCGGGGACAGTACGGGTGGTGTTGGCTCGAAGTGGAGCCGCTGGCCCGGGGAACGGGATACGAATTCGTGGACAAGATTTTTGGCGGCGCGATCCCGAAGAATTTCATTCCCTCCGTGGAGAAAGGCGTTCAGGAGGCGCTGGCGGAGGGGCCGTTGGCCGGTTTCCCGGTGACCGATATCCGCGTCACGCTGTTCGACGGCAAGTACCACGATGTGGATTCATCGGACATGGCGTTTCGCATCGCCGGTTCGATGGGCTTCAAGAAGGCTGCCGAGCAGGCCCAGCCCGTTGTGCTCGAGCCGATCGTAACCCTCCAGGTGTCGGTGCCGGAGGACCATGTAGGGGGGGTGATTGCGGATCTCAATTCGCGCCGCGCGCGCGTGCAGGGGATGGAGGCGGTGGGTGAGGAGCGGGTGATCAAGGCCCAGGTGCCGCTGCCGGAGGTGGTCACATACGCGGCCGGCCTGACGTCGATTACGGGAGGAGCGGGGGAGTTCTCGTACGAGTTCTCGCATTACGAGGAGGTGCCGACTCACCTTGCCCAGAAGCTCGTCGAGGCCCGAAAAAAGGCGCAGGCGGCGAAGGAAAGCCAGTAGGGTTGGCCCCGGCCAAACGGGCGCGGCCCCGTATGCAGCCCCGACTTGAATTCAGGGCCATGCACGGGGCGCGGCTGCGACTCCGGTTCGCCCTGTGCTTCGGGTTGGTTCTCCTCGCCGCGTGCAGCGGACGTGAACCGGACACCCGGCGAGAGGTCCGTTTGGCTCTGGCCGGCGAGCCGCCCACACTGGATCCAGGCCTGGCCACGGACAACGTCTCCCACAGCGTTCTCATCAACCTGTTCGAGGGGCTCACCGAATTCGATGCCGACCTGAGACCCATCCCCGCCGCCGCCGAGTCGTGGGAGGTGCTCGATGGAGGCCGCGTCTACCTCTTTCATCTGAAACCGGGCCTGCGGTGGTCCGACGGCCGGCCGCTCTCCGCCGTGGACTTCGAGTACGCCTGGAAACGTCTCCTCGATCCGATCACGGCCTCGGAATACGCCTACTTCCTTTTCGACGTGGAGAACGCCGCCGAATACAACCGGGGGGAAATCAAGAGCCCGTCCGCGGTCGGAGTCCGCGCGCTGTCGGATCTCGATCTCGAAGTCCGCCTCGTTCGCCCGACGGCCTACTTCCCTTCTCTGACGACGTTCGTCGTCACCTTCCCCGTTCGCCGCGACGTCATCGAGGACCACGGCAAGCTGTGGACGGAACCGGAGAACATGATCACGAACGGGCCCTACGTCCTGGAGACGTGGGATCACGAGTACCGAGTGGTCCTTGGGCTCAATCCGAACTACGCCGGGCGCCGCCCGTTCGTCGAACGGGTCACCTTCTACATGGTCGAGGTGGAGGCCACGGCCCTGAGCTTGTACGAAACCAACGACTTGGAAATGGTCAAGCTGCCCCCGGAAGCCATCTCTGCCTACCGCGACTCGGAGGAATTTGTGCGCTACCCGTTTCTGCGCGGGACCTACTACGGGTTCAACGTCAAGAAGGCGCCCTTCAACGACGTGCGTGTGCGCCGGGCATTTGCCCTCGCCATCGACAAGTCCAAGCTCCCCGAGATACTGCAAGGGGGCGAGCTGCCGGCGAACTCCTGGGTTCCGAAGGGCATGCTCGCGTACAACCCGGGCGTCGGGCTCGCCTTCGATCCGGCCCGAGCGCGGGCCCTCCTCGCGGCGGCCGGCTACCCGGAGGGGCGCGGATTTCCCGAGGTGACCGCGGTGTTCAATACCACACCGGAAAACCTTCTCGTGGCCCAATACCTCCAGTCCCAGTGGAAGAAGAACCTCGGCATCGAGATCGGACTGGACAACATGGAGTGGAAGTTCTACCTCAGCCGTCTCAGCACGGATCCCCCGCCGATCTTCCGCCTGGGGTGGGGGGCTGATTTCCCGGATCCCGACAATTTCATGAGCCTCTTCGCGGGGTGGAGCGGAGTGAACCAGACGGGTTGGTCGAATGCGGGGTATGACGAGATCATCCGGCGGGCCGCTCAGGAGACGGCTACGGTGACGCGCATCGAGCTGTACGATCGCGCCCAGCGCATCCTCTGCGAGGAGGAGGTCCCCATCATCCCGTTGTACACTTCCACCGTGAACATGCTCGTCAAGCGGTACCTACGGGGATTCGTGCCGAACGCGATGGACATCCGCTACATGAAGGGCTTGTACTACCGCCACACGCGCGCCGGTCTGCCGCCGCTCTTCCGCTGGGCCGGCCTCCCGAATCCTGGGGAGGCCGTCCGGTGAAGGCCATCCTCGTGCGCCTCCTGCTCGCCATCCCCGTCCTGTGGGGCGTGGTCACGATCACGTTCCTCATGCTTCGCGTCACGCCGGGCGGTCCCTTCGATCGGGAGAAAGTTCTGCCCCCGGAGATCAAACGCAACGTCGAGGCCCAGTACCATCTGGACAAGCCGCTGTGGGCCCAGTACGGCCTCTACGTGAAGGGGTTGTTGGAGGGCGATCTGGGCCCCTCGTACAAGTATGTCGGCCGGGATGTCAGCCGGATCATCGCCGACACGTTCCCGATCTCCGCAACGCTGGGCTTCCTCGCGTTCGCGTTCTCCCTCTCCGTGGGCATCGCGACGGGCATTGTCTCGGGCCTGAGGGCGGGCAAGTGGGAGGACCATCTGATCAGCGGCCTGGCGAGCGTGGGTTTTTCCGTTCCCTCCTTCGTGCTCGCGGCTTTCCTTGTGTACATCCTCTCACACTGGCTGCACCTCCTGCCTCCCGCGCTCATCGGCTCGTGGAAGCACTTCATCATGCCCACGCTGGTTCTGGCGGCGGGCCCGACAGCCTACATCGCGCGCCTCACGCGCGCCAACGTGATTGACACGGCGGTGAAGGACTACATCCGATCCGCGCGGGCACGCGGTGTGGCGGAATGGAGGGTGCTGCTCCAGTACGTGATCCGCAACGCCGTGACTCCGGTGGTCTCCTACAGCGGACTCGTGCTGGCGTTCCTGATCACGGGATCGTTCATCGTCGAGCACATCTTCGCGGTGCCGGGGATGGGCCGGTTCTTCGTGACGGCGGTGACGAATCGCGACTATCCGCTCATCATGGGCGTCACGTGCGTGTTGGCGGTGGTGATCATCCTGGGCAACCTTGTCGTGGACATCACGCTCGCGCTGTTGGACCCTCGCCTGCGAGAGAGGACCTGACGCGGTGAGGCGCCTGCCCGTCCTCTCGCTTGCGTTCCTGGCCGTCATGGCCGGAATCGCCGTACTGGCGGATCTGATCGCCCCCTATGGCTACGACGCGCAGGACATGGGGGCCATTCTCCAGGGGCCGAGCTCGTCGCACTGGTTCGGTACGGATGCCGTGGGGCGCGACCTGATGAGCCGACTCTTTTATGGCGGTCGCGTGTCGCTTCTGGTCGGAGTGCTCTCGTCGGTGTCCGCCACGCTGCTCGGCACGTTCTACGGCGGCCTCTCCGGGCTGATGGGACGTCGGGCGGATCAGTTCATGATGCGGTTCGTGGATATCTTCTACTCTCTGCCGGACATGCTGATCTGCATCCTGCTTCTGGTGTTCATGGGGCGGAACATCTTCGGCGTTTTTACCGCCCTCACGCTGGTCAACAGTGTCACCGTCTCACGCGTGATCCGCGGCGAAGTGCTCAAGCTGAGGCACGAACTCTACGTGGATGCCGCGCGCGCCACGGGGCTTTCTCTCATGAGGATCCTCACGCACCACGTTCTGCCCAACACGTGGCCCACGCTGGTCGTCACGCTCACGTTCAGGATCCCCGCCTCGATCATCACCGAGTCCTACTTGAGTTTTCTCGGCCTCGGCTTGGCTCCGCCGCACGCGAGCTGGGGCGTGCTGGCCAACGAGGGGTGGACGTCGCTCAGGTTCCATCCCCACCTCATCCTGTTCCCCAGTCTCTTTCTCTGCCTGACCGTCTACTCCTTCAACCGCCTCGGCGACTGGCTCCACCGGGCGTAGGGACCCGCGGTCTCGTCGCCTCTCGACTACCGGCGCGCGTTCGCGTGGGCGGTCGGTCGGTCCGGGCGGCGCGGGGGGCGTTCCCCCCGCTCTCCCTCGTGCTCCTCGTCGCGGTTGTCCGCGTGGGCCTCGTTGACGCGCAACGGGCGTTGCCTAAGGGCGAAGCCGTTGAGTTTCTCGATGGCCAGGCGGGCCTCGTCTTGGCTGCTCATCTCGACGAACCCGAATCCGCGGGATTTCCCCGTGAACCGGTCCGCCACGACCTTGACGGTTGCGACACTGCCGACTTGGCTGAAAAGCGCGTTCAAATCTTCTTCACTTGTCTCGTAGGGCAGGTTGCCCACGTAGAGTCTGGTTCCCATCTGTTGTTCTCGACCTCCTTCTCAACGTCGAAAGGAAAGGCGGAATTGTTTCATCGGGGAGGCGGCGAAGTCAAGGCGTGTCATGCGCGCTGACTGACCCTTCACCGCCGATGCGCGGTTCTCTACTCCGGGACGATCCGGCCCGCGTTGGGCTCGACGTGGCGCGCATACTCGCGCAGGTAGGTGAGCGTGGTCATGTCCCTCATGCGGTCCACAAAGAGGATGCCTTGCAGGTGGTCGCATTCGTGCTGGACCGCCCGCGCGAGGAATCCCTCGGCTTCGAAATCCTGCCGCTCGCCGGCCCGGTTGAAACTGCGGACGCGGACCTTCGAATGCCTGGGGACGCGCCCCCTCAGATCGGGCAGGCTCAGACACCCCTCAAAGTCTTCTTCCATGTCGCCGCCATCAGGGGTGACGGTCGGGTTGATGAATACGTGGAGAGGGATGTCCGGGGCCGACGGGTAGCGGGGGTTTCGGCGAACTTCGATGACGACGATCTGAAGGGGCCGATGCACCTGGGGTGCCGCAAGCCCGGCACCGTCGTACTCGCGCATCGTCTCCACCATGTCGTCGATCAGCGTCTGAATCTCGGGGCCGCTGATGGCCTCCATCGGGACCGGCTCGGAGAGTCGGCGCAGGACCGGATGCCCCATGCGCGCCACTTTCAAGATCGCCACGGTCGTGATCGTAGCTGGCCTTTGGCAGTTTGCCTAGTCGCGGGCTTCGGCTATGATCGTTGCCGATGATCCACCGCGGCAGCCCACGCATCATGTCCTTCTCGACTCCGCCCGCATCCCGCGGGCTCCGCTCGGAGGATATTCCCGGCTGTTGTTCGAGCGAGGCCGGAAGGCCGAGTTGAGAACCGGTGATGCTGATCCTCGTGCACGAGGAGCGATGAAACCCTCAGGCGTTCGAGGCGTCGGCCTTCTCGGGTGCGGGACCGTGGGCGGGGAGGTCGCCGGTTATCTCGTTCGCGAGCGGTCGGCCCAGTTCAAAATCCACAAGATCGCGGTTCGTGAGCCCGGAAAGCCGCGGCGACTCGGCCGCCTCAAGGATCGGCTGACCACGGACTGGCGCGAGGTGGTGGATCATCCCGATGTGGATGTCGTGCTCGAGTTGATGGGCGGCGAGCAGCCGGCCTTTGCGGCCATGAAGCGGGCGCTCGAGCGCGGCAAGGCCGTCGTAACGGCCAACAAGCTTGTCCTCTCGCGGCACGGCCGCGAGCTCTACGACCTCGCGCGGCGTCAAGGGGTCTACCTGGGTCTGCGGGCCACGATTGCGGGCATTCACCCGATGATTTTCTTTCTCCATCTTGCTCTCCCGGCGGGCAAGAGCATCCGCAGCCTCCACGCCGTCCTCAACGGGACGTGCAATTTCGTGCTCGACGAAATGGAATCCGCCTCGCGAAGCTTCGAAGACGCGGTCCGCGTGGCCCAGAAGCTGGGTTACGCAGAAGCCGATCCCTCGCTGGACGTGCTGGGGCGGGACACCTTCCACAAGATTTCGATCATTCATCAGCTTGTGTATGGAGTCTCGGCGGCGGACGGGCGGATTTCGCCGGATCGCGGGCTGTGCGAAGGCATCGATCGAATCACGGCGGAGGACCTGCACTTCGCCGCGGAACTCGGCTACCGCGTCAAGCTCCTCGGCACGATCGAATCGGTCGAGGGTCGCCGCTCGATACGGGTGCACCCCGCTCTCGTGCCGAAGGAACACGTCCTCGCGTTGCTCAAGGGGGCCGAGAACGGCATGGTGATGGTGGACGACTATGGCGAGAAGTCCGGATACACGGGCCTGGGCGCCGGTGCGAAGCCCACGCGGATCGCCGTTCTTCAGGATCTCCATGCCTGGGCGGCCGGGCAGGCCGGTGTGCTCCCCGGCGAGGGGCGGACGCTTAATCTCCTGCCGGCCGACGAGATCGCGAGCAAGTACTTCCTCAAGTTCACCGTGATCGATCGGGCGGGTGTGCTGGCCCAGATCTCGCGGGTTTTGTGGCGGCACAACATCAGCATCTCAGCGGTCATTCAAAAGGAGCGGCGTGAGGGCGACCGCGTCCCCCTCATCATCACCACCCACGAGACGATGGAACGGTCCATGCGCCGCTCGTTCAAGGAGATCCTGCGCCTCTCCGTGGTCCGATCCCCCAGCACGTTCCTTCGGATCGTCCCTTAGAGGCTTGCGCGAAGTTACGCGGATTTGAGTTGCGCAGGCCGGGGGTGTTTGCTAACCTGCCCGCTCTTCGTATGAGTCGAACGCAGTGGCGGTGGTTTGGGGCCGGGGTCGTGCTCGTGTGTGCCCTTGGCGTGGCTCCCGGCGTGCGTGCCGATGACGCCCCCGCGGCTTCCGCCGAGGATGCGAAGCCCCCTAGCGCGATGAAGGCGGATCTCCATGGCTACTACCGCGTCCGGGGTCACCTCACCACGGAGGGCAACGCGGACGACAAGACCCGGCCGGGCACGGTGGGCCTTTTTGAGCACCGTTTCCTGCTCAGGAGCCGGCTTGGCCTGACGCCGAACGTGAGCCTCGGTCTCGAGGCCTTCGTCTTCCAGAACGCGCCGTGGGGTGTGGAAGGTGGAGACGTGACCACGCAGTCCACGGAGGGCCGCCACCTTCGTCGCGACACGCTCGACCGCCTCGAGACGGACTTCGGGCCGCGCCGAGGCTGGGGCGAGGTGCTCTTCCCGAACGTCGGTCTTCTTCGCGTGGGCCGCCAACCGTCCGACTGGGGCATGGGCATCGTGGCCAACGACGGCGACCGGCGCCGGAACGACTTCGGCGACAACTACTACGGCGACACGGGGGATCGGATCGTCTTCGCGACGAAACCTCTCGGGGCGGACGGACCGCTCGTCACCGCCTTCGGCTTCGGGCAGGTGGTGGAGGACGACATCCTCTCCGGTGCAGACGACGTTCTCGAGGGTCTCGCGGCGGTCATGGCCGATTATGGCACGACCAAGTGCGGCACCTACGTCGTCTATCGTTCCCACGCCAAGAGCGACACCGACCTCTACATCGTCGATCTGTACGGCCGGGGCGAAAAATGGGGCTGGTTCGCGGAGTCCGAAGCTGCCTTCGTGATGGGGCAATCGAGACTGTTCAACAGCAACGACACGCTTCGCCGGTCCGTTGAGCAGTTCGGTGGGGCGGTGAATGTCGGAGCGCTCGAAGGCTCGCTGCGGCCGGCGCTGGAAGTGGGCCTCGCGAGCGGCGATGGGAACCTGAATGCCGACAAGCGCATCAGCAATTTTCGTTTCAATCCCGACCACAACGTGGGCCTGATCCTCTTTGAGGAATTGCTTCCCCGGATCACGGAGGAGATTTTGCACGAGGACATCCGCAAGAACGTGGGTCTCGTCCCCGTGGCCGCACAGCACTTCCCCACGGAGGGTCGGGTGACGAACGCGGTCTATCTGTTTCCGCGGGTGAGCTATCCCGTGTCGAGTCGGGTCGAGGCCAGGGTGGGTCTCGTTCAGGCCTGGGCGCTCAAGGACGTCGTGAATCCCGCCAACCTGGTTACGCCCGCGACCGGCGGCACGAACACGGGACTTCGAGGTGCCGATCCGTCCGCGCGCAACTACGGGACGGAGTTGGATGCCGGTGTGGAGTACGAGTTCGAGGAGCCATTCCGACTCGGCGCGCAGGGCGCGGTGCTGTTCCCCGGGGACGTGTTCGACGTGGGCGATGATCTGGGCAACAAGCTTCGCGCCCCGGGCACGGTGGCGAAGGGCCTTCTTCGCTTCACCTGGGAGTTCTGACCGCCGAAGACCTTCTTTAGGCCCTGTTTGAAAACGACCTGCAAGGGGATCGACCATGGGCAGGGCGGTTCTTCGTAGGGGCGGGTCCTTCCGCCACGGCGAACAGGTGGACCCGCCCGAGGGGAGGGAGGGTGCAAGCACCCTCCCCTACAAGGATCGCGGTGGCCGGCGAAGGGTTTTCAAACAGAGCCTAGTAGCGAAGCAGAGAGAACACGCGCTGGGGGGCGAGTTTGGCCCGGCCGTTGAGAAACGCCAGTTCGATCACGAAGGCGCACTCCACGACCTTCCCACCGTTGCGGGAAATGAGTTCCACGGCCGCCTGAGCAGTGCCGCCGGTGGCGAGGACGTCATCCACGACCAGCACGCGGTCCCCCGCGCCGAGGGCGTCCTGGTGGATCTCGACGGTGTCGCTGCCGTATTCCAGAGCGTACTCATGGGCGTGCGTCTTGAACGGTAGCTTCCCCTTCTTCCTCATCGGGACAATACCGGCTCCGAGTTGTAGGGCGACGGGCGCGCCGAAGAGGAATCCCCGGGCATCGATGGCGAGCACGAGGTCGATCCGTTTCTTCTTGTAGCGATCCACCAGCTTCCGGATGGTGAACCGGTAGGCCCGGGGCGATTTGAGGAGCGGGGTGATGTCCTTGAACACGATGCCCGGCTTGGGAAAGTCCGGCACGTCCCGGATTAAGGTCTTGAGATCGATCGGGCGAGGCGAGGGAGGCATGGCGGGATGTTCCTTTCAGGCCACGAACCGCGCGGAGCCGCTGATTGAGCGGGGCGAGGACAGCTCGAGGAGGCTGATGTTCTCGGCCACGGGGCGGGCAAGGTCGTTGAATTGAATCCCGACCTCGATCCGTCCGCGCGCAAGGGCTCCGGCCTCCTGCCACCAGACGATGCTCCCGCGGTGGCGGCTGACCCGGACCCCGTGGGGAAGTTGGAAGTCGAAATCGAGCGTTTGACCCACCCGGAGGGCGTCGGGGACATAGAGCGAGAGTCCGCTCGCGCTGAAGTTCTTCACGGTTGCCTTGGCCCCCTTTCCGCCCCCATCCGAGGGCCAGTCGATGTGTCCCTCGGCCAGGAGCCGCGCCTGGGCGCGTCGCTCGCGGAAGGCGATCGCCAGGTTCCGCCCCGACTGCTTTGCGTCGTAGAGGGCGAGATCGGCGAGCTTGATGAGGTGCTCCTTGGTGTCCAGCCTGGCCTCGGGGTACGAGACCGCCCCGAGACTGAGCGTCTGATGGAGCCGCTGGGCGCCCTTCCGGAATGGGTGCTTGTCCACCGCCGCCCGGATCCGCTCAGCGGTAGCCATCGTTCCCTCGAGGTTGGTCTGCGGGAGGAGGACGCAGAATTCCTCCCCGCCGTAGCGGCCGACCATGTCCACATCTCGAATCGTTTCCCGGATCAATCGCGCGGTCTCTCGAAGGACCTCGTCGCCGTACTGGTGGCCGTGGGTATCGTTCACGAGCTTGAAGTGATCCAGATCGAGCATGAGGAACCCCAGGGGCCGCTGGTACCGGCGGGCCTCGCGAAACTCCCGGTCGATCAGGCTCTGGATGTGGCGGTGATTGAACGTTTGGGTGAGGCCGTCCACGTTCGAGAGCAACTCCAGCTTCTGGTGGCTGAGGGCGACGGAGATGGCGCTGGCCATGTGGTCGGCCACCTGCCGGATCGTGTGCATCTCCTTTTCGGAGAGGTAGCCCTCGGGATGGTCGTTCACGTTGAGGACGCCGATCACGGACTTGGCCACCGTGAGGGGCACGCAGTAGGCGAAGGTGGATTGGAAGAACTTGCGGCCCCTTCCCCGGGAATAGGGGCTCTCGTGAAAGTCGCGCACGTAGATCTGTTCGCGGCGCTGGATGCAATCGTACATGATGCCCTTCTCAGAGAGACGGATCTCCATATCGTCCGTGAGGTTCTCGTGGTTGTGGGCGAAGAGGCGAAGCGTCTGGCGGTCCGCTTCGTGGAGGAAGAGCGTGAAGAGGCGGATGCCGACGACGTCGGCGAGTTGGTCGCGAATCGCCCCCCGAATCTCCTCGAGATTGAAGGAGTTGATGTTCTGGGTGAACCGGGAGAGGAGGTCGGAGCGCACGAGGTCGTCGGCGAGCGAGAGACGGAAGCGCTCCGCCTGTTCCTTCTCCTGCTGGAGCTGAGTGTTGGTCTCCTGGAGTTGGGTGTTGAGGATTTCGAGTTCGATCGTGCGCTTCTCCAGGTCTTTCTGGAGTTGCTGGGCTCGGTCGTACCCGGCCTTGAGGACGAGGAGATTGCGCACCCTCAGGCGGAGGATCTCGGCGCTCACGGGTTTTCGAAGGAAGGCGTCGGCTCCGACCTGGAGCCCCTGGAGCTCGCCCATCGCCTGGGCGTCTCGATCGGACAGGAGCAGGATGAGGGGGAGGTAGCGGTCCTCCTTTCCCCGCAACCAACCGAGGAGTTGGAATCCGGAAACGTCGGCCAGGTCGGCGTTCACGATCGCGATGTCCACGACCCCCTCACGCACCGCTGAGAGCGCGCGGCGGCCGGTCGGAGCCGGGATGACCTTGTGGCCGTCTTGCGCGAGGACCTCAGTCACTTCCCGCGCCAGGGCCTCGTCCGGATCCACGAGAAGGACCGTGGCCGGACCGGCCTCGGCGTGGTCGACGGGAGCCGGGCTCACGAGGGTGGGTTCACCAGCGTGTCACCCACGCGGCGGAAGCGGTCCTGCCGCTCGCGGGCGAGCGCCTCGAAAGGCCGCTCCCGCAGGGCCGAGAGGTGTCTCAACACGGCTTCCTTCACGGTGCGGGCGACGGCCGCCGGGTCGCGATGGGCGCCACCGGGCGGCTCCGGAAGGATTTCGTCGGCCACCCCAAGACGTTGAAGGTCGCCGGCGGTGAGTTTCAGTTCAGAGGCGGCGCGGTCCGGGCTCTCGCCGTCTTTCCACAAGATCGCCACGCAGGCCTCGGGCGAGATCACCGAATAGACGGCGTGCTCCATCATGAGAAGGCGGTCGCCTGCGGCGAGAGCGAGCGCCCCGCCGCTGCCGCCTTCGCCGATCACGACCGTCACGATCGGCACCTTGAGGGCGAGCATTTCGAGGATGTTGCGCGCGATGGCCTCGGCTTGGCCACGCTCTTCCGCGCCCACGCCGGGATAGGCGCCGGGCGTGTCCACGAGGGTCAGGATCGGTTTGCGAAATCGCTCGGCGATCCGGAACAGGCGCAGCGCCTTTCGGTAGCCTTCGGGCTGGGGCATGCCGAAGTTGCGCTGGGTCTTCTCCTTTGTGGTCCTGCCTTTCTGCTGCCCGACCACTACGAGCGGTTGGTCTCCGATGCGGGCCAGACCGCCCACAATGGAGAAATCGTCGCCAAACAGGCGGTCGCCGTGCATCTCGACGAACTCGTCGCAGATCTCGGCGACGTAATCCTGGGCTTGGGGACGGTCCGGATGGCGGGCGACGAGGGTCTTCTGCCAAGGCGTGAGGTTCTCGTAGACGTCGCGCAACTGGCGCTGGAGGCGTTCCCGCAGGTGTTGGATGTCTTTCGCCGGCGCGTTGGGGTATCCGGGCGCGGCCAACTCGAGATCGTGGAGCTTGCGCTCCGTCTCCTCGATGTCACTCTCGAAGGGGAGGTAGTGGAGGGTCATGCGACTTTCAGGAATCGCTCAACGCGATCGCGCAGGGCCTCGTGATCCGTTGCCTCGACCCACTGCGCGTCGGCTTCCTTTCGGAACCACGTGGTCTGCCGGCGGGCCAGCGCGACGGTGGCGCGATCGATCCGAGAGGCCATCTCCTCCGCCGTGACATGGCCGCGGCAGTAAGCCAGGACGTCGGCATACCCGACGCTTCGGAGGGGGCGGCAGGATTCGTCGTAGCCCAGGCGAATCAAGGCTTGCACTTCTTCGACCCAGCCCTTTCTTATCATGGCTCGTACTCTTTGACCAATCCGCTCGCGAAGAGCGGCACGCGGCCGATCGAGGACGAGATAGAGGACGTCGTAAGCGTGCCGGGGCGGCGACTCGGTCCGTTGCCACTCGCTGATGGGGCGTCCTGTGGTGATCCACACCTCGAGGGCGCGCAGGATTCGGTGCGTGTCGTGCGGGTGGATGCGCGAAGCCGAGGCGGGATCCACCGTCTGGAGTTCGCGGTGGAGGGCGGGGGTGCCCTCCGAGGCCTGGCGGGCTTGGAGGCGGGCGCGCACCTCGGGGTCCGGCCCCACGCCTTGGAAGAAGCCCTGGAGCAGGGCCCGGATGTAGAATCCGCAGCCGCCGACGACGATCGGCACTCGCGCTCCTCCGGCGATCGAGGCGACGGCCTCCCGTGCCAGGCGGCGATAGGTCTCGGCGTTGAAGGGTTCGTCGGGGTCGCGGATGTCAAGAAGGTGGTAGGCGCATTCGCCGCGCATCTGCGCGTCCGGCTTGCTCGTGCCGATGTCCAGGCGGCGGTAGATCTGAACGGAATCGGCATTAATCAATTCGCCGTTGAATTCGCGGGCGAGAAGGTGCGCTGCCTCGGACTTCCCCGTGGCCGTGGGGCCGGTGACGACCACCACCTTGGGTCGCTCGTTCGGACTCATGGGGATTCGATGGCGGCCGCGCCGCTCAATGCCTCTTGAAGGCCTTTTCGAGCATCTCGTATCGCCATTCGAGCAGGATGGGTCGCCCGTGGGGGCAGGTGAAGGCGGAGGCCGTCCCGAAGACCCGTGAGACCAACTCCTCCTGTTCGGCCTCGTTCATCGCGTCGCCGGCTTTCACCGCGGCGCGGCACGCCATGAGATCCAGGAATCGCCGCCGCGGGTCCTCATCCTTGGACACGGGTCGGTCGGCGTACTCTCGCAGGAGGTCGCGCAGGAACTCGGTCGCGCGCGGCACGTCGAGGCCGCTCGGGATCGCGTTCACCACGAAGGCGGACCCGAAGGGTTCGAGATCCAGACCGAGGTCGCCGAGACAGGGGCGGAGCTCTTCCAGAGCCACGCGCTCGGACGGCGTGGGGGTGAATGTCTCGGGCAGGAGCAGGGCCTGTTGCCGGACCCCGCCGTCGGTGAGCTGGGCCTGGAGGCGATCGAACAGCACGCGTTCGTGGGCCGTGTGTTGGTCCACGATGACGAGTCCCTCGGGGGTTTCGCAGAGGATGAAGGTATTGCGGAGTTGGCCCAGGATGGAGAGGGACGGCGGGAGCAGGGGCTGTGGGCGATCGGGTGTCGCCGGCTCGCGCCCCGGGGATTCGCCGGGGGGGGGGTAGGGAGCGACGGGCGGTGTCGTGGGGGGTGCCGGAGGCACGGTCTCGGCCGGTCGCGACGGGACAGCAGGACGTGTGTCGGGGCTTGTAAGCGCGGCGCGCGCGGTTTCCGAGGGGGGGGGCGACGCCGGCGCGGCTTCCGTCTTGAACAGGCGGGGGCCGAGCGCGTGGGCGGTGGCGGCTCTGACCACACGATAGACTTCCGAGGGATCGCGAAAGCGCACCTCGATCTTCTGGGGGTGCACGTTCACGTCCACTCGACTCGGCTCGATCGAGAGGAGCAGCACGCCGAGAGGGAATCGCCCGGAGGGGAGGGTTTGGCTGAAGGCGTCGGAGACGGCGTGGGCAAGCACCCGATCTCGGAAATACCTGCCGTTGAGGTAGAGATAGAGGCCCGCGCCGTTCGGCCAATGGACCAGCGGCGAGCCGAGCAAGCCCTCGACCTTGAGGGGGCCCTCGGCATGGTCCACGGCAAGGAGCTTGTCGGCCGTGCGCTCGCCGAGCACGTCCACAACGCGGCGAAGGCGCGTCGCGCGGGGGAAATCGACGAGCGGGCGCCCGTCGTGCTGTACTCTGAAATCCACGTCGGGCCGCCCCAGCGCGAGGCGCGAGACGACCTGAACGCACGCCCCCAACTCGGAGCGCTCGCTCCGGAGGAACTTGCGCCGCGCGGGCGTGTTGAAAAAGAGGTCGGAGACGGTGACCCACGTGCCGCGCTCAAGAGGGCAGGGCTCGCGACGCTTGATCCGGCCGCCCTCGCAGGCGAGCAGGAAGCCGTGGTCGGCCCCCTCGCCGCGCGTGCGGACCGTGAGCCGCGACACCGCGGCCATGCTCGGGAGGGCCTCTCCGCGGAAGCCGAGGGTGGTCACGCTGAAGAGGTCCGCCTCCGTCTCGATCTTGCTCGTGGCGTGACGCTCGAGGGCGAGCTCGGCGTCCTCGGGGGACATCCCGTGACCGTCGTCACGCACTTCGAGGCGCCGAAGGCCCCCCGCCTCGATGTGGACTTCGATTTTTCCCGCGCGCGCGTCCAGCGAGTTTTCGATCAGCTCTTTCGCCACCGAGGCCGGGCGGTCGATCACCTCCCCCGCCGCGATCTTGGAGGCGACCTCCTCGGGCAGGCGGTGGACGCGGCCCATCAGAGGCCCAGCCGTTCGCGCAGGCGCCTCATCAGACTCTCGATGGAAAGCTCGATGTCTTCCTGGGTGGATTTTTTCATATCCCGCAGGATTACTTTGCCCTCTGAGACCTCGCGGTCCCCCAAGATGAGAGTGAAGGCGCAACCGAGTTTCCCGGCCTGCTGGAGCTGGCGCTTCAGCCCCTGCCCGCCGAGATCGGTCCAGACCTCGACGGACGTTCCGACGGCGGGCAACTCGCGTCGCAAGGTGTCGGCCCACTGCTCGGCCGTCGTTCGGGTGGTCTCGCTCGTGGAGGCCAGAAAGATTTTCGGACGTGGCGCCACGCTGTTGGCGCCCGTCACGAGGGCCAGGCGTTCCACGCCGATCGCGAAACCGAGGGCGGGCGTTGGGACGCCGCCGAGCAGCTCCACCAGCCCGTCATAGCGGCCGCCGGCCGCCACCGCGTTCTGTGCGCCCAGGCCCTCCGCCGTGACCTCAAAGACCGTCCGCGTGTAGTAATCGAGGCCACGCACGAGCCACTGATCCCACTCCGCATCGACCTTCCTCGTTTTGAGGCGCTGGAGAAGCGAATCGAAATGCGACTTGCATGCCTCGCACCAGGAGTCCGTGAGATGGGGCGCTTCCCGAAGGATCGCGCGACAGGACTCGTTCTTGCAGTCGAGGACGCGCAGGGGATTGGTCTCGATCCGCCGCCGGCAGTCTTCGCAGAGGGCGTCCCGGTTGGCCGCGAGAAAGGTCTTCAGCCGGCGCACGTATTCAGGGCGGCACACTGCGCAGCCGAGTGAATTGAGCCGAAGCGTGAAACGCCCGGCTGAGACGACCGACTCGAGATACGTCCGGAGCATTGCGATCACTTCCGCGTCCGCCGCAGGCAGCGCAGCCCCGAAGAGTTCGGCCCCGATCTGGTGAAACTGCCGGTAGCGGCCCTTTTGCGGCCGCTCGTTCCTGAACATCGGGCCGGAGTAATAGAATTTCTGAAGCGGGTCCGACTTGTCGAATCCCTGATCGATGTAGGCGCGGACGGCGGAGGCGGTGCCTTCCGGCCGGAGGCAGAGGTCTCCAAGCTGATCGGCGTGGGTGTGGCCGTCGGAGACGAAGAACATTTCTTTCTCCACGATATCCGTCGTGGCTCCCACGCCGCGGGCGAACAGATCGGTCGGTTCGACCACGGGGAGGATGATCGGGCGGTAGCCGTACCGCTCGAAATGGTTTCGCGCGGCGGCAACCAGGCGTTCGAGAGACTCGGCCTCGGCGCCGAGGATGTCGCGGAAGCCGCGTTCGCTCTCGACGTTCGCGCTCATGCTCGGGCGGCATTCTATCGGCTCCCTGTGGCCGTCACAAGACGGTCGCTACGCCGCGAGTCTGCGCACGAAGCCCGTAGTGGTTTCGGCTTGTTGACGGTGGGCGTGCTGTGGTACTTTTCGCATGTGTACAGGATCCTGGTGGTGGATGACTCCCCGTCCACCCGCAGCGCCCTCACGTCCGCCATCGAGCAGCTCGCGAGCGCCCACGTGACGGCCTCTGCGAACGCATTCGAGGCGCTCAAGCTGCTCCCGCGCGAGCAGTTCGATCTGATCATCACGGACATCAACATGCCCGAAATAAACGGCCTTGAACTCCTCCACTACATCCGCACCAACCCCGCGTACAAAGAGACACCCGTGATCATCGTCTCCACGGAGGGGGCCGAGCGCGACCGGAGGAAGGGGCTGGAACTGGGCGCGAACGAGTACGTGGTGAAGCCGTTCGACCCCGGTGGGCTGCTCGCGATCGTTCAGAAATACCTTGGGAGGGGATGACCTCTGGGCATCGTCCTGCGTTAGGTGCCGTACGATCCTGCCGACCGGTCGCTGACCGATTTCATCGCCGAGGCCGAGGAGTTGCTCGAGTCGCTCGAACAGGACATTTTGACTCTGGGCGAGGGCGCGGCGGTCGGCGAGCTCTCAGGCGAGGTGTTGAACCGGATCTTTCGGGCCGCGCACACCCTCAAGGGCGTGTCGGGGATGTACGGTTTCGAGCGCATGACGCGCCTCAGCCATCTGATGGAGGAGGCCTTCGACTCCCTGCGGATGGATCGCCTGGCGTACAGCCCGTCCCTCCGGAACGCCCTGCTTGAGACCTGCCAGGTTTTGAGAGAAGTCATTCGGCAGCGCGCCGAGGACGCGGCTGACCTGCAGGCCGGGTTCGAGCGCTGCCAGGCCGCGCTCGACGCCTGCGTGCATGCGCCCGCGGCGGCGGCGCCCGCCCCGCCTCCGGCCGCGGCCCCACCTGCCGCCCCCGCGCGGGCGGGGGGGGGAGAGGACGTCGTCATCGATCCGGAGATCCTCAAGGTGTTGACGGAGTACGAAGAGCACGTCCTGCGCAAGAACATCAAGTCGGGCCGCGCGCTCTACAAGGTCCACTGCGGCTTCAGCCTCGACACCTTCGACAAGGGGCTGGAGAAGGTGACGGAGCAGCTCAAGGGCGTCTCCGAAGTGATCAGTGTCCTGCCCAGCACCAGCTCCGGTGACGAGAGCGCGTTGGAGTTCGATATTCTGATCGCGACGGACCGGGAACCCGATACGCTCCTCGATAACGTGGAGCCCGGCTGCCGCCTGGACGAGTTCTTGGTGAAGCGGCCGCCAAAGACGCCGCCGCCCCCCGCCGCCCCGGCGGCGAAGGGCGGTCCGCCCGCCCCGGTGGAAGACAGTGTCGAAGCGCGCACGCAGGCTTCGACGATCAGGAGCGCGTCCGAGACCGTCCGCGTAGATATCAAGAAGCTGGACAACCTCATGAACATCGTCGGCGAGATGATCCTGTTCAAGACCATGCTGAACCAGGCTGGCGGCGAGCTGGCCGCCCGGTTGGGCGCGAAGGCGATCCCCCCCTCATTCATGAAGGCCAACAAGGAACTCGAGAGGCGGCTTAAGGATCTCCAGAACCGCATGATGGAAGTCCGGCTCGTGCCTCTCAGCCAGGGGTTCAGCCGCCTCCAGCGCGAAATCCGCAAGCTGCGCGATCAACTCGGAAAACAGATCGAGGTGCGCCTCGAGGGGGAGGACACCCAGCTCGACAAGCTGCTGGTGGAGGAACTGGTGGATCCCCTCATGCACCTCGTGCGCAACGCGGTGGATCACGGGATTCGGACCATCGGCACGGTCCTCCTGAAGGCGTCCCAGGTGGGGAACCACGTGGCGGTGGAGGTGACGGACGACGGGGTGGGGATCGATCCGGCGCGCGTGCTCGCCACGGCCGTCGGGCGCAAGCTGCCCTATGCCGAGGAGATGAAGGGCGAGTTGGATCGGCAGCTTGAAGCGCTCGAACCGGGCCAGGCGAGAGAGGACGTCCGCACGCGGTTCCTCCGGGAGCGGAAGCAGGATATTTTCGGCTTTCTCTTCCAACCCGGCTTCAGCACGAAGACGGAAGTCACGACCGTCTCGGGGCGCGGCGTGGGCCTCGACGTGGTCAAGACCAAGATCGCAGGCCTCTCGGGCCACGTGGATGTGAGAAGCGAGATCGGGAAGGGGACCACGTTTCTCATCACGCTCCCGATCACCCTTGCCATCATCCAGGTGCTCCTCGTCCAGGTGGGAGAGCAGCAGTTCGCGATCCCGCTGGCCTCCGTGCTCGAGACGCGTGAGTTGGGGAGGCGGGACATTTCCACGATCGAGCAGAGGGAGGTCATGCAGCTTCGGGACCGCACGCTGCCGCTCGTCCGTGTGCGCCGGTTCTTCGGGCTGAACAGCACCCGGCCCGAGCGGCAGTTCGTCGTCGTGGTCGGCTACGGCGAGAAAAAGATGGGTCTGGTGGTGGATGAGTTGGTCGGTCAGCAGGACGTGGTCATCAAGTCCCTGGGCCGGCTTCTTCGCGGCGTGCGCGGCTTCGCCGGCGCGGCGGATCTGGGATCGCGGACGATTCTGGTGCTCGATGTCGGGCACATCATCTCGTCCGCCCACCGGATGTGAGGCGGGACGTGGCGGATACCTCGCTCGCACGCAAGGCCGGACTTGGGGACACCCCGCCCCTCGCGGGCGGCGAGCACGCCTTCTTCACGTTCTGGCTCGAGGGCGAGGAGTACGGGCTCGACCTGTCCCTTGTGCGGGAGATCGTGAAGATCAAGGAAATCAGCGTCACGCCGCTGCCGGCCGCGCCGCCGTTCATCGCCGGGCTCCTCAGTCTGCGCGGCACGGTTATCCCACTCGTCAACCTCAAGCTCCGGCTCGGGCTGAGTTCCGCGCCGTCGCTCCCGTTGCCGGAAGGCGGCCGCATCGTGGTCTGCAGCTTCAGGGAGGACGCCTTCGGTCTCGTGGTGGACCGGGTGAGCGGAGTGGTGCACGTGACAAACGACCGGTTGGAGGATCCGCCTGAGCACATGAGTCCGGCGCAGGCGGAGTTCATCGAGCGCATTGGAAAGTACGATGTGCGCGAACGGCACAGGGTGACCGAGTATGTGCCCGGGGAGGGTGCCCCGGCCGGGCCGGAATCCGGCCCCCCCGCGGCAGCGGCCGGGGGTCGCCCGTCGGCACGCCGGATCGTGGCCATCCTGAGGGCGCAGAAGATCGTGGATTTCGGTTTCGAGGAGGTCGAGGGTGGCTAGCGCGGAACCCGAGGATCTCCAGTTCGCGCTCGTACGCGTGGGCGGAGAGCAGTACGCCGTGGATATCATGCGCGTCGAGGAGATCCTCCGCCCCCAGAAGATTACTCAGTTGAAGCGGGGTTCCGCCATCGTGCAGGGTGTGATCGACCTTCGGGGTGAGGTCATCCCGGTGGTTGACTTGCGCCGCCGCGTCGGCGGGGCGGACGAGCCGCCGGCCGGGCGGCGCAAAGAACGGGTTGTGGTCATCCGCCTCGGCGAGCGGAAGGTGGGGCTCTTGGTTGATGATGCCAGCGAGGTGTTCCGGCTCCCGCCCAGCGGCGTCCAGCCGCCGCCGCCGACCGCCGCGGGCGAAGATCCCTTCTACGCGGGGGTCGCGACGTACAAAGGCGATCTCATCATGGTGCTCAACCTTGATCACCTCTTCTCGGCCAAAGAGCGGCTCGAATTGGGAGAGGCCGGGAGCGAGGGGTAGGCCGTGACGGGCGTCATTCGACAGAGCATTATCTTCCGGAACGCGGCCGCCGCCTGCCTGGGGGGCCTTGTCTTCATCCTCAGCTTCATCACCACCGTGGAGCTGGACACCCGCCAGCTCGTGGCGGTGATCGCGGGCGGCGCGGCGCTCCTGTTCCTGTGCACGGGGCCGATCCAGTACGGCACCAACGAGCTCTTCTACCGTCCGTTCTTCCGCTACCTGCGTTGCAAGGAACGGGGCACTCAGCCGGACCTCGTGGAGCTTGAATCGGCCTACCGGGCTGTGCTCGCGTTCCCGCTGAAATCCGCGCTCGTCTCCCTTGCGCTGTGGACCCTGCCCCCGGCCCTTTTCGTCTTCGTCTTCCTTGACCGGTTCGGGGTGCCGCTCCGCCAGCAGGTCTATCTGTGGTGCGCTCTGGCGAACGCGGGCCTCGTCGCCTTCGTCCTCCAGTACTATCTCTTCAAGCGTGCCTTGGCACCCGCGGCCCGCGAGTTGGCGGCCGACCTTCCCCGTCTGCCCCTGGTGTCGAGCGCGGAGGCATCCGTGCTCAGCATACGCTCCAAGATCTTTGTTTCGTTCTTGTCCCTCCTCTCGTTTTCGCTCGTGTTCTTGTCTCTCCTCAGCTTTGGGGCGTTCGAGCGGGTGTATCTGCGGCACGTGGTCCGCCTTGGGACCGATGAGATCTCCACGCTCGCCCTGGGTCTCGAGACGGTCCGGGGGGCTTCTTCGGAGGATTGGACCGGCGCCCTGCGCACGGCGCAGGTCACGGGGGGGGGGCGCCTGTTCCTTCTCGATATGGAAGGTGCCCCCATGATGGGTCCGGCCACGGCTGTGCCGGCCCTCAAGCCGGGAGAGGCGTGGTCGAACATCACGGCGGGTGAAATCCTGGTCGCCCGCCGGGTGGAGGATCCGCCCGTGGTGATCGGTGCCGCCTACCCCCGCGCCGGATTCACCGGCCTGCAGGCCTCCTTTGCCCTGGCGGTGGCGGCCGTGGGGCTTTTCACCCTCCTGTTTGGATGGGCGGTGGCGTATCTCCTCGGCCGCGACATCTCGCTCCCCATCCGCAGGCTCACCTACGTCGTCTCGCGGGCGGCCAGAGGGAAGTTGGCCGATGAGCCGCCGCTCCTGAGCGAGGATGAGGTGGGCGACCTCAGCCGCTCTGTCCGCGAGATGGTCGGCCGGATGCGATCCCAGTTCCGACTCGTGCACGCCGGCGCGCTGGGTCTGATCGCCGCGGCCCGGCGGACCTACGGCTCGGCCCGAGCGATCCACATGCAGAGCGACGGCCAGCTCTTGGACGCGGAGGACGCCGAGAAGGTGTCCGGCCTCGTGGCCTCGAACTCCGACCTGATGGCTGAGGAGGCGGGCTCGCTGAAGCGCGCCGCGGGCGACCTTCTCGCCTTCTGTGCCCAGCTTGTCGAGGGGATGGACCGGGTGGAGCAGTCGGGCCTCGAGCTGGCCGGCTCCACGCGCGACTTTCTTCCGGCCGTCGAACGGATCTTCGAACTGGCCAACCAGACGAACGCGCAGGCCCAGGAACTGGCGCGTTTTTCCAGCGAGACGGCCGCTGCCACCTCGCAGGCCTTCATGAGCGCGCGCAACGTGGAGAGGATCGCGATGGAGGGGGCGTCCCTCATTCAGCGGGTGCGGGAGACGGCGGAGCGGGGCGAGGCCGCCATGCGTGGGGTCGCCTCGGGGATGGAAGGCATCCGGTCCGCCGGGCGCCGCATCCTCGAGCTCATCGAGGAGCTGGACGCGTTGTTCCGCGAGGTGCGATGGATCGTGCAGCTCATCGGAGAGGTCGCCGAGGACGCGGATACGCTCGCCCTCAACGCCGAAATCATTTCCGAGCAGGTCGGAGCCCGCGGCGGGGGCTTCTCCATCGTGGCCCGGGAGGTCGGCAACCTTGCGGGGGACACGCAGGACTATACGCGGACGGTGACGACCCGTCTGGAGCACATCGAGAAGATGGAGAAACAAACGCTGACCAAGGTGGAAGACATGAACAGGGCCATTGAGGAGGCGATCGCCCACGCCACGGAGCTGTCCGGCACGTTTCAACGCATGCTCGAACATGCCAAGACGAATGCGGCGGTGGCGCTGGAGATCGCCAACGCATGCCGGGAGCAGGCCGTCGGGAGCGAGAGAATCACGACGGCGATGGTGCAGATGAACCGCATGGTGGAGCGCATCTCGGAGGATGCCCAGCAGCAGCGCACCGCCTGCGAGCGACTCCGGTTGAGCGTGGAGCGCCTGAGGGAAGGGTCGGAACATCTGGCGGCAGGCTCCCGCGACCAGAAGGCCACTTCCGAGGAGGCGCGGGGCCTCATCGAGCCGCTCGTCACGGTTGTGGAGGCGATCTCGTCGGAGACCCAGGAACAACGCGAGGCGATGGGGAAGTTCCGGTCCACCGTATCCGAAATGACACGGCTGGCCTTCGGCAACGCCCGCACGACGGACGGGCTTGAGGAGGCCTGCTCACGCATTCAGGCCCGTGCCCAAGCCTTGGCCTCCGAGAGCGGGCGGATCCGCCTGGAGGACGCATGAAGCACTGGTTCCTCCGACAGGGGCCGCTCGTGCGCCTGACGATCGCCGGGGGCCTCATGGCTACGGGCGCCCTCCTGCTCATCGGCGTCTACCTCTTCCACCTTTTTCGGTACAGCCAGGTTGATCTGCCTCGCCTGTTCGTTTTCATGCTGTTCTGGCTGCCTCTGTTCGCCGTGGTCTATCTCGCGTTCGTGCGCAGGTGGTGGCGGGCGATCGGCCGGGTTGTCCGGGCCGCCCGCGAGGGAAGGGAGATCGAACCCGCCGAAGCCGATCGGGCTCGCCGGGAGATTCTCCGCCTGCCGCAACGGTCGTTCGGGCTGTCCTTTGTGTGCTCTCTCGCGGGGGGGACGCTCATCGGGGTCCTTTGCGGCCTCGGTCTGAACCTGCCTTGGAACCAGACCTCGAAGGCGGTGGCCGTCTGCCTGTTCGGCGGTGTGCTCGGATCCCTGATGGACCTGTTTCTGGTGAAGGCCTGCCTCAAGCCGGAGTACGATCTCCTCGCCCGCGTGTCCGGGGGGGGGGAGGAGGGGCCGGTGTTCTCCCTCCGCCGCAAGCTCATCCTGGTCTTTCTCACCATCCTGACCTTCACGATGATCCTCACGATCGTGCATCACCACACCCAGAGCATGAAGGTCCTGCAGTCCGAGACGGAGCGATTCGTATTTGCCGACCTGACCCGGCGCGTCCAGTTCGTGGGCTTCTCGGACGAGGACTTCACGAGGTGGGCCTCGGATGCGGGCCGCGGCATGCCCTTCGAGTGGTTTGTCTCCCTGAAGGACGGGGCGTGGGTTGGGGGGAGCCCCGCGGGGCGACCGCTGCACGAGAAGCTGGCCGCGCTCAAGGCCGGGGAGGCGGCGGGACCTGTGCGCGCGGGATTGGCAAGGTTCATGCTCCGGGCCGGGCGCGCGGACTCATCGGGCCACGCGATCGAGTTGCCGGACGGTGGATCGCTCATCCGCATCGAGATACCGGACCGGGGGGCGGAGCTCGCCGCGTTCGTCCCCGCCGAGTACCTCGCGGCTTCGGCACAGTCCATGATCCTCCACTACACCTGGATCGTGCTCCTGTGCGCCCTCGTCACCTTGGGGATCACGGCCCTGACGTACCAGGATGTCACACGACCCATCGACCAGATCCGCTCGGTCGCCCGCGCCGTCGCAGGGTACGCGCAGAGGCGCCCCTTCGACCTCGTTTCCGAGGACGAGACCGGAAGCCTCATCGCCGCCATGGCGAAGTTCAACATGGAACTCGACACCCTGGACACCCGTCTGCGCGAGACGGCCGAGGACGTTGTGGATGTCTCGACCGAGGCGGACAAACTCATGACCGAGCTGTCGGACCGCAACACCCACCAGGAGCGGTGGATCGAGGAGTCCGCCCGCGTTGGGGACGAGGGGCTAAGGCAGGTCGAGGACGTCCTGGCGACGACGGAGGATCTTCGGGGCCGTGCGACACAGTCCATGTCTCGCTTCGAGCGGATCGCGCGGACGGTGGATGAGATGAAGCGGCACGGGGACGGCCTCAAGGGCGAGTTGAGCGCGCTCGATCAGGCCAACGAGGCGCTGGACAAGCACGGCAAGGGCATCGCGCAGGCTCTGGAGTGGGTGGGGAGCGTGGGGGACGAGACCGCTGCGGCCGCGAACGAGATCGAGGTGTCCGTCCGGAGCATCCGCCAAAACGCCCACGAGACGGAGAAGCTCGTGGCGGACTTGGAGAAGACGGGGCGACGGGGGGCTGACTTCTTCCTCGGGCTGAACAAGCTTGTTGACTACGTGCGCCGGTGCTCGCAGGATGTCCGTGACGACCTGGGTGCACTCGCCGCGGAAACCGAAAGGATTCATCGGATGATCGAGGGGATCGAGGATGTGGCCGAAAACACCAATCTCCTGGCCCTCAATGCTGCCATCATCGCCGCCACCGCGGGCGAGTCGGGTCGGGGGTTTGGCGTCGTCGTCGAAGAGATCAAGGGGCTCGCCGGCCGATCCACCGGGTATGCCGAGGAGATCCGAAACGTCGTCAAGAACATCGATCTGAAGGCCCGTCAGAGCTTCGAGGCGGCCGAGGCGGGGCGGACGGTGGTCGAGGCGGGGCGGACGTCGGCGGAGAAGGCCCAGGCGGGTCTGGAACAGGTCCTCGCGCAGAACGAACAGAGCCGCATGATCATCAAGAAGATCCTGGACGCCAGCCAGGAGCAGCAGACCTGCGCCCAGCGCGTCAACGAGTACATGATCAAGCTCAACGGGGGTTTCCAGGTGATCGGAACCGGCGTGCGGGATCAGCAGCAGGCGGCGGGATCACTCACGGAAGGCATCCGCACGATGCGCGAATTGCACGATCAGTCCACCGGCGAGCTCACGCAGCAGAAGAACGCCGTCAAGCGGGCCGCCCTCGTGGTGCCTTCCCTGGGGCGGATCGTTGAGACGCTGCGCTACTACGGCACATCCCAGATGCCCAACCTTCGCGACATCCAGACGCGGATCGCCCATCTGCGGGACACTACCCAATCGAACGTGGGCGAGAGCCGCGTGCTCACCCGCACCATCCGCGAATTCCGCGAGAAGGCTGAAGAACTCTTGAAAAACGTGAGCCGGAATGGGAAAGGGAAAGGGTCATGAAATCGGCAACTGGGCCGGTACCGGCTGAAGGGAAGGGAACCCCCTGGTGAAGGGCCTCGGCATCCGCACCAAGATCTTCGCCGCCCTCGGCGGCCTGTGGCTGGCGACCCTCGCCAGCCTGCTTTTCAGTCTTCAGTACTTCAAGACCGCCTACGAGAAGACCCTGATCGAGAAGGCCAAGATCGTCGGCCTCAACCTCCGCCGGGACATCAGCGAAATGCTCTCGCTCGGGCTCAATATCCGCGAGCTCGAAGGGATCCAGCGCGACGTGCACGAGCTCGTGTTCGAAGGCATCGGCCGCGGGCAGTTCACGGAGGTGATGCGCTCGAACCTGGCCTACATCTTCATCAGCGATGGGGGAGGAAAAATCCTTTACCACAGCCACGCCTCCGAGGTGGGGCAGACGCTGACCGATGCCTACACGCGGTCCACCCTCTCCGCGCGCAATCCCCTCTCGGGACGGCTCCAGTTCCAGGGCGATGAAGTGACCGATATCGCGATCCCGATCACGGGGGAGCAGATGGGGGACGAGGTGGTGGGCGTGGTGCGCCTCGGCATTCCCCAGAGCGAGATCGACAGGCAGACACGCCCCCTGTGGTACGCCACGGTGGTGCTCCTCTCCTTCGTGGGGTCCGTCGCGCTCGGGATCATGTTCTTCATGTCCAGGTCGCTGATCCAGCCGCTGACCCGCGTGATCCAGAAAGTGCTCAACGTCGCGGAAGGCGATCTCTCCGAAGAAATCCCGATCCAGTCGCAGGACGAACTGGGCCGGCTCTCCAGCACCTTCAACGACATGGTCCAGCGCCTGAACGAGATGTTCCTGCAGATCAAGACGGCCGCCCACAAGGTGCAGCAGGCCTCGGAGAGCATCATGAGCTTCTCGAAACAGGTCAACGAGGGGTCCCAACTCCAGAAGGAGTCGGTGGTGGAGATCTCGGGCCAGGTGGAGGTCATGCGCGGGAGCGTCACGGACGAGGTGGCGAAGGTCAACAGCCTCAGCGAGAGCCTCAACCGGACGTCCTCCGTGCTGCTCGAGATGTTGGCGGGCGTGGAGGAGATCGGGGAATCGGCGGATCACCTCCTCGGCTACGTGGAGGAGGCGTCCTCGTCCATTGTGGAGATGTCTGCGGCGACACGGCAGATCTACGAGAGCGCCGCTCAGCTCTCGAAAATGGCTGAGGATTCGGCCTCCTCCATGCAGGAGATGTCGGTCTCCATCCGCGAAGTCCAGCAGCAGGCGACCGAGACGAGCGAGATGTCCGAGCAGATGGCGGAGCGGGCGAACCTGGGCAGGGAACAGGTCCTGTCCTCGATTCGCGGCATCAAGGAAATCGAGGGGGCCTCGCTGGAGGCGAGCCGCGTCATGGGGAGTCTGCGCAGCCGCACCGAGGAGATCGGCAAGGTGATCAAGGTCATCTCCGACGTGGCGGAGCGCACCAACCTCCTGGCCTTGAACGCGGCCATCATCGCGGCCCAGGCCGGCGAATACGGCCGCGAGTTCCGGGTGGTGGCGGACGAGATCAAGGGCCTGGCGGACCTGACCTCGCAGAAGACGAAAGAGATCCGCGGGATCATCGGACAGGTCCAGGACGAGAGCGAGCGCGCGAAGGATTCCGTGGGCACGATCGTGACGTTCGTCAGCGAGGGCGTGAGGAGGGCGCAGCTCTCGGGGGAGGCCCTGGAGCGGCTCCTGGAGAGCATCGACAAGACCCGCGAGCGGATGATGATCATCGTGAACGCCGCCAAGGAGCAGGCGCTCTCCAGCCAGAAGGTGAACGATGCGGGCCACGAGACCTACAGCATGGCCCAGGCGATCGTGGCCTCGACGAAGGAGCATGTGGCAACCGGCGAGCAGATCAAACGGGCGACGGAGGAGATGCGTCAGAAGATGATGCAGGTGCGGGAAGCCATCCAGGGCCACGTTAAGGCCTCGGGGCAGATCATGGAAACGTTCGGGGCCGTGAAGTCGGTCTTCGACGAGATCAACCACGTGGTCCGCAGCCAGGTGACGGGAGGCGAGCAGATCACGCGGGAGATCAGCAAGATTCAGGCGATCAGCGCCCGCCACGGGGAATCCGTGGAGAAGCTTCAGCAACTGGTCGGAATCCTGACGGAGCAGGCCCGGCTTTTGGAGGAAGGAGTCGGCCGGTTCAAGACCCGTTGAGGGTCGTTTCCGGATCGAACTTTCGGGAGGTGAGCGATGGATGAACCCAAACCTGTGATGGCGCAAAAGTCGCCCTACGGAGTGGAGCTCAAGCCGGGGCGATACGCGTGGTGCCGCTGTGGCCGCTCGAACAAGCAACCATTCTGCGATGGATCGCACAGGGGAACCGGCTTCAGCCCGGTGCTGTTCGAGGTGACCGAGCCGAAGACCTACTGGCTGTGCGGGTGCAAGCACACCAAGGGGCAGCCCTTCTGCGACGGCACGCACAAGACGTTGTGATACAATGCCGCCCATCGGCGGCGGACCGCTGGCCGCTGATCGCCGAAAGCTCGATCACTCCAGCGTAGCTCAATTGGCAGAGCGGCCGGCTGTTAACCGGCGGGTTGTAGGTTCGAGTCCTACCGCTGGAGCATGTTTTTTCCGATAGTTACAAGTACTTGCCCCAACGACAGTGGGGAGCAAGGGGGTAGCAGGCGGCGGGGGGTGAGGCGGGCACGACTCCGAGTGAGTCGAGGGCGGGGGGAGTGGTTTTTGGACGGCCCGGGGATCAGCCCGGCAGCGTGAGGAGGCGGAGGGAGCCGGCGAGGGCGGCAAGTAGAACGGTGATGCGGACGAAATTCTCCCCCCGCGTGACGGCGAGGCGGGCGCCGACGTAGCCGCCGATGAGATGGCCGACGGCGAGGGTGCCGCCGAGGAGGAAGTCAATCTTGCCGAAGGCAGAGAATAGGGCGACGGACACGAGCTGGGAGGCGAAGATGACGACAACCTTGACGGCGTTCGAGCGCACGAGGCCGATGCCCAGCAGGCGGGGAAGCACGGCGAGGAGGACGAGGCCGACGGCGATCTGAATGAAGCCGGAGTAGATGCCGATGGCGAACATAGCCGCGGGGGCCGCCAATCGTGAGCCGCGAGCCGCGAGCCACGAGGCGTGAGTCCGCCGGCCGGCGGAGAGGCGGGACGCGTGAGGCGAGGGAGGTGAGCCGTCATGCGCGGGGCGCGAGGCGAGAGTCGAGTCAGACGGCGAGGCCGCCGGTCGCGGGCGGAAGAGGACGGAGGCGGCGGTTCCGACAAAGACGAGCAACATGGCGAGTCGCAGGGCGTGCTCGCTGAGGTTCACCGCGACCCAACTCCCGACCACCGCGCCGGCGGCGGTGGGAATCGCCAGCATCCATGCGCTCCGATCCACCAGCCCCGATTTCGCGTAGCCCGCGATGGCACCCACGTTCTGAACGACGACGCCGATCCGGTTCGTGCCGTTCGCCTCGGCGGCGGTGAGTCCGCACCACATGAGGGCCGCGACCGTGAGCAAGGACCCCGCACCTGCCACGGCATTGACGGCGCCGCCCAGGAACCCGGCGGCCAGGAGAAGGACCGCGGTGAGGGGCTCGGTCAGGGGACTACTTGCGCAGCCACTGGCGGAAGACTTCCGCCGTGGTGTGCGGATCCCGTCGGGCGAATTCCAGGGTGCGCTTGAGGAAGGCGCCGGCCTCGAGGCGGATCTCGGGCGGGCCGATGGGTTTCTCCTCGAGCTTCTCCTCACCCATCGCCGCCAACTCGGCCTCGCGCTTCGCTTCGAGCCAGCGATTGAGATAGCGCAGGCCGAGGAAGAACAGAATGCCGAAGACGAGCAGGCTGGCGCCGATCATGCCGTAGCGCAGGTACATCTCCTGCATCTGCCGGTCTTCGAGCCGGCGCATCTCATCTTCCATCGAGCCTACAGCCGTGAGCGGGAAGCTCGCGACCTTCACCTCGTCGCCCCGGTCGGCCCGGTAGCCCACGGCGTTGCGCACGAGACCCTCGAAGGACTGGATCTCCTCCTCAGGCCGCGCCACGAATTTCCTGACCTCCTCGCCGCCCTCTTCGGCCTTCTCGTATTTCCCATCCACCAACACGGCCACGGTGAGCCGGCGCATCTCGCCCACGGGCTTCTGGCTGAGTGTGGTGGTCTTCGTGACCTCGTAATTGGTGGTGATCTGCTCCTTGGAGTATTTCTGGTCGGAGGGTTGCACCCCTGGCGGGATGAGGTCCGGCGGGATGTTGCTGCGGACGCCCGGGATCCCCACGGGCACCTGCGCGCCACCGTTGAACTTCTCCGTCATGAGCTGCTCGCTGCGGGTCGCGATCCGCTCGGGGTCATAGTCCTCTTTCTTCCACTCTGTCTTCGACCAATCCAACTCCGCGGTGACCTTGGCCACCACGCGGTTGAGCCCGACAATGGGCCCGAGGATGCTGATGACCTTCTTCTCGTACTCCTTCTCGAGCAGTTGCTGACGCTCGACCTGCGAGGAGGAGGCGCCAGACGGATACTCCTCCTCGAGCCCTTCCGTCAGGATGCTACCATGGTTGTCCACGATCGTCACATTCTTGGGCTGGAGGTTGTGGATGCTGGATGAGACGAGGTGGACGAGGCCCTTGACCTGGTTCTTCTTGAGGCTCTGGCCCACCTTCAGCATGAGGAAGACGCTGGCCGTGGGCACCTGCTCGTCCTCGATGAAAAGCGATTTCTCGGGAAGGCTCAGATGGACGCGGGCGCGCTGCACCTCTGCCATGCGGCCGATCGTGCGCTCCAGTTCGCCTTGAACGGCCCGCAGCAGATTGATCCGCTGCTGGAACTCGGTGAGGCCGTAGGCTTTCTGATCGAAGATTTCGTAGCCCACGCCGGAGGTGGGGAGCCCTTCCAGCGCGAACTTGAGGCGGAGATCCATCGCCTTGTCCTTGGGCACGGAGATGGCGGTTTCGTCGGGGCTGATCTTGTGAGGGACGAGATCCTCGTCGAGGCGGGCCTTGATCTTCGCGAGTTCATCCTGCTGAAGGTTCGCGTAGAGGAGTTGGTACTCGATCTGCGGTTTGTGGGCGGAGAGAGTGGCGATCAGGACCAGGAGGATCGCGACCCCGCCGGCCACCCCAATCTGGTAGGGGCGCGGGAGCTTCTTGAACCAGTCGGCCGCTTGCGAGAGGAGCTGCTGGAGTCGCTCAGGCACGAGAGCTCTTCATCAAGCCCTCGTTATGGTGTCCTGACATCCTTGTCCCCCTTTTTCTCCTAGTGCCCCTCGTTCAGGCTATCCCTGCATTCTCGTGATTTCGCGGTACGCTTCCAGGAGGCGGTTGCGGATCTGCATCATCAGCTTGAAGGAGATGTCCGCCTTCTGGAGCGCGATCATCGTTTCGTGAAGGTTGTGATTCTCGCCCGTGACCAGCTTCTCGACCGAGTCTTTGGCGTCGAGGGAGACCTCGTTCACGGAGGAAATGGCGTCCTTGAGAAAATCGCCGAACCCTTTTCCATCGGCTTTCGCGGGCGCCTCCGGCTCCTGGAGCGGGGAGGTGAGCGTTCCGAGGACGCTGCGAAGTTTGATCTCGTCAATCATGGCGCGTTACGGCTGTCCGAGCTGGAGCGTGCGTTGGGCCATCGTTTTGGTCGCGTTGATGGCGGTGAGGTTGGCCTCGTAGTTCCGCGTGGTGGCGATCAAGTTCACCATCTCTTCCATGGTGTTGATGTTCGGCATGAGGACGTAGCCGTCACGGTTCGCGTCCGGGTGGGACGGATCGTACACGAGCTTAGGATCTCGCGGATCTTCAACGATGTCAACCACTTCCACTTTGCGAATCTCGTTCCCGCCGAGCGCCGTCTTGAGCGCCTCGCGGAACGTGTCGGGAGCGGGGATGTAGGGGAATAGGGGATTTCGCGCCTGGAAGCCGGAGCCGACGGCCGACATGACGACATCGCGACGGCGATACGGGCCGCCCTCGACCGTGCGCGTGGTCTGGGCGTTGGCGAGGTTCATGGAGATGACGTTCATGCGCACCCTTTGGGCGAAGAGCCCGGAGGCGCTCACATCCATCGCGGTGAAGAGGTCCATCGCGTTACCGGCCGGATTCCTGGATGGCCGCCTTGAGAGTGGCGAACCAGGACTGGGTGGACTGGGCTGTGGCGTTGAACATGAGTTGGTTGTCCGAGAGGCGGGCCATCTCGCGCTCGACGTCCACTGAGTTATGGTCGTTGCCGGACATCGGGGGGGCCTCGACCATGTACGCGGGTTGGACGTCCTCCAGCGAAGGCGGGGTGGCCGTGAAATGCCGCCCGTTCGTCTTCCGGAGCCGGAGGCCGTCATCTTTCCGGATCGCCTCGCGCAGCTGGCTGTCGAACTCCACGCGGACGGCTTTGTAGTTCGGCGTTTCTGCGTTGGCAATGTTGGCACTGATCACGTTCTGGCGCAGGGTGCGAAAGTCGAGCACTTTCTCCAATAGCAGGGCATGGTTCCCGGTTAGAAGATCAGCGACAGTGGACCGCATCCCTTGTTCCTTCCTAGTTAAGATGGCGCAAGCGGAGTGCCATCGGGACGGGGTTTGAACTTCGCGTCATTCTTGAGTTTCTCGAGTTGGGACGGAGGCGGGGAACACGGAGGGGAAGTTTTTGCCGCCCTGTTGGAAGGATTTTCCCATCCCGGTGTCAGGCATCCGCCACCGATTCGTCCTGCGCCTCGATCCGGTAGTCATGGAGCTTATTTCGGAGTGTTCGGACACTAATGCCCAGAATATTAGCCGCCTTGGTGCGATTGCCGCTCACGGAGTCGAGGGTTTTGAGAATCAGTGCGCGTTCAACCTGATCGATGGACTGGCCGACCTGGACTTCGGTGTTGCCCGCCTCCGGCAGGGCGAGGGAGTGGAGCTCGTCTTTGAGGTGCTGGGCGGTGATGATCCGGTTGTTGCAGAACAGGACCGCGCGCTCCATCAGATTTTCCAGTTCGCGCACGTTCCCGCGCCACCGGCCGGAGCGGAGAGCTTCGAGGACAGCCAGGTCAATGTACTCGACTTTCCGGCGGTACTTCTGGTTGAAATGCCGCATGAAGTGGTGGGCCAGGAGGTCGACGTCGTCCGGGCGCTCCCGGAGGGGGGGGATCGTCAGCGGGATGACGTGGAGCCGGTAGAACAGGTCCTCACGGAATTGGCCCTTCGCGATCTCCTGTTTCAGGTCGCGGTTGGTGGTGGCGATCACGCGGATATCCACGGGGACCGGGGCCCGCGCGCCGAGGCGGTCAATGGCGCGCTCCTGGAGCACGCGCAGGAGCTTGGCTTGCAGGTGCAGCGGCATCTCGCCGATCTCGTCGAGGAGGAGGGTGCCGCGATGGGCGAGTTCGAATTTTCCCTTTCGCTCGCGAATGGCCCCCGTGAAAGCGCCCTTCTCGTAGCCGAAGAGCTCGCTTTCGAGGAGACCTTCGGGAAGGGCCGCGCAGTTGATCGCGATGAAAGGTTGCCGCCGCCGGGGGCTGTGCTCGTGGACGAAGCGCGCGAAGAGTTCCTTGCCGGTCCCGCTCTCGCCCAGGATGAGCACGGTGGCGTCGCTTTCGGCGGCCTCGCGCGATTTCTGGAGGAGTTGGGCCATGCGTCCGTTTTGAGTCACAATCTCCACGGTGTGGCCGGAGGCCGCGGATTCCCGCGAATCGGATGCCTGGGCGCCTTCGGGGGGGGCGCTCAGAACCCGGTCCACGACCTTCTCGAGCGCCTCGATGGAGAAGGGCTTGAGGAGGTAGTCCGAGGCGCCGGCCTTCATGGCCTCCACGGCGTCCTGCACCGTGGCGTAGGCCGTCAGCAGGACGACGGCCACGTCTTCGCGCCGCCGCCGCACCTCGCGTAGGAGGTCGAGGCCGGTGATACCGGGCATCTTGACGTCGCTCAAAACGAGTTCGCAGGTGTCGGCCTCCAGATGTTCGAGCGCTTCGTGGGCGCTGGAGGCGGCGTGGACGTCGTGCCCGAGGCGTGACAGGCCGGTCTTGAGGGCGATCAGCATGCCCTCGTCGTCATCCACCACCAGGATCTTGGGCATGGCTACGTACCCGCACAAGGGATTGTGCGGGTTGACTTGCCGAGCCTAAAGGCTCGGCTACAGGTCTCACGCTCGGTAGCGTAGCCTTTAGGCTCCGCGAAACCGCTGCCAATCCGCACAAAATTGGAGAATCGTCTCATTCCGCCGGCAGGAAGATGGAAAAGGCCGTGCCCTGGCCGGGCGCGGACTGAACTTCGATGCGCCCGCGGTGGGCGTCCACGATTTCCTTGACGATGGCGAGCCCGAGGCCCATGCCGCCCTGTTTGGTGGTGAAGAACGGATCGAAGATGCGCCCCACCACCGCGGCTTCCATTCCCAGCCCCGTGTCCTCCACGCGGATCTGCACGCGTGGTTGCCCGGAACCGTTCCGACAGGGGGCGAGGCCGAGGGTGAGGCGGCCGCCCTGGGGCATCGCGTCGAGCGCGTTGAAAATGAGATTGGTGAGGACCTGCCGCAGGAGATCTGGGTCCACCGGCATGCGATGGTCGCCGGGGGCGTAGTCGCGCTGGATATCCACCCCGTGCTTCCGGCTGACCATGAGGGTGAATTCCAGGGCATCGTCGAGCACGGCGCGAAGGTCGCAATCGCGCACGCGAGGGGCGTCGAAACGGGTGTAGAGCAGCAGGTTGCTTACGATCCGGTTGAGGTTGTGAACACCACGCAGAATGTACTCGGCGTTCCGAAGCTTCTCGGGATCGTCTTTGAGGTCCTGTTTGAGCATCGAGGCAAACAGCTCGATGCTCCCGAGCGGGTTTCGGAGCTCGTGCGCGATTCGGGCCGCCATTTCGCCCATCGAGGCGAGCCGGGCCTTCAGGGCCAACTCCTGATTTTTCTGGATCAACTCCTCGCGCAGGCGGGCGACCTGTTGCTGAAGGTCGGTGTAGGATTTCTGGAGGGTCTCGCCGGCGGTGCTCCAGGCGCGGAACGCTTCATCGAACATCTCGCGGAGGATGGCGGAAGAGGCATTTGGGGTCGGCCGTTGACGGAACTGCTCGGCCACACCCCCACCCTCTCCGCCACGGGCGGACTCCCCCGTCGAGGGGGAGGGGAGTTCTTCTGAGCCCTTCTCCGCGGGCCGGCGGGCGACTCCGCTCACCCTTCCTCTCCCATCCGTCGGCGACGAAGCGTGTCGCGCTGCCGCTGGAAGATGTACCGCACGAGAAGGTCCCGATCCTCCTCGCCGATCACCGAGAAGCTGATCCCGGCCAGCCAAGTCTTCCTCTCGTCTTCGGTGACCTCATCGATGGACCGGACGTCGCACAGCGCGGGGATCTCGATGCCGTACATGTAGGGGACATCAATAACGATCTTGATGCGCGCGCCGGCGCGGACCGGCTGGTCCAGTTGCAGCAACGCCCCTCCCGCGCTCACGTCCACCGTGCGGGCCGTGAGGTGGGAGGCGGCGCCCTCAGCCTGGCGTTCGAGGAGTTGGAGGACGCGATTCACGCGGCCTTGGAGGTCGAACAGGAGGTGGAGGAAACGGCTGGCCACCTCGTCTTTCTCCTTCGTGCCGGTGATCGTGGGTTGCTGGGTGATCCAGCGATAGTAGGAGCTGAGGCTCGAAGCGCGGCTGTCGAGGAGATCGCGCTGCTTCTCGAAGTCGCGCGCCGTCAGCACGTGGTAGCGTACGACCATCGTGGCTTGGACGCGCACGTCCTGCCGCTGGCGCACGCCCTGTGCTTCTGCTGTCGCATCGGCATTCATCGAAACCCTCCGTGGTTCATGGCCGTCATTCCGGAGCCTTGAAGTAGCCCCGGTACACCTCGCGGGCCCGGGCGAAGTCGCGCAACCCCGCGCTGATGCTCTGCCACATTGTGTCGCCGGAAGTCGCGAGGGCCTCGTAGCCCTTCAGGGCCTCGGCCGGGTTCTTCAGGATTTCCTTGAGGTAGCTGATGCGATACTGCGCCCACGTGCCGCGTTCGCCCTCGGGGAACAGCTTGTACGCTTCCTCGTACGCCCGGAGGGAGGGGTCGTGCAGGCCGGCGAGGAAGAAACTGTCCGCGAGTTGGTAGTGAGCCTCCACCACATACGGTGGGGGCTCGGCCAGCTTCTCCTTCCGGGCCAGGGCGAGGACGCTGGCGTACGCCTCGGCGGCCTCGAGATATTTTCGCTGGGCGTAGAGCGAGTTGCCGATGTAGTAGAAAGCGGGCATCGCGCGCTCTGGTGGGGGGGAGGTGAAGAGGTAGCGCCCGAAGGCCTGCACGGTCTCGGCGTACTTCTGGAGATTGTAGGTGGTCTCGCCGAGCGAGTAGAGGATCGCGGGAACGTACGACCCCTTGGGGTCCACATCCACGTTCTTGCGAAGGATCTCCTCGGCCCGCGCGTAGTCGCCCTCCTGCATGTAGGTGACGCCGATGAGGTAGCCGCAGTGCTGGTCCACGTCCTTGGGCGGCCATTTCTGGATCACGCGAAACAGGTACTCGCGGGCCTTGGGGTGGAGGTTCATCTCGAAGAAGCTCTTGCCGAGGATGTAGAGCACGTCCATGTCGAAGGCGCGGCGCAGGAAGGGCGATTCGATGAAGGCGTCGTGGAGTTTCAGAACGGTGACGAATTGGCGGGATTCGTAGTATGACTTGATCCCGTCCTTGAAAACCCTGGAAAGTTCCTCGCGGGCGCGATCGGTGAACCGGCCATACGGGTAGGTGAGGATGACATCATGGAGGGTTTCGAGGGCCTCGGGGTAGCGCCCCCGGGCGTAGAGAAGCATGCCGAGCTTGAACTGGGAGGCCTCGCTCACGTCCTTGAGGGGGTAGCGGTGTGCGATCTCGCGGTAGAGGAATTCGGGATCGATCTCGTCCGTGCTCCACCAGCCGCCGCGCAGCTTGGTCCTCACGGGCCGTTCGAGAGCCAGATCGGCCAGGCCGAGGAGCGCGTGCGGCATGCTGGGCGAGGTGGGGTATTGGTTGACGACTCGGGTGAAGGCGTTGATGGCGTTGGGGACGTCGTTCTTGTGGGCGAGCGTGGTGCCGATGCGCAACTGGACGTCGTCCGAGAAATTGCGGCGCCCGTACTGTCCCTGGAGAAAGAAGAGCAGGGACAGCGCTTCGTCGTAGAACCGCGTTTTCTCGAAAGCCTGGGCGAGTGTGAGCGAGGCCTCGGGATGCGTGCGGAGGAAGTGGGGCCAGCGTTTGTTGCCCTCGTTGTAGTAGGCGAGGCTCTCGTCGTACTCGCCGCTGTTCGCGTGGAGATTGGCGAGGCCGAAGATCGCCTCGCTCACCTGATCGCTCGCGGGGTGGTCGTACACCACGTGGAGGTAGGCCTTGCGGCTGTTCTCGAATTGCCCGAGGTGGGCGTACGCTTTCGCTTCGAGGAGACGGACGTGCGAGAGGTAGGGCGCATTCGGATGCCGTTTCCCGTAGTATTCCGCCATCCCCACCACGTCGTGATAGAGCCCCCCGAGGTAGCGCATCTCGACGATGCGGTAGTACCCGAACGACGCGAGGGGAGAGGTGGGGAAACGCAGCGTGGCGTCGCGGAGCGCGTTCGTGGCCAGGCGGTAGTTGAGCTTGTACGAGCGCGGGCGGCCGGAGAGCTGATCGGCGCGGCCGAGGCGGTAAAGGCACTCACCGAGCATGTAGAGGGCGGGGCCGGCGCGGGGACTGGAGGGAAAGCGGGCGAGCAGGAAGGCGAAGGTGCGCGAGGCTTGGCGGCAGTTGTCTTTGCGGAACTCGACGTAGCCGGTCTGGAACGCCACTTCATCCTGGAGCCCCGGTGGCGGTTCCTGTCGGGGCCGGGCCGTCGGGGAGAGGACGGCAACAGGTTCGGGCGTAACCTGGGCCTCGGCGGGGGCCTCCCGGTACGGTGAGGGCGGCACGGTGGTCGGCACTGCGGGGGCGGGGGGTGGCACCAAAGGGGCCTCGAAGGCCACCGGGCCCTCGGGGAGGGGTGGCTCCACACTTTCCGGCGGGGCCTCGCCCGGTTCCTTCTTGAAGAGGCCGGCGACGGTGACGTAGGTGGACTTGAAGAACCCGCGAACGGATTTCCAAGCCTTCGCGAAGAAACTCTCCTTCACTTCCTTGACTTCCGGTTCCGCCACTTTCGCTTCACGCTTCTCCATCTCCTCGGCCTGCTTGGAGAGGGGAGGGGGCTCTTCGGGCTCAACCTCCTCGGGAGTTTGCTCCTCGCCGACCTCCTCGGCGGGAGGCTGAGGCGCCGCCGGTTTTGCGGGGACCTCTCTCTTAGCGGGCTCTGCGGCCGGCTTGCCCTTCGTGGTCTTCTCGGGGGATTCGGACTCGCCGCCGCCAAAGAGCCGATCTATGATCCGGCGGACGAGAGTGAGCGTTCCATTCTCGTCCTGCGGCTGAAAGTCCGGCGCCTCTTCGGGGAGGATGATCTTCACCCCCGGCTTCTGCGCGCGATCCTCGTCTGATTCCTTTGCATGAATCGCGGCCGGCAGGATGAGCACCGCGGCAAGGGCGAGGGCGGCCGCTTGATAGGGAGAACGATTCATGTGGTCCGGTTGCACAGCGCCCCGCGCCGAGCGGCTGCTTGGTAGGGGCGGTTTCCAAGGAGACGGCGGGCCTGGACGCGGCCGAGTTCTTCACGGACTTCATCTTTGAGGCGCCCCACGCCGGTCCTGGCCTCAAGGTCGAGGGCGGCTAGCTCGCGCAGCACGGCGCGTACGGCGAGCTTGTGAGATTTCATGGCCGGTTCCACCGCCTTGCTCAGTACCCCCGGATACGGCGCGCCGAGGGTTTCGGACAGAGAGGCGTGAAGCCGTTTCAGCTTGGCGAGAACCCGCCCGCGTCGCGCGACTCCCGTCTCGATCGCCGCCTGGTCGTCCCGTCGTGCCGCCTCCGTAATCTCACGCGTGGCCTGGGTGAGGGCGCGGTAGAGCAGGAGCTCAAGATCGAACCGTTTGCGCAGGCTTCCGCCGGGCGTGTCAGGCATGGGGCGAGACGTATCCAGCACTCATTATCAGGATAACTTGATTGTGAATTCTAACTTGAGAGGGCGCATGAGTCAAGCGCAATTCAAATAAATTCAAAATAATTCATGGGACTTCAAATAGGGCAGGCTGGTACTCCCTCCTCCTGATGAGTTCGACGAAACGGACAGACGACTTGAGGTTCGGCCCCTTCTTCGGGGTTGAAGAAGCGCGATTGCTTTACACGTCCCGGTGCTTTTGCTAGCTTCCGTCCATGACACCCAAAGAACTGTTCGAGCAGACGATCCCGACGTTGTTCAAGGCGATGTCGGCGGACCAGCCCGATCTGGAGAAGATTGAAACCGAGCTGGAGATTGCGGTTCCCGAGGGGGGCACGTGGACGCTGGCCCTCAAGGGAGGGCAATTGACAGGCCGCGAGGGCGCATCCCAGGCTCCTCTCGTGGCGTTTGCCCTTTCCCCACGGGATTGGACGCGCGCGCAGCAAGGGCAGGGCGGCCTTCCGTTTGGCCCCGGGGGGACCGGTGGGGCCAATCCCTTCAAGATGAGCGCCACTCGCTTCGAGCGCATCAAGACGCTCAAGGGTGAGCTCATCTTTCACGTCACCGAGGAGGACGGGGCGGTTCAATCCACCACGATCTGCTTCAACCGCGCGCAGGGGACGGGCCCCCGCACGGAGATCGAAATCGCGGCGCGCGATCTTCAGGCGCTTTCCGAGGGCAAGGCCAATCCGCAGCAGCTTTTCATGCAGGGCAAGATGCGGATCAAGGGCGACATGGCCTTTGCCATGCAGCTCGGCGGCGTGATGATGGCGCCCTGAGGGGCGTTGGCGGCCTGCAAGGCAAGTCCTGACCGCGTTTTCGAGTATGGGATTGCCTCGCTTGCTACTCTGCGAAGCGCTGCGCAGCACGAGTCGCTCGCAATGACAAGAGCGTGGTGTCATTGCGAAGGAGTCCGCCGCGGCGGACGACTGTACCAATCTCGGCTAGAACTCGTCCTCCACGACGCACGGCCCGGCTAGGGCACGACCGCTTCCGCGACTCTCAGGCGCACCCGCTCGTTCAGCGCGGCATCGAACAACCCCGCCTGCACGAATCGCTCCGGAAGATCGCGAGTCGCCTCGCGCATCTCCTCCCGGAGCTTGGCGGATGGCAGGATGGTCTTCCTCGCCTTTTTCACCAGACCGAAGAGGGCCAGATCGTCCGAACGTCGCGCCTCCGTCACTAGGGGCCCCGTGTACTTCGCGAACATGTCCAGCATCAGTTTCCGTTGCGCCTGGGTGAGCTTGTGCCAGCTCTCGAGACGGATCACGACGGCGGCCGGCTCGTAGCGCAGGTCCACGCGCAGCACGTATTGGATCTTCGTATGCCACTGGAGGGCCACCGTGGCCAGCGGCGTCGAGTTCACCACCGTGATCCGGCCGGCCAGCAGCTCGGGGAGCACGTCCGGGGGGGGGAGGGGGATCGGTTCGATGCCCATCGCGCGGAAGGTTTCGGCATGAACGCGACTCCCGCGCCAGGTGAAGACTTTCTGGCGGCGCAGGTCGGTCAGGGTCTCGATCTTTTCCTTCGCGTAGAGCTGTGTGAACCCGCCGGCGTCGAGCAGGGCCAGGAGCTTGTAGCCTCTCTTGTGGTAGGCCGCCTCGAAGGTTTCGATGAACCACGTGCGGAGTTGGTCCACCTGCTGGAGTGAGCTGAAGAGGAACGGCATCTCGAGAACGGTCATCTCGGGCACGATCTGTTCCACGCCCACGGCCATGAGGCCGCTCGCATCGAGGGTGCCCTCGGTCATCTTCGCGATCATGTCGGCATCGTCGCCGAGCACGCCACCGAGGTACATTTTCACCCGAAGCTGACCGCCGGAACGCTCTTCCATCTCCGCCACAGCCTTTCGCAACGTGTCCGCCCAGACGGACTGCGAAGGGACAATGGAGCCGATCGTGAGCACCACGGGCTCCGCCGCGAGGGCCGGCGTGGGGGCGGGGTCCAGCCGGGCGGCAAGCAGCACGCCCACAATCCCGACGGCGAGCGCCCGCGCGTGCGGTACCGTCCGCAGCGCACGCCTCGATGGGCAGGGATCACAATCCGTCTTCATCCGCCGACTCCCGATCCGGCCGTCGGATTCTACACGCTCCGTCCACGTCTTCAACGATTCGCGTGAGCGAGGGTGGAAGTGCCAGTTGACGATCGCAGGGGGCTGGGATACGGTTTGTCCGGCGCGGACAACCGCCCCTCCATGTCAGCCATGCCCGCATCCATCCCTGGACCGACCGCCTGGGGGTCGGACGTACTCTTGCGCGCGCTTCGGCAGGAGATGACGCGCTCGATGAAGGGCCTCGCGGGGAAAGGCCGCCCCAAACCCTATTTTGTCGGCATCTGGGTCCAACAGCAGGAAGAGCAGTTCGTCGAGGCCGTGAGCGGCGCCGTGGTCCAGGAACATCCGGAGGATCATCCCCGCCGCTACGGTCACGTGGAAGTGCGGCTGGGGTCCTACGCGTCCGACAGCTCGAACCTCTTTGCGGACGGCTCGGGAAACGAGCACCCGGACGACGATTGGGGTTGGGATCCCTCCAAGCTTTGCCGGATCCCGATCGAGGACGATCCCGCTTCCATCCGGTCCGCGCTCTGGTTGATGGCCGATGTCGCGTACAAGCGGGCGCTGCGGGACTACCAGGCGAAGTCGGCGGATGGGGGCCCGCGGGAGGCCAATCTGAAAGATTTCTCTCGGGAAGGACCCGTTGTTGCCGTGAAGCCGATCGAGCCTGTGAACATGGACTTCGATGTGTGGCGCGAAATTGCGCGACAGGCGACCCGCCAGATCGCGCGGGATCCCGAGATTTTTTCGCCCTCCTGCTGGGTTCAGGCGAATCGCACGATCAACTATCTCGTGAACACGGAAGGGACCGTGCTGCGGACGTCGTCCGTCACCTACACCGTGAGCTTGCAGGCCACGGCAAGGGCCGCGGACGGCGAGCCCGTGGACGCGTACAGGTTCCACTTCGTGACGGATCCCTCGGAGCTGCCGGATGAGCAAGCGTTCATACAGGAAGCGCGCGGGTTGGCCAAAGAACTGACGCTTCTCCGGAAGGTGCCCAGCCTTTCTCCGTACACCGGACCCGCGATCCTGGACCCCGGCGTGGCGGGTGTGCTGTTCCACGAGGCCCTTGGCCACAGGCTGGAAGGCGAGCGCCAGCGCGACCCGCGCTCCGGGCAGACGTTCAAGGGCAAGATCGGTCAATCCATTCTCCCGGCCTTCATCAGCGTGACGGACGATCCGAGTCGCCGCTGGGTGGACGGGAAAACGCTCGTGGGCCACTACGAGTTCGACAGCCAGGGCGTGCAGGCCCGGCCGACGCGCCTCGTGGAGAACGGCGTGCTGCGAAATTACATCCTGTCGCGGACGCCGGTGACCGGCTTCGACCGCTCAAACGGTCACGGCCGCGCCGAAAGCCCCTATCAAGTGTTCGTTCACTATCCGTTCGGCCCACGTGCCCGGATGGGCGTGCTCGAAGTCACCGCCACTCGCCGCCATGCCGCGCCGGATCTCAAGCGCATGCTTCTCGATGAAGTGAGGCGGCAGGGGAAGCCCTTCGGTCTCATCCTGCGGCACGCGCAGGGAGGGGATACGGATACCTACGGAGGCAACTACCAAGCCTACCGGACCACGCCCGGGCTCGTGTACCGGGTGGATGCCAAGACGGGCCGCGAAACGCTCGTGCGCGGCGTCGAGATGGTGGGGACGCCACTCGTCAGCCTCGAAAAGATTCTTGCGGTGGGTGATGAGCCGGTGGCCGAGCAGGTCTGGAACGCGTCATGCGGTGCGGAGACCGGCTGGGTGCCCGTCTCCACGATCTGCCCGTCCGTCCTGACGGCTCAGGTCGAACTTCAGCGGATCGCCACCCGCCCCGAACGCCCCCCCGAGCTCCCTTCGCCGTATTCGGAAGACGAGTAGGCCGCCGGCGCGGGGCACACAGAGGCGGAGCCGGGCTCCGAGCGAAACAAGACCCTCACTACTCGCGCCGGCTCTCGTGTTCCCGGGTTCCCTGACTCACAAGTTGAACACCACCATCTTGATCGTGGTCATCTCTTCAACGGCGAAGCGGGGGCCCTCGCGGCCGAGGCCGCTCTCTTTGACGCCGCCGTAGGGCTGGTGGTCTACGCGATACGTGGGCACGTCGTTGATCATGATCCCGCCTACGTTCAGCTCGCGGATGGCGCGGAAGGCCTTCCCGACGTCCCGCGTGAAAACGCCGGCCTGGAGGCCGTAGATCGAGTCGTTCACGAGTCCGAGCGCCTCGTCGAAAGTCTTGAATGGGGCGATGGCGACCACGGGCGCGAAGATCTCGTGCTTCATGACCTTCATGCCGTTGTTTGCGCCCACAAGTACGGTTGGGGCGAGCACGGCGCCCTCGCGCGTTCCCCCGAGCCGTTTCTCGGCCCCCTGCCCAACGGCCTCCTCGATCCATGCCTGGGCGCGCGCGGCCTCCGCTTCGGCGATCATCGGTCCCACGTCCGTATCGTCGCGCAGCGGATCCCCCACGCGTAGTCGTTCGACCGCCCGCACGAGCGATTCGCAGACCCTCGCGTAGATCCTTTCGTGAGCGAAGATCCGCTGGACCGAAACGCACGACTGGCCGGCCTGCGCGAATCCCCCCAGCACGCATCGGGGAAGCGCCTTTTCGAGGTCGGCATCCTCGTCCAGCACCACGGCGCTGCTGGATCCCAGTTCCATGGTGACTCTTTTCAGTCCCGCCCGTTCGAGGATCCGCCGACCCACCGGCGGGCTCCCCGTGAACGAAATCTTGGCGATCTTCGGATGACCCACGATCCACTCGCCCACCGTGCCTCCCCCGCCGAATACGATATTCAGCGCGACTTCGGGGAGGCCGGACTCGAGCAAGATCTCTCCGAGACGCACCGCGGTGAGGGGTGTCTGCGAGGCGGGTTTCAGAACCACAGGACACCCGGCCGCGATCGCCGGCGCGACTTTGTGGGCGACCAGATTCAGCGGGAAGTTGAACGGCGTGATGGCTCCCACGATCCCGACGGGGACTCGCATCCAGAACCCGAAGCGGCCCTCGCCGGCCTTGTGGGCATCCATGGGAACGGTCTCCCCATGGATGCGGAGGGCTTCGCCCGCGGCAAACCTGAACGTCTGAACCGCGCGACCCACTTCGCCCCGCGCGTCCTTGATCGGCTTGCCGGACTCGAGCGTGATCGTGCGTGCCAACTCTTCCCCGAGCGCCTCGATCCGCTTCGCCGTCTCCTCCAGGATCGCCGACCGCCTGTGCGCGGGCAGCTTGCCGAGGACGGGGAGCGCCCGCTCCGCGGCGGATACCGCCTCCTCCACGTCGGCAGCCGTGGCCACTGGAAGGACGCCCACGACCTCGCCGGAATAGGGATTCTTCACCTCGAGACTCTTCCGTGAGGGGGAGGGCAGAACCCATCCGCCGGCGACGAGCATCCCCTTCTTGTTGATGGATTCGGCGGCCAAACGCTACCTCGCCCCGGATTCAATCAGAGCACCGATAGGGATGCAAGATCATGTCCGGGCGTGAACGCGGTTTCACGCATGGCGGATCGCACGTGGCGCCGAGCGATTCTACCCGCCCAAGGCGCCATCCGCGACCCAAGGCGGGATTCGCGAACTCACACATCGACTCCCGTGGCCATCGGGGGGGGGGCGCTTGCGACTTCACCCGGGTGTGGATTCTTGACCTCGGTCTGCCTCCGGGCGATGTGGAGGCCTTCTCGTCGGAGGATTTCACAGACACACCCTGCCTCGCCGACAGCCCAAGCATGGCGCCCAGAGGTCGGGCCGTTGGCCAAGATGTATCTTGCTTGGGGCATTCGCGCGGAGCGGAGGTCTTTCAAGATCGGAAGATAGGCCGAACTGTGTGGCGGTGAAAGAGATCGGAGGGCTGCTGTTGGGGGCGCGGCGGTCTACGGATACGCCCGGTCGAGTGAAGATAGGAACTCGCGGACGGCGGTGGTGGTCGCGGACGTGGGGGGAGGTGAGGGGTTGTTGAGATCCCAGTTGAACCACGGATCCGGATCGGGCCGCGAGATCAGGCCTTCGAGGGAGAAGATGTGGAGACGTTCCGGCGGAATGCCTGCGGCGACGGCGGCGCGGACGTCGGCTTCGAGTTGGGAGGGATCCTCATAGCCGGCGGTTCCTGAAAACGTGTCGGGTTTTCCGAGAAACGTGCCCAGATCGAGCGCGGCCTTCTCCCCGAACAGCTCAACGGTCGTTCGTCCGTAGGAGTAGACAAGATCCGGGCCGAGCGGAAGGCCAAGGAGGCCGGAGAGGAGAGTGGTGTAGACCTGGAATGAGCACTCGTCCCATGCGATCCCACTCACCGGCGATTCCATGGCGCGTTGGATCGTCGGATCTCCGTCGGCGAAATCGTCCAGAATGAAGGGAAGGGTCGTGAGGTGGATTTTGAACCCCTCGGAATGGGCGGCCTCCGCGAGCGCGGCGTAGTCCGCGCGCGCCGCCTCGAAGTCCGGATCCGCCACTTTTCCCTCGAAGTATTGCGTGAGCACGGTGATGGGATTCGCGCCGGGTTCTTCGAGGGCGCGCTGGAGCTCCAGACCGCGTGTGAGCGGGGGTTCGAGATCTATGTAGATGGTGTCCACGGGAAGATCGCGCTCCCGCACGAGCGCCATCAGGTCCTCTGCGAAGGGGATGAACGAGTGCCGGGTGGCTACGCTCGGCCAGCGGCCTTCTTCGGGCGAGAGCTCCGGCCAGAGGCGCACGGGCACGCCCTTTCGCTCGGCCGCGCGGAGGAACCGTTCGAGGTCGTCGGCGTCGAGTTCGCCGAGAACGACGCTGCGGTTGAGGGCCAAGCCGTGGCGTGAGAGGGTGTCGAGCGCAGCCTCCACCTCGTCGAGCGTCTCGAACTCGCTCCAGAGTGACACTCCCGCCGAGGAGGGGGCTTGGGGTGGGGATTCCGTGCCGCAGGCCAGGAGACCTGCGAGAAGAAAAGGGGACATTCCTATTTTCACGTGCAGGCAGGCCGGTGCGCGAGGCGGAAAATAGGAATGTCCCCTTTTCTGTCTATTTCCGCACGCTGATCACCTGGAGGTTCACCATGTCCTCGAACCCCCAGCGGCCCATCTCGTGCCCGATTCCGCTCTCCTTGATACCTCCGTAGAGCACGTCCGTTTCCAGCCAGAGGTGCTGGTTAACCCAGGTTGTGCCGGCTTCCAGGCGCGAGGCCACTTCCTCGGCCCGCTCGCGGTTGGTGGACCACACGGACGCTCCCAGGCCGAAGGGGGAACGGTTGGCCCGGTCAACCACCTCGTCCAGATCGGAATACTTGAGGATGGGCACGGCCGGCCCGAACTGCTCCTGGCTCACGAGATCGAACGAATCGTCAAGGTCGGCCACGATCGTGGGCCGGTAGAAGTATCCCTTTCCCTCCGGGCGGATTCCCCCGGCCGCGATCCGGGCGCCGCGCTTGCGGGCGTCCTCGACGAGCGTGGAGACACGTTCGAGTTGAGGGCGGTTGTTCACCGGTCCCATCTCGTTCTCGGGGTTGAGTCCGTCGCCTACCTTTGCGCGACCGGCCAACTCGGACATCTTCTCCACGACACGGTCGTAGATCTTCTCGTGCGCGTAGAGCCGCTTGATGGCGATGCAGACCTGTCCGGCGTTGAAGAAGGCGTTGCGGTAGACGTGCTTCATCGCCTTTTCCACGCTGAAATCGTCGAGGAGGATGGCCGCGTCGTTCCCGCCGAGTTCCAGCGTGAGGCGCTTGATCGTGTCCGCGCCGTCCCGCATGACGCTCTTGCCCACCTCCGTGCTGCCGGTAAAGGAGATCTTGCGGATGTCGGGGTGCTTGGCCATCGCGGCGCCGATCGCTCCCGGGCCGGTGACCGCGTTGATCACGCCCGGCGGAAGGACGGAGGCGATGATCTGGAGGAGTCGGACCGTGGACAGGGGGGTGTAGGACGCCGGTTTGCACACCACGGTGTTCCCGGCGAGCAGGGCGGGGGCGACCTTCCAACAGAGAATCCCGAGAGGGAAGTTCCAGGGCGTGATGCTGCCGATCACGCCGAGGGGGCGGCGCGTGATGAGGACTTTCTGGGCGCCGTCGTCCTTGAGGATCGTGTCGCTCGTCTCCAGCCCGGCGTAGTAGCTGAAGAACATCGAGCCGAAGAAAATCTCGCCGCTGGCCTCCAGCATCGGTTTCCCCTGTTCGCGCGTGAGCAGCGTCGCGAGCTCCTGCATGTGCTCCTGGATGAGTTCCGAGCAGCGGGTCAGGGCCTTGCGGCGCGCGTCGGCATCGCGGCTCCACGTCTTGAAGGCCCGCTTGGCCGCTTGAACTGCGCGGTCGAGGTCGTCCGCCGTCGCCCGCGGGGCGGTGTCCACCACTTCCAGTGTGGCGGGGTTGAGAACCTCGAAGCGATCGCGCGCCGTCGCGCTTCTTCCATCGATAAGCATGTCCATCGCCAACCTCCAGTCCGGTGTGAACTGACGCCGAACCTATCACGCCCGTTGGCCGGGCTCAATGTCGTGCCGGCGTCCGGCGGGTTCTCCCAGGCCGCGAAACACCCTCTCGTCAACAGGACGATGGCCCTTGGCCATACGCGGTCGCTTCTGTGGTGCGTCTCCCGGTTGACCTCACGCGGTCGCGAGGTGCGGGGAGGTCTCTGGAACAGGAATCAGGGGCGGGTCAGATGGGGCTGTCCAGCGGTGAGCGGACGCCCAGGCGATTCTTGACGGCCACGTGCGTGTAGATCATCGTGGTCTCGAGATTCTTGTGCCCGAGCAATTCCTGGATTGTCCGGATGTCGTATCCGTGTTCGAGGAGATGCGTGGCAAAACTGTGACGGAGGCAGTGGATCGTCGCGGACTTTGCGATGCCCGACTTTCGGACCGCCTCTCGGAAGTATCGTTGGAGACTGCCCGGGTGCTGGTGGTGCCGGCGGATGATTCGGAGGCGGGGATCGATGGAGTGGGAGGAGGCGGGGAAGGCCCAAAACCAAGCCCATTCCTTCCCCGCGCTGGGATACTTCCGTTCCAGTGCGTCCGGCAGGTAGACGCCCGGCCGATCCTCCGCGCGGTCCCGGTCGAAGAGCTTTCTCGTCCGCCCGATGTGTTCCAGCCAGTCGGAGTGGAGCGATTCCGGCAGCACGGTTTGCCGGTCCCTGTCCCCCTTGCCGCTGCGCACGGTGAGCGCCCCCTGCTCGAAATCCACGTCCTTCACCCGCAGGTCGAGACATTCCTGCAACCGCAGACCGCATCCGTAGATGAATCGGGCGATCAGACGGTAGGGTTCAGGCATGAGATCGAGCACCTGCCCCACTTCCCTGCGGCTCAACACCACGGGCAGTTTCCGGCGGATCCGCGCGCGCACGGTTTGAGACAGATCCCCCACCTCGCGCGCGAGGCCGTCTCGGAAGAAAAACAGGAGGGCATTGAACGCCTGATTCTGCGTGGAGGCCGAGACCTTGCGCTCCACCGCTAGGTGGCTGAGAAACTGTCGGGTGTCCTCGACCTGGACCTGCGTGGGGGCCTTGTGCTTCAAGAAGGACGCGAACGATCGCACCCAGTTGATGTACGTCCGTTCCGTCCGGTAGCTCATGTGCTTCAGGCGAAGCACCCTGCGGGTTTCATTCATCGCCGCCGCCCATTCCTGTTCTGAGACGTCGTCGCTCGCGGCCTGTCCGCCGCCCTTGAGCGTCTCCGTGAAATAGGAAAACAGGCGGAGGGCCTCCTTGGCCTGCTGGACTTGCCAGGGTTCCTTCTCTCGTCCCAGGCTCTCGAGAAAACGGGCGATGCCGGCTGGAGCGAGCGGGGGCGAGGCTTCGGCGGATGTCAGGTATCGCTCGACCCAGTGGACAAAGAATCTCACTTTGGGTTCGGGAACCAGCCCTCGTTGGACAAGAAACGCACCGAATCCTGTTGTCCCGGGCGAGGGCGATGATTCATCCACCGTATTCATCCGCTTACCATGATGGATAATAACCATCCCAGAGTGCATGTCAACACCCCATCACGCCATATTCTGGGCGTACTAGGGTGTCATCCTCCAACTTGACTCGCACCCAAGACCATGATACCTGCGTGGTATGCAAAAGCGGACAATGAATAGTTAGACCGCTGAGCAGGAAAGACGAATGACACGTTCCGTGACTGAGACGCAAGGCCCGATGTTCGTGCGTTACTTTGGGCCCGTTCTTGATGCCCTGAGGCATCTTGGCGGCTCAGCACGTCCCTCGGAGGTGCGCGAACAGGTCGCTTCCAAACTCGAACTTACGGAGGAGACGCAGACCGAAGTTACCTCTAATGGCATGCCTCGGTTCGACAACCAAGTGGCGTGGGCGAGATTCTATCTTGCCAAGGCTGGTCTCATCGACGCCTCCCGTCGAGGGGTGTGGTCGCTTACTGATAAAGGGCGGTCCGTCGGTCCACTAACCCACGGAGCCGCCGTCACGCTTTTCAGGGAAGTGCATGCGCAGTTCCACTCCGCCGCCAGCGAACCGAGCGACCAGATTGAGGACGAAGGTGAGGAGCAGCGTCCCCCAGAAGGGGCGGCGTCTACCGTTTCTGCAAATCATCGCGAACAGGTGCTTGATCTTCTCCGTGGTTTGCCGGCGGCGGGCTTCGAGCGATTCTGCCAGAGACTCTTACGAGAGTCCGGATTCCAACAGGTAACTGTCACCGGAAAATCTAGAGATGGGGGCATCGACGGTATCGGCATACTGCAGGTGAACGCGCTTGTCAGCTTCAAGGTATTGTTCCAATGCAAGAAGTACGCGGGAGTCGTCAGTCCGAGTCAAGTGCGCGACTTCCGGGGTGCAATGATGGGACGCGCCGACAAGGGCATCATCTTGACCACCGGCACCTTTACGGTAGAAGCCAAACGCGAGGCGTTGCGAGATGGCGTCCCCGCAATCGAATTGGTCGATGGCGAGAAACTTGTCGGCATGCTCGAGGAAATCGAGCTCGGCTTGTCGCCGGTGAGAACGTTCTCGGTGGACGTAGAGTTCTTCGATGACTTTCGCGCGTAGCCGCCTGCGGTCTAACCTGCCGCTGCAGCCGACCGCCTACGGCGGCGGCTGAGCGGCAAGGCGTTAGCCTCAAAGAATATGAAGACCAGAAAGGGAAAACGAAGAATGTCATATCCATCAGTTGACCAACTCCAAAAGGTCCTCACCGAAAAAGTGTTTCACTATGCCAAAGATTCCAAGAAAGCCGCTGGGCGGGCACTAGGTACCATTGTCGAGATTATTACGTTCTATGCTCTCAAGTCTTGGGGCTTTGAGAGAAACATTGCCATAGAGAGACCGCTCCCGGAGTTTGCCAACAATGACATCATGCACAATGTCGAGTACAGCCTTCACCCATCAACACCGCTTGCGCAAATTGAGTTCAAGAGAGATGAACTTCCCCTCACAGCGAGGAAGATTGCTAATAATAAACAGTTTGCCCCTTTTGCTATTCCTCCGACATCTTTCAAGACGAGCGCATTACTGAGTAATGACCTGATTCTCAGAAACTCCTGCACCATTTGCGATCTCGGAGATAATTTTCTAAATGCATATCTCGACACTCTTGGCAAGGACAAGGGGTGCTATTCGGTTGTATCGCTATGTCGCCGACCGTTCGCCATTTTCGAGTGTAAGCGGGTTGGTGTTGAAGAGGGAATGCGGAAAGGGCCACAAACAATTGAAAAGGCTAAACAAGGCGCTTATGTTGCCCGAACAGTATCATCTTTGCAGAAAATCAGGTTGACCGATGGTAGCATGGGGGGACTCATTCAGAAACGTGACGGCTCGTTCCGACATGGCGATTACTATGAGTTG
>JACPQY010000042.1 GCA_016190245.1 Nitrospirota bacterium | reverse complement strand
CCCTATGAGATGCCGAAAGGCGTTGAGCACGCTTTCACTACCGTAGCATGGAACGAATCTCAAGACGCTGATCCCCTAAGAGATGCAGAAAGGCGTTGAGCACGGGCGGATTCGTGGCATGGGTTTTACCTCCTGGGTTGTGATCCCCTCTGAGATGCCGAAAGGCGTTGAGCACGATTCAGGATGGACCTGGAGCCCGTAAACGGGAAAGTGATCCCCTATGAGATGCCGAAAGGCGTTGAGCACCCGAGGTCACCCCTCTACGGGCCGACCAGTACGAACGTGATCCCCTATGAGATGCCGAAAGGCGTTGAGCACCTCGGCACCGGACTGCACGCGCTCATGGAGCGGGGGTGATCCCCTATGAGATGCCGAAAGGCGTTGAGCACGGTTTGGGCAAAGCCTTGGTCTTTCTGAGTTCGCGCGGCGGGCGGATCAGCGGACGAACTCTTCGAAGCTTCGGACCTTCCTGGTGCTCCCCTTCCTGACTTCGCGGAGTGCGGTATTCAGGCCGCGTACGAAGTCGGAACGGTACAGTTCCCGGGGGTCAACATCGCGGGCCAAGATACGTTCCAGCGCCTTATACGCCTGGAGCATCTCGATCAATTCGCGCCGCGGCGTGGCCATCTGCCTTGAAGAATAGCAGGGCCGGGGACTCTTTTCAATTTCCCTCTAGGCCGGCTACGAATGGGGCGGTATCTGGCGAAGGAGGGTAGGCAGTAGGTCTCCCATTTCACAATGCCAAAGGATCGGGCCATTGCGCCCGACCTTCGGGTCGGGCGAGACCCTTCCAAAGCCGGCCGTTCGAGGCGATCTCCAGGCCGGGAGATCGCAGTCGTGTTCCGAAGCCGCTCTACCCGAGGAACTTGAGCAGCAGCCGCGTCAGCGGTCCGTTCAGACCGGGAAACAGGCGAACCAGGAGGGCGACGAGTCGGGCATCCGCACTCGGAAAGATGTGCAACTGCCCTCTGGCAACCCCTCTGAGGATCTTGCTCGCGACTGCCGACGGTTCGCTCACCATGAAGGCGGGAAGTTCCCGCTTCTGCTCATATCCAAAGCGCGGCGCATCCAGAATCGCCGTGCGCGTGAACGATGGATAAGCATTGCTCACCTTGATGTTGTGTCCGGCGAGCTCGCCGTGCAACGCCATCCCGAAGCCTCGCAACCCCCACTTGCTCGTCGCATAGGTGGTCGTTTTGGGCAGGGCGACGTGTCCGCCAAGCGAGGAGATATTGACGATGTGGCCTGAGCGTCGTTCGATCATCCCCGGCAGCAGCAACCTTGTCAGTCGCATGGCGGCTAGGAGATTGACCTCGATCTGGGCTTCCCACTCGTCATCCGGAACATCGACGAAATCGCCTGCGGTGGCCAGGCCGGCGTTGTTGATCAGGATGTCAACGATTCGGGAAACCTTCCGGACAGCCTTCGCCAGAGCCTCACAGCCGGCGCGCGTACGGATGTCGGCGGGGATGTACGCCGTTGTTCGCGAACTGTTTGAGGCGGGGGCGGAAGCGATGTCCGTGAGGATGAGTTTGGCCCGCGTGACGTGGAGTTGACGAACCAATTCGGTCCCCAGGCCGCCGTTCGCACCGGTGATGAGAATGATCTTGTCGCTAAAGTAGTTCATCTCGATTCCCTCTCGGGACATCCCGGCGGCCCGCCGCGGCATGGCGCCATGATCGGTTGATTATTGAGGTCTGGATAGCCAGTGGACTCAGAATCCACCCCCACCTCAATCCTCCCCCGACAAGGGGGAGGAAGTTCCTATCCCTTCCCCCCATGCTCCGAACGCAGTTCGGAGCATGGGGGGAAGGTGAGGATGGGGGGTCGCCTCTCAAGGGATGACTCCTTTGACAATCCAGACCTCAATAACGCGTTGGCTGCGCAACGATCGCGGTGTCCGGGACTTCCTGAATCAGCCTCTCTCCGAAAACCGTGGCCGGTGTCTGGAACCCGGGCTTCACTGTTCCGTCCAATACTTTCTGCACGCAGAGGGTGGCGGTCTCCAGCGTGAGCGAATAGGTGTCGCGCGTACGGAAGGCTGCCGACCTCGTCCCACCCGACGGATTGCTGACTTCGCCCCAGATGGTGCACCTTGCCGTCTTGAAGTATTCCTCGTCAGGTTCCGGCACGACCTTTTCGACCAAACGCTCGACGAAACGCAATACACGTTCGCTTCGCAGGAGTGCCAGAGCAGGGTTCAGAAGCTTGAGCGCGATCACCTGGGACGGCGGGAACCCCGTGTACACGGCGATGTTTGGGATACCCGTCGAAAAAAATGCCGTGGAGAGGTCGCCCCACGGGATGGCGTAGATCGTGTGATCCGTTCCTTCGATCCGGACCGTCCGCGTGCGGCTGAAGTGGGGGATGGTCTGCAACGCGCCGTTGACGCGAATCTTGGAGCCGAGCGGAAGTTGCCGCAGGGCCGTCTTGATCGACCCGGCCGCGGCCTTGTTTGGGCCCACAAAGGCGAGATCCAGCTTGTGGGCATCGGGCAGGAGTTTCTTGAGTTGGTTCGCCATGCAGTCCGTCGGCACCACATCGAAGCCGACGCCCGGCAGCAGCATCACGCCTTTCGCCCGCGCCCGCTCCGACCGCGCTTGCAGGTTGTCGAAGACAGCATACTCACCGGCGATGTCCAGGTAGTGGCACCGGGATCGAATGGCCGCCTCGCTCAAGTGGCGCCATGTGTGATCGAACGGCCCGGCGCAGTTCAGGACCAGTGAACAACCCTGCAACCCGGCGCGGATCGCGTCGGCGTCCGATAGGTCAAAGCTCCGACCTTCCAAGCCGAGTTCCGAGGCAAGTTTTCCCACCGACTGCGCGTTTCGGCCGGCGAGCACGGGTCGCATGCCCTTGGCGACGGCTCGTCGCGCGATCATCTCGCCCGTGAAGCCGTTGGCTCCGTAGATCAGCCAGTTTCCTTTCATCGTCCGTCTCGTTGGGACAGCGATCTGTCGAACAATACCGGCCGCGCGATCTTCTGTCGAACGGACCGATCCCTCGATCTGGACCCTGTCGGCCGTGACCTCGCTTCTTGTCCTCCTCTTGTTGCAGCCCCCTTCATCACATCCGTTGGGGCTGTGCCCTTCTATCCACCACCGTTCGAGGCTAGAATAGCCCGTCCATGATCCAGGCCGACTCACCGGTTCTCTTTCTTCTGCCCGGACGAAGGACGTATCTCAAGATCGTCCGACCGGGGGAGAAGTTCCACACGCACAAGGGGATCATCGCGATTGACGAGGTGATCGGAAGATCGTACGGCGACGTGATCCGCACGCACACCGGCGAGCCCGTGGTGCTCCTCGAACCGACTCTCGAAGATGTCATGATGAAGATCCAGCGCCGCACCCAGATCATCTACCCCAAAGAGGCGGCCATGATCGTTCTGAAGACCGGACTTCGCGAGGGCTACCGCGTGCTCGAGGTGGGGTCGGGCACGGGGGCGCTCACCCTCGCTCTCGCTAATGCAGTCGGGGAGGCGGGAAGAGTGTTCGCATACGACCGCGTGGCGGAGCGCCTCGAGAAGGCGCGCGACAACCTGCGCTGGATGGGCATGACGAACACAATCGAGTTCAAGCCGGCGAACGAGCCGGATCGCTACGACGAGCGGGAGGTGGACGTTGCCGTGGTGGACATCCCGGAGCCGTGGACGGTGGTCGGCCCCGTCTACGAGAGTCTCAAGGGCGGCGGCCGGTGGGTGAGTCTTTCGCCCACCTACAACCAGGTGGAGCGGGCGGCCATTGCGCTCGAGGAGGGTGGGTTCGTCTTCTTGGAGACGATCGAGGTGTTGACGCGCACGATCCTGGCGCGCAGCGGCCGCACGCGGCCGTTCGAGCGGATGGTGGGGCACACGGGGTTTCTCACGTTCGGGCGGAAGTCGAACGAGAGGCTGGTTCGATGCGAGGAGGCTTCCTCTACCGCGGAGGAGCCGAAGGCGGAGGGATTGGAGGGGGATGCGACATGCGAGTGAAGGTGGGTGGGGCAATCCAGGATGTCGAGGGGAAGATGCGCGTACGGGACCTGCTGAAGCGTTTGGAACTTTTACCGGAGGTGGTGCTCGTCGCGAAGAACGGTGAGGTGGTGACCGAAGACGAGATGGTGGGGCCGCAGGACGAGGTGGAGATCATCAAGGCGATTTCCGGCGGGAGCGACGGCCCGCCCTCCGCTCCTTCTGACGCGGCGGCCTATCACGTGCCGATCCGCGAGTGGCCCGAGGCCGAGCGGCCCCGTGAGAAATTGATCCAAGCCGGAGCCGAATCCCTCACGGATCCCGAGTTGATCGCGATTCTCCTCAGGACCGGTGCCCGCGGCACGAGCGCCATTGATCTCGCGCGGCGGCTCCTCCGCTTGGCCGGCGGCCTGGGAAAGATGGTTCGTTCGGACCCGGACAAGCTGCGCCGCATCAAGGGCGTCGGGACGGCCAAGGTTGCCCAGATCCTCGCCGCCCTCGAACTCGGGCGGCGCGTGAACGCCCTTCCGGCCTCGCCCGCCGTCGTGATCCGAAGTTCGGCGGACGTGGCCCACCTGGCCGGGCCGCTGCTCAAGGACCTCAGGAAAGAGGTGCTGGACGTTCTCTTGCTCAATACGCGGAACAAGCTCCTGGCACGGGAGCGCGTGAGCCGCGGGACGGTCAATCGCAGCGCCGCATTCTCGCGCGAAGTGTTCGAATGCGGTCTCCGGCGCCAGGCGGCGGCGCTCATCCTCGTGCACAACCATCCCTCAGGTGATCCCACGCCGAGCGCGGAGGATGAGCAATTCACCCGCGAGATGGTCTGGGGCGGGGAGATCATGAACCTTTGCGTCCTGGACCACGTGATTGTCGGCGGGGCGGATCACTACAGCTTCGCGGACGCCGGCCGGATCGATGCGATGCGGCGAGAGGCGCCGGGGCGGATCGACGACCGGCGCCGCAAGGTGGCCCAGCCGTGAAGTGCGGGCCAGGACGGCCCTGTACCGGCGGGCGTGGGCGGGCCGAGGAAGGCGCGCCCAAGTCATACCGCCGGTGCAAGCCCTGCGGTGGAAAGGCCGTGATCCACATGCCTCAGCACCGGCTGGCCCTGTGCCGCGCGTGCTACCCCCCTTGGTTCGAGAAGCAGACGCAGCGCACGATCGAACGTTTCCACATGTTCGGAAAGACCGACCGCATCCTTGTGGCCGTCTCCGGCGGCAAGGACAGCTTGGGCCTGTGGCACGCCCTCCTGCAGCTGGGCTACGTGGCGGACGGCTTGTACATTCATCTGAGGATTCAGGGATCGGACGGCTTGGCTTACTCCCAGCGCTCCCTCGAGTTTGCCCGCGCGTATGCCGACCGCTCCGGCCGCGAGCTCATCGTTGTGGATCTCCAGGAAACGATGGGGTTCGGCATCCCCGAGATCCAACGGGCCGTGCATCGGCCTGCCTGCTCGCCATGCGGGACAACGAAACGGCATTACATGAACAAGGTGGCGGTCGAGCGGGGCTATGACGGCCTCGCCACGGGGCACAATCTCGATGACGAGGCGGCCACGCTTTTCTCCAACACGCTTCGGTGGGATATGGACTACCTCGCGCGCCAGACGCCCGTCTTGCCCGCGGCGGAAGGGTTTGCCCGCAAGGTGAAGCCGTTCTGTTTCTTTTCCGAGAAGGAAACGGCGCTCTACGCGGTCTTGGAGGGTGTTCCGTACATCCGCGAGGAATGTCCCTTTGCCTTGGGTGCCACATCCCTTGAGCACAAGGACGTGATCAATCGCCTGGAGCACGAGTCCCCGGGGACCAAGCGGGCTTTTCTCGCGAACTTTCTGAGCGCCAAGGACCGGTTGCCGGCGCCTGCGCCGCCCGCGATGAAACCGTGCCGGGAATGTGGATCCCCATCGCCGGTCGAAGTGTGTGCCTTCTGCCGCCTCCGTGCGGCAACCCTCGCCCGGGGGTCAGGTCTTGCCTTGACGCAGGTGGGGGCGAGGTCGGTGGAGGGACAAGGAGCGGTGGTGTGTCAAGTCAAGACCTGACCCCCTTCATCCAGCCGGGGGAGAAGGAGTTCGCGCGGCTCGCGGCGGAGTTCACGGTCGTGCCGGTCTGGCAGGAGATCGTGGCTGACCTGGAGACCCCCGTCGCAGCCTATCAGCGGCTGGTGGGCGATGCGCCGGGCTACCTGCTCGAGAGCGTCGAGGGAGAGGAACAGTGGGGACGCTACAGCATCATCGGGCTTGAGCCGTCGCTCCTTCTCAGGAGCGCGGGCGGCTCAACGGAGATTTCGGACGGTCGGACGCAGCGGAGGATCGAGGGATCGCCTTTGGATGCGCTGAGAAAGCAGATGCAGGGGCTCCGGCAGGCCCCCCACATCGGTTTGCCCCGTTTCACTGGAGGAGCCGTCGGTTTCTTCTCGTACGACGTGGTCCGCCACCTCGAGCGGCTCCCGGATCGAACGCGGGACGACCTTCGCGTGCCCGATGCCTATTTCTTCGTGGGCGGGCCGGTGGTCGTGTTCGACCGGTTTCGCCAGCGCGCCACGCTGCTCGTGAACGTGGCCGTCCGCGATGGGGCGCGGCCGTCCGCCCTCTATGCCGCCGCCCTCCGAACTCTTCAGCGCCTGCGCCGGCGTCTCGAGGTTGGCCGCGGTCCGGGGCGGGCACGGACGGCCCGGCTGGCCGAGCCGCGCGTGAACATGGCTCGGCCCGAGTTCGAGCGGATCGTGAAGCGGGCCAAGGAGTACATCGTGCAGGGCGACGCCATCCAGGTCGTCCTCTCGCGCCGGTTCGAGTTCCGTTCGCCCGTGGATCCGTACACCGTCTACCGTGCACTCCGAATGACCAATCCCTCGCCCTACATGTTCTATCTCAACTTCGGCGACCTCAGGCTGATCGGCTCTTCGCCCGAGATCCTCGTGCGGGTCGAAGGGGAGTCGGTGGTCGCTCGGCCGATCGCCGGCACACGACCCCGCGGGAGGAGCGTCGTGGAGGACGCGCGGCTGGAGGAAGAGCTCAGGTCGGACCCAAAGGAGAAGGCGGAACACATCATGCTGGTGGACCTCGGGCGCAACGATGTGGGACGCGTGGCCGCCCAAGGCAGCGTGGCCGTGTCGGACCTCATGAGCGTCGAGCGCTATTCCACCGTCATGCACCTCGTCACGAGCGTGCAGGGCAAGCTGGCGGACGGACGTGACGGCTACGATGCCTTTTCCGCGTGCTTTCCCGCCGGCACCGTGAGCGGCGCCCCGAAGGTGAGGGCCATGGAAATTATCGAAGAGCTCGAGCCCACGCGGCGAGGCTTCTACGCTGGAAGCGTCGGCTACTTCAGCTTCTCGGGAGCCATGGACATGTGCATCACCATCCGCACGCTTCTCCATCGCGCCGGACGCTACTACATCCAGGCCGGGGCGGGCATCGTGGCCGATTCGCAGCCGGATCGCGAGTTCCACGAAACGGAGAGCAAGGCCCTTGGTGTCCGACGGGCCCTCGAAATGGCCTGCAAGGGCCTTGTGCCCGGAGGACCTCCCAGATGATCCTCATGATCGACAACTACGATTCGTTCACCTACAACCTTGTCCAGTACGTGGAGGAGCTCGGGGAAGAAGTTCGGGTGTTTCGGAACGACAAGATCAAGGTGGAGGAAATTCGCCGGCTGGCTCCGCGGAAGATTCTCATTTCGCCCGGTCCCTGCACGCCGGCCGAGGCCGGCATCTCGGTCGAGCTTGTCCGGGCTTTTCATCGCGAGCTTCCCATCCTGGGTGTATGCCTTGGGCACCAGTCCATCGGCGCAGCGTTCGGGGGGAAGATTGTTGCGGCCAAGCGGATCATGCACGGGAAAGTTTCCCGGATCAGTCATGACGGGGAGGGCGTGTACCGCGGCCTCGAAAACCCCTTCTCAGCCACGCGCTACCATTCCCTCGTGGTCGAGGAGGCGTCGCTGCCCGCGGAGCTGAAGGTCACCTCGCGGAGTGAGGACGGCGAGATCATGGGCATCCGGCACAAGGTGGCCCCGCTGGAAGGCGTGCAGTTCCATCCGGAGTCGATCCTCACGACGGAAGGGAAGAAGCTGATCGCGAACTTCCTTTCGGCAGTCGGGAGTCCGCCATTCGGCGGACAGTCGGGAGTCGGCAGATAGAATGGATTCGGCCCGCGCTACGTGCGGGCACGGCTTGCCCGCTGGACTCTCGTCAGGGCTGGATCACCCCGCATGCGATCCTCGGCCCGGCGCGGCCGGCGGGATCGCTCATCTCATCGTCGGCGCCTGCGTGGAGGATGAGGGCGGTCCCGCCCGCCTTGAGAAGCGAGCGATCGCCCGGTTCGAGAGTCGCTTGCGGGATGACGAGGCGCGTTTCGGTGGGGCCCTCCGGCACGATGGACACGTTGGGGAGGTCGCCCAGGTGGGCACCGGCCGGGTTCTTCAACCCGTGCTGTTTGTGATCCGGGTTGAAGTGCGCCCCGGAACTCTCGAAGCCGGGAGGCTGGCACGCGCCTTCTCCGTGGATGTGAAGAGCGTGGGGCCCGGCCGGGAGTCCCTCCAGACGTAGTTTGACCTCGACTCCCTCCGATGTATCGCGGAAGGTTGCCTCTCCCACGGGTCGGCCCGTCGTGTCTTGAAGGATGGCGCGCGCGGTCCGCGCCGGCTGTTTGACGCATGCGCCGGCCATGACGGCGCAAGCGAACCACGTCCACACGTCTCTCGGTGCTGTCCTCATGTGTCCTCCTCTCGGCTTGGGGGTCCGGTTCATAGAGGCTCGGACCCGGTACTCGGGACACCGCCAGCGGCGCACATCCTATCAGAAGGTGAGCGGCCGTGGCACGTCCTCGTGAGTTTGCGCGCGGGGAAGCCGGGAGGGTATGCTTGGGCCGCCATGTCACGCGCGGCGGTGGCGGTGTTGCCGGGGGAGTTGGATCGCCTTATCCGGGCTCGCTTGGATGCTCGCGGGGAGACGTTTGTGCAACGGTTGGATGAGGCCATCCGGTCGGTGCGGCGCGAGGTCGGCCGCCGGCCCGGTTGGGCGGAGGGCGGCATCCGCACGCTGCGGGATCTCGAGCGAGAGATCGCCGTTCTACAGAAGTTCCTCTCGCGAAACGGACACCAGGCAGGCATGCCGGCCGCTGCCCCCGCCAAGGAACCCCCCGTGGAGGCGGTGCGCCCGCCGGATCGAGCCCCCCGACCGGCACTCAGGAGCTTCCTCTTGCAGACGCTCTATCGTTGGCGGATGGCTTGGCGGTCGGAGCGTGTGGACGATTTCGGCATGGACCCCGTGTTTTTCGAGGCCACGAAACCGATCGTGGAGTTCTTCTACCGGCGCTATTTCCGCGTGGAGGCGCGCGGGCTCAACCATGTCCCTTCGGTCGGTCGTGGCCTACTCGTCGGGAACCATTCCGGCGTCATCCCCTACGACGGGATGATGGTGAGCGCCGCGGTGATGTTCGATCACCCGAGCGGGCGGATCCCGCGGTTCCTGGCCGAGGACATGTTCAGCAACTATCCCCTTCTCGCCCCGCTCTTCACGAGGGGGGGGACCGTGCGGGCCTGCCGGGAGAATGCCGAACGGCTCTTGAACGAAGACCAGCTCGTGGCCGTGTTCCCCGAGGGGACCAAGGGCATCGGCAAGCTTTATCGCGACCGGTATCATTTGCAGCGCTTCGGGCGGGGAGGCTTCATCCACCTGGCGCTGAGGACGCGGGCGCCCATCATCCCGACCGCCGTGGTGGGGGCGGAGGAGAGCATGCCGATGATCGCCAAGTCCGACTTCATGGCGCGTCTCCTCGGCCTGCCGTATTTTCCCATCACGCCCAACATGCTGCTCCTCGGCCCGCTGGGTACGATGCTCGCGTTTCCCACCAAGTGGCTCATCGAGTTCGGCGAGCCCATCGAGCTCCCTTCGGCGGTTCTTGGCGCGCGCGATTCCGAGCTGCGGGTCAACCGGTACAAAGAGGAAATCCGCGCCCGCCTTCAGGAGATGATCAACAGCCTCCTGAAGGTGCGCCGTTCGGTCTGGTTCGGATAGGTCGTGGAGGCTATCCCTAGGGGCGCCGCCGATTGTCCAGGCGGCGGATGAGCTCATCCACCTTCCGTCGCAGGTTTTCCACATCCCGCTTGGTGGGGATGTTGAGCCGTGCAAGGGTGTGGGAGACGTTCCGATCCACCCGCCTTTGAATCTCGTCCACGCTGCGGCGTGAGACTTTCAGGACCCCGTGGATGAACCGCCGCCCGTCCTCGGCGGAGATCGAGCCTCGCTTGATCAGCCTTTCGACGTGGCTCTCCAACTCCTCCCGGCCGGGAAAGAGCAATTGGCCGCCCGGCGCGAGGTACTCCTCGACGAGCTCCCGCACGCGCGTGGTTCCCTCCTGGAAGCGCTCGCCCACCTTGGTGTGTGTGAAAGATTGGATGAGGCCCCGCAGGGGTTGAATCGGGAGGAGGCTCTTCTTCTTCTTTTGCTCCTCGAAAATAACCTGAGTGAGGACGACGGATGTGAGGTCTTCGCTCGTGGCGTTGTCGATGATCTTGATCTCATACCCCTTGCGGATCATCTCGGCGATCTCGTCGAGCTTGACATATCGGCTGCTCGACGTGTCGTAGAGCTTGCGGTTGGGGTAGCGCTTGATGAGCCGAGCGCGGCCGTCCAAGTCCTTCATGGCCACCCGCGTGCGCTACCACGTGCCCCCACGTGTGTCAAGACCGAACGAAGCAACAGGGTTTTGTTGACAAACCGAGGCGAACACCTAAGATGAATCGCCATGCTTCGCGCGGGGAGTGCGGTCGCGGTGGCCTGTGTCCTGTGCCTTGCGCAGGGGGCCCAGGCGGCCGAGGGCCAGATCGTTCTCAAGGTGGGCACGCTCGCCCCCAAGGGGTCGACATGGGAGAGGGTGTTTGCCGAGACCCTCAACGACATCAACCGCGCCACCAACGGCAGGCTCAAGTTTCTCATGTACGCCGGCGGGGTGCTGGGCGATGAAGAGGACATGGTACGCAAGATCCGGATCGGCCAGCTCGATGGCGGCGGGTTCACGGTGCTGGGGGCGGAGGAGATCGCCGCGGAGACCTCCATCCTCGAACTGCCCTTCTTCTTCGATTCACTCGAGCAGGTGGATCGGCTCCGATCGTTCATGGAAGAAGAGCTGGGGAAGCTCTACGCCTCACGCGGGTTCGTGCTCCTCAGCCTCGTGGACCAAGCGGGCTTCATCCAAATGTACTCGAAAGAAAAAGTGGCAAGCCTGGCCGATCTGAAGAGCCGGAAGCCTTGGGTGTGGGCGGGGAACCGCGTTCACTACGAGACCTACAAGGCCATGGGCATCGAGCCGAATCCCCTGGCGGTTCCGGACGTTCTCCAGGGTCTCCAGACCGGCCTCATCAACGTGGTCACCACGACGCCGCTGGCGTGCGTGGCCTTGCAGTGGTACACGCAGATCAACTACGTGCTCAAGGTGGATCTGCGGTACGAGCCGGGGGTGATCGTGCTGGCCAAGAAGACGTGGGACAGCCTTCCGGCCGAGTACCGCGAGCTGATCATGCACTTGAGCAAACAGTACCAGCCGAAACTGATCGACACCGCCAGACGGGACGACCAGACCGCGCTCGGGGGGATGAGAAAGAAGGGCATCCAGATCGTCCTCCCGGACCCCGCGCTGCGCCAGGAGATGATTCAGCTTACGCGGGACGCTGTGCCGGATGTCCTGATCCGAGAGGGCATCTTCACGCGGGCGTTCTACGAGAAGGTGCGCTCGCGACTGGCTTCAGCCGCGCAGACGGCGAACTGAGGAACCGAGAACCGGGAATCGAGAACCGAGTTCAGGAGCATTCGGAGAAGCCGCAGTCGAAGCAGGTGGGCTTCTTGCAGCCGCTCACGAACTGGACGTTGCGCGAGTAACACTGCGGGCAGTAGGCATCCTCCGTGGCATCCTGGCGGATGGGGTCCACGGCCTGGAGATGGACGCCGTTGGCCTTGGGCGCCGACGCACGCTGGCCTTCCTTCTCGGCGGGTGAGGTTTCGGCCGAATTGGGCCCGGCCTTCTCCGCCGGCGGGTCCGGCTGAGGGGTGATGCCGTTGGACTGGAGCTTCCCGGTCTTCATCAGGTGATCGCGCAGGATCTTCGAGAGCGCGTGGGGGATGGAGTCTATGCGCGACGCGCCGAAACCGTAGGGTTTGTCCCCGCGGACCGAGTTCAGGTGTTTGAGGAGGCGGGCGGGATCACCGCCGGTTTCCAAGTACTTGGACAGGAGGATGCCGATCACGGCGGTCAGCCCTGAGATCTCGGTGCCTAGCGGCGGGAGGTTCGTGAAGATCCGGTACGGGCCTTTTTCGTCGTAGATGATGTTCACGTGGAGCGGGCCGTATCCGGTCTGCATCTCGTAGTACGCGCTCGTCGTCCCGCGATGGGCGGTGGGCTGCCGGTCGATCATGGGGGCGGGTTCCGGCGCCGGTGCCGAGGCACGACCGGGATCCTTCTTGTTCAGATTGAGGACCTGCTGGGCCTTGCTGCCGTCCCGGTAGACGGTGAGCCCCTTGCAGCCGAGGTCGTACGCCAGCAGGTAGGCCTTCGCCATTTCCTCCGGTGTCGTTTCGTTGGGGCAGTTGATCGTTTTGGAGACGGCGTTGTCCGTATGCTTCTGGAACGCGGATTGGATCCGGATGTGGTGCTCGAGCGAGATGTCATGTGAGGTGGGGAAGAGCTGCTGGATCTCCGGCGGGATCTCGCGCAGGCCGAGGACGGAGCCGTGGTTGTCGTTGATCTTCAGCCAGAGCACCTCCTCCTGGAGGCCGAAGAAGTCGTGGCGCGCGGCCACCTCGCGGAAGAGGGGGTTGACCTCGAAGAAAACGTCCTTGGGGTCGGGCGTGTTGCCTTTCTTCACGGCGTCGAGGCCCTTGGCGTTGTAGCGCGTGTAGGAGATCGCGAAGAAAGGCTCGATGCCGCTGCCCTGGAGGCCGGAGGCGATGGCGATGGTGCCCGTGGGTGCGATGGTGGTGCGGGCGCAGTTGCGCGGGCGGACGTCCTCCCCGCGGAAGTGGATGCTCGTGCGGTCGTAGATGCTTCCCTTGAAGTGGGGGAACACCCCGCGGGTGCGCGCGAGGGCGACGGATGCCTCGAGGGATGTTTCACTCACGAACTTCATGAGGTCCTCGGCTACCGAGATGGCCTCCTCCGTGTTGTAGGGGGTGCCCATTTTGATGAGCATTTCCGCGAAGCCCATGACGCCCAGCCCGATCCGGCGATTGCCCTTCGCCATCCGCTCGATCTCGGGCGTGGGGTAGTTGTTGAGGTCGATCACGTTGTCCAGGAAGTGGATGCTCGCGTGGACGACCTCGCGCAGGCCCTCGCGGTCGAGCGTGCGATCGTCGCGGACGAAGCGGGCGAGGTTGATGGAGCCGAGGTTGCATGGCTCGTTGGGAAGGAGGGGCTGCTCGCCGCAAGGGTTGGTGGCCTCGATCTGGCCGTACTCCGGCGTGGGATTGGAGTGGGACTGGTTGATCCGATCGAGGACGACGTACCCGGGGTCGCCGCACTTCCATGCATACTCGATGATTCTCTCGAAGACGTCCCTCGCGCGGGCATGCCCCTCCGGCTTCTTCGTCTTGGGGTTCAGCAGGTCGTACTCCTCGTCGTTCCGCACGGCATCGATGAACTTGGAATCGATGCCGACCGAAATGTTGAAGTTCTCGAGGACGCCCGGCATGCCCTTGAGGGTGACGAAATCCAGGATGTCCGGGTGTGTGTAGGGCAGGATGGCCATGTTGGCCCCGCGGCGCGTGCCGCCCTGTTTCACCTGCTCGGTGGCGATGTCGAAGATCTTCATGAAGGAGACGGGGCCGGAAGCGATCCCTTTGGTGGTGCGCACCTCGTCCATCATCGGACGGATGCGACCGAACGAAAAGCCGGTGCCGCCGCCGGACTTGTGGATCAGCGCCTGGTTCTTGATCGCCTCGAAGATCCCCTCGATCGAGTCTTCCACGGGGAGCACGTAGCACGCCGAAAGCTGCTGGAGGGCCCGGCCCGCGTTCATCAACGTAGGGGAATTAGGGAGAAAGTAGAACTCGGACAGCAGCCCGTAGAACTCCGCCGTGGCGGTGTCCACGAGGGGCCTTGCCGCCGGCTCCTCTTCCACGAGCCGCTCGAGGTTTTCCATGTAGCGCCTGAAGTTGCGCTCGCGCTCGTCGAACTCGTGCAGACCCTCGTGAAGGAGGAAAAGGTCAACGGTTCCGCCGGCGGGGTCCTCGAACTTCCGGATCGTGTGCTTCACGCCGCGCAGCACTTTCTCCCGCGGGATCTCAGGGGCGTGGAGCAGCTCCCCCAGGGCGATATTGCGAGCCACGCCCAGGAGCCAAGCCTCGACGCTCTTGGCATCCCGCAGGTACTTGTCGCGGATGACCTTGAGCTGGTTCTCCGAGAGTTCCAGCCGCCGGTTCAAGACTTCAGGCCCCGAGCTGAGAAGCCGGGGCCGAGACGTCTTTCCAGGCGTGATCTCCACGATTTCGGCTGCGTGTGCCATGTGCGCCTCCTATTATGTGCCCTTTCGGACGAGGGCGAAGTGCTTGAGTGGCCTCAAAATGTTGTATCTATGGATACAAACATACAACATATGGTATGGCGTGTCAAGCCCCTCGCCCTCCCCGCGCGTCTACTTCCCGCGCCGGAAGCGCATTTTCTCTCTGAGCTTTCTGTACTTGTGTTTCTTCATCTTCTTCTTTCTCCACTTGCGCACGCTGCCCACAGATGGTTCTCCTTTCGCGGAGGATTCGGATGCCCCACTCGAATTCGGCGGGGCGATCGCTTGGAGCCCTACACCGCCTTCGATTCAGGCTGTCGTTCGGGCAAAGTCTGATTCTTCCAGATTTTCATGTGCTCCAGCGCGCGGTCGGCGATCTCGCGCCGGTGCAGGTGGCGCTTGCCGCTCGATTCGAACAGGGGCGGCAGCAGTCCGTAGTTGATGTTCATGGGCTGGAAATGCTTGGGGTCGGACGTCGTGATGTACTGGATGAGCGCGCCGATCGCGGTGGTGGGCGGTGGAACGGCCGGGGGATCGTTCCGGAGGAGACGCGCCGCGTTGATGCCGGCGATGAGGCCCATGGCAGCCGACTCGATGTAACCTTCAACGCCTACGAGTTGTCCCGCCACGAAGACGCCGGCCTTGCCGCGCAGCTCGAGGTGGGGTTTCAGGACGAGGGGCGAGTTGATGAACGTGTTGCGGTGGACGCTGCCATGACGGGCGAACTGCGCGCCCTCCAGCCCCGGGATGGTGCGGAACACGCGGGTCTGTTCCGGATATTTCAGCTTCGTCTGGAAGCCGACGATGTTGTGGAGCTGGCCGTACGGGTCCTCGGGCCGGAGTTGCACCACGGCGAAGGGCCGATGCCCCGTGTGCGGGTCCATGAGGCCCACGGGCTTCATCGGGCCGAAGGCGAGCGTGTCCGGCCCCCGGCGGGCCATCTCCTCGATCGGGAGGCATCCCTCGAAGTAGAGGGGTTTCTCGAAGGGCTTGAGGGGGACGGCCTCCGCCTTGAGCAGCGTGTCGATGAATGCGTAGTACTCTTCCTTCGTCATCGGGCAGTTGATGTAGTCGCCCTCGCCCTGCTGCCATCGGGATGCCTTGAAACACTTTTCCATGTTGATGGAGGGGGTCTCCACGATCGGCGAGATCGCGTCGAAGAAGTAGAGGAACTTGCCCTGCGTCAGGCGGATCAGGATCTCGGTCATGTCGGGCGAGGTGAGCGGTCCCGTCGCGATGATGACGGGTCCGGGTGGCAAGGTCTTGATCTCTTCGCGCACCAGCTCGATGTTCGGGTGTGACGCGACCCGTTGTGTGATCGTTTCCGCGAACCGGTTGCGGTCCACCGCCAGGGCGGCGCCCGCCGGGACCTCGTTCTTCAGCGCCGAATCGAGGATGAGCGAGTCGAGGAGGATCATTTCCTCCTTGAGGAGGCCGGGGCCGTTCTCGAGCGACTTCGCTTTGAAGGAATTGGAACATACGAGCTCCGCGAGGCTGTCGGTGACGTGAACGGGGGAACGGTTGGCGGGACGCATCTCGCAGAGCCGAACGCGGACGCCCAGTTGTGCCGCCTGCCACGCCGCTTCGCTTCCGGCCAGGCCGCCGCCGACAACGGTGAGCTCGTGGGATGCCTCGGCGGTCATAGGGAAGCGCGAATGAGAGGTTCAGTCGTCGGCACTCAAGACGCGAACACCTTGGCCGGTTTCCACGGCTGGGCCGCAGGTCTCGCGGGCCTGGTCGGCGCGGGGGCTGCCGCTTTGGGTGCCGGCGCCGCGGTGGCGGGCTTTTCCGGAGGGGCGGCGGGCGCAGATGCCGCACGACCGTACTGCGGGTAGGCGGCTTCCTGCCGTGCCCAGGCGAGTGGGCCGGGTTCGGCCGGGGCCTTTTCGAAGGCGCCTTGGAAACGCTGAGCCACCTCGCGTTCGGACTCCTCCTCGCTCCGGGTCCATTCCTGACGCTCCCGCTCGATCTGAGCCTCGAAGCGTTGATGGTTGGACTTGGCTTCCTTGAGGATGGCCTTCGGCTCCATCAGGCGCGACGCAGCCTGCTTCTCGAAGCGCTCCATTTCACCTTCCCACATGGGGATGAACTCCGAGAGGCGCTTGCGAAGATCCTGCGCCCCCTTGAGGTCCGGGGGAGCGTCGTCCAAAGCCGCCTCGTCCGCGGCATCCTCCGCCGCCCGGGATTTCTTCCTCAAGCGCCAAAACAGGGTGGCGACCACCACGAAAGCGGCCAGGTTAGCCAGATACGCCCACCACATCGGAACCCCCTTTCTCCTCCTTGACATCCGATCCCTCCGGGGGCTTGGCCTCAGTCGCCTCCGGCGGAAGGCTCTCGGTATGGCGGCACTCGGGAAATCCCGAGCACGCGATGAACCGGCCCCTAGGACCGAAACGGAACACGAGATCCTTGGTGCACTTGGGACAGGCCCGCCCCACTTTTTCCACGACTCCCCTGACGGTTTTCATTTCAACGGCGGCGCGCTCCAGGGCTTTCTCGAAACGGCGGTAGAAGGTCTCGAGCGTCTGCACCCAGTCGGCTTCCCCCTCCTCGATCCGATCGAGCTGCTCCTCCATTTCGGCGGTGAACTGGACGTCCAGCACCTCCGGGAAACTGGCCGTCAACATGTCCGTGATGAGCTCGCCCAGCGGGCTGGGGATGAAGCGCCCCCTTAGCTTGTAGACGTAGCCGCGGTTCTGGATGGTTGAGATAATCATGGCATACGTGGAGGGGCGGCCGATGCCCTTGTCCTCCAACTCCTTGATGAGGCTGCTCTCGGAGTACCGGGGGGGGGGCTGGGTGAAGTGTTGGCGTTCCTCGAGCTCGGTGAGGGTGAGGGGCTCACCGGCGCGAACGGCCGGGAGGTCGGTCTCGTCCTCCGAGGTTTCGTCTTCGTCCTGGCTCTCGCGGTAGAGGGTCATGAAGCCGTCGAACTTGAGCGTGCTCCCCGTGGCGCGGAAAAGGGCCTTGCGGGGCTGCGCGCCATCCGCCGGGAGGTCCGCCTGCGCATCCACGCGGGTCTGGGCGATCACGGCTTCCGCCATCTGCGACGCGAGCATGCGCTGCCAGACGATCCGGTACACGTTGAGCTGTTCCTCGTTCAGGAAGGAGGCCATGGCCTCCGGCGTCCGGCGCACGTCCGAGGGGCGGATCGCCTCGTGCGCGTCTTGCGCGTTCTTCTTGTTCCGGAACGAGCGGGGCGAGCCGGGCAGGTAGGTCGGGCTGAATGTCTCCTCGATGTACGCCCGTGCCTCCTTGACCGCGTCCTCGGACACACGGACGGAGTCCGTGCGCATGTAGGTGATGAGCCCGACCGGGCCTTCATCCCCCAGCGGGATACCTTCGTAGAGTTGCTGGGCGATCATCATCGTCTTTCGGGCCGGGTAATGGTACCTGCGCGCCGCTTCGCGTTGGAGCTCGCTCGTGATGAACGGCGCGGGTGGGTGGCGGCGGATGTCCTTGGACTCCGTGTCCGTCACACGGAAGGTCGCTCCGGACTCGAGACGCCGCTTCAGCGCGTCGATCTCGTCCCGCAGCAGTATTCGCTCTCCGGCCTCCGGCTTGCCGAAAGCCACTTTCTCGCCGTCGAGTTCCCGCAGACGGGCCCGGAACGGGGGGGCCGAGGCGGCGCGGAGCAGGGCCGTGAGCGACCAGTACTCGATCGGGACGAACACGCGGATCTCTTTCTCGCGGTCCACGATGATCCGCACGGCCACGGACTGGACCCGGCCGGCCGAGAGACCCCTCTTCACTTTTTTCCAGAGCAGGGGACTGAGCTTGTAGCCGACAACCCGGTCCAGGATGCGTCGCGCCTGCTGCGCGTTGAACTTGCGCTCGTCCAGCTCGACGGGTTTCTCGATGGCCTCTTTGACTTTCTTGGCCGTGATCTCGTGGAGGATCACGCGATGGAGGGTGGCCCCGTTGAGGGCGCGGATCGCGCCCGCGATGTGCCAGGCGATGGCCTCGCCCTCCCGGTCGGGGTCTGAGGCCAGGTACACGCGCTTGGCCCTTTTCGCCGCGATCTTGATCTCCTTGAGCACTTTCCCCTTGCCCTTGACGATGATGTAGCGGGGGCGGAACGAGTCCTCCACGTCCACGCCGAACTGGGACTTGGGCAGATCGATGACGTGGCCCATGGAGGCCTTCACGGCGTATTTCTCGCCAAGGTATTTCTTCAGCGTCCGGGCCTTGGTGGGAGACTCCACCACCACGAGGTTTTCGGCCATAGCTCTTCATTGTCGTCGTATTCGAAGGTCAGGTCAACCCGCCTGTGGCGGGCCGGTGGCGGGTCAACTGGCTGGGACACGAGAACTCGGTTTGCCTGCGGCAAGATACCTGTGCTAGTTTGCCCAACGTGCCGCGCCTGCCGATCGAGAAGGTGAAGCCGGGGATGCTGGTCTTGCATCCCATCACGAACGAGAAGGGGATGGTGCTCTGCTCGAAGGGGACGGCCCTCTCGGAGGCCGTGCTCGAGAGGTTGGCCAGGATCGGTGTGGGGTGGGTGGTGGTAGAGGGTGAGGAGGACCCGGGCAGCGCGATGGCCCCGGCCGTCAAGGAGCGGATCCGCAAGGAAATCGACCAGCGTTTCTCGAAGGTGGAAGCCGATCCTTTCATGCTGGACATCAAGCAGGCGATCCTCCGGCTCAAGCTCGGTCCCTCCTGATTCCCCATGCCGCTCGACCGCAAGGCCCTCCAGCAGCGGATCAGCGACCTCAAGAACCTTCCACCTCTCCCTGCCGCCATCCAGAAGATCAGCCAGATGGTGGACGATCCGCACGTGACCGCCCAGCAGCTCTCGGGGGTCATCTCGCGCGACCAAGCCTTGGCCGGCCGGGTGCTCCGGCTCGTCAATTCGCCCCTCTACGGCTTTCCCGGAAAGATCCAGGACATTGCCCACGCCGTCGTTCTCCTGGGATTCAACGTGGTCAAGGGGCTGGCTTTCAGCACATTCGTCTCGGGTCTCATGGCCAAGGAAATCAAGGGATTGTGGGAACACTCGCTGGGCGCGTCCCTCGCGGCGGGCGTGATCGCGCGCAAGGTGGGCTATCCGAAGCCGGACGAGGCGACCGTGGCCGGGCTCCTTCACGATCTAGGCAAGGTGGTGCTCAAGATCGTGGTGCCACACGAGTACAAGGAGGTTCTGGAGACTGTGAAGCGGAAGGGGTGCTACATGATTGAGGCTGAGCGGGAGGTCTTGGGGGAGTTCGATCACACAGCGGTGGGTGCGGACATCTGCGTCAGATGGAAACTCCCGCCGGGATTGAAAGACGTACTGCAATACCACCACGTTCCCGGTCGGGCGAAGGTGGAGCGGCAGATCACAGCCGTGGTGCATGTCGCCGATATGCTCGTCAGAGCCTTGGGGTGCGGGTCCTCGGGCGATCCGTTCGTGCCGCTAATCGACCGGCCTACGTGGGACTACCTGCAGCTCAAGGCATCCGACCTTGACGAGGTGGTTCTAAAGGTTGAGGACGATATCGAGAGAGTGAAGGCGATGTTTCAGACCTGAGCCGACCGCTTGCAGGCGTTTTCGCGAAACTCGGGACGCAGGCTCAAAGCCTGCGGCTACCGCACGCCTCTCGACGGTCCGGGTAGCCGCACCCCTTACGGGTGCGGCTACGATTTGTCAGGGCCGGGAAGCCGCGGAGGCCGGCCCGAGGGGGGGTCGGGAGGCGAGGCGGCCTACATCCCCGCGGCCTGAAGCGTGATCAGGCCCATTTCGGCCTGATTGCGGCCGACTACCACGGGGGGGGATTTTTCCTGAGCCTTCTCGTTCGTCTTGAGCTGCTCGCCCAGGACCTTCATCTCCTCGATGATTCTGTGCGCCGTGTGGAACTCCGACTCCAGGAGCACGACCTGTTTGCCCAGCATCTTTTCCACGTTGATCACGAGCGGCCCCTGAAGATTCGCGGTCATGGTGGAGGGATTCCCGCGGGGGATCGTGACGAGGGCCAGTACGGCCAGGTCTTTCTCGTTTTCGGGCTGAACCTCCGAGATGTCCTCGCGCTGCACGCTCACGTGGTAGTCCGGGCGGAAGGTCAGCGGATCGATGACCACGAAGGCGAGGTCGGGGTTTTCCACCGACTGGAGCCATCGGAAGGGGGTCTCCCTGTCGTGGTCAAGCAGTACATAGCGTTTCTCGCCAGGGAATCCGTAGAGTCCGAGCGGGAACGTGACGACTTTGGCGTCTTCGACTTCCAGCGTACCGAAACGCGAGGTCTTGATGATCATCCTGGTGTTCCTCCTTCCTTGGTTGGACCCTTGGCCGGGGGCTTCGGGGTTTTTTCTCCGGTATCCTTACCGGGCTTGGTTTGATCTTTCATCTCTTTCCAGATCCGCGAAATTTCCTCGAGGCTGCGGGGAGCCGTGGCCGATTCGACGGTGGCTTCCTTGATCTTTCGGAAGATTTCCTCACGATGAACAATGACGTTCTTGGGTGCCTCGACCCCCAATCTGACCTGCGTGCCCCTGATCTCGACGACAACGATCTTTATCTCTTCGCCGATTGTGATGCCTTCGCCGACCTTCCTGGTCAATACGAGCATGGTAGCCTTCCCTAGCTGGTTAGCTAATCGGCAACCGTGAGAAAACCTTTATGGCGGCCTTCATGATCGTCCGTGTTCACCCGCAGATAATATTGAATTTTCAGCGAAATTCAAGGTCTGGACAAGTTGGGGGCGTTCCTTTACCTTAGGAGGATGTGTCTCACGGGGCTGGCGAGGGAAGCTCGATATTGGGCGGTTGTTGCGGTGGCGGGATGCCTTGCCGCGTGGGCCGGGTGTGCCCTCACTCCCGATGATGTCCAGTCTGCCTCAGGGGAAAGTCCCGAGCTGGCGGAGCCGGTGACTGAACCTGCATGCGATGGGTGTCCGCGCACGCCCGGGTTGACGACGGCGACGCGCCAGCCGGGCCAGAAGAAGGTCTATGTTGAGTTCGAGGACAAGTCGGACAACGAGGAGGGGTTCGTCCTCGAGCGCAAGACGGCGGAGGCGACCTTCGTGCCCGTGGGTCGCGCGCCCTCAAATGTGCGTTGCGAGCTCACCAATCCCTCCCGTAAGGTTCCCTGCTTCGTGGACGAGGATCGAGGCCTGCACAACGGTGTGGTCTACACCTACCGGGCTTGGGCCTACCGCGGGGGGCTTGCCTCGAACTACTCGAGCGAAGTTCGATTGACATTTGAGTGAGGGGGCAGGTGGGCGCGCTTGGCGTGATCAGCGAGAGTGAATTCAGGCAGGCCTTGGAGCGTGCGATGGCGGACCTGCCGGCCTCCGTCCGCAACGAGCTCAAGAACATCGAGATTGTGGTGAGGGACCGGCCGGGGGAGGAGGCATCGGAGGCCGTGAAGGAAGGGCACCCGCTCCTGGCCCTGTATGTCGGCTCTTCCGGAGAATCGGGGGGCGCCGCGAAGGCTCGGATCTACCTGTACCAAGCGGCCTTTGAAGAGCGCTGCGGCGACGATCGGGAGTGGGTGGCCGAGGAGATCCAGTTGGCGCTCCTTCGGCAGGTCAAGCGGCACCTCGGGATGGCGGACGATGATGGCGGGGACGGGGGCGACGACGACGAGTCTTCCAAGGGTGGCGGCAACGAGACAACACCCGGTGGCGAGTCGGACGCCGACGAAGAGGACGACAGCGACGAGGAGTAGCCCCGGCGTTGGGGCCGTGGGTCAGTTGGACTGTCTGGCGGATCCGCGTGAGCTCCCCGCCACCCGCTCGTAGACCATCCGGCGTATCTTTTCCGTGGGATAGCCGAGCACACGGCGAAGGATTTCCCTCGTGTGCTGCCCGAGAATGGGGGGAGGAGTAGGCCGGCGAGGCCTTCGCCCGAGCTTCACGGGGTTCCCGAGGAGTCGAATCGGTCCCGCCCGCGGGTGGGGAACCGTGATCACCATGTCTCTGGCGCGCACTTGAGGGTGACGGAGCGCGCGGTCCAGCGTGGAGACGGGTCCGCAGACGACGTCGGCCTCTTCGAGTCTTGTCACCCATTCGGCCACCGTGCGCCGACGGAAGATGCCCTTGAGCAGCGGGATCACCCTTCCCCGATTCCGATACCGGTCCTGCATCGTGCGGAAGCGAAGGTCGTCGGCCAACTCGGGTCGGTCGATTGCAGTGCAGAGCTTCCTCCAGAACCGATCATTCATCGCCATGACGACGAGCGTCCCATCCTTGGCGTGGAAGTTCTGGACGGGGACGATGTGGGCGTGGCCCGAATCGGGCACCCGGTGCGGCTTCTCGCCCGCATTGAGATAGGCCGATGCCACGTACGTGAAGAGTGAGAGTTGCGCGTCGAGGAGCGCAAGATCAATGAGTGTGCCGCGACCGGTCGTGCGCCGGGCGTACAGGGCGGAGGCGATGGCCAGGGCGGCATACAGCCCGCCCACGTGGTCCACGATCGAAAGCCCGGCCTTGGTGGGCGGACCGCCCGGTTCTCCAGTGATGCTCATGAAGCCCGAGAAGGCCTGGATGACGTAGTCGTAGCCCGGCTTCGAGCGCCACGGACCCGTGAGGCCATAGCCCGTGAGCGAGCAGTAGATTAGGCGGAGGTTCAGGCGGCGCAGGTTGCGATAGCCCAGGCCGAGACGCTCCATGGTGCCCGGGCGGAAGTTGTGGATGACGACGTCGCTCTTCCGGACGAGGTCGAGGAACACGCGGTGTCCCTGGGGGTGCTTCAGGTCCAGGGCCAGGCTTTTCTTGTTGCGGTTGAGGCTGAAGAAGTAGGTGCTCTCGCCCGCGATGAAGTGAGGCGGCGTGGTCCGGGCGACGTCGGGCTGCGTCGGGTGCTCGATCTTGATGACCTCGGCGCCCAGATCGCCCAGGAGCATGCTCCCGAACGGCCCGGCAAGCGTCTGGGTGAGGTCCAGGACGCGCACTCCGGTCAGAGGTCCTCGACTCGGCACAGTGAGCGATGATGGCCGAATCGGCCGCCCCGCACAACTCCGCCGCGCTTTGGCTTAGGGCGTGGGGCGCCCCCCCGTGTGCCGGATGATCTCGCCCTCGATCATGTAGGTGACGAGTTCGGCGACGTTGGTGGCGTGGTCCGCGATGCGTTCGATGTACTTGGCCACGAACGAGAGGCGCATCCCCCGGGCGATGGCGGCAGGATCCTGGATCATGTAGGTGAGGAGCTCCCGGAAGATCTGCTCCAGGAGCTGGTCCACCGAATCGTCGGCCGCACAGACCGTTCTCGCGGCGGCGGAATCCTTGGTCACGAAAGCGTCCAGCGCTCCCCTCACCATGGTCTGCGCCCGGAGGGCCATCTGGGGAAGGTCTACATAGGGCTTGATCTGCGGTTCTTTGTTGAGTTCGAGTGCGCGATTTCGTGCTCAATGCTGCCCATGAGCTCAAGACGCCGCTCAGTTCGATCCTTGGATATGCCGAAACACTCGCTCAGGGGGCCGCTTCCGATCCCGTGATGCGCGATCGCTTCATTGAGCGAATCCATGCGAACGCGCGGCGGTTGGGACGATTGGTGGAGGATCTCCTCACGCTGGGTCGGATCGAGAGCGGGCGGTGGCCGATCGAGCGCAGGGAGGTGCGCTTGCGCGAAATAGTTGGGCGCCTCTTCACTTCGCTCCAGTCGGAAGCGGAGGGCCGGCACGTGCGACTGGTGTCCGGTCTGGGTGCGAGTGACGCGGTGAGAGCCGATGAGTTTGCCCTGGAGCAGATTCTTCTCAATCTCCTGGACAACGCCATCAAGTACAACCGCGACGGCGGTCAGGTCACGGTCAGCTCCTGCCGAGGTTTCAGCTCCGGAGGGAACGGAACTCGCGCCGGGCGCGGAGGCGGCGGTCCGCCGTGACGAGGGTGAGGCCGTACACGACGGCGGTGGCGGCTAGGAACCGGTCCGCCGGGTCGGGGATGTCGGTCGTAAACTGCTCGCTGGCTTGGGCCACGGCGAAGGTCAAGGGGGCTTCCTGGAGGGCGATGGCGTTGAGGGTGTTGGCCAGCCACGCGGTGGGCGTGGGCTCCAGAATGATCCGGCCTTTCCGCGCGAGGAGGAGGGTTTCCCAGATGCTGATCGGCGAAAGCCACAGCTCATTGTTTCTGTCGTGCAAGACCGATCGTGCGTGATCTGCTATCCGGTCGGGAGTGAGCGCGCTCCAGAGCCAGACGTGCGTATCCAGCAGCAGTTTCAGTCTCTCTCGGCCTCCCACTCGTCCGGGTCGGCCGCCGGGGCGATGATGTCGCCGGTGATCGTTGCCGTGCCCGCCATGCACCCCAGCCACGAACTCTTACGTTTCGGGGACGGGGGGGGAACGACCTGGGCGAGGGGCTCGCCGCGTTTGGTCACCAGGATCGGTTTTCCGGTCTTGCGGACGGTTTCAAGGAGCGACAGGCAGGTCGCCTTGAACTTGGAAACGGAGATCGTCTGCATGGCTTTGTGCGTGGCTTTTAGTTTACCATGGTCATTGTCCATGGTCAAATAGGGTAGAGGCTCAGAAACCGCCGGCACTTGACAGGAAAGCGCCAGGAAAATATACTAACTGGCCAAGCAGTAAATGAAATATAAAGTATCTATAATGAACTGTATGAGACGAGCCGGAACAAGCATCCTGCAGACCGGCCAACGCAGCTCGTGGGGGGCCGCAAAGGAGGATCGAAATGGAAGCAGCTAGAGAGTCGTCACTGCCGGTGGCGCATCGCCCCGCCAGAGTCAGCAAGGTCGTCCAACTGAGGGAGCGAGAAACCCCTTCTATCGAGAAGCCGTTCAGTCCGCGTCTGGATGACCGGGTGAGGATTTGCACGGAAAGGGCGGAGCTTGTAACCGAATCGTACAGGAGAACGGAGGGGCAGCCGTGGATTCTTCGACGTGCGTTGGCCCTGGATCATCTCCTGCGCAAGATGACGATCTACATCCTGGACGGCGAACAAATCGTAGGAAACTACGCGAGTACGCCCCGCAGTCTGCCGACCTATCCGGAGTTTTCCACGGCCTGGCTCGAGACCTTGCTGGATGGCGAGCTTCGAGGCGCGCTGGACGAAAAGCGGAAGAAGAGACTCAAGTCAATTCACGAGTATTGGCGCACGCAGAATGTTGAGGACACATTCCGGAAGTCCCTGCCTGGTGACTTGAAAGACTACGCGGGGTGGACGGGTGCCGTGGCCGGTGCATGGGATTTCCCTGCAGGCCCGATGATTCCCGACTACAAGCGCGCGTTCAGTCTCGGTCTGAATGGGGTCCTGGGTGAAATCAGCCACCACCGTTCCCGGCTGTCTCCCCATGATCCTGACGTCCGGGAGAAGACACATTTCTATGACGCGGCGGAGATCTGCGCTCGTGCCACCATTGCTTTCGCGCGCCGATATGCCGGGCTGGCGCGCGCGCGGGCCGAGACCTCCAGGGGGGCATCCAGAAAGGGCTATGAGACCGTAGCTCGGATTTGCAGCCGCATTCCGGACCACCCGCCCGAAACGTTCCACGAGGCGTTGCAGTCATTCTTCTTCTATCACCTGATCAGCAGCCAGATCAGTTGGTGCAGTCTGGGCCTGGGCCAGCGCTTCGACCAGCTTTTCTATCCCTTCTACAGGAAAGAGAAGGATGCCGGAACTCTGACCTACGATCGGGCTGTATCGTTGCTCGAGTTTGTCTGGATCAAGCTGGCGGACCTCGGACAGCTCACCCCCCCGGTGACAACCATGGTTCTTGTAGGAGGAACCAAGTTCCAGAATGTCACGATTGGTGGGGTGGATGAGAAGGGGAACGATGCCACCAACGAACTGTCATTTGCCATCCTGGATGCGACGATGAAGGCCCGAACGATTCAACCCAGCCTGTGTCTGAGATATCACGAAAAGATCAACCCTCGGCTCGTGGACAAGGCCATAGACTGTATCGCTACGGGCATCGGCATGCCGGCGATCTTCAATGACGAGGTGGGAGTGAAATGGCACCTCAACATGGCGCTCAATCACATGAACTCGGACGCCCTAAGGTACCTCGGTTCGAAGTGGCCCAGGATCGTCTGGGCGTTTCTCGAGGCGAGCCGCTCCCGAGTGGCGCGGAAAACGAGGGAATTCGCGGCGGCTGTTTACCCCCGGACGGACGAGATTCTTCACAATTGGCCGTACAAGGTCATGGTCAACAAGGGGCGAACGGCACGGTCGTTGCGCGGCGGCCTCAAGCGCGCAGGGATCTTCGACACTGAGCAGACGCTCGCGCTGATTCGCGACTGGTCCCCCATCGCCTGTGTGACGGGAGGGCTCAGCGGAATGAGCGTGCATGGCGGTATGTCGAACCTGTCGGCGGCCTGCGTCCTGAGTTTCGTCAAGTGTCTCGAGTATGTCCTATACCAGGGGGTAGAACGGGAGAACGGCAAGCAGATGGGGTTGCGGACTCCAGACCCACGGACGTTCCGGACCTATGAGCAGTTCCTGGACGCCTATCTGCAGCAGATCCGCTTTGCCGTCGAACAGATCGCGAAGGTCTATGCGGTATGTGAGCCGATCTACCAGGAGCGGATGCCCCGCCCGTTCGATTCGCTCTTGATGAAACATGCCATCGCGCGCGGGCGGGATGCCACGCACAAGACGGAAGGGGCGTACAGCGAAATCCTGACGATGGGACCTGTCAACGCGGCGGACTGTCTGGCGGTGATCAAGAAACTGGTTTTCGAGGAGAAGACGGTCTCGATGGATGAGATGGTCCAAGCCTGTTCGAGCAACTTCGAAGGAAGGGAGCCCCTGCGTCAGCGATGTCTCAAAGTGGCCAAGTTCGGCAACGATGATGACTACGTGGACACCCTGCTGGCGGAGATGTACCGCAGCGCCAACGAAACGGTGAGGAGCGTGAAGGACCACTTTGGAAAGCCTTTCGCCCTCGAGGCGGCCGTGGTGGGAGGGTTCTACATGGCCGGAACCGTTTGCGGGGCTACCCCGGACGGGCGCAAACGGGGCGAGACTCTGTCCGACGGTCAACTGTCTCCCATGCACGGCAGGGATGTGAAAGGGCCGACCGCCGTATTGAAGTCGTGCTCAAAGGTGGATCCCACACGAACGTGGAACCAGCTATTGAACCAGAAGTTTCAGCCGGCTTTTCTCACGGGAAGGAACAAGAAGGTGTTCGCGGACTACTTGAGAACGTGGCACACGTTCAGGAACTGGCATATCCAGTTCAACTGCGTCACATCAGACACGCTTCGGGATGCCCAATTGCATCCGGAAAGGCATTCGGGACTCATCGTACGTGTCTCCGGCTATAGTGCCTATTTCACGGATCTCACGCCCACCGTCCAGCGCGACATTATTCGTCGAACCGAGCAGGACCTGACCGGCATCCGATGTGGCTGACCCGCGCCCTCGCCGGGGGCGGTAGACGGCCATTCCTTGGCCGGTCGATCTCAGGCAAGCGGCGGATGGAAGCGCTGCCGGGAGCGGGAGGGATGGAGCCAGTGCCTGGCGGCGAGCCATCCCGCGCAGACGGACTGGAGGCGAAAGGCAGGATCGTCAATATCCAGAAGTTCAGCATCCACGATGGCCCGGGGATCCGCACGACCGTCTTTTTGAAGGGATGCCCGTTGAGTTGTTTGTGGTGCGCAAACCCGGAGTCGATCAGGGCCTTTCCCGAAGTGATCGACAACACGGAGTCGCTGTGCAACGGTTGCCTGCGTTGCATCGACGTGTGCCGGAGGCGCGCGCTGCGGGCCGGAAGGCAGGGGGGCCGAGCGAAAGGAACGGGAGCGGGGGGGGGGATCGTTCGCCTGGACCGCCGGAGATGCGACCGCTGCATGGCCTGTGTGGATGTTTGCGCCACGGGCGCGCTGAGGACGATTGGTGAAACGAAATCCGTTCGGGAGGTGATGGACGTGGTGCTGCAGGACTGCGCCTTCTACAGGACGAGCGGTGGGGGCGTCACGCTGTCCGGGGGCGAGCCGCTCGTGCAACCCGCGTTCTCGCGCGCGCTGCTGAGGGAATGCAAGGCGAGGGGGATCCACACGGCCCTGGACACGTCGGGTCATGCCTCCCGAGAGTTGCTGGATCGGCTGCTACCCTTCGTGGACCTCGTGTTGTATGACATCAAGCACTTGGATTCTGGAATGCATGCACGATACACGGGACAAGACAACGCGATCATCATGGAGAACCTGCGCTACCTTGCGGGAAAGGTTGATCTTTGGATTCGGGTGCCGGTGATCCCGGGCTTCAATGACGACCCCCGGACGCTGGCGAGGATCTTCAGGCTTTCCAAGGCCTGTCGGGCCGAGAAGTTGTGGTTCCTTCCGTATCACAAATGGGGCATTGGGAAATACGCGAAACTCGGCCGCCGCTACGCGTGGCAACGCACGGGATCGGTGTCCGGCAGGACGTTGTCCGTCATCAAGGGACTCGCCGCCTCGAGATGGTCCGGCGCCGTGGAGTTGGGGGACTGAGGCTGTGATGGAGACGAGCGAATTGGCCGGTGCGGAAGGGCAGCCCAGGCAGCGCCGCACTCACGCAGAGAGGACTGCGGCATCAAAGAAGGCGATTCTGGAAGCGGCTGCCCAGTGTTTCAGCAAGAAGGGCTACATGGCTACTTCGCTGGGGGATATTGCTCGTGAGTGCGGGGTATCGACTGGCTTGCTCACGTACCACTTCGGCACGAAGGAGGGTCTGTTGCTTGAGCTCCAGGCGGGGATCTACAGGGAGGCCTTTTCGCAGTTCCAGCAGGTGGCCGCGGAGTCCGGTCCGTCCCTGGCGCGGGCGCTGGGGGCCCTCGATCAAGTGTGGCGGTTGCTGGGCGCCGGGCGGAGCCGGATCCCCATGGTCGTGGACATGCTGGGGCGGGCGCTGACCATCGAGCGGGTGAGGGAGCAACTCGTGGGCGCGGTGGAGGAGAACCGAGCGCTGTTGAGGAAGGGGACCCTGATGGCGGTTGGGAAGCCGGAGGGGGAGCTCGGGTTCAGCCTGGACAGTCTGGTTGAGATCGTCATGGCCACGATCACGGGGCTGTGGTTCTATTCGGCTCTGTCGGAGCCTCCTGAGCGAATGGATCAAGCATTTCGGGACTTCAGGAAAGTTCTGGAGGCCTTCCTGGAGAAGAAGCTTTCGTGAGAAGAAGGGGTGTGCCGCGGTCTGTGATCCGACGAGTTCGATAGCCGGTTGCCCGATGCGGGCTGGTCGCACCCTCCACAGGGAGCCGACCACCCTCTTGGCGCCCGTGAAAGCTCCGGGTGCAAACTCCCCGTGGTCGGGGCGAGTGGATTTGAACCACCGACCTCTCGGTCCCGAACCGAGCGCTCTAGCCAAGCTGAGCCACGCCCCGTCAGGAAACAACAAACCGGGCAGAGACCCACACATTAGAGTGTCGAACGAGGAAAAGCAAGAGCGCGACTGCGGCATCTCGGGCGGAAAGCGGAAAGCGAAAAGCGGAACGAACGGGGAGGCGACGCTATTCGTCTACCATTTCAACGTGAACCGGCCTTCGACCTTCTGAATGCTCGAAGTCTCAGCGACACTGGTGACCGGGCCTTTCAGGGCGTCGCCGGGGAAGAAGTCGGCGTATTCGATATCGAAGACGAGGCCGATGTCCCCCAGGAAGTTGAACGTGTACCCGACGCCGGCATCGAACTCCTGCCCCAAGTCCCGCGGCGCATTCGTGACCCCGTAGGGGCTTGTGGAGACGCCCCCGCCCGGGGTGCCGGTGCTGTTAATCGGATCGAAGAAGTCGGCGGTGAGCCAGGCGGCCAGGAATCCGACTTTCCATTCGAGATCCGTCAGCGGGCCCTTGTATCTCAGGATCGGGAACACGTACGTCGCGCCCGAGACGGCCCCCTGGGTGGGCAGGTAAGGGACGCTCGGCTTGAGCACGCCCAGCTCTTCGGCTTGCCCTTTGAGATCCCCGGTCGCTCCAAACACCTCCTGGACGCGGTCCGCCCCGTAGCCGCTGATGTTGGCGAGGACCTCGGGAAAAAGGAGGTAGCCCACGGCGTGGTCGGGGTCGAATGAGAGTCGCGTGACGGTGTCGTCCAAGGGGTCGTTGTCGCCGGAGGCGTAGCCGTGCTCCAAGGTCAGGCCGAGGCGAAGCGGCAGGTACTCGACGCCGGCCTGGACAGCGTAGCCTGCGGCGCGGACGTCGGCGCCCGACTTGGCCCGCTCTTCGCGGATGCGCGTGGTGCGGCCGAGGACGACAACGCCCTCGAACGCGGCGGTGGTGCGCGTGACGTCTCCTTCTCGAATCCAGTTGTGATACGTATCGAGGGCGACGACGTTTAGCTTTGCACCCGAGCGGTCTTCCTGCCGGCGGCCGGCGAAATACAGGCCATTCACGTTCTCGTACTCACGGTAGAACGCGGCCAGAACGCCCTGGAAGGCGAGGTCATCGTCCACCAGAGAGGCGTTCTCGTCCCGGAAGACCGTGTCCACCGCGGCCACCGTGTAGAAGTTCTGGTGGAAGGCACTTGACCCGTAGGGGACGAGGGGTTTGGTGGCAAAGAGGATGCGATCGGCGATATCACCATGGCGATTCGCGCCGAAGGGGAGCTGGCGGTCGCCGCCGTTCGCGAGGATGCCGAGGCCCCAATCGGAGGGCATCTGCCCGGCGCGCAGGAGGCCGACCCGGGTGGGCGCTTCGAGATAGAGGTGGCGGAGGTCCACGAGGTCGGGAACCGTCTTGCCCGAGCGTGTGCCTCGACGGCTCGGGAAGAGGGCGAAATCGGAGCCGATGTCGCTCTTGTGGCCCAGGATGGAAGCGGAGAAGAAGTCGGCTTGTCCGAAGACTTTGGCGGAGTCGAAGGTGAGCTGGGGCGCCACACGGAGGCGCTGTTCCCTCCAGCCCGTTTGCTCGGAGCGTTTCCCGTCGTTGGCGAGCGTTTGCCGGTCGTTGTCCAAGGCGCGGAACCTGTACTGCCCATGAATCTCCGTTTCAAAGGGGAGGGCGGGGCTGGACGCGATCAAGAACGCGGCCAAGGCAAGGGAGAACGAAAAGAGTGTGTTACGCATGTCGGGTGGCCTCCACGAATTGCTCCAATTTCTTGAGTGCCGAGCCGTCTCGGATCCTTTCCAGGGCGAGTCGCGCCGCCTCGCCTGGAGTCGGAGCTGCTCCTGCGACGTAGAGCGCGGCGGCGGCGTTGGCGGCCACGAACGAGCGAAGGCCGTCCGGCCGACCCGTCCGCAGCACCTCGAGCAGGCGATCGCGATTCTCGGCAGGCGTGCCGCCTCGGACCTGGTCCGCAGAGACAGTTGAGAAACCGAATGAGGCCGGCGACCACTCGATCGGGCGGAGCGGAGCGCCCGAGCGTGTCTCGGTGCCGTACGTTGGGCCGGTGATGGAGACTTCGTCCAAGCCCTTCCCGTCTCCGGTATCGCCCCAGACCACGGCTGCACGACTGGTGCCAAGGCGGGTGAGGACGCGCGCCAGCGTGTCCGTCAGTTTGCGATCGAACACGCCCAGGAGTTGGTGCGTGGGACGGGCGGGGTTCGTGAGCGGGCCCAGCAGGTTGAAAACCGTCTTCAGGCCCTTCGCGGCGAGGGCCTTCCGTGCGGCCTGCACGCGCCGGGTGGCCGTATGAAACTTGGGGGCGAAGAGGAACCCGATGCCCGCTTCCGCAAGGCAGCGGCTTACCTGGGCGGGCTCCAGTTCGATCTTTGCGCCAAGGGCCTCAAGCAGGTCCGCGCTCCCGCACTTGGACGTGATGGCGCGGTTGCCGTGCTTGGCCACGCGCAAGCCGCAGGCTGCCACCACGAAGATGCATGCGGTGCTCGCGTTGAAGGTGGAGGCGCCGTCGCCGCCGGTCCCGCAGGTGTCCACGAGGGGGGTACCGCGGTCCACGGCAAGAGGGTGTGCGAGATCGCGCATAACGGCGGCGAAGGCGGCGATCTCCTCTTCGGTCTCACCTTTTTCGCGGAGGGCGGCCAGGAAGGCGGCCCGTTCCGAGTCCGCCGTTTCTTCCGCCGTGAGGGCCCGCACCGCGGCCTCGGCCCTCTGGAAGGGGAGATCCCGGCCGCGACCGACTTCCCCGATGAGGTTCCCGAGTTCGCCGGGGGGGGGGGACGCGAGAAGGGCGCGCGCCTGGGCGAGGACGGGCTCCGCCGACGAGATCGCGTCAGCCGCGCGCGCACCCGGCGTTGTCATGGCCGGGATTATAGAGACCGACCCCCGGGGTGGCAATCGGAAACCGGCGGCGCAGCGTGGATCGCGGGGTCTGAAACTTGACCCGATCAGCCAGTTTCCCTTCTGGAATCTCATCTTCTGCAGGAGCCTCCGGGGCCCAGGGCAAGTTATCGGTACTCGGGGTCAAGTTTTGTGATGTGCCGCCGATATCTCCAGCGAGGTCTTCAAGGAAGAAGGCCACTGGGGAGAGACCCACAACAAACAAGGAGGTTTGTGAATGGGAACGCGGATCAACACCAATATTGCGTCGCTCTTCGCGGCGTTCAATCTCAACACCACACAGAGTTCGATCGCGAAAAGCGTCGAACGTTTGTCGTCCGGTCTGCGCATCAATCGGGCGTCGGACGACGCGGCGGGCCTGGTGCTGT
>JACPQY010000008.1 GCA_016190245.1 Nitrospirota bacterium | reverse complement strand
GATACCCCCCCCTGAGAAGTCGCGTCTAATAGCTTCCAAACGGGCAAGTTTCAGGAGGAAAGACGAGGAGAGATGAAAAAGAGAAAGAAAGGGCACAAAACCGTGCCTTGACAGGGCAGCCGCTTTCAGAGATAGGGGCGGATCCTTGGACCCGCCCGAGGGGAGGGAGGGTGCAAGCACCCTCCCCTTCGGCGAACTCCTCGACTCGCTGGGACGCGACGGGCGGCCGCGCGATCAGTTCGGGTAGATGTAGGGGTTGTAGGTGTAGCTCATCGAGACAGGGTGGTCGAAGTTGAAGAGCTGCGTGAACTCGTAGGCCGGATCGAAGAATGCATCTCCCGGCTTGCCGCCGCCGAGGTCGCCTCCCCAGGCCGCATTGCCGCCGGTGGAGTCGTTGATGAACTGCGCGCCGTCGTACTTCACGCCGATGGGCTTCGCAAACAGGAACGGCGCCCCGCGCGCGCCCTGGTAGAGCAGGCTGTCCGAGGTGCGGAACAGCTCACCGGAACCCATGTTGAAACGGTGCGGCCACAGGTCAATGAAGTAGTCGATCATCGCATAGTTCACCACGAGGTTCTGCTGCGCCTGCTCCTTCGAGTACGGCTCGGGCGTCTGCTCGTAGTGCTTGTAGATGATGCCGTTCCCCTGGTGGAAACCTTTCTCGCCCGACTTGCCTTGGCAGCGGACACCCTCGAAAAACCCGAACCAGCCGAAGAGCGGTTCGTTCTCGTTCGCGCGGCACGCGATGGGCCCGTGCCCTCTCTCCTGCGAATAGATCCGCGTGTGCGCGTGCGTCGCATCGAATGCATCGGCGATCGAACCCGAATCGCTCTCGTAGTCAATCTTGCCGTTGAGGTCTTCCTTCTTCTTGCTCACGCCGTCGCCGGGATTCGACCAGAAGTATTTCTCCCCGTGCGCGCCGGTGGCCACGAGGATGACCTTCCCGTAGCCGGTGGTATCGCGCTTCACGATGATGCGGATGCTCTCCATGTCGCCCTCGTGGCACTCGGTAAAAAGACCCGTACAAATGTATTCCCAATCCCTCGGGTGGTAGTGGCTGAAGGAGAGGAAGTAATGCGTGTCCGTGGCGACCAGCGCGCCATAGAGATAGGAGTACACCTGATAGGTGCCCAGGTTGTTCCAGTTGTTGTTGTGGCGCAGCTCGGTGTCGTAGTCCACGTTTGTGATGACGTCGGCCTTGCCGTCCACCCCGTTCGGACCGAAATCAACGTCCTGATACCACACGGGGGCAAAGTAGCGAACGACATCGTAGGCCGTCACTCCGGGCGCCACCTCGGTGCTGCTGAAGGCCGGCGAATACCCTGGATCGTGACCGGGATCGGGCGGCTGGCCCCCGCCGCCCCCACCTCCCCCGCCTCCGCAGCTACCATCCGCCCCCATGAAGAGCGTCGCAGACGAAACAAGGACCCCCAGCGCCTGAACGACCCGTGTCCACCTCCCGATATGCTCCACGCCTTGGTAAGCGCAACCCTCATGCCAAGGGTGGCCGATACAACAAACTGAGAATACATGTCTATTCGAGCCGCTACCTATCCACAACCCCCCGGAAAGGCGTCGCGGATGAGCAAGTGTCAATTTTGATACTGCGTTGGGCTTGGCGGTGACTTCCGGTGCCCCCACCCGACGGGGCGGTCGGGGAGGGGCCTGGGGCACTTTGATCGCCTCGTGTGTTGGAGCTGCTCCTGACGGGGGTAGCCGCACCCCTATTGGGTGCGTCTTCGGACGCGGGCGTGAAGCCCGCGACTACCGGTAAGCCCTGAGAACCGGTTTCAAAACCGTCATCATCAGATGGGAAGCCCTCACCCCAGCCCTCCCCGCCTGCCAATCGGCGGACAGGCGGGGAGGGTGGCCGCCGCGTCCGCCCACCGGCGGAGAGGCCGGGTGAGGGTTTCGAAACCTGTTCTTAGGAATGCCATGTGAAGAAAGCTTGAGTCGCAACGTCGCTTGAGGTGGCGCGCCACGTGAATCCAAGCGGACGCCGCAGCCAATGGTCCCGAGGTACCCGATCGCCCGCAAACATCTTTCGGTGGCAGGCTCTCCCTCCGTGCGCATTCCCGCAGCACGCGGATATCGGAGGCTGGCTTTGACCCAATTCGTTCTCGTGCTATGCTCGCGCGAAGGCGAGAGGCGCGGCTGGCGGGCAGCGAGAGTTGGAACGTGAAGTCTTTTCAGAAGATCCAGCAGACGAACCTGAGAGCCCCCTCTAACTTGAAGTTTCTTGAATTCTTGTGAATTCTAAAGAAGTGCTTGTATTTGCCGTAGAAACTCTATATAATCGTTTTCACAGATGGCGGCAGGTGAACTAAAAGGGCTCGAAAAGATCGCCCTCCTCCTTGTCGCCTGGGGCGACGACGTGAGCGCGCAGATCCTGCGCAACCTCAAGGAAACCGAAGTGCAGGATGTGACGCTCGCGATGTCCACCATCCAGGGGATGCGGCAGGATGTCGTGGAAAAAGTCGCGAGGGAATTCTATGAAGAAGTCCGCAAGGGGCAGATCACCAGCTCGGACTACAACTACATCCGCAACCTGCTGATCAAGTCTCTTGGCGAGGAGAAGGCCGCGGAGCTGATGGAAGGCCTGTTCTTTGCCGATCAGGAGGCGCGTCTCACGATCCTCAACAAGCTCGATTCGAAGACGCTCCTCACCTTCCTAAAAAACGAGCACCCGCAGACCGTGGCCGTGATCCTTGCCAACATGCAGGCGAACCGCGCCGCCGAGGTCCTCACGGGCCTCCCGCCCGAGCTTCAAAGCGACATCGTGAAGCGCGTGGCCAAGCTGGAGCGGATCTCCTCGGACATGGTGAAGGAGATCGACCGCGCCCTCCACGAGGAGTTCCGCACGGGGGCGCTGGCCAGCGCGAAGGTGGGCGGCGTGCCCGCCGTGGCCGAGATGCTCAACCAGGTGGACCGTGCGGCGGAAGAGGACATCCTGGCCAAGATCGAGGAAGAAGACCCCGAACTGGCCGAGTCCATCCGCCACCACATGTTCACCTTCGAGGACCTCGCGTTCATCGACGACCGCGGCATGCAGGACCTGATGAAGGAGGTCAACCGCGAGGACCTGGTCAAGAGCATGAAGACGGCGTCCGAAGAGCTTAAGGAGAAGATTTTCAGGAACATGTCCAAGCGTGCCGCCGAGATGGTCAAGGAGGAGCTCTCGCTCCTCGGGCCGATGCGTCTGAGCGACGTGGAACGGGCCCAGCGCGAGATCATCCAGGTGGCACGGCGTCTCCAGGACGAGGGAAAAATCGCGATCTCGAAGGGCGGCGAGGCCCTGGTGTGACGCGGGCTACCCGTCTGCGTCGCGCACGGCTCCCTTCCCGAAAGACAAAGGATGGTGGTATGAGGAAACCGACAGGCTGGTGTCCCTTGGCGGTTGTCGCCGCGTGAGGATGAGACCGTGGGCGTGATCCGGGCCGAAGACGAGGCGCAGGTCCCCGTCTATTCGTTTTTCCCCCCCCCCGCCCTCGACACGGATCGCGAGGTCCTTCCCGCCCGCTTCCCACGGATCGTCCTCCGGCCCGCCCACGGCCCCGGCGAGGGGAACGCAACCGACGAGGCCGCCCCCCCGCCGTCGCCCGCAGAGGAGGCCGAGCACACGGCAGAGCTGATCCTGCGCGAGGCCAAGAAGCAGGCGGATAAGATCTTGGCGCAGGCATGGAAAGAAGCGGAAAGCATCCAGGCGATGGCGCGGGAGAAGGGATTCGAACTGGGCCGGATCGATGGCGTGAAGAAGGGCGAAGCGGCCGGGTTCGAGAAGGTGAAGGGCGAGTCGAAACCCCTCTTCGAAACCCTCCAGGCCGCGATCGGCCGTCTCGCGAAAGTCGAAACCGAGATCCGCGACACCTCGGAGCAGCAGCTCTATCGCCTCGCCGTGAAGATCGCCCAAAAAATCATCAAGCGCGAGATCGCCGCCGCCTCGCCCGTGGTCGAGAACCTCCGCGAGGCGGTGCGGAGAGCCGCCGATGTGAACCGTCTCGTGATCCGCGTGAACCCGCAGGACCTCGAACTCGTCCAGCGCTACCGTCCCGCTCTGATGGCCGAGGTGGAGGGCATAAAGACCATCAACATCCAGGCGGATGCGGCCCTCAAGCCGGGCGGCTGTGTGGTGGAGACGAATTTCGGCGACATCGACGCCCGCATCGAGAGCCAGCTCCAGGAGCTGGAGAAGGAGATCCAGCAGGCGACGCGACTCGGGCCCTCGTAGGCCGGCCCCATGCAGCCCTCCCTCAACCTCGAGCGATACCTGGGCGCGGCGGACCGCTCGGACCCTATCCGCGTCAACGGCACGGTGACGGAAGTGGCCGGGCTGGCCATCATCGGGCACGGCCCCGGCTCCAGCATCGGCAGCCTCTGCGAAATCTCCACTGAGGCGGGGCACACGCTCGAAGCCGAGGTGGTCGGCTTCCGCGAAGGGAAAATCATTCTCATGCCGCTCGGCGACACCCAGGGGCTGGGGCCGGGCGCGCGTATCGTCCACAAGGGCAGAATCGCCACGGTCCCCGTCGGCCGCGCCATGCTCGGGCGCGTCTTCGACGGGCTTGGGCAGCCGTACGACGACAAGGGAAGCTTCCGATCCGACACCGAGTGGCCGATCTACGCCAAGCCCATCAACCCGCTCAAGCGCGCGCGGATCCGCGAGCCGCTCGACGTGGGCGTGCGCGCGATCAACGGCCTCCTCACGGTCGGGAAGGGCCAGCGCATGGGGATTTTCGCGGGGTCCGGCGTGGGCAAGAGCACGCTGCTCGGCATGATGGCGCGGAAGACCAAGGCGGACGTGTCGGTGGTCGCCCTCGTGGGCGAACGGGGCCGCGAGGTTCGGGAGTTCATCGACAAGAGCCTGGGCGAGGAAGGCATGAAACGCTCCGTGATCGTGGTGGCCACCTCCGATCAGCCGCCCCTCATCCGCATCCGCGCGGCGTTCGCGGCGATGAGCATCGCCGAATATTTCCGCTCGGTGGGGGCGGACGTGCTGCTCCTCCTGGATTCCATCACACGCTTTGCCATGGCCCAGCGCGAGGTGGGTCTGGTGGTGGGGGAGCCGCCGACCTCCCGCGGCTACACGCCCAGCGTGTTCTCCATGTTCCCGCGGATCCTCGAGCGCGCGGGCACGTGGGACAAGCCGGGCAGCATCACGGGGTTCTTTACCATCCTGGTCGAACAGGACGACGTGAACGATCCGATCGGCGACGCCGTCCGCGCCATCCTGGATGGCCACATCGTCCTCGCACGCGGCCTCGCGGCCCGCAACCACTACCCTTCGATTGACGTCCTCCAGAGCGTAAGCCGGACGATGATCGACTGCGTTCCGAGGGAACAGATGCTGCTCGCCAAACGCCTCTTCGGCGTGCTCTCGGACTACCGCGAGGCGGAGGATCTCATCAACATCGGCGCTTACGCGCGCGGCTCCAATCCCAAGATTGACGCCGCGCTCGCATACATCGACCGCGTGAACCAGTACCTCCAGCAGGAGGTAGATGCGGACATCACCTACACCGACAGTATCGAACTCCTCAAACGGATCTTTTCGAAACAGTGAACGGTGAACAGTGAACAGTAAGCAGCCGGACGTTCGAGAACCGGGCTGCGGACCTACTGCCCACCCATCCCAACGCTCGGCTCGCGCCTCGCGCCTCGCGCCTCACGAGTAGATGCCTTTCCGCTTCCGCCTCCAGAAAGTGCTCGAGATCCGCGTGCGCGTGGAAGAGCGGCGGCAGAAGGAATTGCGCGAGGCGGCGGATGCCCTCCAACGCGAGACCGACAAGCAGGCTGGCTACATGCGACACCACGAAGAGGCCCTGCAAGAGTGGGGCACGCTCCAGCAAAAAGGATCCTCCGCCTACCTGGCCCTCCTCTTCCAGCATTTCCTGGCCCGCTCGCGCGAGCGGATGCGCGAGCAGGACCAGCGGATTCGGAAGACCAAGCTCGTGGTGGACGAGCGACGCGCCGCCTACGTCCGGGCTAGAAAGGAGCGTATGGCGCTCGATCGTTTGAAGGAGCGGCGGCTGTTCGAATTCATGAAGGAGGAGGAGGTCCGGCAAAACCGGTTGCTGGACGAGCTCGGCGTGATCGCCTACAACCGCGAAGATGAGTTGTCGGCCCGCCATTGATCCGGCTGCAACCTTTGGTATAGACTGCATGGGTCTGATGATGGCCGGAACGGGCGCGGTCCTCGGTCGGACCCCTGCCGGGGAGGGCGACGCATGACCCTTCTCGAGCGGCTCCTCGTCGCCGTCATCGCCCTCAAGATCGTGGTCTCCGGGTTCTTTCTCTATGCCCGGAGCAACGGCTTCGGCTTCGGGGCCCCCCATGCCAGCGCCCAGGCGGCCGCCGAAACCGGCGGCGAGATCGTCGGGACCGTGCCCCCCAAGCCGGGGCGGGAGATCAGCTTGGAGGACCTCCTTCGAATCCTCCGAGAGCGTGAGGAGCTCGTCATCAAACGGGCGCTGCCTCCGGAGGAGGAGATCCGGGCGGCCGATATCCTGAAGGCGCTGGACGACCAGCAGAAGAAGCTCGCCAAGAAAGACGAAGAACTGCGGCATCGCGAAGAGCGCCTCACCCAGCTCAAGAGCGAGATCGAGCAGCGCGTGCAGGAGTTGACCTCCCTCAAGAGCGAACTCCAGGGCCTGATCCAGCAGCGCGAAACGATCGTGGACGAGAACATGAGAAGGCTGGCGAAAATCTACAACCAGACCCCGCCGGAGGAGGCCGCTAAGATTATGAATGAGATGCCCGTGGAGATCGCCGCGGACATCTTCCTCCGGATGAAGGAGCGCAGCGCCGGCCGCATCAAGGCCGCGATGGATCCCGAGAAGGCCCGCCTCGTCGATCTCGAGATCACGAAGAAGCACTGACCGGGCCGGAGCCCCTTCGGCCCACCATGCCGCGCGCGCAACGCGAGATCACGCTGGCCGGGCCGCTGCTCGACGCCCGGCACCGGCTCATGGAAAAGGGCTGGGCGCGAAAGCCGCTTCGGGACTACGACCCCTCGCAATCATCCCGCATGCGCCTCAAGGAATGGGACTACCTTGGCGTCTTCACCGGCGACCACTTTCTCACCGTGATGGTGACGCACCTCGGCTACCTCGCCGTCGGAGCGTGTCAACTCCTGGATCTTGTGGCACGGCGAAAGATGATCGAGCGCGTGGCGGCATCCCCATTCGGCTTGGGCTGCAGGATGTCCCGATCCAGTCTGACCGGCGAGTCCCGAATCGAGATCCTCCGCCGCTCGGTCCGATTCAACCATGCCGATACAGGCCGGGAGGTCCATGCCGACTGGCCCGCCGCGGCGCGCAGGCCCGGTCTGCGTGTGAGACTCAATGTGATGCCCCCGCCCAAGGGGCACGACAGCATCGTCATGTGTACGCCGATCGGAGACCGGGGTTTCTACTACAACCACAAGGTGAGCGGGCTCCGTGTGAGCGGCTCCGTCGAGGAGGATGGGCGCCGATTCAATCTCGCGGGCGATGCCCTGGCCACGTTGGACTGGGGCCGGGGGGTCTGGGCCTGGAAGACGTTCTGGAACTGGGCCACCGCCTGCGGCCGGACCGAAGACGGCCGGGACGTGAGACTGAACCTCGGGTGCGGATTCGGAGATCTCTCGGCGGCGACCGAAAACTGCTTCTTCGTGGACGGCCGGATCACAAAACTGGAAGACGTGACCTTCGACTGCGACCGCAAGAACTTGGAGAAGCCGTGGACCTTCCGATCCGACGACTCGTCACTCGATCTCACACTCGAACCCGTCTATCTCAATACGAAGCATACGAACCTGGGGCTCGCCCGCAGCGTGCTGCACCAGGTCTTCGGGCGCTTCTCGGGCACGCTTCGCCTCGGCCGCGAGCAGATCAAGATCCGCGCCCTCCGGGGCTGGGCCGAAGAGCACCACGCCCGCTGGTAGGGCGATCGCATCGTCGGCGAAGAGACTTGGACAGAGAACAGCACCGGCACCGTGAAGCCGTCAAGGAGCTCCCTCTGGGCGGAACGGTTATCCTTCCCTACCCACCGGTACGAACTCAACGTCTGACCTCCTAGGCCTTACTGTACAGAAGCCGGACGTCCTCTGTACAGTAAGGGCGCAGGGCCGCCGTTGACGGATTCTGCCGGCGACCATCGTAGAGGGAGGCAGTGTTGGCGCGCAGATTGCGGAACGCTACCGGACCTCGCTGACCTCAGCCCGCGTGTATCCTGTAGAGAGTTGGCCCTAAGTGCCTGTCAAGACCCAGCAGGAGCCGCTCCTTCTCCGTTTCCCCCGAAGCATGGCAAACGTTCACATGTACATATCCGTGAGCCGTGTCGTACCGGACAACCGGTCGCCACTCGCCATTGTAGAACAGCTCCAATTGAACGACAAAGCGCGTGATACTGCCCCTGCTGTGGACGTGAGGATGTCTCTTTCGAACGTTGTGACCCAGCGGCCGGACGTACTCAACGCGCTTCGCCATCTCAGAGACAGGCGTATCCCCTCACCCAACCCGCGGCAACGGGGTTCACGTCACGGATGAAAGGAACGCCAGTCGGTCTTCAGCATCGGAGAGCCGTCAAGAAGATCGCGCAATACCGGCGCCCCCTTGGGTGGCTCACGAGATCGGGGACACCCACCGGTCATGTGGTATGGTCGAACGGTGGCTGGCACGCGCATCTGCCGAATCGTCTCGGGCGGGCAGACGGGGGTGGACCGGGCGGCGCTGGATGCCGCGATCGAGGTCGGGCTGCCTCATGGCGGTTGGTGCCCGAAGGGAAGAGTCGCTGAAGACGGGAGGATCCCGGAGCGGTATCAACTTCGGGAGACGGATACGCCCATCGAGGCCGAGCGCACTGAGAAGAACGTCCTGGACAGCGACGGGACGCTGATCCTCAACGCCAGCGAACTCTCAGGCGGTACCGAGCTGACCGTCCGACTTGCTGAGCAGCACGGGAAACCGTTCCTGATCCTTCAGATCGACCGGGTGGACGCGGGCGAGGCGGCGGCAGCCATCGGGCACTGGCTCAAGAAGCACCACGTGGCAGTGCTGAACGTCGCGGGACCGCGCGCCTCCAAGGCCCCCGGCATCTACGAGGGCGCCCTTTCGGTTCTTCGGCTGGGGCTCCGGACGCGTCCGTCGGTCCGCTGAGCGTCGGAATCGAATTCCGTCGGCCTCGCCCTCACGCTCCGCCCATCACAACCGCTCGGCGCTTGGAACTCGTGCCAGGTTCTTGTCGAACGTCCCGAGCGGCAGATGGCCTGCCTTTCGGGCGATCTCTACGATCATGCAATCCGAGAACCCAAGTGAGGACCGCGAGCGGTAGTGGTTCAGTGCCGCCCGGACGACATCCGGATCCTGAAGCGCCAGATCTCTGTGGACGAGCAACATCTCGACCGCGGTTGCGATCGCTCTGTGGTCCAGTTGATAGACGGATTCCAACACCCATGTCGTCTCCACCAGAACCAGATGCGAGATCCACGCGCCGGAAGAGACGAATTCCTCGGCAGCGCCGGCCTGCACCTCGTCGTCCCGCGACAGCAGGCGAACGAGCAGATTCGTATCAACGGCTCGCATGCTTGCGCTTCATGCGGGTCCGAATGCCTTCTTTCAACTCGTTCAGCGTCCGCGCGCGCGCCCCGTCCGGGAACAGCGCCTTGTGAATATCTTCCGACGAGCACGTGCCGGCCCGCCGCACCACGATCTGCCGGCCCTTCTCATCCCACTCCAGGACCGATCCCGGACCCACTCCAAGCCTTTTCCGCACAGGTGCGGGGATGGACACCTGGCCCTGCGATGTCAGCTTCGACTGGGCGATCGCCATGAGGCCAAAACGTCACATGACCACGGGAATGTCAAACCCGCGTGGGGTGCAGGAGGCGCCTCATTCCCGGCCGAGTTCGAGTTCGACCAGCCGGATCTCGCCTGTCCAGGGGCCCGTGGAACGGAAGTAGGTGGCGTATTCGATGCGTCCACCCTCTCGACTGTATTCCTTGTGCAGCAGCCCGCAGTAGACCCACCCTTCAGCCGCTTTCTGAGCCGTGAAGACGTCATGGGCCGAAGACCACGGTCCCTCGGGGGCCGGCGCCGTTCGGAGGATGAAATGGTCGAACGGCTCGGCGATGTATGCCGCGAGGTACTGCTGGAGATGCTCGTTCCAATGCACGGTGAGCTGCGAGGAGCCCTCGAATACGGGACCGGCGTGGGAAAGGTCATCCGACCAACCGGACCCGTCCCAGAATCGCCACGCCCCTCGATCCAACACCTGCTCGAGCACCACTCGACCCAGCCGACAAGGCTTGCCCGCCATAACTGGCACGGCGGGCTTGCCCACACCCGTCCCCTCCGAGCAAGCATAGGCGTACAGCGTGTCGTCCACGATGAGCGCGGCGTCACCAAAGTTGTCTTGCTCCCCGTCGAACAGGAGCGTCGGCTCGGCCGACTCCGGGCGGATAACCGGACGCTCGGGCAGGGCAGTAATGTCCCTCCAAACCGCCACCCCGAAACCGATTGCGTAGAAGTTCCAGGCTCCGGGCTCGCCATAGATCTTCTCGTAGAAGATGAGGACGCGGCTCCGCTTTCGATCTTCCACCAAGTCCATGGGCCACAGGACGCGACGCGCCATGCAGGGCGTCTGACAATCGGTCCCGCTGTGTGCGCGGTTGAATGCCGCTTCGTCGTCGGTTTCTGGAAAGAACTCCTGCGGGGCGCCGAGTGAGTCCACCGGTTCGCTGAATCCCGCCAGGCCGTCGGCCGCTGAGGTATCTTCCGTCCACGACCAGCTATTGTCCCGCCACGCGGAACCGTCCTCGCCCACGAGCGAGAGGACCGTGTCGCCGTAGAGCCAGACCGATTTCTTCCCGAACAACACACTGTACCCGCCATCCCGCCCCTTGACGGCGGCTGTTGCGGGAAGCGCCCCCATGTCCCTCACGTTGATCACGCTGAGGGCCGGGGGGGGGCCGGAATCTTCCGATCCCCCGGAGCAAGCCAGGAGGGCACAAAGGAGGAATGGTCCCCACTGGGCCGTCAAGCGGAGGGTAGTCACTGTGCTGTCCCGGAGTTGAAGGATATCAGATTCATGCGATGGTAGAATAGGGGCGCGTCCAGGACAGAAAGGCACGGCATCGAGGAGGCGCAGACCTCATCATGCTAGCTGACGAGGAGGGAGCGGTAATGATCTCGATCTGGCGACTTGTGCTGAGCGGAGTGCTCGCCACGAGCCTGTTCGTCATGCAGGCTTGCACATCGTGCGACGAGGAGGGGAAGGATCTGACAGGTGCCGGGACCACGCCGGGGACAGAAACTCAGGCGGGCTCCGGCGGAACCGACCCGCTAGGAAGGCCCATTGGAGAAGACGGCTTGGTTGAGATCGAGCCCGGCAAGAAGGTCCTTGCCGGTCAGCCGCCGGGCACGGGGGGAATCACGGGCTCCGTTTCGGCCGAAGGCGTTCGGGGCGCGGACGCCGGTGGTGCCCAGGCCGCGGTTCGCGGGGGCATACGTGGTGCCGCCGAGCGCCCGATCAGCTCGCCCACCCAAGCGGTCCAGTCCGCTCAGGCACCCAAGCGCCATCCCATGGGGCCGAACAAGCGGGACAAGTGCGCCTGGTTCGCAAAATACGACGACTACTACTGCGATGTTGACTGCGTTCAGTTCGATCCCGACTGCCAGCTTTCGGCCGGTCAGGGCCAGTTCGGGGTCGACTACGCGCTGGCCTACTACGAGAAGTACGGTATGGGAAAAGACCAAGGCGAGTTCAAGGATTTTTCGGGTTATCTGGCCTCACTGCCCTCTGGGTCCATCCTGAAGGAGCCTTCGAACACGAACATGTACTTAGTGTGCGGGCACATCGAAGACCACCAGGGAAACGGCTACTGCGAGATCTGGCAGCCCTACACGGATTCCAAGAAACATTCTCCGAAGAACTTGGAGCCCGCCAAGGAGTGGCAGGAATGGTGGGACGAGGCCACTAATCCGTCCTTAGAGGTCGAGGTCAACGAGTATCTTGCGGCCAAGAACGGACTCGCGCCGGGCTCGAAGGCGACGCTTAAGGAGCTGGGCTTGAAACCGCCTCCGGAACCGGAGATCGCGAAGTGCTATCTGTTGGATCCTGATTGTGCCGGCTTGGAGCCAGACCCTTGCATCGGAATCCACAACTACGGGTACGGCGACCAGATGTGCCAAGAGGACTGCGCGATGTCCGATCCCGACTGCGTCACCGGGGGCGAGCCGCAGTTGATCGTCGGGGCCGAGGTCTGCCTCGAAGGCACCAGTTTCTGCACCTACACGGACGAGAACGGGGAGTACAAGCTGGTCGGCGTCCCGCCGGGCGAGTACGTCATGATCATCAAGAAACAGGGCAAGAGCGGTCAGACCTATGCCGCTTCGCAGAAGGTGATCGTGGCCGCGGACAACGTCCTGGCCGCCGGAAACAAGTCCATCGAGGAAACCGGCTCGATCTCGGGGAAGGTCCAGCGGGCCGATGCGAAGAACCATCTCGGTACGGACGTGTTCGTCCCCGGCACGAGTTTCACGGCCAAGACCGACGAGCAGGGCAACTTCATCCTCTTGGGCATGCCGGTGGGAACCTACACCCTCGCCGCCATGTTCCCCGGGTTCGAGACCGACGAGTGGAAGAGTGTTGAAGTGAAGGCCAAGACCGACACGAAGGTGGCCGCCGCCACGCTGGCCCACGCCCCTGAAGACGTGAAGCCCCGCACGGTTTCCGGCCAGGTTCTCGATACCGACGGAGCGGCCGTGGCCAATGCGATCATCAGCACCACGCCGGAATCGGACAAGGCGACCACGGATCTGAACGGCAACTTCGTCCTGAAGGGCCTCCAACCGACGTCCTACGGGATCAAGGCGGGCAAAGGCGGCTACACCTCAAGCACCCGCAAGGTCGATCTGACGACTGTCGAGAACACGGACATCACGATCATCCTCACCAACTTCATCGGAAAGACCGACAACGAGGCGCCGCAGATCAAGATTGCGGGGGCTCAGACGGCCCAGCCGGTGGAGTCGGTCAAGCTCACGGCCGAAGTCACGGACCCGGACGGGACGGATCTCCTGTTCGTCAAGTGGTCCGCCAACGGGGGATCGCTTTCGAGCACCACCGGAGCGGGGGTGAACTGGACGGCGCCCGCGGAGCAAGGTGTTTTCGTCGTGAGCGCCACGGTGACGGACGGGACGGCGGCGGCCTTCGCGTACCATCCGATCACGTCCGCCAAGGGTGGCGCCCTCCTCAGCATTGACACGAGCCGCCCCTATCAGCCCAAGGCGAACCTGCTCTCGGTAGCATCGAACGCCCCGGGGACTGAGGATTCGATCACGGGTTCGGCGGGCGCCGTCGAGGCGGGCACCACTCTCAAGATCTACGCCGACGGCCTGCTCCAGACCAAGGTGGGCGAGGGCACGGTGGCGTCGGACGGCTCGTTCGGGCCGATCAACGTAGGCGACAACAAGGGCGATGCGAACGACCTTCTCTACCTGGTTGTCTTCGATGCCTTCGGCAACATGAGTGACCGCTTCTTCTTCCTGAACGACAAAACGCCGCCGGACACGGCCATTACGAAACAGCCCTGCGGGCTCGGCACCCTGGCCTGTTACGTCAACTCGGCCACGGCCACGTTCGAGCTGTATGTCACGGAAGTCGGTGCGACGCTCGAATGCAGCCTCGATAGCGCGGCGTACACGGCCTGCTCCACGTCTCAGACGTATTCTACCCTTTCGAACGGGACACATTCCCTCCAGGTGCGGGCGACAGACGCCGCCAAGAACGTTGACCCCACCCCCGCCGTCTACAGTTGGGGCGTGGACACCTCCGCGCCCCAGGCGAGCAGCGTTGTGCCCTCGAACACGGCGACGAGCACGCACGTGGACGGCGCGTTCGATCTCGGAACGACGTTCACGGATGTCGGCGCGGGCATTGTCAGTTGCCAGACCTGCCTCGCCACCGACGGGACCTGCGACTCCGAGTGGACAACGGGCACGTTTTCCGCCGGGACCTGCTCTGCCACGGGCCTGACGTGCACGGACGGGCAGTCGCTCACGCTCAACATGAGGGCCACCGACGGCGCCGGGAGCACGGGCACCGGCACGGCCGTGACGAGGACGTGTGACACGACATCCCCTTCGGCGATCGGCGTCAAGGACGCCCTCACCACGCCCGATCGCGATTTCCTGACCGACCTCTCGAACCTCTACGGGAATTGGCCTGCGTCCTCGGACGCGGGGAGCGGGATCGATCGCTACGAAGTGGCCTTCGGCACCACCGGATGCACGGGCGCCAATCCGGGTTCGTTCGCGACGGCCGGGACGTCAACAAGCGCCTCATCGGCGGGCACGTTCACAGCCGGCACGAATTATTTCGTGAACGTGAAGACGTTCGACAAGGTCGGGAACAATCGGTGCGACTCGTCGGACGGCGCGCTGGTGGTGTCCCCGAACGCGGCCGCAGGCACGGCGGACTTCGGAAAGGAATCGGCGATGGTGCTGGACGGTTCGGACATGGCGCGCGCCGTCTATGTGGAAGATACCGGATTTGACAACCTCCTTTACACGGAGAGATCGGGCGGCTCGTGGAGCTCGGCCCTGACGCTGGAAACCGCCAGCGGCATCATGGGATTCAAGGGCCTCTCGATGGCCGTGGACGGCAACGGCCGACTCCACGTGCTTTTCCATGACGTGGGCAATGGGAACCTTCGCTACGCGACGTGCCCTTCCAACTGCACGAGCGGCGCGAGTTGGAGCAAGGGCACCGTCGAGGCCACCGGCACGTCGTGCACCAGCAAGTTCTCGTCCATGGTCGTCACGTCCGGGAGTGCCGTCCACATCGCCTACCGGCACGATACGGGCGGCACGAAATACGGCACGTGCTCCTCCTCCTGCGACAATCCAGCGAACTGGTCAACCGGGGCGATCGACAACACGACGTGCACGAACCGCCCCGTGTCCCTCGCCCGCGATTCAAGCGGCAAACTTCACGTCCTCTTCAACGACGACGGCGCCACTTTCACCAACGCGCAGTACGGAACCTGCACCACCACGTGCACGTCGTCCGCGAACTGGACCTTCCTGACGCTCACGCTGGGCCTCAACAACGGTGCGAGAGTCGTTGAACAGTCCGGTACCCTCCACGCGCTCTTCTCAAGCGGAACGGACGTGAAATACCGGGCCTGCTCTTCGAGCTGCACGGCCGCCGATTCGAACTGGACGACGGCAGCCTCGATCAGCCAAGTCATCGTCGGGGACTCCACCGACCTCGAGATCAGTTCCTCAGGCGTCCTCCACGCCGCCTTCTACGACACTGGAAACGGCGATCTGGGTTATTCGAGGTGCTCCTCATCCTGCACGTCGGCGTCCGGCTGGACCACCTCCGCGCCTTCGACCACAGGAAATGTCGGGCAGTACTGTTCCCTCAGTCTCGACAGCAGCGGGGCGCCGCACATTTCCTTCTACGACGTCACGAACACGGACCTGAAGTATCTCGTGGTGCCCTGAGCGGGGCGCGACGCTATCAGTTCCTGCGCATTCGGGACCGCCGCCTCGGGTGTCCCCGCCGACGGGCGGAGACACCCTCGCGATGACCTGTTGGGTGTCATTGCGAGCCGGAGGCGAAGCAATCCCGGATTTGACGCACCCGCGCGCGCGTGTACAATGCACGCGGCTGTGGGAGGTCGCCGGTCCCGATCCGTCCCTCCGATGGGCGCCCAGGTTTCGGCAGAGAGGGATGGACGGTCATCGGCGGACTGAGAGGAGGAACGGACATGATCGGGAATCGCAGCTATGTGAAGAACGCCGCGGCCGCCATGCTGGTCGCCTGTCTGATGATGGCCGGTTCGTGCGGCAAAGAGGAGGAGACCACAGGCGGCGGTGGCGGAGGCGGCGGCTCCGTGTCGTCCGACACCGTCAAGGACTCGGGAAAGATAGCGAGCGAAGTGAGCAAGATGCCCAGCGCCACGGTCTCGAAGGACAACGCCACGGACGCGGCCGACTCCATGGCCTCCGACATGTCCGAGGGAGCCTCATTTAATGAGATGACCAAATCCACAGACCCACAGCTTGTGGCGACGGACCTCAGCGAGGGCATGCAGGACATGGGTTCGATGGGTGCGCCCTCCCGCGCGGCGAGCGCCGCGGCCCGAATGATCGGCCGCTCGGCGCCCCGCCTCCAAGCCGCCTCGACGTGCCCTGTCATCACCAACACGTCCAGCGGATCGACCGTCAACGTGAGCATCGCCGGAAACGGCTGCAAGACCCCCAAGGGCGCCACCATGACGGGGACCATCACCCTCGATGGAACCGCCGACAAGGCTACCGGTAATGTGGATGCCAGCGTGGTGATCAAGGACTTCAATGTGAGCGGCGCCCTTCCTCAGGGCGGGACGATCCAGCTCAAGATGGCCGGGAACGGCAAGTTCGTCGGGACCGGGCTGAAGGAGGGCACATCCTCCTTTACCGCCCAGAACGACTTCGTCGGCAGCCTTTCGATGAGCGCCTCCGGGACCGGTATGTCTCTCTCGGCGGACTGCTCCATCGAGCAGCACGACCAGGCCTCCGGGAGCAGCTCGAAGGTGAGTTTTACCGTGAAGAGAGGCATGCTGTGCAGCGGTGTCTTTGGCGGCACAACCGTCACCACAGCCACGGGCGAGGCCGTCCAGAATGCCGACGGCACGGCGACGGTGAACGCAACGGGCGAGTTCGGCACGAGCCAGGCCACCGGGGCGGGCGGATCGGCCTCCGGCGGGGCGAGCGCCGCGGCGGCGAGCGGTGAGTTCAGCGGGAAGGTGACGGTCGAGCTCAAGAACGTCGTGTTCGACACCACCACCTGCGGCGAGGACCACCCCGCCAAGTCAGGCACAATCGTCTTCAAGGGGAAGAACACGGCGACGCTCACGGTCAAGGGCTGCGGCTCATACGAGGTGGCACTGCAGTAGAGCGCGGAGAGCAACCGCAGATTTCTTCGCAGCAGGCGTCAGGCGCAGGGAGGGGTAGGTACTTCGTTTGGCTGGCGCGGTCACGCGGGCTGCCTGCCCGCCGAAGTCCGTCCGCCGTGGCGGACTGGACAGGCGGGAAGCCCGCGGCTACCCGGACCGAGATTCCGAGGTAGACGCACCCGTGGAACGGGGCACAGCAGGCTTTGAGCCTGCGGGCATCTTGACCAAGATCGTCATTCTCCCAGACGCACTCTCAGTCCGCCGCGCCGCCGACAACCAGTTCCGGGATTCGCGTGCTCGGCATCGCGTCGGAGACCGGCACACCTTGGCCGTCCTTGCCGCAGGTGCCGATGCCGAAACCGAGATCGTTGCCCACGCGATCAATGATCCGGATTACTTCCGGCCCGTTCCCGACGAGTGTCGCGCCCCGGACCGGCTCTCCCACCTTGCCCTTCTCGATGCGGTAGCCCTCCATCACCTCGAAGATGAAGTCGCCGTTCACCGTGTTCACCTGCCCCCCCCCCATCTTTCGGACGAACAGGCCGCGATCGGTCGAGCGCAGGATCTCGTCGGGCACGTGGGGGCCGGGGGCGATGAACGTGTTGGTCATCCGGACGATCGGTTTGTAGCGATAGGACTGGCGGCGTCCGTTCCCCGTGGACGTCTCGCCATCCCTCAAGGCGTAGAGAACGCTGGTCATGTACCCCTTGAGCACGCCTTTCTCGATGAGGATCTTGCGTTGCGCGGGCGTTCCCTCATCGTCGAATGCAAAAGACCCGCGCTTGTTCGCCAGCGTCGCGTCGTCCACCACCGTAATCAGCTCGGAGGCGACTTTCTCGCCGACTCGGTCCTTGTAGACGGACAGGCCCTCTCTGGAGAGGTCCGCTTCGAGGCCGTGACCGACCGCTTCATGGATCATCGTGCCGCCCGCTTCCGATGAGATGACCACCGGCATTTTTCCCTTGGGCGCGGGTGCCGCGGTGAGACCGAGGAGGGCGCGGTGGGCGGCCCGGTCCGCCACCTCCTCGGGCTTCTTTTCATCAAAGAGTTCGAACCCGACAAGGCCTCCTATCGCCTCGTAACCCGTGTGGACGAGTTCGTCCTTGCGCGCCACAACTTGTACGGCCAGCACAACCCGGACCTGCCGGTCCTGTGCCAGGCGCCCCTGGCTGTTGTACACGGCGATCTCGCGAATGACGTCCCCGTAGCTCACCCTCACCTGAGCCACCCCCCCCCCGCGGCTCCACGCGCGCTCATCCGCCCGGCGGAGGACCTTCGCCTTGTCTTCGAGCGGAATTTCGTCCGGCCGGCGGCGGATGGAGTGGCCGACCTCGGCGGGCTTCGAATCCATCCCAAGGTCGAGGTGCGACCGTTTCGCCTTGATGGACTCCGCCACCGCGTCGGCCACGGCCAGAAGCCCCTTCTCCGTCACGTCGTTCGTGTAGGCGTAGTGGGTACAACCATCCAACAAAACGCGGACCCCCGCGCCCGCGTCCTCCGCTTCCAGCGCCCGCTCGATCCGCTTCTGCTCGCTTGAGAGGGTCGTCGAGCGTGTATGTTCGTAGAAGAGATCGCCGTATTCACCCCCGTTGCGCAGGGCCGCCCCCAGAATTCGGGGAAGGTCCAATTGGGCGAAGTCGGCCACGGAGCGACGGGGTCAGGTCGGTTGCAGAGGGTGCTTCCAGGCCGCCACCATGTCCGCCCGCACATCCACCAGGAAGACCGTTCGCAAGGAAGTCGCCTTGAAAGCTTTGATGGCGGCGATCATCTCTTGGGCCGCCTCTTCCGCGGAAACGCCGCCCACCCCAGTGCCCATGCCGGGGATCGCGAGGCTGGCGTAGCCCGCGGAGTCCGCCGCCCGGAGCGCGGCGGTTGTGGCGCGACCGACGTTTCGCGCTGGGATGAGCATGGCAGGGCGCTCCATCGTGGGAGCGTGAACGATGCCCCTGAACTTGAGCCGGCCTGCCGTCGTGACCACCGCTTTCCCCACCGGCGTAGGGCCCTTCTTGACGGCTTCTTGCTCCACCTGTTCCCCAGCGGCCCTGCGGATCACTCCCGCCACTCCCCCCCCCATCACGCCGATCGAGTTCGCCGCGTTCACGATCGCATCGGCCTCGACGTCGAGAAGGCTGCCCTGGTGGACTTGGATGTCCATCACGGCGTCGTAAACCTCTTTGGAGGCACGGCCAGTTTCTGATTAATCTCCGCCTCGGTCAGGATCTTCTTCTCGATCAGGATCTCGATGAGAGCGCGGATGAGCGGTTGCGCCTCGCCGGTGAGACCCTTGATCTCTTTCTCCTGGGTCGTCTTCATTCCGTAGATCACAAAGTCCTCCCCCGACCTGGGGGCCCCGGCCGCTTGGTGCCGGATCGGCTCTTCCGGCATGATGGACCGGTCGTCCAGCACCGCTATCCCGTACGCGGCCTGGATCGCTTTCATGAGCTGTGTCTCGCCCGCCAGCACGGGACGGACATTCATCCCGGTGCGGAATCGGACATCGTCCACCGCGGTCAGGTTCGTGGGATCCGACATCGCCAGGACGAGATACGAGACGGGTCCCTGTTGCTCGATTCGGACCGGGATCATGCAGTGCTTGGCAGCAAGGTCCTTGGGCACCTTATCGAGGGCATTGGAATCGAGTTTGGTGCCCAGCACATTGACGATCTCCAGGCCGAACTTCCCCGCAAGGTAGTCCAGCAGTTGGCGCTCCGTGATGAATCCGAGGCCGATCAGGTTCGCCCCAAGCCGCCCGCCCCATTTCTTCTGGTGCGCCAGGGCGCTACGGAGCTGAAAATCGTCGATGAGCTTGGCTTCGAGGAGGAGTTCGCCCAGCTTCTTCCGCTTTGGCGGAGGAGCCGTAGTCATGCGAAGCCCATGTGGGCGGCCACTTCGCGCAGGTCGGCGGGGATTACTGCCGGGCGAGAAGCCTGCGAGAGCGCGGAGTCCGGGTCCTTGAGCCCGCAGCCTGTGAGGGTGCACACGATGCTGTCGCCGCGCTTGAACATCCGGCGGGCGGCCAGCTTGAGGATCCCGGCCACGCTCGCGGCGCTGGCCGGCTCGCAGAAGACACCCTCCCTTTCGGCCAGCAGCCTGTACGCCGCAAGGATCTCTGTGTCGGTCACCGCGTCGATCAGTCCACGACTTTCATCCCGGGTCTTCAGGGCTTCCTGCCAATTTGCCGGATTCCCGATCCGGATGGCGGAGGCGACGCTCTGGGGATTCTCGACAGGATGGCCTCTCACTATGGGGGCCGCCCCTTCGGCCTGGAAACCGAGCATCACGGGAGCGGACCGCGCCTTGCCCAGCTTCAGATACTGCCGGTATCCGCGGTAGTACGCGACGATGTTGCCGGCGTTCCCCACGGGGAGCGCGTGATACGTCGGCGCGCGGCCGAGCGTATCCACAATCTCGAAGGCGGCCGTCTTCTGGCCTTCCAGCCGGTACGGGTTGATGGAGTTCACGATGGTGACCGGGTGCTCCTTCGCGATCTGCCGGACCAGTTCGAGGGCCCTGTCGAACGTGCCTCGGATCTGGAGCACTTTCGCGCCGTGCATCATCGCCTGGCAGAGTTTGCCGAGCGCCACGTTCCCTTCAGGGATGAGCACGTACGCGCACATCCCCGCCCGCCCCGCGTAGGCGGCCGCCGCAGCGGACGTGTTGCCGGTGGAGGCGCAGATGACCGCCTTCGCTCCTTCCTCTTTCGCGCGCGAGATCGCCACGGTCATTCCGCGATCCTTGAACGAGCCGGTCGGGTTCGTGCCCTCGAACTTGAAATAAATCTCGACCCCCTCGGGGAACTGCCTCACGATGTCCACGGACCGGATCAGCGGCGTGTGCCCCTCGTGCAGCGTCACAACGGCCGAGCGATCCCGGATTGGGAGGTAGTCCCAGTATTCGAGGATCACGCCTTTCCAACCGCTCCGTGCGGACGCCGCCGGCTTTGAGGGACGTGAGGCGGGGCGCGAAATCCGGCGTCGGGGGCGGACGGTCTTCTTTCGCGAAACGGCTCGGAGCGCCATCCTCAAGCCACCTTCCGCTGAGCGCCCTCGCCTGTCAGCACCCGTTTGATCCCTCGCACCGCCTGCCGGATCCGATGCTCGTTCTCCACCAGCGCAAACCTCACGTAGCCCTCCCCGTATTCTCCGAATCCGAGGCCGGGCGAGACCGCAACCCGGGCCTCCCGTAGAAGGAGCTTGGAAAACTCGACGGAGCCCGTCGTGCGGAACCGTTCGGGGAGCGGCGCCCACACGAACATCGTCGCCGTCGGTTTCTCGAAGGCCCATCCGATCCGGGCCAAGCCGTCCACCAGCGTGTCCCTCCGGCGCCGGTAGGTTTCGCGAATCTCCTCGACGCACATCTGGTCCCCGTTGAGGGCCACGATCCCGGCGATCTGGATCGGCTGGAACACGCCGTAGTCGAGGTAGCTCTTGATCCGCGTGAGCACCTGGATGAGACCGGGATTGCCCACGCAGAAACCCACGCGCCAGCCCGGCATGTTGTAGCTCTTGGAGAGCGAGAAAAACTCGACGCCAACATCCTTTGCGCCCTCAACCTGAAGGAAACTCGGGGCGGAATAGCCGTCGAACACGAGATCGGCATACGCCAAGTCGTGAATGACGTAGAGGTCGTATTCCCGGGCAAACTGGACCACTTTCTGAAAGAACGCGAGATCCACAACGGCCGTCGTGGGATTGTGCGGGAAGGAGATGATGAGGAGGCGCGGCCGCGGCCACTGACTCTTGACGACACGCTCGCACTCCGCGAGGAAATCCACGCCCTTCACGAGAGGGACTGAGAGGAGATTCCCACCGGCAAGGACCACGGAATAGGCGTGAATCGGATAGGTCGGCGTGGGCACGAGGGCGTGCTCGCCGGGCCGCAGGAGTGCGAAAACGAGGTGGGCCAAGCCTTCCTTCGCGCCGATCGTCACAACGGCCTCCGAATTCGGGTCGAGATGGACGTTGTACCGGCGCCGATACCAGTTGCAGATGGCGAGCCTCAGCTTGTGGATGCCGCGCGAGGCGGAATAGCGATGATTGGGCGTCTTGCGCGATGCCTCCACGAGCTTGTCCACGATGTGCTTGGGCGTGGGAAGGTCGGGGTTTCCCATGCCGAGATCAATGATATCCTCCCCCGCCTTGCGCGCCTGGAGTTTGAGTTCGTTCACGATGGAGAGCACATACGGCGGAAGGCGGTCCATGCGCGAGGAGGGCAGGTTTGGCATGGGCGCAACTATACAACAATCGGGAGTGGGGGGCTAGAATGATTCCGGACCCGCAGAGATTCCCCTGCGTGCAGGGCCGGCTCTATGAGATTGCTTCTCCGCCGGCTGGCGGATCGCAATGACGGCTTCTTGTTGTCATCGCGAGTCCGCCATAGGCGGAGGGGGGCAGCCTGTCCGCCTACCGGCGGATGGCGGTCTCTATTCGGTGAATCTCTCCCCTGCTCGCGGGCCGGCCTACTTGCCCCTCTTGGCCTCCTCGGCCCCCAGGCTGTCGAAGGCCTTCTCCGCGTTCTGCTTGATCGCTTCCTTCGCCTTAGCGTCCAGTTCGCTGGCCGCATCCAACGCGCCCTTGAAGGCATCCATGTCCAACTTGGCCAAGGAGTACTGGGTGTCGTCCGTCGGATCGTACCAGTGATCGACGATCATCACGCCGTTAAGCGTGGTGGTCGAAACGGTCTTGATGGCCTGCTCGATGTGTTGTTCCTCGGACGTCGCCGCTCCGCTGGAGGTGGCGGCCATGTAGTCCTTCATGAGCGAGGCCGAGTAGGTTTCGAGTTGCTTGCCGATCTCCGCTCGCGCGCGGTTGTCGGCCGAGCTGACGCGCAGGGCCTTGTTCTTGACGTTGCTGACGAGGCCCAAACCGTAGAAGACGCGCTTGCCGGCGTCCTTGAAGGCGCCGCTGCCCTGGTTGACCCATGCGGGCGCATCGTCTCCGGCCAAGGTGTGCTGCTTGCCGCCGCAAGCGGGAAGAAGGAGCGCGAGAACGAGGATGGATCCGAAAAGTTTTGTCATAGTACCACCTCCTGGGGCGGATTCTCTCGGGCCGGCCGGGTTTTGTCAAGGCAACAGACCACGATCCTCGCCCGCCCACAGCCGCGGCTCGGCGATGCGCCTACGGACACGGCCGGTCTTCTGGTTTGATGCACTTCTTGCACAGGTCCCAGCGGTCGTTGGTCGTGCAGCTTGCAAGGCACGCCTCGTACGATGCCTGGTACGTCGTCCGTCGCCGCTCCTCGCACTCTTCCGGCGTCGGATGGAACGCCTTGCGGGCGGCCTCGGCCGAGGCTTCTCGTTGGCGCTTGCGCGCCTCCTCTTCGGGCTGCGTGAGCGGGATCTCGCCCTTGATCTTCTTGCGAAGCTCGTCGAGCCGCTCCCGTTCAAGCTTCTTTGCCTCGCGCGCCTTGTCGGGCGGATCGGGCCCCTCCTCGCCGGGCCTCCGCTGAACGCCTTCGAGGCGGGTGTACTCCGCGATCAGTTCCTCGTTGGGTGCCCGCGGGCCGCCCGCCTTCTCTCGCGCCATCTGCCAGCGGATAGAGTGCTGCTGATGCCGCCGTGACTGCCGCGCCAGATCGCCCATCATCGCAAAGAAGGCCTTCAACGGATCCGATCCGGTCGGCGCGCCGAGCGTCATGGCCGATCGCACGGCCAGATCCTCGCCTCCTGTGCTGAACACGCCGCTCAGGTTCCCCATCTCGTCGGTCGCACTCGCCATGCCGCCGAGCGAATCGGCCAATTTCTCCACGTGCCCGGCCGCCACATCCAGCTCATCCCCCACCGGCTTGAGGATCGTGGTGAGGGCGCGGGAGAGCGCGGTCAACTTGGGCCCGATCGCGCTTAGGGTTTGAGCGATCTCCTTGGCGGCCCGGCCGAAGTCATGGAAGGTGGACGAAGTGCGGCCCGGACCCTGAAGCGCGCGGTCCCCCAGAACGTCCAGCTTTCGGCCGATGGAGGACGCGGCCCCGGCATCGAACGCGACCAGAGTCGAGGTAATCTCCTGCGCGAGCCGTTCATCAAGCGATCGAATGAGGTCCGCAACCCGGCGCAGGGGGCCCGAAAGGCCGGCCTCGGCCTGATCGAACTGGGCGCGGAGGTTCGGTGCGCGCTGCTGGAGCTGCCCCATCGTGAGCCCCAGCGTTTCGAACTCGGCCTCCAGGATGAAGAAGGCCACGAATCCCTGAATGAGCACGTCCCCCGAGAGATCTCGGATGTCGAACAGCTTCCCCATCCTTTCGATCTGCTTGAGCATGGCCTGGTTGCGCTTGTCCAGATCATCGAAGCTGCTCCACGCGGTCGTCCCAACCGGAGAGAAGGACGTCACGGCCCCGAGCAGCTCCGTCTTGAGCGGTTCGGCCAGGTCCTTGAGGAAATCCCCCGATCTGAGTCTGTCCAGTCGGTTCCGGATGTCCCCGATGGCTTTCAGGTCCAGCGCCGAGAGATCCTGCTTCAGCCCGCGCAGGTCGGCTTCCCAGGCCGTCCGCTCGGCGGGAGTAAGCGCGGGGTCGCGGGCGAGCGCGGTGAGGACCCGATCCACTTCCCGCGTCGGATCGCGAAAGGCATCGAGGGTGCGTGCAAGGTCGCCTACGGCAGAACCCTGCGGCGCCTTGATCTCGACAAACATCGAGAGAAGTTGAGCGGGGTCCGAGGTGGGTTTGGAGAGGAACTTCGCCCCGAGGCAGACGGCGTCCGCGTAGTCCAGGTACTTTTGGAGTTGAATAAGCTTGTAGACCGCGCTGCTGGATTTATCCGGATCGGTGAGGCTGTGGATCTTCTCGATGGGGGGGTGGATATCGCCGAAGGTGCACGCGCCGTGGAGGATCTCACCGACTGTGTCGAACCCGACATGCTGGTTGTAGACCTTGTCCATGACGTCCTTGGCGTCGTCGAGTTTCTTCTTGACCCGGGCGACCTCGCGGACGTCGGACAGACCCTTCCCGCAGGCGCCAAGTCCGAGCACCTTCGTCATCCCGGTCATGAGCTCCCACGCGCTGTCGGCCGAGCATTCCACATCGCGAACGATCACCGCCCCCTCGTGCGCGCCCAGGATGTCGAACACGGCCTCTATCACCGCGTTGATGAGCACGCCCTGGGCGTGCTTGGTGATCTCCTCGACCAGGTTCCAGAGCATCTGGAGGACGTTGCGCACGAGATCCACGGCCTTGCCCATCTCGGGACCGAGCATCGCGGAGAGTTCGTTGAGGAAGGAGGTGAGGTCCAAAGTCGCCAAGCTTCGCGCCGCATCGTCGAAGCGACGGATGTCGAGCCCCTTCGGAAGGTCCTTCACCCCTGTCAGAGCGTCCAGCCCGAGTCCATGAAAATGCCTCTCCCATAGCAAGAACGCGTAGCCACTTTGGTATGGCGGAACCTCCTCCGGCCAGTACTCCTTCTCCAAGGACCAATCCGAGGTCTCGTCCGGGCGCCCAATGGGCATGGGCCTTGTCCACGTGACCGGAGAAACGAGCTGGATCATCAGCGGGAGGTCTTGCCGCTTGCCCACGGACTCGTTGCTCGTCTTCGACCAGTGGCCCTGCCGATCGAGCCCCTCGTAGACGTCGTCCTCGCCTCCGCACATCACGCCCCAGCCCCATTCGGGATGGACGGCGACGTGGGCCGCTCGGATGGCCACGGCGGCCCCGGCCCACAGGGGGTTGTAGTACGAGACATGGCCGTCCTGGCGGTTCCGTGGGCCCCAAGGGTGAAAGAGCGTGTCGCCCACCTTGGGCGAGCTGATGCCCTCCCAGAATCGGGCCGGGTGGTCCTCCTGCAAGGCGGCCTGCGGGTGGGCCCTGTAGCGCCACCGCAGCGGGTCAATCTCAGAGAAATAGCAGGGCTTGATTCCTCCAACCCACTTCGCGGGATCGGCCCATGCGATGGGGTTGGCGGGGCTCCCGACGATGAGATCGAGGGCATCCAGCTCGAATTTCCAGACGTGGGCATCGAAGAAGCAATCGCTCCCGCTGCATCCGCCTCGTGGGCGGACGTAAGGCTTGTCGGTGTCGTAGACCGCTTGGACGAGCGGGCCCACGATGTGTTCGTCGAGTGCCGCGGACAGGCACCGGATAAACGGCGAAACCGGCGCGAGCGCCTTGCTGTCGCCCGCGTTCGGAACGACCTCGACGAGCCAGGCGGGCCGATGGTGGTGGATGCCGATCGAGGGATCGGTCAACTCCGGAAAGTGGAGATCCCAGTTCTTTACGTCGAACTTGATGAGAGGCTCGAGATAGGCTGTGGCGAGGTTCTTGTAGAACTTCAACATGCTCTTTATCTCGTCAGGCTTGGGCAGGAAGCAGGCTTGGAGAGCACCGGTGACCCGCGAGGCGACATCGGACGCCGCCGCCCGGGGTGGAAGGATGAAGGCACCCGCAAGGGTGATGATCGGGACAAGCATGCGCTGTAGCCACAACATGGAACCCTCCCCCCCCTACCAGGTCGGCTTCACAATGGCTCGAACTCACCCAGACATTCGAATCGTCCGGTAATCTTTGACCGCGCGGAGTCACAGCCCGCCACCTGAACGCGAGTGCACGTGCAAAGAAAGCTGCCCGATCTTTCACCCTCCTCAATCGTCATCTGGCACCCCCAGCCTTCCAAGGGGCCTTCGATGATCGACCTGTCCTCCAGGCTATAGTACGTGCCAGGACCCGAGTACTGCCCCGCTCCGTCAGCCTCCAAACTAATGGCCGGGTCGAAGGCGTAGAGACTGAACGCAGTGTACAATTGGGGTGGAACGTAGCGCTCGCACCCACCTTCGGGGTCCGTGTTGTCGAGCTTCTGCGTGCCCTGAGAGGGAGAAGGATAGTCCGTGATCTCCAGAACAACTCGCACTCCTTTGCTCCGATAGGTTCCCTCGATCTTGCCTCCATCGCCGCGATCGCCCGACCCATGGCCACCTCCGCCCCCCCCGCATCCTTGAGCCAAGAGGAAGGCGCCTGCGGACGCCAGCAGGGTGATGAAAATGGCATGAGGGCGGGGCCGGGCGGTCGGTGTTCGATTCGTGTTCACCCCGCACCGAGGCCATGTTCCATGCCGCGCCGTCTCCGCCGCGGCGGACGCGGCGACACCTGGACAAGGAGTCCGTGGACCTTGCGGCTTCGAGAGCAAGGCCCACGTGCCACGAAAGGAAGGCAGGCCAGGAAGGCCTGCGAATGGCGTGGCATTGCATGGCCCCATGCCCTCCGTGGCAAGGAGCCCTGCGGCTTGGGGCGGGGAGGGGTCTCGTCCGTCCGAGCGAAACACGGAGTCTGATGCCATGTGCGAGTCTGGTGCGGGGTTCACGGCTGTATCTCCTTTCGAGGATCGGGATCTCGTTGCGGGACTTCGGTCGGCGGGTCGGCAGGCGTCGCGCGGGGTTCGGGGTCGGCTTCGGGCCGCATGCCGCCTTCCCCCGGAGGGTGCGGAGAAAGCCGGCGCTGGATGGTTTCCATCGAACGCTCCAGAGATCGGCCGGCCAAGCGGATCTCCTCGACCGCCTTCGCGAAAGAATCTCGGTCGAGATTCTTGAAGCCCTGGCCAATCAGATCCGCCGCGCGATCGAGCCGGCGTGCCGGGCCCAGGAGGTCGCCGTGGGCCTTCGCGAGGCTTGGGGGCGCCTGGATGGGCTCGATCTCCATCCGATTCTTCTTCCACGTCGCAAGGGCTTCGGCGTATCGCATCCGACACGCGGGGGAGAAGAAAAGCACGGGCAGGGATTGGAGCGCCTCCGACAGTTCACTGAACGCCCGAAAGCTCCGAAGATACGAATCCATGATCGGCTGGAGCCTGGACACGTAGATAAATTCCGCCGGTTCCAGACCCCCAGGGAGATCCGGTGGTTCAGTGGTCGCATCGGGACCCCCACGTGCAGTGAGCGCCTCCCAGAGCGTTTCCTCCCTGCGACCGCCCTCCCAACACTCAACCGCCGAGAACATGTCGTGCGCGAAGCCGTCCAATCCGATCCCGCCCTGGAAGAACCGCCGAAAAGCGTCACCATATCGAGACACCGAGCCGGTGAATTGGTAGGGGCTGTCCGAAAGACGCAGGTCAACCATGCGGATGTCCTCGGGTCGGAACGGGGATGCTTCCGAGAGCAATGTTCCGTAGACGGCGCCGAAGGCGTGAGCGACCTGGATGGGGTCGAAGGTTTCACCTGAGTCGGCCCCGAAATCGGACCGATCCAGCGTGACCACCAGATCGTATGGGCCCTCTTGTTCGGATCGCAGCAGGGCAACATCTTGAAGAGACTTCCCCTCCCGCAGGAAGGCCGCAGTCAAGATGCCGATGTATCGGCCGCGCTCGGCCTCGTCAATCTTCGGCTCATCTGCCGCCCGAACGTCCCCCACGAGCGAGGAACAGGCGTACACACCGACCAGGAAAAGCAGAACCCCTCTTGCCGGCGGGCGGATGCGCACACCTACCCCCTTGGGAATCTCAGCCCGCCACTCGATCCACTCCTACCACCTCCAGGCGGCGGTGGTCAAGCAGAGAAAGGACGGATGACGGCTACGCAATCGCCGTCTGGCGGGAGGTTTTGACAAGCCCCTGTCGGGCGTCCACAATGTTTCCATGAGTCCGAAAGGTCTGTGGTTCTGTGCCGCGCTTGCCGCGACCGTCCTTTCCGGGCCGGTCTACGCCGCCGAGAGGACGATCACGCTCACCGATCGGGAAATCCTGCAGAAGTTCGCGGAGCAAGGTGAAAAGATCGCCAGGCTGGAAGAGGCCGTAAGAGGGTTGGACAAGCGGATCGATGGGCTGGACAAGCGGATCGACGGGCTGGAGAACAGCTTGAACCGGCGGATGGATGGGTTGCAGCAGCAGATCAACGAATTGCGCCAAACGATGATGTGGGGTTTCGGCGTCCTGTTTGTGGGCATGATGGGGCTGATCGGTTTCGTGCTGTGGGACCGGCGCACGGCCCTGGCGCCGGCGGTGCGGGAGACCGAGCGGATCAAGCTGGCCTTGCAGGAGTTCGCGAAGAAGGAACCGAAGCTCGCCGAAACGCTCAGATCGCTCGGCCTGCTCTGAGTCCCTCCCAGGGATCTTCGGGGACAGATCACCTTCTCGGCCGCGTCGGGGAGACAAGGTGACATTCTCCCTTTCCCGCTGACGCTCTTTCACTCCGCCGGTTTCAGGGAAAGGCGAATCTCCCCTTTTCGCGCTGTACAAGGGGGGGGGGATTCGTGTAGGAGTGGCTCGATCGTGAGAGCAAGAAGGTATCTAGGGATCGACATCGGGGCTGAGGCGGTCAAGCTCGCGGAGCTTGTCCGGTCCGGGGACCGCCTCGTGTGGTCCCGACGGCATCTCGTTGAGCATCACAAGAAGCCCTGGCCCCTCCTCGGGGACATCCTCAGGCAGTGGGAATGGGAGGGGCTGGACGGTGTGGCCGTCACCGGGCGCCTGAGCCGCCAGATCGCCCTCCCCCGCGTCCCAACCCAGCAGGCGCAGGCCGCGGGATGCCGCCACCTCCGTCCGGAAGCGCCGGCCACGCTCGTCTCCATCGGGAGCCATGGGTTCAGCGTCCTGGAGTTGCGGGCCTCGGGAACGGATGTGTTCCGCGAGAATTCGCGATGTTCGCAAGGGACCGGCAATTTCCTCTGCCAGCTCGTCGGGAGGTTCGGCCTGACCATCGAGGAGGCCGGGAACCTGTGCGCGGACGTGCAGGACCCCGCGCCACTCTCCGGCCGGTGCCCCGTGATTCTCAAGACGGACATGACGCACCTGGCAAACAAGGGAGAAAACCGTGCCCGGATTCTCGCCGGTCTCTTCGATGCCGTGTGCGAGAACGTCCAGGTGCTCATCAAGCCCGCGTTGAGCCCGCCCGACGTCATCCTTCTGGGCGGTGTTTCCCGGTCGCCGCGCGTCCGTGACAGCTTTCGCCGGTTCCTCGCCGCCCGCGGGATGCGGCTGCTGGAGGGGTTCGACGACGATGTGCTGTTCTTTGAAGCCTTGGGGTGCGCCGTACTTGCCTCGGAGCAGCGCATTCAGCTCCCGCCGATCGAGAGGCTGGCGGCTCCTTCCGCCGAGGCACGCCTCGAGCGAGTGCCCGCGCTCACGGAGTACCTTGGGCGAGTGAAACGCCTGCCGCAGACGTCGGGCGCAAACGGCTCGTGCGACGCGGCAGCCGATCCTCGGCCGGTCGTCCTCGGCTTAGACATCGGCTCGACGGGCTCGAAAGCGGTGGCTGTGGACGCGCGCACACGCGAGGTGGCGTGGGAGGCCTACACGGGCACGAACGGAGATCCGGTCGGCGCGGCCCGACTCCTCATGCGCCGCTTTGCGGAAGGCGGCGCCGAGGGGCTCTCGCCGCGGGCCGCCGGGGTGACCGGAAGCGGGCGCGAGATTGTCGGGTCGCTCCTCACCACGTGCTACGGGGCGGACGCGGTCTACGTCCTGAACGAGATCGCCGCGCACGCGGAGGGCGCGCTCCACTTTGACCCGCGCGTGGACACGATTTTCGAGATCGGCGGGCAGGACGCGAAATACATCCGCCTCGCGTCGGGCCGTGTGGTGGACGCGGCGATGAACGAGGCGTGTTCCGCGGGGACCGGCTCCTTCATCGAGGAGCAGGGCCGCAAGTTCGACGGCATCCGAGACGTTGTGCACTTGGGGGAGGAGGCCCTCCAGGCGTGTGACGGCGTGTCTCTCGGTCAACACTGCTCGGTTTTCATGGCCGAGGTCATCGACGAGGCCACGGCGGCGGGCGAAAGCAGCCGCTCGGTCATCGCGGGAATCTACGACTCGATCATTCAGAACTACCTCAACCGCGTGAAAGGGCCGCGCTCCGTCGGCCGCGTCATCTTCTGCCAGGGGATGCCCTTTTCGGCCGACGCGCTGGCGGCCGCCGTGGCGCGCCAGACGGGGAGCGAGGTGATCGTCCCGCCGAATCCCGGCACGGTGGGGGCCTTGGGGATCGCCCTCCTCGCCCTCAAGGAGATGGACGTCGCCTCCCGCCCAGCGCTTGACCCCGCCCGCTTCCTTGCTGCGCAGATGGAGAAGAAGGACACCTTCGTCTGCAAGTCGTCCCACGGCTGCGGGGAGCCGGGGAACCGGTGCCGGATCGACCGGATCACGGCGGTGGTCGAGAGCCGGCGCAAGCGGTTCACGTGGGGGGGGGGATGCTCGATGCACGACAAGGGGACACGGACCCGCAAGCTGCCCGACCTCGCGCCCGATCCCTTTCGCGAACGCGAGGACCTGGTCAAGAGCATCGCCGCCGGGGCATCCGTGTCGCCCGGACCGGGTCGGCCCTCCGGGCCGCGGCCGGCACGGCCTGCGCCTCCTGAGCGCGGAGGCCCCCGTGTCGCCCTTACGGACGAGTTCCTCCTCAAAAGCTTCTTCCCGTTCTTCGCGACGTTTCTCCGACGCCTGGGTTTCAACCTCTCCATCCATTCGGGAGCTGACCAACGCACCCTCAAGCGGGGCATCGAGGAGGCCAACCTGCCTTTCTGTGCGCCGATGCATCTCTATCACGGCCTCGTCGGTGCCATGGCAGAGGAGAAGCCCGACATCCTCTTTCTCCCGATGCTCCGGAGCATCGAGAGAGTGGGGGACGAACCGCGCGCAGGCATCTGTCCGATCGTTCAGGCCAGCCCGGACGTGCTGCGCCTCAACCTCGGCGATCGAATGCCCCCGAGGATCGTCTCGACCGTGATTGACGTCGGACGGGGGAATCTCCGGTCGAAGGCGTTTCTCGGCAGCCTGGAACGGCTCACGCGGGATCTGGGTGTGCCCGACGCCGATTGGCGGGAAGCCTGCCACGCCGCAATGATCGCCCAAGAAGAGTTCGAGGGAAGTTGCCTCGACATCGGGCGGCGTGCGCTCGCTTTCTGCGAGGAGCGGGACATCGTGCCCGTTGTCGTCCTCGGTCGCACGTACACGATCTACAACAAGGTGCTCAACTCGAACGTGCCGGCTATCCTGCGGGAGCAGGGCGCCATCGCGATCCCCGTGGATTGCTTCCCGGTCGGCGGCGAGACACCGGTCTTCAAAGACATGTTCTGGGGCTATGGCCAGCGGATCCTACGGGCCGCGCATGAGATCCGGCGGACACCGCGCGTCTACAGCCTCTTTTGCAGCAACTACGCCTGCGGGCCGGACAGTTTCAACCTCCACTTCTACGCCTACGCGATGGGCGGAAAGCCCTTTTCGGTCATCGAGACGGACGGTCACTCCGGCGACGCCGGCACCAAGACCCGCGTGGAGGCCTTTCTGCACTGCGTCCGCGAGGACTTGAAGGGCGGGAGGTCGTCGGGGCTTCCCAATTCCCTCAAACGCATCGAGGAGGACAAGGAAGGGCTCTCGGATATCCGCCGCCGCGGAGAGCGGGTTCTGATCCCCCGCATGGGGCCGTCCGCGGATGTTCTGGCGTCCTGTCTGCGCGGCATCGGCGTGCCGGCGGAAAGCCTGCCCCTGCCCGACCACGAAGCCCTCCGCGCCGGTCGGCGGCACACATCCGGGAAGGAGTGCATCCCCATGTGCATCACCCTGGGCAGCCTGCTGAAGCGGCTCGAACGAGAGGGTGAGTCGGACACGGTCTTTTCTTTCTTCATGCCTACCGCCACAGGGCCTTGCCGCTTCGGGATGTACCACTGGCTCCACAAAATCACTCTGGAGCGGCTGGGCTGGAAGGACCGCGTGCGCGTGTGGTCACCGGCCGACAGCGGGTATTTCGACGGCGTGCCTTCCGGGTTCTCCGTCGTGGCGTTCACGGGCTTCATGGCCGCGGACCTGCTCTTGGAGGCGCTCTACGAGGTCCGCCCCACCGAGTCAAGACGGGGCGCGGCGCGGGAAATTCACGACCGATATGAAAGGGAGTTGTTCCGGCGCTTGGAGAGGGAGTGCTCGGGCGATCTGATGGCGGGGCCTGCGCTCCTTCAGGTGGCGAACGGCCTCCTCTTCGGTTGCGCCGAACTCCTCCGTGCGGCGGCGCAGGAGTACACAGCCGTCCGCCGACCCGCCAACCTTCCGACCGTCCTCCTTGTCGGCGAGATCTACGTCCGCTGCGATCCCTTCGCGAACGACTTCGTCGTCGATCGCCTCGAGGAGCGCGGCCTCCGCATCCGCTTCGCCCCGTTCACCGAGTGGCTCGAATATTCCGACTACCTCACCGGCGTGAGCGGGGACAAGCGCGGCTTCCGCGATCACCTCCTCAGCTTCGTTCAGTCCCGGATCCAGAACGCGATGTACAACGTCATGGCGCGGGCGATGGGCTGGCGCAGGCGGACGTCCGTCCGCGATTCCCTTGCCGCGGCGTCGGACTACATCCGCCCGGAGCTGCACGGCGAGGCCGTCCTCACCCTGGGTGGCCCCATCCACGAATGGCGCGAGGGGCTGATTGATGGAGTCGTGAGCGTCGGGCCACACGAGTGCATGCCGAACAAGATCGCCGAGGCCCAATTCTTCCACGTGGCCGAACGCGAGGGGCTCGCCTCCCTCACGCTCGCCTTGAACGGCGATCCCGTGGACCCCGTCACCCTGGATCGGTTCGCCTTCGAGGTCCACCGCCGTTTCCGCGCGCGGCGCGAGCTCTCCGTCGAGAGGCCCGCCGCCGCGACCCGGACGGCCGAACTTCCTTGACAAGTCCCACGGCGGCGCGTAAACCGGGTAAACGAAGGGCGTGCGAAGCGGGAGCTTCGCCCTTTCAACCTGATGATCCTGTGGAAGGAGGGAGCCATGACTTTCCGTTATCTTTCTTGTCTTCTGTTTGCTGCGGGCCTGCTGGGGCTTTCGTGCGCCTCGGGACCCAAAGTGCAGCGTACCGAGGCGTCCGAAACGATCGACCTCTCCGGGGACTGGAACGACACCGATTCCCGCCTCGTGGCCGAGGAAATGGTGCGCGACAGCCTCAACCGGCCCTGGCTGGAAGACTTCGTTTCGGCGAAGAGCGCCAAGCCGCGCGTGATCGTGGGCACGGTGAAGAACCGCAGCTCCGAGCACATCAACACGCAGACCTTCGTGAAGGACCTCGAGAAGGAGCTTCTCAACTCCGGAAAGGTTCGTTTCCAGGCCTCCCGCGAGGAGCGCCAGGAGATCCGCGAGGAACGCATGGAACAGCAGACCCACGCGAGCCTGGAGACCCAGAAATCCATGGGCAAGGAGAAAGCCGCCGACTACATGCTCCAGGGCGGTATCAACACGATCATGGACCAGGCCGGCGGCACGCAGCTCAAGTACTACCAAGTGGAGCTCGAGCTGGTGGACATCGAATCCAACGAGAAGGTCTGGATCGGCCAGAAAAAGATCAAGAAGGTGGTCGAACGCAAAGGCCACAAGCTGTAATACGACGCCCTCCGGAGCGGAGAGGCGACGAAGGTTTCTGTGGCGGGGCGGGCGTGGCCTGCCCGGAGGAGGAGCCGCATGGGCAGGCTTAGCGTTTCAGGGAAATTGTCCGTCCGATGGAGCCGCGTGGGTCTGGCCGCGCTCTCGGCATGCGCCCTGGCGGCGTGCGGGGTCAGCCAGTCCTACTACAAAGACCTCGACCGCTACATATCCACGAACCAGGCGGCCGCCGCGATGGAGCACGTACAGAAAAACGCGGAGAAGGAGTACGCGAGTCGGAACCGCCTCCTCTACTACTTCGACCTCGCGCTCACCGCGCACCTCGCGGGGGACTACCAGAAATCCAACGAGGCGCTGGCGGCCGCCGAGAAGGCCATCGAGGATTTCTATACGAAGAGCGTTTCCGCCCAGGCGGCGTCGTTCCTGGTCAACGATAACGTGAAGGAGTACGCCAGCGAAGACTTCGAAATGGTCATTGTCCACGTCATCGGGGCCCTCAACTACCTCTTCATGGGCGATCTCGAGGGAGCCCTCGTGGAAGCCCGGAAGGTGGACCTCAAGCTGAAGGTCGTTGCCGAGCGCGCAGGAGGCAAGAAGATCGCCTACCAGACCGACGCGTTTGCCCGCTACCTCGCCGGCCTGATCCAGGACAACCAGGGTTCCACCGAAGAACTGAACGACGCCTTCATCTCGTACCGGCAGGCCTTGGAAGCGTACTCCGAAGAGTACCTGAAGAACTACAAGACTCCCGTTCCCACGGCGTTGGTGAACGACGTGCTGCGTACCGCCGCCGGTCTGGGATTCTCGGAGGAGGCCGAGGAGATCCGGAAGAAATACGCGCCCGATGCCCCCGCGGCCCAGCGCGGGAAACCCTCCTCGGAGATTGTGGTCTTCCACTACACGGGTCTCGCGCCGGAGAAGGTGGATTTCGTCACCCAGTTCGGGGCCGGGTGCGGCGCCGCCGTGCTCCAGGTGCAGGAACAGGAGGCGAAGGGGGAGGACCTGAAACAGATCAAGACCGCCATGAAGACCCTGGCGTTCGTCGGGGCGGTGGCGGGGGGCGTCGCCGCCGCCGGGAATTGCAGCGGCGGACTGTATGCGGCCTATGCCTCCACGTCGTCGGAGGAGCAGGGTACGAGCCGGGCCATGCGGGCCGTCGGCGCCGTGGCCACGAGCGGGAATACCATCACGGTGGCCATCCCCGACTTCAAGCGGCGCCCGTTCCCGATCAAAGGCTCGGAAATCGTGGTAGGGGAGGCCACAGGACCGGGCGTGAGGAGCGAGCTGGTCGAAGACATCGAAGCGATCGGTGTCCAGAGCCTCAAGGACCGGATCGGGCGCGTGTTGGGCAAAGCCGTCGCGCGGGCCACGGTCAAGTTCGCTCTCGCCCAGGGGAGCGGGAAGCTGGTGGAGAAGGCGGGCGGAGGTGGGCTCATGGCGTGGGCCGTGAAATCCGCCGTCGCGGCCACGGGGTCGGCCACCGAAGAGGCCGACAAGCGGAGCTGGCGGACGCTGCCGGCCCAGATCCGCATCGCGAGACTCCCCGTGGCCCCCGGCGAGCACACGGTCACCGTGCGGCTCCTGGACGCGAACGGCCGCGCCGTCGAAGCGCGCACGATCAGCGGGGTCAAGGTCACGGCGGGGAAGCGAACCTTCGTGAGGGTGGTCACGATGCAGGGAAAAGGAGGGCGATGATGGAAAGGACACACGTGGTGCGTCGCGCCGCGCTTTTCGCGATTGCCGCGTTGACGGTCGGGCTCGCCGGGGCTTCGCCGGTTCTCGCGCGGGGAACGCCCGACTGGGTGGAAAGCGGCACCTCTAAGAAGTATCCGCCCGAGAAGTACTTCATCGGTGTGGGGAATGCGCCCGATCTCGGCACCGCGCAGGACAAGGCCCGCGCGGAGATCGCCAAGATCCTTCGCGCCCGCGTGGAACAGGAGCAATCCGAGAAGGAGACCTACCGCCAGCAGACCACCGGCAAGAAGACCCAGGCCTCGCAGACGTTCGAGGCCAGCACCGCCACGCGGGTGAAGATTGATGAAACCCTCGAAGGCGTCGCGATCGCGGAGACGTTCGAGGAGAAGTCCATGCGATACGCCCTGGCCGTGCTCGACCGCGAGAAGACGGCCATGGACCTCAGAAAGAAGGTGACCACGCTTGAACTCGAGGCGGAGGAGTTGATGAAGGGCGCCGGAGCGGACGCCGCCAAAATCCAGAAGGCCCGCTCACTCTACGGCGCATGGGAGCGGTACGAGAAGGCCGACGGCTATGCGCGGCAGCTCGCGGTGGTGAGCCCCACCGGCTCAGGCATCAGCCTGCACGGCGGAGAGGCCAGGATCCGCGCGGAGAAGGCGCTTGCCGACATCAAGTTCCGCGTCGAAGTGAAGGGAGAAGGGCTGGAGGACGTTGTGAAGGCCATCACCCAGGCCCTCTCGGGCCTCGGCTTCACGGGTGCGGCGGAAGGGGAAAAAGAGGATTTGCTGGTCCGCGGCGACGTTGCCCTCGAACCCTACGACCGCGGATCGAGCCTCAAGTTCGCGAAGTGGAGCCTCGCGTTGCAGTGTGTGGAAAGCGCGGGAGGGGAGGCGATCGCCACGGTGAGCAAGGTGGGCGACGAGGGCTCCACCACGCCCGATCTCGCACGCCAGAAGGCCATTGTGAACATGCGCCGGATGGTGCAGGAGCAGTTGCGCGACGAGCTCCTGCGCTCCCTCCTCGGGGCCAAACTCGAACCGAAGTGAGCCCCGAGGTCGGGTCCTGACTCAGCCCTGGTTGCCCGGAAGAGACCGCCGGGCCACCATCCTACGCCGGTCGGTCAGCCCGGGGGAGGGATGGTGAGGACACCGACGGGTGCGGAGCGACCGCAGAGAGTGGCGGGATCGAGTTCAATCACTGGGGGCCTGCGGGAATACGGGCCGGCGGGGCCCTACTTGGACTCGCAGGAGCATCCCACCGGCGAGTAGTCCACCGCCGGGCCCGTTTCCTCGGCCGTGGCATTTCCGAAGTCCACGGTCACGATCTCGCAGGGCAGAGTGTCGGCGACCGGAACGGCCTCGACGCGGTGGTTCCCCGTGAACGGTCTGGGCTCGAAGTCAGTCTTGCAGGTGGTAATGCCGGCCGGTGCGAACGTCGAGGGGCCGCTGTCCACACGCACCTCCAGATCGCAGTTCGTGAGGTTGTGGATCTCAAGGGCCGGCACGCCCCCGGCCTTCCCCGAGCAGCGGTCCTCGCCGTCGCACGAGAGAATCAGGCTTAGGAGGATCGCCAAGGGCCACCGAACGGTTGTCATGCTCCGCATCCGCCGAGTATACACGGCCCCGCGGTGATTTCCCCGCGGGCGGATCGGCGCGGCCGGGCTATCGGGGGTGCCGGTACTCTGAGGCGAAGAGACGGCGGAGGATCGCGGCCCGGCGCTCGCGGCGGCGCATGTAGATCACGATGAGCAAGGGCGCCAACGCCATCGCGAGCGAGACGAGTGCCTCGGTCATGTCGGCGTTCTCCACGTGCCCGTATGTCGCCTGCACGCACCCGCTCTTCTGAACGCGGCTTCCCGTTACGGCGCCGTCCTGGAGGGAGTATTCCGCCTTCGGGTGGGCCGTGATCAAGTCGTAGAAGAAGGGGACTTCCACATTCACCACATTGAAGAGGCTCGTCGCGATCCCGGCGAGTTGACCGACCTTGCTCAGAAGGCTCGACGTGGCCTGGGTGTCGCCACCGTTCGACTGGACGGAACTGAAAATGAAAGAGGCGATGTCCATCCAATGCGCCGAGAAGAAGGCCACAAAGGCATTGATGATCGTCACCTGGTCGCCGGTCTGGAACGCCTGGTAGATAGGATAGATGTCGTCGAAACTCATCGCGTTCCGCAGGAAGCTCCCCGCCTGTCCGGCGCCGGGCACGAGCCCCGTGTCCCCGGCGAGGCTGATGATCATAATCACCGTCTGCCACGTGTTCGCGATGAAGGCGAGTTGCGCCGGCGGAGTGTCCCACATCTGCTGGAGTGGCATGTTGAGGTCGAAGCCCTTGAAGATCCCGATGCGCCAGTAGCCCGAGCCCGGCAGCGAGTACGGGGTCTCCTGTGCCGGAACGATCTGGAAACTGGGCGGCCAGATGCTGAAGTCGATGACCTTTTCCTTGTCGAGGATCAGTACCGTGGCCGTGGGGTGCTGATCGTCCGCCTGGGAGGTGTAGACCCCGCCGCCGTAGTAAATCATTTTCGGATTCTTGAATACCGTCTGGAGACCCTTCACCTGCTCGATCCAAGCCGCATCCTGATCCACCGAGAGCCGCCGTGGGGCGCCGGCGACCGAGTCCGCCACCAAGGTGCGGGCCGCGCCGACCGCCACATCGTGGGCGAGGAGGAAAACCTCAGGATGCCGAGCGTAATCGAGTGCGAGCGTGGGCTCGTCTTCCCAGGACTCTTCGATAGCCGAAACGAGCTGTTCGAACTCCGGGAGGGTGATCGCCTTCTCCGCCACGTCGGCTTTCTGGGTGACGGTAGTGCCGAAGAACAGGGGGTTGATCATCGAAAGCGCGAGGGCGGTGCTCTCGGCATCGACCTTCACCCGACCGTCGCGGCTGATGAAGCGCTCCAGAGAGACACGATCGAGCCACTCCGGGAAGCTGTAGGAGAGGAGGACCATCCGGTCGGTCCTCGAATCCACGACGATGCCCACCTGTGTGCGGCCATCCGGGAGGAGGATTTCGGCCTTGCCTGAGGCATCGAAGGATTGGACACCCCCGAAGGTGATGGCGTTGAGGCTCAGGCGGGTGAGCGAGGCGGGAACCTGTGCTCGGTAGGTTCTGAGGTGAAGCGTGCGGTCAGGCGCCGGGCCATCGCCCGAGCACCCCACAGCAAAAAGCAGGGCTCCCGCCAGAACTGCTGAGAACCCCTTTTTCCCTCCTAGCAGACGCATTCGCTCCCCTAGCGATCTAGTTCATCACATGGGCCGCCCCATGTCAAGCCGTTTGGCAGCGCGGGCATGAAGGCCGCGGCTACCCTACGAGGCACCCCCCATCAGGCAGGCGCACTCTTCACAGGTGCGTCTCCAGGTTCACGGAGGACGCGCAAAAGGCCAATCACGACAAAGAAAAGCCCCCCATCCGCCTTTCGGCAGATGGGGGGCCGGCCTACGGAAACTGGCCGGGGCCTACCCCCCTTGAGTTAGGACCCCGCCGTCCCGGTCGCCGTGCTGGCGGTGGTGGTTGACGGGGTTTTGCCCGCCGCGCACCCTTCCAGCGGCTCGTTCGCCACTGTCCCGTCAGACGTGACCTTGGTGGTCTTGTCTTCGTATATCGTGAGGCTGAGCGTCGTGCCCTTCTCGTCGCCGCTGTTGATGGTCATCGTGCCGGAGCCGACGACCTCGCAGGCGTTCGAGCTGTCCGACGCCGTGGTCAGGCTCATCTCGCCGGAGGCTTCGACGGTGCCCGTCTGCGCCTCGGCTTCCTCGGCCACAGTGACCGAGGCCGACTTGGAGGCAATCAGACGGAACTGGATGTCCGCGCCTGCGGCCGTGCGATCCTGCCAGAAGGCGACGGTCTTCCCGTCCTTCGTCTCCGCTTTCCCGCGGACGTGCTGCCAGCCCGCGGCGCTCAGTTCCATCGTGACCTCGACGCTGCCCGCGCCGGGCACGGTGACGCTGAGGGTTCCCTCGGCGACGATGCCGTCCTCATCGGCTTCGTGGAAGGAGATGGACCCCTTCACGAAACCGGCGGCGTCAATCGTGACCGTCTTGTTCGTCTCGGTGGCGTTCTCCACCTTGACGGGCAGCTCGCGGCCGGCCTTGTCCTTGACCTTGGTTTCGAGGGTTCCTTCCGCGGTTTCGGCCACCTCGATGGGGTTGCCGTTCTCGTCGAGCGGCCGCGGATGGCACTCGCCCTCTTCCTTCACCCAGCGGTGCGTGCGCTCCTTGGTGGTCCCATCGGAGAGCGACACCACCACGTGCCGGATGCCTTCACCCGTGCCCGGGCAGGTCTTGAGGGCCTCGACGGTCTCGACGGCCATATCCTTACCCTGGCCCATGCCGTCCTTCATACCGTCCTTGCCCTTCCGGTCCGTCTTGTCCTTCTGATCCTTGAGGTCCTTCAATTCCTTCTCGACCTGGAGGATCTTTTCGAGCGGCTGGACGATGATGTAGTGCTGCTCGTCCACCTTCTCCTGAACCGGATAGAGGGGCGGCCGCTTCTCGGCCTGAGGCTCGGGGAGCTGGCGGGTGATATCGTGCCTCTCGCTCGAGTAGTTGGTCGGAGGCGTGGGAGCCACGCCTTCCTGCACCGCCTGTTTCGAGGACGAGCGGCAGACCTTGCCGCCACCGAAGCCGTATCCCCCGTGCTTTTCGAGTTCGACCCGTCGCACGACGATGGTGAACCCTTCCGGCGCTCCACTGAGCGGGATGCTATCGAGATCCGCCGGCGTGCAGGCCATGTCGGCTGTGTTGGCCGGCAGCTTCTCGAGGTTCATCGAGAAGACGACCGTCTTCACGCCCTTGCCTTCACCGCTGGGCGTGGGCATCTTGCCCTCGACGTGGCTCTTGCGGAACTCGGCCGCATAGCCTCTGGGCCGGGGGAGTTCCACGAGGGGCTTGTCACCCGGCAGAACCGGGGGCGGCACCTCGTGGGAGAAGACGCGCAGGCCGCGGACCTTGACGGGGTGCATCGGGATCCCGCCATGGGGCCCTTCCTGATAGTCGATCTCCATCCGAGGACACTCTTTGTTCTCTCGGGCCTTGGCATCCATGTCGCACTTGACGGGCTTGATCTCGGTGACCCAGCCCGGGGCTTCCACGAGGAAGCGTTTCACGAGCGCGCGCAGTTCGCCCTCGTTTTTCGCGTCCTCGAAGGTCTTGGCGATCGTCTCGAGCCACGCCTCAACGGCCGCGCGGTCGTTGAAATCGGGCGGCTCGCTGACCTCGGCGGTGAGATCGAACCGGCGGTCCAGGAAGACCACCGTGCCCTTTTCCGCCTCGGGGGCGGGGACGTAGAAGCACTGGTCCGGCGCATCCGGCTTGCAGCGCTTCACGAGCGTGAGCTCGCGCTTGCACGTGAGCTTGTCGCCTGAAGCGGTACAGGCCTTCTTGACATCCTCGGGAACCCGCGTCTTGGCGGGCACGGTTGCGGTGAAGACGACGTGGTATATGCCGTCATCCACCTTGCTCACGTTGACCGTCGCAGTGACCGGGGTCGCCTCCGCCGTGGATCCCTCCGCGGCCGGCGGCTTCTCCACGCACTTCGAGTCGGTATCGAGCGGGAACTTGTCCGGTGAGTGCATCACGCAGTAGCACGGGAGGGTTGTTCCCGTTTGCGCACACAGCTCGTACTTCGGCGGCTCGGTCTTCCGGGCCGGTTCCGTCGTGGTTGCCGGCCGCGGTGCGGCGCCCCGGATGCCTCCCAGGAGCGACGAGTCGCTGGTGGACGTCCCCGAAGTGGAGACGGATTGGAGCGAGGTGCTTGTCTCGCTGATTTCTTGGACGGTGCTGCTGAGCTCGGTCACGGTCTCGACCGTTTCCACCGTCGAATTGACGGTTGTGGTCGCCTCCGTGACGCTCGACACCGCCGCACCTGCCGATGCGGCGTTTTGCGAGGCGGCCTCGAGCTGGCTCGACAGCTCGGCGGCCTGCCCGCACGCCGCGATGACCGCAGCCAGCCCTACGCTGGCCAACCATCGGGTTCTAAATGCCATGTTGGCACTCCTTTCGATTGCTGAACTTCCCCGCCACTCGCGGGTTTGACTGCGTAGGACGGCTCGTGCGATCCGGGTGGGGATGCTGGGCGTCGTACGTCTCATGCCGATTGGAATAGCAAGGGCGTGCCAAGATTGCGCCGGGTGCGATCTGTGCTGCAATCACTCTGAAATTCATGCATGCAGGAACCAAATGGGGACTGTCCACCCCACCCAATGGGGCCGGTAGACTCCGACCCGATTTTGGCCGACGGGTCGACTACAACCCTGGGCAGAAGTCGGCGGGGTACGAAGCGTGGGCCGCGGCGAACTGGTCGCGGGGGACCTGAGGATCGGTCGAGATGAAGTCGAGGTAGTGGACCGCGCGGAGGTAGTGGCGCTTGACCTGCTTCTCCCCCTCGGCTCGGGTTACCAGAAGAACGCCGGCGTCGCCGAACTCCTGTGCGAGGGACCAATCCACCTGACCGACGCGTCCGCCGCTCTTCACGATCCGGTTGGGATCGAAATCTCCCCAGGTGAACGTGGTGCCCGGCCGCACGGTCTGCTCCCCGGGAAAAGGCGGCTCGATCGAGGCGGCGAACTCGCCCACGAAAAACGATCTTCCCCCACCTGTGGCCTGCATCGTCTGGGGAAGGCCGGCGTCCGGAGACCGCTCCACACCCACCGCTCGAGCATCCGATCCGACGAAAACGGCGCTGCGCGTGCCGGACCACGGATGCTTGAGCCCGTCCGTCTTGAGGAAGCTCACGCGGGTGTAGAGGAGTGTCTCCTCGGAAGGGTTCGTGAACTGGGTGGTGACGATGACGGCCGGGTGCCCCGTGTAGGCGGTGAACAACTGGACGAACTCTCCCTTCGCGGTTCCGGACGTGCCGCCGGTGCGGATTTCGAGGGACGCGCTCCTGCCGCAGGCCGTGTTCACGGCTTCGGGCAGTCGTACGCTCGAACCGTGCCTCCGTTCGTTGGGCACGCGCTGTTCGTTAGGGTCCATGTCCGATACGTCCAACTCGTCGTCACCGATCCGGTAGGTGGGGGTCGCATTCTGGATGACGGGGCGATCGTCACCATCGTAGAAACTCGTGCGGGCCTCCTCGAAGTCGTAGACGACACGCAGATGCGGGCAGACGACCTGGGCCACGTCCAGGCGGATCTCGTTTCGGCACTCGGTGACCGGCGGCTCGCCGTCCCCGCAGGCGGACAGAGTGCAGAGGAGCATCGCCCCGCACCAGACGGCCGATCGGTTTCGCGTGCGGTCTACAGGTTGCCCTGCAGGAGCTGGACGATACGCGATTTCGGGACGGCTCCCACGATCTGATTGACCGGCTTGCCGCCCTTGAAGAGCATCAGCGTCGGGATGCCCATCACCTGGTATTTCGACGGCGTGCCGGGGTTGTCGTCCACGTTCACCTTGACCACTTTGAGCTTGCCCGAGTACTCGGTGGCCACCTCTTGCACCACCGGGGCCACTGCTTTGCACGGGCCGCACCACTCGGCCCAGAAGTCCACGAGCACGGGAAGGCTGGATTGGAGTACCTCCTGCTCGAATTCGCCGTCGGATACGTTTTGCATGCGCGACGGCGGTTCTTATCCCTCGAAACTCCACGAAAGTCAACTTTCTCGCGTCGCCGTCACGGCGCGGTGGCCCATACAAAGGAGCGGAAATCGAAGCGATCCCATGGCGCTTCCTGAAGGTACTTCTCGACGCGGCTCCGCCGCTTAAGGCCGTTGAACCACTCGCGGTACTGGCGATCGAACTTGAGCGCGCGCACATTCCGACGGACCTTCTCCCTCGCCTCCGCGGTCAGCTTCTCCCCGATCTCGGTCCGGTGGGCGGCATGGTACTCCTCGATCTCGAATTCGGACGCGGAAATGAGCGCTTCCACCCGCCAATCGATGAGTTCGCGGATGGCCATCTCCGCACGAACCCAGGCAAGGACTTCAGACGGCTCGATGGCGGCGCCGGCCTTGGGCGATCGGGTGGCCAAACGTCGCCGAAGCCGTTCCGCCTCAGCCTCGCCGGCATCCGGATCCGCCGGGCCGTACTTGAGGCGGCGGGCCTCATGCACAAGAATCCGACGGTCTACTACCGCGTCCAGCAATGCCTGGCCCTCGGCCGCACGGTCCGCCGAGTCTTCCCTCAACCAGTACTCCACACGCAGGTCCCGAAGAAAAACGGGCTCGCCGTTGACTTTCGCGACGATTCCGTCCACGATGCGCCCCGTCTGGGCTGGGTCGGCGGCCGGTCCACCAGCCGGTTTCTCGGCCAGTGCCGGCGAAGCCAATCCCAAGACCACGAGCAGGCCGCGTAGCAAGTGACGCACGGCCATCGGCCGGTAATGATAAAGGAAGGCCCCCATGTTTGACAGCGTAGACGACGTTTCGCGGCGCCTCCTCCAAGCGGGCTACGTCGCGGACTCGAAAATCGCCACCTCGGTCTACCTGGCCGTGCGCATGGAGAAACCGCTCCTCGTCGAAGGCCCCTCGGGGGTGGGGAAGACCGAGCTCGCCAAGTGCCTGGCGGGCGTACTCGGGTGCGAGATGGTCCGCCTCCAATGCTACGAAGGGCTCGACGAGTCCAAGGCGCTCTACGAGTGGGAGTACTCCAAGCAGCTCCTCTACACCCAGATCCTTCGCGACCGCCTGCGCGATCATCTGAACCAGGCCCCCACACTCAAAGAGGCCGTGAAGCTTCTCACCCGCGAGGACGAGCTGTTTTTTTCGAGGGACTTCCTCCAACCCCGCCCCCTGCTCAAGGCCATCCTCAGCCCGAAGAAGACCGTCCTCCTCATCGACGAGATCGACCGGGCCGAGGCGGAGTTCGAGGCCTTCCTCCTCGAGATCCTGAGCGACATGCAGGTGAGCCTTCCCGAGATCGGAACCGTGAAGGCCGTGCACATCCCGCTCGTCGTCCTCACGAACAACCGCCAGCGCGACCTCTCCGACGCGCTCCGCCGCCGCTGCCTTCACCTCTTCATCCAGTACCCCGAGAAGGAACGGGAGCTCAACATCGTGCGAACGCGGGTGCCGGAGCTCCCCGACCATCTCGCGGGGCGCCTGGTGGAGACGGTGCAGCGGATCCGCCGGATGGATCTGAAGAAGATGCCGGGTGTGAGCGAGACACTCGATTGGGCCAAGGTGTTCGTGCTGATGAGCGCCCGCGACCTGGAGCCGGCGATGGTGCGCGACACGCTCAATGTGCTCCTCAAGTACGAGCAGGACATTCGCAAGGTGCACATGAGGGTCGAGGAACTCCTCACCGAGACGGGCCCCGCGGCACCGGCGCCCGGGAGTCAGGTCGGGCGAACCACGCTCAACTGAAAGAAGCTCAGTCCATCCTCAGCAACTCGACCGGGATCTCCGGCAGCGGCTTCGGTTTGGGCAGGTCGTCGTAGGCAAAGGTGTGGCACCCGCACTCGCGGCATCCGCTCGATCTCACCGCCAAGTCGCCCGGCTCCACCGGCCGGCCCAGAACGGCCGCCACGCGCCGCGCCGCCTCGCGAAAACCGTCGGCGCGCACCTTCACCGTATCCCACATCATCTGGAATCCCCTCTGGGCGAACCATGGCACAGGTTCCCTACCTCCGCAAGACCCCCACTCAAGTGCGTCCATGACACGTGGTTTCCCCGCAGAGTAGAATGAGCGCCAAGTGATCGACCGGTTGCTCGATTTCATCCAGAAGCTCCGGGAGGAGGGGGTGCAGGTCTCGGCCTCCGAACTGATGGACGCCATGCGGGCGCTCACGCAGGTGGACCTCCTCAGCCCGGTCGCCGTCGGCGCCGCCCTCGAGACGACGCTCGTCAAACGCGAGGCCGATCTCCCGGCCTTCCGCAAGCTCTACAATCTGTTCTTCCTATACGGGAAACCGTCCGGACTGCACGAGAACATCCCCGGGCTTGACGGCTTCCTCGATCAGCTCGATCTCGCGGCCGAGGATCGGGAAAAGGTGAAACGCCTGCTCCAGAAGCTGCTCACCCAGCTCTCGCCCATGGGCCGCTACCTCCTTTCGACCGACCCCCGCAAGCTGGAGGAGTTGCGCGAACTGCTCGAGGATCTTCAATCCACGCAAACCGAGATGGCCGACAGCGCGCTGTTCCGCGTCTTCCGGCGGCCCATGAAGGTGAAAGGCTATCTTTTCGACGACCTGCGGCGGATCGAGGACGCGATGCGCGAGGCCGGCCTCTCGCCCCAAGCCATCCAAGCGGTGCAAGACGAACTGCGGCGACTGCTCCTCGAGATGGCCCAGAAGCTTGAAGGGGCGTTCAAGACGGAGCCCACTGCCCGCGCCGAACGAAAGACGGGCGAGCATTATCTGTGGGACCGGCCGTTCTTCAATATCTCCGAGGCGGAGACGCGCGAGGTGCGCGAGATCCTGCGACAGCTCGGCCAGTACTTCGCGGATGTCCTATCCCGGAAGAAATACCGCGCCCGGACGGGCGTGCCCGACCTGCGGCGGATCATGCGGGTCAACGCCCCCCACGACCTCATCCCAATCCAGCTCTTCATGCGGAGCAAGCGCTACAATCAGCCGGAGTTGGTGGTGATCTGCGATGTCTCGAGCTCGGTCCGCCACGCGGCGCGTTTCATGCTCATGTTCGTGCACCAACTCCAGAGGGCCTTCAGGCGCGTCCACAGCTTCCTCTTCGCGGGAGAGCTGGGCGAGAGCACGGACCTTTTCAAGACGCACGATCTGAACGACGCTGTGAACCTCGCGCTCGGAGGCAAGGTCATCAATCCCCACATGTACACGGATTACGGTCACGCCCTCGCCACGTTTCATCGTGACTACATGCAGCACATCCGACCCTCCACGGCCGTGCTCCTCCTCGGCGACGGGCGCAATAACTACGGGCCCGCGCAGGACTGGGTGCTGCACGAGATCCGCCGACGCTCGCGCATCCTGGTCTGGCTGAACCCGGAGAACCCGCTCATCTGGGGCACCGGGGACAGCCTCATGCACCTTTACGGCCACTACTGCCAGATCGCCGCCGAGTGCTCCACCCCCCGCCACCTCCAGAAGGTGATGGAGCAAGTCGTGCAGGCGCTGTAGAGGTCGCTTGCTTTATGGCGTCCATGTCTGGTACATAACGGCCCGGTAGGGGAAAACCGTGCGAACGATCGAAGTCAAGGCGCGCATCGACGATTTCACGCCTCTTCAGACGACCCTGCGCGACATGGGTGCCCGCCGCGCCGGCGAGTGGGAAGAGTCGGACACCTACTTCAAGGTCAAGCGCGGAAAGTACAAGCTGAAGACGGAGGACAGCGGCACGTCGGTTCTCCTGTACTATTTCAAAGACGGGGTGAAGGGGCCCAAGCTGTGCGTTTGCGAGCAACTCAAGCTGAAGGAGAAGGGCAGGATGGGCCGGTTCCTCCAGGCCAACTTCGGCCAGGGGGTGGAGGTCCAGAAGCGGCGCACGCGCTACACGGTGGACGGCCTCCACGTGTACCTGGACGACGTGCGCGGCGTGGGCAAGTTCGTCAAGATCGAAGCAAAGGTGGACGCCGACAACTCCGTGCACGACTCGCGGCGCCGCGTCGAGAGCCTCGTCAAGCAGTTCCGGCTCACGGATCGGGAGCTGACCAGCTACACCTACGACGAGCTGCACCGCATCGCGAACCTGAAGAAATAGCCGTCATATATCGGCATTCAGCGGTCAGCGGTACGCTCCGAGGCTGAAGGGACGAGCTGATGGCCAGGCGTCATCGCATCCTCTTCCTCTCCACCTGCGTTCGCGGGGGAGGGGCAGGCTGGAGTCTCCTGCGGCTGCTGGAACACTTGGACGGGTGGCGCTTCGAAGCCGTCGTCGGCGTTCCGACCCCCGGCATCTTCGCCGACTCCTTCGAGAAACTCGGGATTCGTTACGTGATTCTGCCGGGCATGCCTGAACGGCTCCCGGCGGACTCCGCTGCACCCGCGCGCCTCGCGGGGCTGGGCCGCGCCGCCATCGGGGCCGCCCGGCTCGCCCGCGCCGAGGGCATCGATCTCATCTACTGCAACAACATGCTCACGAAACCGATCGGCTGGGTCGCCGGCGCGATCGCAGGCCGTCCCGTCGTCTTCCACTGCCGCAATATTCACGACTCGCCCCTGGGTGCGGCCTTCTATCCCGGCCTCGCCCGGTCCCCGTGGGTCCGCTGCGTCGTGTGCAACTCCGAGGCATCCGCCGAACCCTACTCGCGGGTCGTTCCCGGCAAAACCCTCGTGATTTACAACGGCGTGGACCTGCCCGCGGAACGGACTGGCCGGCGAGGAGGTGGACTGCGAATCTCACACGGGTTCTCCAAGGAGGCACCCGCGGTCGCATACTTCGGCAACCTGATCCCGCGCAAGGGCGCGCTCCATCTGGTGGAGGCGGCGCCGCACATCCTGCGCCGTCACCCCGAGGCACGGGTGTTCATCGTGGGCGACGCACCGGTGGGAGACCCCGGCGATTACCGCCGCCGCCTTCAGCATCGCGCAGCCGAACTCAGTCTCGGACCTGCCGTGAGGTTCATCGGCGCGGTACCGGACATCGGGCCCTACCTCAGTAGAACCGCCGTGGCGGTCGTGCCCTCGGAACAGGAGCCCTTCGGGCGGGTGCTGATCGAGGCCATGGCCGCGGGGGTGCCGGTGGTGGCCACGCGCGTGGGAGGAATCCCGGAAATCGTGACCGACGGTGAGAACGGGCTCCTCGTCCCCCCGGCGAACCCCGAGAAGATCGCCGAGGCCGTGTGCGCACTGCTCGATGACCCCACCCTGCGCCAACGCCTCGCCCGGGCGGGGCGGGAAACGGTGCGACGGCGCTTCGCGGCGCCCACCATCGCGCGTCAGGTGGAGCGGGTCGTTCTCGACGTACTCGAATCCGCCCCGGCCGCGTGAGCCCCCCCGCGGCCGACGCCCGCATCCTGGCGCAGGGGTCGGCCACCAATCTCTTCGGCATCCTCCTCCGGTGCACGCGCGTGGGATTCCTCTGGGTGGTGGCCTCTCTCTACGGCACGACGGTGTATGCCCACTACACCCTCAGCTTCGCCGTTTTCGATTTCCTTCTTTTCGTATGCCTTGCGGGATTCGACAATGCCCTGTGGAACTTCATCCCGCGGTACCGCGGAAGGGATCCGGAGCAGGAAAGGGCCTGCCTGAGGACGGCCCTCGGTCTTCCGCTGATCGCGAGCCTCGTGCTGGGCGCGGCGCTGTTCGTTTCCGCGCCCTTCATCGCGGATTCGTTTTTCCGCAAGCCGGAGGTCGCCGCGGGGCTGCGCTGGATGGCGGTGATCCTGCCGCCGGCCGTGACGGCCCGGATGCTCTACGCCGCCACGCGCGGGCTGAAGATCATGGCCTACTTCGTGATCGGGATTGAGTTTCTCGAACCGGTCGTCATGCTGATCGTCTCACTGGCCGTACTGGGGCTCGCCGGCTCGGCCCCCTGGGCCTCGGCCGGTCCTTACGCCGCGCACCTCGCGGCCGAGGCCGTCGTTCTCCTGGTCGGCCTCGCGTTTTTCGCGCGACACTTCAGCCTCCGCACGCTTTCCCTCCGGGGGGGGGGCTGCCTCGACGGGGAAACCCTCCGCTTCGCCGTGGCCCTCGGGGGGGTAAATGTCTCCGCGCTCCTGGCGAGGCGTGTTGACATTTTCCTGGTGGGCCGTTATCTCCCTGTTGCGCAGGTGGCCGCCTACAATCTCGCGACGGAGTTGGCCTACTTGCTGGCCAAGATCCGCGCCGCTTTCACGCCCATCGTCACGCCGCTGATGGCCGAAGCATCCTCGTCGGGCGACTTGGATCGCCTGCGCCGTTCGACCCGTCTCTCCACGCTCTGGGGCACCGCTGGGGCGCTGCCGGCACTTGTCCTCTATGTCATTTTCGGCGCGTGGTTGATCGAGCTGTTCGGGATGGACGGAAAAGTAGGCTACACCGCGCTGGTCCTCCTGTCCGCCGGCAGCTTCCTGAATCTCGCGGCGGGTCCGACGGGTGAGGTCCTCGCCGCGACCGGACGCCCCTTCGCCTACACGCTGTTCAATAGCATTCCCATCGCCATGGTGGCGGCGCTCGGCCCGTTGTGCATCCCAGTGGCGGGGACTTGGGCGGCGGGGGCCCTTGCGGGGGGGGGGAACGCTCTATCCAAAGTGCCCCAGGCCTGGATGACCTGGCGGCGAATCGGCGTGCACGGGTTCAGTCGGCGACAGGCGCGGGTTCTCGCCGCCGGCCTCGCGCTCGGGGCAGGCACCTGGGGAGCCGCCGCGCTTCTCCCCGGCACCGGCCCGGCCGAGGTGCTCGGCCTCTCCACCCTGTTCGTGGCCGCCTACGCCGGATGGCTGTGGCGAAAGAAACTGCTGAGGCCCGAATGCTAGCCGCTCAGCCCCCCCCATCCGCGCCAACCCTCACCCCACCCCTCTCCCTGCCACGCTATTCGCAGGCCGTCTCCGCCGCGGCGGACTGCTTTCCTTTCGTGGCACCTGGACTCCTTGTCCACGTGTTAGGGAGAGGGAGTTCCCCTCTCCTCAACGAGGAGAGGGCCAGGGTGAGGAGTTCCGAGAACCAGGGTGGGGGTGAACGCCTTCGATGAAAATCCTTCTCTTCTCCTACGATTTCCCGCCAAAGCTTGGAGGCATCGCGACGTATACGACAAGCCTCGGTGCCGAGTTTGCCCGCCAGGGACACGAGGTACATGGGGTATGCCCGGGCTCGCCATCGGATCCCGGACTGCCGGGCTTGCACCTGTACCGCTTCGACGCGACGGGCTCGAACCTCCGGCGCTATCTCAGAGGGTGCGGGGCGCTTGAAGAAGCGGTAGACCGAGTCCGGCCCGATGTCGTGCACGCCACAAGCTCGATGGCTCATCTGGCCCTCGGCCGGGTGGAGTGCGGGGGGATCCCGAAGATCATGACCGTTCACGGGACGGAGATCCGGCGGAACCTGTGTGTGGCGGGTCGTCGTCACCTGCGAGATCGGATCTTCCGGCCGTCCTACTTGGCGACCAACCGGATCATCTGCGTGAGTCGGTTCACGCGCTCGCTGGCAGAAGATCGGGGCCTTCCTCAAGACAAACTGGCGGTTATCTACAACGGCGTTGATACGTCGCCCCATTACCATCCCCCGGAAGACCTGTCCGACCTCCGATCCCGCTTCGATCTCTTCGGGAAGAAGATCATCCTCACCATCGCGCATCTGCACCCGAGGAAAGGACAGGCGGAGGTCCTCCACGCCCTTCCGGACGTTCTGCGCCGCGTGCCCGATGCGGTGTACGTGATGGTGGGGTCCGGGGATGCGCTGGAGGAGCTCAGGTGGGAAGCCCGGGCGAAAGGGGTGGACGATGCGGTCCGCTTCTGCGGCGATGCCGTCGATGCGCGCTCGTTCCACGCCATCGCGGACGTCCTCGTCCAATTCAGCCTCCCCTCCGGAGCATTCATCGAAGGGTTCGGCCTCTCCGTGGCCGAGGCGATGGTGGAGGGAGTTCCGGTCGTCGTCTCCGATACGGGCGGTCTTCCTGAAGTGGTCGAACACGAGAAGAGCGGCATCGTCGTGCCCCACGACCATCCCGAGCACCTTGCTTCGGCGATCATCCGGATCCTGTCGAACCGGGACGAGGCGCGCCGATGGGGCCGAGCCGGCCGACAGCGCGCGCTCAGCCGGTTCCCCCTCGACCGGTTCGCACGCGAAACACTGGCCGTCTACGAGGAGATTCGTTGAGTTCGAACGTGCAGCCGCCCACCGCTGTGTCCCGGCAGCTCGTCTCCGCCGTCGTTTACAACACGCTGGCGCGCATCGTGCCCTTCCCCGCCGTCGTTGGAATCAACATCGCGCTGGCCCGGCTCTTCGGCGCCGAGGTCGTGGGGCAGGTGGCGCTCCTCCTCTTCTTCTCAGGCCTCCTCGCCTACGTCTCCCGGCTGACCGGGGGGGCCGGCCTCGCGCACGCACTCACCGCGCACTCTCCGGACAGCTCCCGTGGCTGGTCGCTCTTCTGGAAGACCTATCGAACCTCGATCTGGATGATGACTCTCTCCGCGGCCGTCGTGATCCCGATCTCGGCAGTTGTTCTCGACCGGGCCTATGGCCAGGGGGGCCTGTGGACGGCGCTGATCCCTCTCGTCTTCGCCGCCGCCTTCCTGGAACACAGTTGGCAGTTCGCGCAATGCCGGTTCCGCGCGACTCAGCGGATGAAGTTCTTTTTCCGCGCCGAGACGGTGGCGCAATATCTCACATTGGGATTCGTGCTTCTCCTTCCCTCTCTGTTCGGGCGCTCGGCCCAGTCGGCTTCCCTCTACAAGGTCTTCTTTCCGCTCTGCGCGTTCCTCGCCGGTGGACTTTTCGTTCTCAGGGAATACCGGCGGCGGACGGCGGAGCCGCCCGGGCCGGGTCCTTCCTCGCGCGCCGTGATCGGCTACAACGCCCGCGCCCTGCCACAGCAGCTCTCGGAAATCGTGATCGAGTACGCGGACCGCCTCATCATCCCTCTCTTCCTCACCGTCGAACAGCTCGGCTACTACGCCAGCGCCTACTCGGTCTTCAAGGTGTTCGACATGATCACGCGCCTCCCCGCGCAGATGCTTTTCTCCTCTCTTTCTGGATTGTGGCACCGCGGGGAGAACGAGCAGATGCTCAAGACGTATCGCACCACCCACCGCTATCTCGTCCTCCTCGGCTGGCCCATCATGCTCGCCGGGATCGGGGCGGCCGACATGATCATGGGATGGTTCGGCGAGGATTTCCGCCAGGCGACGCCGGCCCTGCGAATTCTGCTCGCAGGATGTCTCCTGCACAGCGTGGCGCAACTCACGGGGAACATCCTGCTGGCGACGAACCGGCCCTTCGGCGCTTCAATTCCGATAGGTGTGGGTTCGCTCGTGAACGTGGCGCTCAACATCGCCCTCATCCCGCTGTGGGGGTTGACTGGTTCCGCAGCGGCAGGCCTGATCTCCTATGGAGTGATGGCGGTCTTGACTCTGGTCCTCGTGGCGCGCGCGATCGAGGTCTCCGCGCTCCGGCTCCTGGAGCCGGCCGGCATCGGGAAGATCCTGCTGGCGGGGGCCCCCCTGGTTGCGGGGCTCTGGTTCTCGCTCGGTCAGAAGGAAATCTCTCTGAACATCACCGGCACGCTGGCTTCGCTTCTGTTGTTTGTCGCCCTCGCGTTCCTCACGAAGGCCTGGACGCGCGATTTCCTCCGCAGCGTCAAAACCCTCGGCCGCGGCTGACAAGTTGATGATTCAGGCCGTAGGAGTTGAGGGTAGCCAGTCAACAGCAGGGCTGGGCTGCCACTCGTAAGGCAACCATCGCTGCCCGGCTTGGGTACGATCAAGCTCTCGGAGCCGGTTCGCAAGAGAACCCACGCATTGGAAAGCTGAGCCAGTCAGGGGAAAGAAAATGTGTAGAGCGAAGGATCGCTGGACGATCCTCACCAAATCCCTATGTCTCCGGAAATGTTAACAGTATTTCCCTTGACCTTATGCAGAAAATCCAGATGCGACGGAAGGGACTCTGGCCCAAGTTGGACTGGCAATACTCGAGAAGTGAAGGCTTCCAAGTGTTCCCAGGGGCTGGGGGTTGCAGTTCCGAGTACGCCAAGAGTTCGATCGGGGCGGTAGTCTTGTAATTCTTCTTGAATTTCGCGGCAATTCTCTCGACCGTCGGGTCGCTGCAAGTAAGGGTGGTGTCCAAGTCGAAACACGGACCATTCAATTCCCCACGGGCAACAAGCAGATGATTGATCTCAGTCGCTTCAAGGCCCAATGCAGTCGCTGAAACCATGTCCTCCAATCCGAAGGGAGCCGTCTGCAAGGCGCGCAGCACATTCGGCAGATCAGACTCCACCCGACGGGAGGATGCCCCATTTCTCGGAACGACCTCAACTACCGCATTTCCGAACCTGTGAGAAATCTCGTCACGTTCGTTCTGCGGCAATTGATTGAATAATTCCTCCAATCGCCCTTTCAGATCAATGGCGGTATTTATTTTGCGCGCAAAATCCCGGTCGATGAGTTCAACAAGTTCGAATGCTACGGGTCCCTCCCCCTCCACGTGGCAGAGGATGTCCGGTTCCGGCGGGTTCCGTTTCTGAATCGATCCCTGTTCCACACGCAACATTGCCGCCTGCACGAACTGACCAAAAACCTCGATTTCAGCCCGTTCCTGACGAGAGTTGGCATCCACCGTTTTCACACTCAACCGGGCTTTCGGGGGTTGGGGGACAGATGGAGCAGTTTGAGTTGCTCCGCCGGGCGGGACTTGGCTGGAACGGAGGCGGACGCAGATTCATTGGACGGGACTTCTTCGTCGTTGGTCGTCAAGACCGGCAATTCCGGCGCACGACCTTTCCGGGCGCCAAGGGATTCAAGAAGCGGGCGGATCGTCTTCGGATTGTACCCCGGAACGCCCAGGGCGAGGAGTTCCTTGTTGTCCTCGTGATCCACGGTGAAAATAGGCACGCCCGTTTTCACAAGGCGTCGGGCCAGTGCGAACGTCTTTTGGGGTTTCTCGTTGTATTTCCGCCGTTCGGCATCCCACACCTTGGTGATCTTTTCCGCCCCGCCGATGAAAACGACATCGGCCAGATGGCACGCAATCCAGTTACGTTCGAGGATGACCGCGCGCGACTGACGGCCGTGCCGTGGAGGAGAAATCGACAGCAAAAGGAGTTCCCCCGCGGCAGCACGACGCTCGTACTCCGGCCGCTGGAGGAAATCGTGAAAGCGCCCCGGATGGCGGGCATCGAGAAAGCTTGTGTACGTTTCGCGCTCCAATCCCTTCGCTGTGAAAAGCGTCATCGAAATCCACGGCTTTTCGAGGGCGGATCTCAGAAAGACCCCCTCATTGACGGACTGCCATGGGCCGATGGCGTTCATTTCGTATTCCAAGACCGGGAAGAACATATCCCATGCAGCGCGGATTACGAATCCAGGCTCCTGGTCGGCTGTCAGAAAGGCGAGTGTCCATCTCGACAGGTGTTCGAGGGGTCCGAGGGCGTACAGCGTGGGGGCTTCCCTGCCCAGGCGCTCTCTCAGACGCCGCGGGTAGTCGCCATCCTTGGGATTCAAGACCCGATATTCCACAGCTTCCTCACATTTTCGTCTATTTCCCCGTCAATGTCATCAATGGTCGTCCCGCGTTTCACCTTCTCGTGCGCTTTTTCCGAAAGTTCGCAAAGGCGAATGTGGGAGCGGTGTCGGGGATCGAACTTCGGGTGGCGGAGGGGGAACCTATGTGAACGGATCATCAAGGTCCCCGGATGCCAAACCTCGTATGCTCGATCATCGCTCAATGGCCAACAACATCCACCTGTGCCGCGCTGCGTACCTTCCGACGAGAAATGAGTTTGCTAAGTATCCCTCCGGCGGCGCTTCTATCTTCCTTCGACATCCAACACGGCATAACCAAGTCGTCAACGATGGACACTGCATCGTGGAAGTTGCGAGATCGCACTCTCTCGTCCACCGCATCGAACGCCTCGTCGAGGGCTTGGCTCGGTCCCGGCATGGGCAGCCGATTGGCCTCGCTTGGCATCAACTCCAATACGCCGCCGCCGTAGCTCCGTCCCATCAACTCCCCAGCCATGAGCGTCCAGGTGTTCATGAAGCTTACCGAATGACGTCGGCCCAACTTAGGTGAGCGCCAGGTTACTCTGTGTATAGTGTCCGTTGCGGTGCATTTCTTCGTAAGGTGCACCAATCGCGGCATTTCCCCCGCCTGCCGCAGGAGTAGGCCGTCAGGTGCCCAAACGCTCGGCACGGCGTACCAAGGCTCCCGGACCCGGCATTTGTAGCGTTCAGGGATCTGCTCCCGTTCTCCCAATTCCAAGTACGAACGCTCTGATGCGGACAATCTCCCCTTGGATTCTGCCAGATTGATCAGGAAGGCAGGACGACTTTCTCTGAGCACTCTCTTGAAATCATCAGCGCCGAACTTGATCCCGCGAAGATCTTTGGCGCTGGTCACAATCGGAACCAGATGCTTCCCGTCAAATCGCCGAGCTTCCTCTCGGTTGAGGATGAAGAAGCTGTTGTCACCCGTCACGATACCGACCTCGACCCGGCCATAAGAGTAGAATGGCTGCCAATCCGACTGCAGCCACCATTCGACAACACGGCGTCTGTCCCATGGGGACAAGAAAAGATGTGTCCATTTCCCATTCCATTCCCATGGCGCCGCAGGATTCACAGCCTCGAAATCTCCTTCCTCCAGCGAAGAATACTCCATCGTCAGTAATCCGCTCTTGCCGCTGGAATCGTTATCACACAATAGCAGGATGACGGCCTGCTGGACTTCCGGAAAGATTCCTTCAGCAGGGAAACAAACAATCACCCGCCGGAATCGGTTGAGCAGATACTTCCGCAATCCTTCAGCATAACCGACGGCAAGCAACTCCTCAGGGATAACCATGGCCAACCTTCCCTGTTCACCAAGGGTCTTGCAGCATAGAGCAAGAAAAGGCGCCCATGTACTCATGAGGCGCGACCCGCGCAGGCCCATTTTCGCCATCTCATCGAAAGCCAACGCCCGGCTATCCTCCGGGAAAAGATGCGAACGCACAAATGGCGGATTGCCGATGATAGCATCGAATTTCGAGGCGATCCCAATCCAACGGAAAAAGTCGGCACAAATGGCTCCGGACTGAGCCGCCGCCTCTGAATCAATGTCCACCCCCAAGCATTCCGGCTTGCGTGCTCCCAAGTCGGCTAGTCGAGTCCGCGCCGCCGAGAGGAAGACTCCTTCTCCACAGGATGGATCCAAGACCTTGTCCACGCGTGAACGAACCGCCCAGCGAGTCAGTGAGGCCGCCACGCGAGGCGGAGTGTAGACCGCCCCGCGAATCTTTTCTTCTGTACCATTCCGATGATAGCGACCCGGAATCTTTGATGGGACAGCCCCACCCTGCCGGGCTTTGCCTATGCCCTCAATGAGAGAGATCTGCTGCTCCTCCGCAATCGCAAGGGGGATCACCGGTCCAGCACCCTGGGCGTACTCCACGGACTTCTTGCGTGAGTACCTTGGCGTGCTGAACTTCCTGGACGCCAGCACCTTGGCGCCGTTCTTTACTGGATGGTGGTCCCGCTCAACCAACGTTGTGAGGGGGCAACCCGGCAAAACGGTCCATGTAGCACAGCTCAATCTGAGCGGAGAATTCCTCGATTCTCAGCGGAGAGCTTCTTGGCGGCCAATCCTTGTCAGCGGACCCATCGTGCGGATTCCAAACCAAGAGTGAAATCGCCTCAGCCTTGTGAACATCCCCGCTACTGCTCCTGCGACCGGCGAGCCGGGTCAATGCCGTGGTCAAGTTCTTGCGGTGAGTCGAAAGACAAGGTTCAGGCACTGCCACGACAAAGGCGACAATAGCGGAAGGAAAGCGCGTATGCACCGTAGCTGCTTCGGTACCCAGATCGTTTATCATGTTCTGGTAGTTTTTCGACAGGCTTTTCCTCGTATTGAGCGTCTTGCTGTCAAAAGCGAATCGCACACCATCCGGACGATACGCCACATCAAAGTTCTGCGGCCGAATCCCACCGATGACGCGGGCGGGTCCAACTTCAACGCAGTCCGGCGCGGGAGGAAGTAGTGCTGTCGACTTGACCGGTTTCATCACGGGGATGTCGCCAAGCATCTTGGCAAGACACTCCCCTACCACCCGATCGCACAGATCGCCCACCCTCTCACCCCATGATTTTGGAAGGGTCAGCGCGCCAGCATTCCAATGTGTTCCAATAGGCGCCAGCTTGGCGACAGGCAGTGAAATAGGCGGCATGGGCCGAAGAGGCGGCATTATCGGCTCCCAACGCTCCGGTCCAAACCGCCTTCCTCATGATGCTCAGCCATGCGGCGATCCTGCCATACTATAAGGCCGCAGCGCAAGACGACGGATTCGAGCATTCGATTCCGTTCGACGCCCACCAAGATCGAAAAGATTGCCTTCCGATCCTGCCCCAACGTGGAGGCCGTCTCGTCAAGGTATGCCTGAAGTTGGCCGATGCTCTCGTTGTAACCTTGACGAGTCTTCAGCTTCCCCGGGGCTTCGTACTCGATGATCATAAAGCCGTACAATGCGTCAATGCGGCCGTGGTAACCGGTGGCGTGTTCGTATCTCACGCTCTCGACGTCGAGGCCGATCTTTTCAAATGCGGACCGAAGGATCGGATCGACCCTCATCTTGAGGTCTTCCTCCGTGCGGCAGGGGGCGCGAGCTTCCCGGATCTGCTCGGCCATCCGTTCAGTGTTGATCTGCCAGGCTTCAAGCGACTCGGAAGACACGTTGGCAGGATATTACCCTTCGATGATTCTTCTGCCAAACACGGATGAAGAGCCTAACGCTGCCGGCCGATGGTTTCGATCACCTCCAAGGTCAACCGTGCCGCGCGGTCCCAGGAAAAGAGGCGGGCGCGTTCCAATCCGCGTCCGACGAGATCGGTTCGAAGTCCCGGCTCTCGGAGAAGCCGAAGAATGGCGTCGCCGAGCGTGGCCGGGGAAATATCCTCGACCAGGATTCCGGCATCGCCCACCACCTCCGGGATTGAAGTGCGCCGAGTGGAGACCACCGGACACCCGCAGGCCATCGCCTCGGCAAGGGGAAGACCGAATCCTTCGTGGCTGCTCGGATACACCAGCATGGCGGCCTCGGAGTAGAGCATCACCAGATCCTCGCGCGAGAGGAATCCGACGTGCCGGATGCCGTCCCGCCATTCGCCCGCTATCCAGGCCGACAACTCGTTCAGTTTCCATCCGATCTTGCCCGAAAATACGAGCCGAAGATCGTTCCCCCATTGGCGCCTGACCTCGCGATACGCCTCGATCAGCATGCCGATGTTCTTCTTGGGATTGATGTTTCCCGCGTACAGTAGATAGGGCGCCGTGCCGATCCCCAGTCGGCTCCAGAGGGGCTGCCGGCGATCCGGATCGGGTATCGGTCGGAAGATCTCGCCGTCCACGCCCAGCGGCACCGTTGTCGTTTTCGATCGAGGCACACCCAGTATCCGGTTCATGCTTTCGGCGGTGTAGTCCGAGTCCGCAACAAAATGGGCCGCCCGGCCGGCCGCGTGGCGGGCCGACCACCCTTTGTAGAGCCTCTTGGCCACGGTCATCGTCTCTCCGGCTTCGGCATAGGCCAGATCGTGTACGGTGACGACGGCAGGCGCATCGAAACGGCGGAGAGGCACCACCGTCTCCGGGAGAAACACCACATCGGCGCCGTCCCGATCAAAACGGTGTGGCATCCCCAGGTGCTCCCATAGAATGAGCCCTTGCTTGCTCCGGAGAGACGGGGGAACAGCCAGGTACCGGACGCGATGATCCCGGTCGGCGGGCTCGAAAACATCGTCCGATCGGACGAGATAGGTGAACTGGTGGGAGGGGGCGTGCGCGGGAAACCGTCGCGCCAACTCCATGGCGTAGACGCCGATCCCCATCGTTTCACGAGCCACTGTTTTCAGGTTGACGGCGATCTTCATGCTGACACTGTGGGCATGCTACTTGAGGTAGCCCCAGTCCTTCATGATCTGGACCACTTCGGGGGTCTGGCGGCTCAGGGCGGTGGGGAGATCCGAATAGGCCCAAGCCCGACGCGAGGTGGTGTAGAGCATGGGGTACTCCGACAGGAACACAGAAGGCATGCCGGCGTCCGCTCGCAGTAGGGGTGCCTTGGACACGTCAAGCTGGAAACCCGGCCCGGTTGCCTTGATACCGAGTGGGCCGAGAGAAACAGCCGCGACGCTCCGCCCACCATCCCTCAGGTCCAACCGGAGGGCTGGGCCTGGCAGTTCGAAGTAGAATTCGCACCAGTCCCCCTGCGTCCGCCCTTCAAACGAAACCCGATCAGCTCCGACCTCACGGAAGCGGCATCCGAGGCCCTCGTCCGAGGCGACGGCGGGGGGCGCCCGCCTCGCAGCATCCCCCTCGAACCGCTGGGCTCGACCTTGCGTGGTGGCCTCTCCTTGGATTGAAGAATCGGGCGGGATCCTGAGCACCCATCCTCGGGGGGGGGGATTCTCCGGTGGAGGTCCGTGCCTTCGTGCTTCGGCCAGTTCGGGGCCGGAAAGCACGTGCTCTTCATAGCCGCTTCCAACGCGCCACACCTCGTCCTCCGCAGGCCGCTCGGGACCATCCCCACGGACGCGTACACCCTTCAGGAATCGGAGGTACTTCAGTCCATCCGGGCAGACCCAGGCCTCGCCCATTTGCATGTCCACGGGGCGGCAGGCGCCGATAGAGTCCTTGGAAGCGTCTTCAACACCTTCGAATACAGCCTCCGCCCATCTCGCCGCCTCATCGGGCAGCCACCCGAATTCCTTGACGCCTGGCCGAACGCCAGGACCGTTCGCCACCCACAAGACCCTCAGGTCATCCTCGTAGGCGGTTCCCCCGTGCCGGCCGTAGGGACGGCTCCACTGCCACCTCCCGTTGCGCTTGGAGTAGTACGCGCGTGGCTTGTCCCGGCTGAACACGTTGCCGTGATCGGACAAAACAATGAAGACGGTTCGACCATCGAGCCCCTCCGTGCGCAGGAGATCCCGGAACCAGCCCGTCACACGGTCTGCGTAGTGAGCGCCCGAGGCGTAGCGAAACGCCTTCGGGACGGCGGCGGGCGCATGGACAAGTGTCGCCGCCATGTCGCGAAGGGGCGGCACCTTGAACAGATCGTGCGTGACGTCCACGTGCACGTAGAGGGCGAAGTGGACCCCGCGGTGATTCTGGAGCCAGTTCGAGGCGAGGCGGACGATGTTCGGTGTGTCCTGCATCGTGCCGTGCACAACGTAGGATTCCTCGATCCCGAGATCGTACCCAGCCTCGTGGGTTTCGATCGCAAAGATGTTGTCGTGAATGCCCGCGGTGCGATAGCCGCGCCCGGCCAGTCGCTCGAAGAGTGACGGCGGACCCCACGCGCGCAGGAGACGCACCCGCTCGGGGATCTCGCGGTCGTAGATCGGCAGGAGCAAGTCCGAGGCGCGGGACGAGTGCGCCAACGCTGCAATGCTCGCCCGAGTTCCGTTCGCGGCGGTGTACATTCGGCGCACCACCTCCCCTTTCCGGCAAAGGTCGGCGATGACCGGCGTATCGGTCCACGCCCGATCCTCCAGGCAGTCAGTGAAATACGGGCTGAGCCCGTCGATCACGAGGAAGAGCAGGTTAGGTTTCGCCCCTTCAGGCGCCCCCAGGATTGTCGGCGCGCCCCAAAGGCCGACCCCTGCGGACGGCGCGCCCGCCTCGTCCTCCACACGAAGGCGCAGCGCGACTGAACGGCCACTCCACTCGGACAGGTCCGCCTCCACTTGTTTGAGCAGCCACCGCTTTGGGCGCGCACCGCGAAGAGTCCACCTTTCAAGCGTGGCCGCCGCTCGGTGGAGAAGGGTCGTCCCTGGCGGCTGCGCGGGAGGAGCCGTCCGGTCCACCACGCGCGTCACCTGGTGTTCCGAGACCACGTCCACCGTGAAACGAAGGGGGCGGGGTGTGCCCTCCCGAGAAAACCACCCGGCCACATGCGTCTCGAAATCCGCGCCTTCCGGGAGTGTGACACGGTACTCGACCGTGCCTCCCGCGGGCACGATCACCACCGGCATGGATTCGAGGGCGAACCCAAGGCGCCCTACCGCGGCCCAAGTCTGACCGGCGCGCGGGCCCGACTTTTGGAAAGCGGTTCCCTCCCTGAAGACCGATTGGATGCGGGGGTCGCTCACCTCGTCGTAGTTCGTGAGGTCGGGCCTCTTCTCCGCCAACCGCTCCACCACTTCATGGCTTCCGCGGTTCAGCACCTCGCCCCTCGGCAGGGCGCCCAGGACGTCCGGCGCCCAGTGAGGCGGCTCGAAAAGGATTTTCCTCAGCGCGACGAGCGCGAGGAACAGGAGAAGCAGCCGGATCGTCTTGCGAACCATCAGTGTGGCCCAACGAAATAGCCGCTGGATAGCGTTTCCGTCCCGATCTCCGTGATCATCCGCTCCAGTTCCCGCTTCAGACGAGCGAGTTCCTTCTCGTCCTCCATCGGCGCGGTTTCGTAGCCCCGAATGCGCAGAAGTTCATAGCGCGGACGATCCCGGAGCGGGATGTAGACGAGTCGGCGATCCCCTTCCATGACCGCGCGATGCTTGCTCCCGTTGATGATCGGTTCGTATTCGGGACGCGCCACGACCTCGAAGTTGTGATCCACGTCCAATTCCGTGAAGTCGAGGAGACTCGCGTAGGGAATCCGCTCCCGATGAAACCTTGCCGGTCCCCTCGGGACGAACCACGCTCCCGTTTCCAGGTAGATCGGCGTCTCCGGCGGAGGGCCGCCTCGCAGCGCCGCGGAGAGGCTCTCGCCATCCGTGAGCCCGTAGTCTTCCAGTCGGAATCCAAGCCATTCCACCAGCGTGGGAGCAAGGCTCGCCAACGAGATCGGCACATCCTCGACTCGCCGCGGGTTGAGACCGGGACCGATGAAGACCATCGGCACGCGCAGACCCTCTTCGTTCCAGAGTTCATCGCCGTGTCCCATCCAGCCGTGTTCGCACTCGACCGAGGCGACCTCACCCTCCCGGCTCGGCGCGACGGGTCGAGTGCAAAACCGGGCCGGTTCGTACAAGTTCTCTCCGTGATCCGCCGTCACCACGATCGAGGTATTGGATCGGAGCGGGGACTCCTGAATCATGCGGATGAGATCGCCCGCGGCTTCATCGGCGGCGTAGAGCGCCCCGTGGTAGAGTCCGCGTACCTGGGCTCGATCCTCGGGCGTGAGTGTTTCCTCCGCGAGGTCTATCCGGTTGGCCTTGTGATACTTGTACGGGCCGCGATAGGAGGGATCGGTGAACCGTCCGTAGTACGGGTGTGGGGCAGCGTAGGGGAAATGGGCTGACGAGAAGAAGATCGTCAGGAAGAAGCGCGGGGCGCGCGAGAGTGTCCCGATCATCTCCTTGCCGCGAGCGGCCAGCTCGGCCGGTTCGCTGAGGCTGGTGAATTCCCGAAGGGCCGGGAAGATCCGCATCCCCCACCGGTTGCTCACATACGGGAGAAGGAATGGATGGGTTTCGAGCGCTCGTTGCTCCATGAGGGTGCCGGCAGTGAAGTCCGGACAGTCCACTCGGCTGAACCCCAAGTCCACGCGGGGGAAGATGTCCCCCGCGTAGTCGGCCACCACCGCCGTCTCGTATCCACGATCGCGGAGGAAGCGGGGCAGGGTCTGGCCGATGGCCGCCCGCTGCTCGATCGTAGGGAACATGTGCCGGATGCCGTGTCGAAGGGCGTAGCGACCCGTGTGGATGGTCACCATGGAGGGGAAGGTGCGGGCGACATCGGGATAGGCGCGAAGGAAGGTCACGCCGGTCTCGGCGAGGCGGCTGATTCGCGGCGTGATGGGGGAAAAGAGCCGATCGGACCGGAAGGAATCAACGGCGATCACGATCACATTGGGCCCCGTGTTACCGGAGATCACAGGGGATAGCTGCACGCTCCACGCGAGCACGAGCACGACCCCTCCCAAAACGAGCGTCCGCCGAGGCCATCGGAAAAGGGCCGCGGCCGCCGCCGGCAGGACGCAGGCCCCTGTCAAAACCCATGAGCAGCGTCGCGCCCATATCCCGACGCCGCCGTCCGTGAGCAGGACTTGCAGGCTTCGCCATCCCCCCCCCCGATCGTAGAGAAACTCGGCGTAGTTCTGGGGGTGAGACTGGATGTCGGCGCAGACGAACCCGAAATGGAGGCACATGAGAACCAGAGAGAAACCGAGCCATCGCACCGGCAAGGGCCATCGCGACCCCGGGCGAAAGACAGAGAAGGGCAGCACGGCCACCGCGGAGAGCGCGAGACCCACGGCGGAATAGGCCGCCAGGATCCGCAGTTGCATCAGCCCGGCGGACACGAGGAAGTACTTCCTGAACAACTCCCCCAGTCGGGGGTCCTGGACTCCCATGATCGCCTGACTCGTCAGGAACGCGAGCGAGAAAGCGAACTGGGCGGCAAAGGCCAGTAGGCCCACGAACAGGGCCCAGCGGACAAACCGCGTGCGTTCCGAAACAGCCATGGCAGAATCCTGCCGAGACATGATGCCGAAAAGCGTGTCAGGTTACACCTTAACTCACACGGCGGGGCGGCTCCGGGCGGATGCCGCCATCCTCGGCTCGTGCCTCATCCTCAGTTCGCTGGCCCGCCTCGCGCTCTTCGTCGAACAGGGGCTCACGGCCCGGGAGACGGCGCTCTCCCTCCTGAGACACGTCCGCATCGAAGGCTCGCTCCTTCTTGCCGCCTTCGGGTTCCTGGCGGCGCTTCGCTTCGCCGCCGGGCGGTTTCAGTCCCACGGCCTCGCCCGCCGGTTCGCAGGCGCTCTCGCCTTCACGGTCCTCGCGATCCCCCTCGCGACCGCCCTCCTGTACGTCGTTGATCTCCCCGTGTACAGGGGCTTCCGCCTTCACCTGGACCAGAGGTTCCTCTGGTACGCGGGCGAGCTCGGTCAGATCGGGGACATGCTCTGGAAGGAGGCGCATTTCCATCCCACCGAGTGGACGCTGCTCGGCCTGTGGCTCGTGACGATCGGCCTGGCGCCCCTGGCCGCGCCGCTCCAGTCGCGCCTCGCGGCACGGATCGGCGAGCGGCGCTTAGCTCGCGCATTCGCAGGGGCGGGCGCGGCGATCGTAGCCTACCTCGCCGTCGCCCACGCCCTTCACGTCGCCGATATCGTCCGCACACCCAAGGCGTTCATCCATCTGTCGGACAACCTCCTGATCCGTTTCGTCCGAGTGGCTCACCAGACGCGAGACCTCAGGAACTATCCCACACCCGAGCCCGGTGACCGCGACAAGGTTCTTAGCTGGCTCGGCGTGGAGTCGGTGCAGGTTGCCGGGGAGGGGATCCTTCACACGCCGGCCGGCGTCGCGAGCAGGATCCGCGGTCGCTATAAGACCTACAATCTGGTCTTCCTCATCCTGGAGGGCGTTCGGGCGAGGGAAATCGGCGCGCTCTGGGATCGGTCCGGACCCAGCCCCACTCCCTTCCTCGATCAACTCGCGCAGAGGGGCGTTCTCTTCAGCCGCTTTTATGCCAGCAGCGTCCAGACGATCCGCGGCCTCGTCTCCTCTTTCTGTTCCACACCCGACTTCCATGGCGAGCGCCTCCTCAAGATTGCGCCTCACACGCGGCTCACGTGCCTGCCTGAACTCCTCATCGCGCGAGGATACGACACGGCCTTCGTGTACGGGGGCGACATCAGCTATGACAACATGTACGCCTTCTTCTCCCGGCAGGGAATCCGCCGGTTCAGCGGCTACGAGTCCTTCCCCCGCAGCGCGCCGAGATTCTCCTGGGGCGTGCACGACGAGGCCACGCTCGGGGCGTTTGCGGGCGTGCTCGACGGCCTCAACGAGCCGTTCGTGGGGATTACGCTCACGCTTTCGAACCACTCCCCCTACGAGGCCCCGGCGCCTTTCCGCGTGGACGCCGAATCCATCGAAGAACGCTACCGCTCCACCGTGCGCTACACAGACGACACCCTCCGGCGGTTCTTCGAACGTGTACGGGAGCGCCCGTTCTTCCGACATACGCTTTTTGCGATCTTTGCCGATCACGGGATGTCCTTCGATGCCGAGGGTGCCGGCGTCCTCGCCGGACTGGGTGAAGAGAACATGCGCATCCCCTTCCTGCTCTATGCCGGCGACGAATCCCTGCAAGCGACGCCGGACGACACGCTCGGCGGCCAGATCGACATCGCGCCGACCCTCGCCGATCTGCTCGGGCTCGAGACCGACACACCGTGGTGGGGACGTTCCCTGCTGACCTCAGCCTCTGACCGCTTCGCCTATTTCAGCACACCCTTTGGCGAGGCCCCGATCGCACTCGTGGAGGCCGACCGAAAACTCACCTACACGTTCGGCACGGATGAGTATCGCACCACCTTCACGGGCGGGTTCTCGGAAGAACCGGTCACCGACGCCGAAGAAGCAATCGCGCCCATGCGGGACCGCCTCTGGACCATCTACCGGCTCTCGAACTACCTCCTCGCCACCAATCGCCTGACCGAGCCGTAGGGCTTCGGTCGCGCGGGAGAGGGGCGGTCGCTGATGGCTGAAAACGCCCGAGCGGTGGCCTACGGCTCCGAGTAGAGCTCCACCTGGGCACCCAGGCCGGCTTCCACGCAGAGCGTGTAGAGGAGGTGGGCCACGGCGAGGTCCTGGACGGCCAGGCCGGTCGAGTCGAAAACCGTCACGTCGCTGGGATCGCGGCGGCCGGGGCGGTGCCCGATTAGAATCTCCCCGAGCGAGGCCCGGATGTCGTCGCGCGTGAGACGCCTTTCCGAAAGCGGGACGTTCACTTCGCCGCTGTGGAGTGCCTGGTCCCAGTCGTCAATCACAACGACAGCCCGCTTCAGAATGGCCGCATCGAGCTCCTGCTTGCCTTTCGCATCGGCTCCCATCGCGTTGATGTGTGTGCCCGGCAAGATGTCGACCTCGGCCACGACCGGCCTCCGGGACGGCGTGGTGGTGGTGAGCACGTCCGCACCCTTCGCGCACTCGGTCACCGAGCGGCACATCTTGATCGTGAGTCCGGCGTCCTTGAGAATGCCCACCATCTCCTCGGCCTTCTGAGGATTCAGGTCGAACAGCCGGACCTCGGCGGGACGAAACACCCCTCGCAGGGCCTCCCAGGCCGTGCGCGCCTGGTGACCGCAACCGACAAAGCTGAACACGGCCGACTCCGGCCGAGCGAGCGCGCGACTCGCAACGCCCGCAGCGGCGCCGGTGCGCAGACCGGTGAGATACGTCCCATCCATGATCGCGAGCGGACGGCCGTCGTCGGCACGGCTCAGGATGTACACGCCCATCACCGCCGGGACGCTCGTGTTGCGCGCGTAGGACGTCACCCATTTCAACCCGGCGGCGTTTAGATGGCGCAGGTGGGCGGGCATCGCTCGGAAATCGCCCTCGTGCTCGGGGAGGCTCACGTACAACTTGGACGGCATCTGCGCCTCGCCCTTCGCTAACGCCCGGAAGGCACCCTCCACCGCTTCCATCACCTCTCGCATCCGTGCCACTTGGCGAAGATCCCGGCTCCCAAGCACCCTGACCTTGATCTCCATCTCATCCGATTGTAGCCCGGATTCCGGAAGTTCTCGAAGACGGATGCCCGGAATGCCCTGACGCGAGATCGCCGCGCCCAGTCGGGGCTCGCGACGACAGGAGAGGGGCGTCACATGGCGATCCGCCAGTCCGCCGTGGCGGACCAGCCGGCGGAGAAGCAATCCAAGGAAGCAGCAGTTCGGAGAACTGGGGCGTTTATCGGCCTGCGCGTTCACCCCCCCCCCGAGGCGAATCGCTTGCCGCAGGTTTGTGCGCCATGCACCAAGCGGGTGCATCTGTCCGCGGGCCAGGCCCTTTGTCTCGAGCGGCCGTTGCCAATCCCAAAACATCACCTGGAGTTACACCCGAAGCCTCTCGCGCGTGTGGCACGGCAGTTGCGGTGTAGTGTTTTCGGAGTGCTTGAGCTACGTCGGGAGTTGGATCGAAGAGCCCGGGAGGTTTCCACCCTCCACGAGGCGGCTGGAATCCTTCTCGGGCCTGAGCCGTTCGACCGACGACTCAATCTTTTTCTCGGCGTCCTCGTGGATTTTCTCGGTTTCAGCCGGGCCTGCTACGCGTCGAAATCGGACACGGATGAAATCGTTCGAGTCCGTTGCTCCTGCGGGCTGAGTCCTCTGGGGGCGGGCGGCGACCCGGCCTGTCCCGTCGGCCGGCAGATCATGGAGACGGTTGTGAAGACGGGGTGTCCGTTTGTAGTGCCCGATCTCTCGCAAGAGCCGGACTTGTGCCGGGTCGCGCGTGCGAGCGGATGGGACCCCGGCACGAGGATGGCCATCCTCAGCGTGCCGATTCGGGCGGGGAGTGAAGTGGTCGGTGCGCTCGGCGTGGATCGAATGGTCGAGCGTCACGGCCCGCTGCGGGACGAAATGCGGGTTTTGCGAACGCTTGCCCGGTTTCTCGGTCATGCGTGGTTGAACGCGGGCGAACTCCCTTCCGTCGCCAACGGGGTCTCGCCCCCCCCCCGCGTGTCCGGGCGAGGACGGACTCGCCGCCGCAGTGCCGAAGACATGCTGGGCGACAGCCCCAGCATGGCCCCCGTCTTCGAGGCCATCGAGCGGGCTCGGAACAGCCGGGCGACGGTCCTCATCCGGGGCGAGAGCGGAACCGGGAAGGAGTTGGTCGCGCGCGCCCTCCATGCGGACGGCCATCGCTCCACCCGGCCCTTCGTGAAAGTCGTCTGCGCCGCCATTCCCGAGACGCTCCTGGAGACCGGCCTGTTCGGGCACGAGAAGGGCGCCTTCACCGGCGCCCACGAGCGCAAGCGGGGTTTTCTCGAAGAGGCGAACGGGGGCACGCTCTTCCTCGACGAGATCGCCGAAATCCCACCGGCCACGCAGGTCAAGCTTCTCCGGTTCCTCCAAGAGCGCGCCTTCGAGCGGGTCGGCGGAACAAACGGGGTGCGTGTGGACGTCCGCATCATCGCGGCCACGAACCGGAATCTCGAGCAGATGGTCGCGCGGAGTGAGTTCCGCGAGGACCTCTACTATCGGCTCAACGTGGTCCCCATCGTCCTCCCGCCGCTGCGCGACCGCCGGGAGGACATCCCGCTGCTTGCGGAGCACTTCCTGCGCCATTTCGCGAAGGAGTACGGCAAGAATCTCAGGTGGACACCGGCGGCCCTTCGCAAGCTCGAGGCGCACGCCTGGCCGGGCAACATCCGCGAACTCGAAAACCTGGCCGAGCGACTCGCCGTGCTCCTGCCGGGGGGCTCGATCGAGGCCGAGCGACTCCTCCTGCCGACGCAGGAAGGCCGTACGCTTTGCGCGGAGCCTTGCAGGGCGTACGTACTCGGCCCACCAGACCGTCCCACGGACGGGCGGCTGATGCCGGGGCCGAGTGCGGCCCCGCTTTCAAACCCTGCCTCGGTTCCCCCAGGCGAAACGGCCGCCGAGCAGGGTGGTGAGGGCGCGGCCCTCCCACCCATCCAGTCCTACGAGCGCCGGGTCATCGCGGAGGCGCTACGCGAAACGAAGGGGAACCAGGCGGCCGCGGCCAGGAAACTCGGCATGTCTCCGCGCCAGCTCCGCTATCGGATCCGACGGTACCACGTAGCCGTGCGCGACGTTTCGGTCGCATAGCTCTCCTCCGCGCGAGGTCGGTCTGCGTCAGGCCGCCTCATGTCTGTCACCCCGTGACAGGATTGTTGCGCGGGGGCGCTCCCACGTGGTCAAAACGGCTGGCACGGGCCTTGCAACGCACCATTGTCGATGATGATTCGGATTGCACGATGCCCAACCCATCGAACACCCAGGACAATGAGCTTCTCGACACCTGGGCAAGAAGCCCGTGGACCTTGCGGCTTCGAGAGCAAGGTCCACGTGCCACGAAAGGAAAGCAGGCCAGGACACGTCTTCGAGTGCCCGAAGCCTGCACACTCCGAGTGCGGCGGAGCGGCGTGGCCTGCACACAGCGCGGTATTGTTCGAGCGAAGTCCCCGCCGACCGGCGGGGACGGAATCAAGAACCCCAAGGGCATCGTGCTTGGGCGACTCGGGGCGATGAGTCGTCCCGCCGTCTTCGGGTGGATTCTTGCCGCATGGCTCCTCGCGGCGGATGCAGCCCATGCCGCCCGCGCGGCCAACCCCACCACATCGGAAGACGTCCAGGCCAACCTCGACATCGTGTGGATCTGCGTGGCCACCGTGCTGGTCTTCTTCATGAAGGCGGGCTTCAGCCTGGTCGAGATCGGATTCACGCGGGCGAAAAGCGCCGTCAACGCGATCATGAAAAACATCATGGACTTCGCCGTGAGTGCCATCGCCTTCTGGGCATTCGGGTTCGGCCTGATGTTCGGAACGACGAACGGGCTCTTCGGCACGGACGGTTTCTTTCTGCACGACTACGCCCAGAACCAGGACCCCTGGCTGTTCGCGTTCTGGATGTACCAGCTTGTGTTTGTGTCCTCCGTTGCCGCGATCGTTTCAGGCGCGATGGCGGAGCGGACGCGCTTTGTCGGTTCGCTCCTTTTCACGGTCGCCATGTCCACGTTCATCTACCCGGTCTTCGGCAGTTGGGTGTGGGGCGGGAGTTACAACGGGGACGGATGGCTTTCCAACCTGGGTTTCGTGGATTTCGCCGGCTCGACCGTGATTCACGCCATTGGAGGCTGGGCCGGACTCGCCGGTGCGCTCGTGCTCGGGCCGAGAATCGGGAAATTCAGAGACGACGGGAGGGCATCCCCGCTTCCCGGCCACAACCTCCCCCTCGCGGCGCTCGGAACCCTGATCCTGTGGTTCGGCTGGTACGGATTCAACGCGGGCAACACGCTCTCCGGGGACGGGAAGATCGCGCAGGTGCTCATCAACACCACCCTGGCCGGCGCGGCCGCCGCCGTGTCCAGCATGGTCACCTCCTGGTTCAAGTTCGGAAAGCCCGACGTCGGGATGACACTGAACGGCACGCTCGGCGGGCTCGTGGGCATCACGGCTGGTTGCGCCACCGTGGAACCCGTGTGGGCGGTGGTCATCGGCATCGCGGCCGGCATCGTGGTGGTTCATTCGGTGCTGTTCCTCGAGAGGCGACGCATGGATGATCCGGTTGGCGCCGTATCCGTCCACGGCGTCTGTGGCGTCTGGGGGACGATCGCCGTCGGGTTCTTCAAGACGGGCGAGCTCTTCAGCCCCAAGAACATCCTGATCCAACTCCTCGGCTCCGCCCTCGCCTTCATCTGGGCTTTCGGCCTTTCCTACTTTGTCTTCAGGCTGATTGCGATGGCCATCGGGCTGAGAGTCGACAGGGAAAACGAACTCGCGGGGTTGGACTACTCGGAGCACTCCGCTTCCGCCTACCCCGAATTCCCATTGCAAACGACCAAGTATCAATGAAGACGATCTCGCCGAAATTGTGGCCCGGCAAGCGACAAGTCGCCGTGATCGCAGCGGCCACGACCGCTTTTGTCGCCGGCTCCTACGGGGTCACCCTCTGGTCCTTCCACTATTCGTCCACGACGCGTTTCTGCGTCTCGTGCCACGAAATGGGCGAATCCTACCGGCAGTACCGGGAGTCATCCCATGCGGTGAACGACCGCGGCGTCGTGGCGGAGTGCGCCGACTGCCATCTTCCGCCGGGCACGGTCGACCGGTGGAGAGCCAAGATCATGCAGGGCGTGAAAGACTCGGTCGTGCACGTCCTGTCGGACCCCGCCGAAATGGATCGCGAGGAATGGAGGCGGCAGGCCGTGCGGAACATTCACCCCGATTCCTGTCGGGAATGCCACAAGGATCTCCTTCCTCCGGCGCTGCCCAAGGGCGGCCTGATCGCCCACCGCGCGTTCCTGAACGGTCGAGCGAACTCCACGTGCCTGGACTGCCACGAGAACCTCGTCCACGTGGACAAGGGGGACCGGACATGAGTGCCTTCGTACGTGGGCGGTGTGACGGAATAGGCGTGCCTATCCTGTCAACCGGGCGGCCCAGGCCGCCCCTACCTGCCCGCGCCGCCCCGGCAGGCGGGCCACGGTCACATTGCCCTGCCTTCTCCGCCGCGGCGGACAGGGCCACACCGCGCGGGACCAGGCCCTCCTGGGCCAAGGTACGCGCAGGGGTCGGCGGAGTAGGCTCGCTGCGTAGCACGAGTCGCGAAGGCGGGAGCAGCTCCGGCTGCGAAGGCTGGATGCCGACCCGAACCGCACTCATTGTCTTGTCGCAACTTCTGCTCGCCCTCCTCGCGGCCCTGGCGACTCCCTTGCGGTCCGCCTCGGCGGACAGTCGCGACCGGTTCGCACACCAGAAGATCGTGTCGGAGAAATGCGAGGTCTGCCACGAGCGCTCGTCCCCCGGCATCGTCCACGATTGGGAGAGAAGCCTTCATGCGAAGGCCGAGGTCACATGCATCGACTGCCACGAGGCGGCGCCTTCCGACCCGGACGCCAGGGCGCACGAAGGGGCCTACATCTCGGCCGTGGTCAGTCCCAAGGACTGTTCCCGCTGCCATCCGAGGCAGGTGGCCGAGTTCAATCAGTCGCTCCACGCCAAGGCGGTTTCATTCCTCCTGAACCTCGAGGGAGACAGAGCCGGCGACGATGCCCTCGCCTACAAAGTGGAAGGCAAAGCCGCCGCCGTCATGGGATGCGAGAAGTGCCACGGTTCGCTCGTCAAGGCCGAGAACGGGAAGCTCGATCCCCAGACGTGGCCGAACGGCGGTATCGGCCGCATCAACCCGGACGGCAGCCGCGGGTCGTGCTCCGCTTGTCACACCCGCCATCGGTTCTCCGTGGCCGAAGCGAGGAAACCGGAAACGTGCGGCACCTGCCACATGGGCCCCGACCATCCGCAGTACGAGATCTACATGGAATCGAAGCACGGGGTCATTTACGCGTCGGAAGGCCGGTCCTGGGACATGGAGGTCGCCGGGAAGGCGTGGGACACCCAACACTACCGGGCGCCCACGTGCGCCACGTGCCACATGTCGGGCCTCGGCGAACTGGAGACCACCCACAACGTAAGTGACCGCCTCTCCTGGGAACTGGAACATCCTCTCACCATCAAGACGGATGACTGGGAAGGCAAGCGAACGCGGATGAAGAAGGTGTGCCTCTCGTGCCACTCGAAAAACTGGGTGGAGAACCACTATGTCCAATTCGACAACGTCATCGGCCTTTACAACGACGACTACTTCAAACCGATCAAGGAGGCGATGGATCAGTTGTACAAGGGGGGATACTTGACGGAGGAGAAGTTCGACGAGGAGATCGAGTTCAAGTTCTTCGAGTTCTGGCACCACGAGGGGCGCCGGGCCCGAATGGGCGCTTCCATGATGGGGCCGGATTTCACCCAGTGGCACGGCTTCTATGAGCTCGCCAAGCATCGCCTCGAGCTGGAACACATGATGCGCGAGCTGCGCGAACAAAAGGACAGGACCAGGTTTGCCGAGAAATGACGACGATGGCCCAAGCGGCGGATCGAGCCGGGCTGCGGGAGATCGCGGCCTTGTTCGCGAAGAGGCGCCTGGTCATACCTGCGGGCGCCCTCCTGCTGATTGCGGCGGTGGTCGCGATCAAGCGCCTTCACGCGCCGCTCGCCCCCACACCCGCATCGGACGACTCGGAGATGGTCGAGATCCCCGGCGGTCGTTTTCTGATGGGGAGCGACGGCGGTTTCTTCGACGAGAGGCCCGTCCATGCCGTCACCCTCCGCCCGTTCGAGATGGCGCGCTACGAAGTCACGTACGAGCAGTATCGCCGCTTCGTGGAAGAGACTCCGGCCTGGAGAAAGGGCAGCGTCGAAACCGATCTGGCCGACCTTGACTATCTCGCGGACTGGGACGGCCTTGAGTTCCCCGCCGGGAAGGGAAGCCACCCGGTCGTGTACGTGAGCTGGCACGCGGCGGCGGCGTACGCGGAGTGGGCCCGTCGGGCGCTCCCCACCGAGGCACAATGGGAATATGCGGGCCGTGGCGGGGCGGACGCCATGGACTATCCCTGGGGGCCGGTCTTCCAGCCCCACCTCGTGCGGGGGGGGGGAGCGGAAGGGCATATCCCGCCGGGCGCCATACGCATCGGCAGCTACGCCATGAACGGGTTCGGCGTCAATGACATGGCGGGAAATGTTTCGGAATGGACGGCGGACGGCTACGAACTCTACCGGGAAGCGGACGAGGACAATCCTCACGTTCGTATCAACCGTCATCTGAAGGTCGTCCGGGGGGGATCCTGGAAAAGTGCGGATCACGAGCTGCGCGTTTCCGCCAGGCAACGGCTCGCGCCGAACGCGACCCGGGACGATCTGGGATTTCGCTGCGTATCCGCCGGGCCGTGAAGATCGAAGTGTGAGAGGAGGTTGAGATGAACTCGGAACGAATCGCGCTCAGCAAACAACCCGTGCTCAGGCTCGGGGTCGCCCTGGTGGTGGCGCTCCTGTCGGCCTTCTGGCTGTTCGGCAACAACACCGCCGGCTACCACCATGTCCTTCAGAAGTGGCCGAGCGGCAACCTGGAGGTCGTCTCCACCCCGGGCCTGTACTGGAAGGGTCCGTTCGGAAAGGTCACCGAGTTTCAGGTTTCGGACACGGTCGGTTTCACGGACACCTACGTGGAGCGCAAGAAGGACAAGAAGAAGGTTGAAGAAGCCATCGCGGTGATCTTCAAGGACAACGGCGAAGGCGCCATCAACGGCAGCGTGCGCTACACCCTCCCCGCCGACGACGAGAACATGAAACGCATCGTCCAGACGGCCCGCAGCGAGGCCGTCCTGAAGAGGATGATTAGGGCGCACGTGAACAGTGTCCTGAACCTCGTGGCCTCTTCCTACGAGAGCGGCGACAGCGTGCGGGAGAGGGGACGGCTCATCCGTGACGTTCTGGACTCGCTCCAGAACGGTCCCGTTGCGTTCGAGAGGAAGATCGTGGACGGGAACGTGGCCATGCTTCCCGCCTCCGACGGTGAAACACCCAGGCGGCTACCCGGCCTGAACAGCAAGTTCGGCATCACCATCGGCGAGTTCACGCTCAAGTCGATCGAGTACGATGGCCAGACCCAGGCCAAGCTCGACGAGCACCGGCTCCTCGAACAGCAGCGGAACAATGCGTCGCTGGCCGCGGAGAAGCTGAAGCAGGAAACACTCACGGCTCGCGCCGAGGAGGAGAAGCTGTTGGCGGAGGCCAAAGCGCAGGAGGAGCACAAGAAGCTGGAGGCCAGAATCCGGGCGGAGACGGAAAAGGAGGTGGCGAGGATCGGGGCGGAGAAGGAACGAGAGGTCGCGGCGATCCGTTTCGAGCAAGCCCAGCTCGAAAAGCGGCAGCGCGTGGAGGAGGCGGAGGGGAAGAAGATTGCGGCCATCAAGGAAGCGGAGGGGCGCGCGGCGCTGGCGAGGGCGGACAACTCGCTGGAGTTGAAGCTGCAAATGAAGAAGGAGACGCTCATCGGCGTGGCCAACGCGCTCAAAGACATCAAGGTGCCCACCACCATCGTCGGCGGCAACGGGAGCGGAACCGGCAACCCCATCCTGGATGTCTTCCTGATGAGGCAGCTCAAGGATCTGCAGCCGTGACGCTCGGCGGCTGTCGGCCCCACTTTACACTTCACCCTTTACCCTTTACTCTTTACCCACCCGTGGGGCTGTAGCTCAGTTGGGAGAGCGCGTCGTTCGCAACGACGAGGCCAGGGGTTCGAATCCCCTCAGCTCCACCACCAAGTCCCGCTCGTGCTGGAGCGGGCTACTCGACGGGGTGCTCGGGGTAGATCGTGCTGGCGTCCGGGCAGCAGCGCTGCGCGTTGAAGCGGTTGACGGCCTCGACCATGTAGTGAAACGACCACATGTTCGCGCGGCTGGCCTTGTAGGCAAGGAACCCGTCAATCCCCAAGAAGATGCCCAGGCCGATCCCGGCCCCGAACTCCTGGGCCCCCCCGCGGTCCTGCATCGCGAGGGTGAGACCTGCCGCGCCGAGGGTCGCCACGCCGGCGGCCGCCATCCACCAGGAGTAGCCCCGCAGCGTATTCCGCCAGCGGAGGGACATCTCCGCCGAATCGCCCGCTTCGGGGACACCCATCACGAGATGGGCGAGGGAGCGATCCCCTGCCTCGTAGAGTTCATTGAAGGGATGGTCCTCACCCGCACGAACCAGCGACTTGTGGTCAATGTCCAGCATGATGAAATCGCACGTTTGGGCCCACGCGCCCCCGGCCGGGAAGAGGGCGGCGACCGCAAGGCCGCACACGAGGCGCAAGATCACCGGGGCTCTCAAACGCTTCGACAGCTTCGCACCCGCCATGGCCTTCTTCTCCTACTCCGATCCCGTCCGGCACTCAAGCGTTTCAAGGAGACCTGCGGGCCGCCCGGCCGGTGCATCTCGGGAACGCCGCGCAGCCCGCTTTGTCATACAGGGCGTCCGACGATATAAGGAGCGCATGGACACCAGGGAGGGAACCGAGGCGCCGTCCGGGCTCGTGGATGTCGTGGTCCCCATCGCGGTTCGCCACCCGTTCACCTACAGGCTCCCCTCCGCGTTGAGAGGGGACACAAGCACGCTGCGCGGCCGCCGAGTCCTCGTCCCTTTCCGTACCGGCACGGTGATCGGTTACCTCGTCGGCCTCCACAGCGGTCCATTCGAGGGAGAGACCAAGGACGTCCGCGAGATCCTCGATTCCGATCCCCTCCTCGGCGAAGGAGAGTGGAAGATCGCCGAATGGATGGCCGCCTACTACGTGCGGTCGCTCGGGGAAACGTTGGACCTCTTCCTTCCGTCCGCGCTCAGGGGCGGGTGGAAGAAAGGTTCGGGGCGGCGCTCGGCGCGCGCCTCCAAGACTCCCGACGAGTTGCGCCTTCAGCCCGTGGACATTCCCCGCGAGCTGACATTGGAGCAGAGGGCCGCGCTGGACCGGATCCTCCCCTACGTCCGCGGCCCATCGTTCCGTCCGGTTCTCCTGCACGGGATCACCGGCAGCGGAAAGACCGCCGTGTACGTGGAGCTGGCCAGGGTGGCGGCGGCCGAGGGGCGCGGATCGATCGTCCTCGTGCCGGAGATCGGCCTCACCTCGCATGTGGCTCGGCATTTCCTCTCGGTCTTCGAGGGCCGCGTGGCGCTCCTCCACAGCCGCCTCACGCCGCGCCAGCGGTGGGACGAATGGGAGCGCATCCGCTCCGGGCAGGCGGACATCGTCGTGGGGCCGCGTTCCGCCCTCTTCGCGCCCCTCGCGCGTCCGGGACTCATCGTGGTGGACGAGGAGCACGACGGCGCCTACAAGCAGGACGACGGCGTGACCTACCACGGGCGCGACGTCGCCCTCGTGATCGGCCGCGAGCGCGGGATCCCCGTCGTGCTCGGCTCGGCCACGCCGTGCCTCGAGAGCTACGCCCATGCCCGGAGCGGCAAGTACGAACACATCCGCCTGGCGCGGCGCGTGGGCGATCGGCCGCTGCCGGAGATGAGCGTGGTGGACATGCGGGTCCACCGGAACCCGGACCGCGCGCTCGCCTGGCTCTCGCCCCAGCTCCGGGTGGCGATGGAGGACACACTGGGCCGCGGCGGGCAGGTGGTCCTCTTCCTCAACCGTCGCGGCTTCGCGCCCGTGTTGCGTTGCGAGGACTGCGGCACGGGCACCCAGTGCCCGCACTGCGACGTCGCCATGACGTTTCACAAGGTGGACCGGCTCCTGCACTGCCACTACTGCGACCGCCGGCAGGATCCCCCGCAGGTCTGCTCCAAGTGCAACGGCGCGAACGTGGCCCTGATCGGCGCGGGCACTCAGAAGCTCGAGGAGGACCTGCGCCGACTCTTCCCGGCCTCGGGGATCGCGCGGCTGGATACGGACACCGCCCAGGCCAAGGGCCGCCGCTTCGAGATCCTCCACGGACTCGAAACCGGCGCCCTGCAGATCGCCGTGGGCACGCAGATGATCACCAAAGGGCATCACTATCCGCAGATCACCCTCGTGGGCGTGGTGGATGCGGACCTTGGGCTGCGCTGGCCCGACTTCCGGGCCGCCGAGCGGACCTATCAGCAGATCCTCCAGGCCGCGGGGCGCGCGGGCCGCGGGGAGCAGCGAGGACGGGTCATCGTGCAGACGATGTCGCCGGAGCACCATGCCATCCGCGCCGCGAGCGCGTACGACGAGGACCGGTTCTACGCGCAGGAACTCCGGTTCCGACGGCAGTTCGGCTACCCACCCTATGCGCGGCTCGCGCTGCTGCGGATCCAGGCGGCCGACGAAACGCGCGGCAGCGAGGCGGCTCTTGAGACGGCCCGGCGCGCAGGAGAACTGGCCCGCCGCCACGGCGTCGAGCTCCTCGGCCCCGCGCCCGCGCCGCTGTACCGGCTCCGCCGTTTCTATCGGTGGCATATCCTCCTCAAGGCCTCAGGATCGAAGGACCTCCACGCCCTGCTCGAGGAGTTGCTGGATGCGCGCGGCCCCCGCCGCACCGGCTTCGAGGTGCGTCTGGACCTCGATCCGGTGAACATGCTATAGGTGCGCCATGCCGGTCAGCATGACGGGGTTCGGTCGGCACCAGAGCCGGGAGGGATCGTACCGCTTCGAGTGGAGCATCCGCGGCGTCAACCACCGCTTCCTCGATGTCTCGATGCGTCTGCCCGACGGCCTCGAGGACTTGGAACAGGACATCCTCGAACGCATCAAGCCGCACTGCCGGCGGGGGCGCGTGGACGTCATCCTTCGTCTCGTGACGCTGCCGGCGGCGCCGAACGTCAACATCGACGCGAAGCTGGCCCGGACCTACCGCGACCGGATCCGGCAGACCGCCCGCGCGCTGGGGCTGAAGCCTGATGTGGGTCTCGCCCAGATTCTCTCCCTTCCCGGCGTGATCCGGTCTGTCTCCGCCAATCACGCCGGCCCCGAATCGCTGAAGCCCGCGCTCCTGCGCGGGTTCGACAAGGCCCTGCGCGGCTTCCTGGCCATGCGCCGCCGCGAAGGAGACACGCTCGAGCGCGACTTCCTGGCGCGCCTCCGAAAGATGCGCGCCGATCTCCGGGCGATCGAAGCCGGGCTCGAACAGGACCGGTCCCAACGCGCGGCCAAGCTCAAGGCCCGCCTCCACGCCATCGCCGGGGAGGAGATCGACACGAAACGCTTCCAATCGGAGTTGGCCTTCATCCTCGAACGGAGCGACGTCGCCGAGGAGATCACGCGCCTGGGCAGCCACATGGAGCAGTTCGAGAACCTGCTCAAGCGCGAGGCGGACGCCGGCCGGAAGCTGGATTTCCTCCTCCAGGAAATGCAGCGAGAGATTTCCACCCTCGTGGCCAAGTGCGAGACGCCCGAGTGGACGCGCGTGGCGCTCGACCTGAAGGGCACGACGGAGCAGATGCGCCAGCAGGTCCAGAACATTGAGTAGGCGCGGGCACGCGGCCGATCTGGCCGAGTCGGTCCGCGCCCTGCGCGACTACTTCGCCTATCTGGGCCGTTCGGGCGTCCTCTTCCCTATCCCCGGCGCCCCCCCCCCGGCCTCGGCCAAGGCCGCAACCATCCTCGCCACATCACCAGGCGACCCCGCGCCCGCCCCGCCCGCGCCGCAGGCCACCGCCGATACCCTTGAGAAGATCCGCGACGACCTCGGCGACTGCACGCGCTGCCGGCTCCACCAGACTCGCAGGAACATCGTCTTCGGCGTGGGTAACCCCAAGGCTCGGATCGTGTTCGTCGGAGAAGCCCCGGGCGCGGATGAAGATGCCAAGGGGGAGCCCTTCGTGGGGCGCGCGGGCCAGTTGCTCACGAACATGCTCAAGGCGTTCGGGCTCAACCGCAGCGACGTTTACATCTGCAACGTGCTCAAGTGCCGCCCCCCGGAAAACCGCGACCCCGATCCGGTCGAGGCACAAACGTGCTCGCCGTTTATGCTGCGTCAGATCCGCGCGATCCGCCCGAAGGTCGTCTGCGCGCTGGGCAAGCACGCGGCCCATACGCTGCTGCGCACAACCGATCCCATCACGAAGCTGCGGGGGAAGGCGTTCGATTTCGAGGGCACGAAGCTCGTGCCCGCGTTCCATCCGGCCTATCTCCTGCGAAACCCGAGGAGCCAGTGGGAGGCGCGGACCGATCTCAAGAAGGTGCTCGAACTCGCCGGCAACGGCGGCAAGCCCTGAGCGGAATGAACTTCTCGACACGCTCGAAGACTGTGGTTCGAGCGAAGCGGAGCGGAGTCGAGAACCAGTGCCCCAGAGGGTTGATGCCATGGCCCCGGTGAAAGCCGTCACGTCCCGCGAGGCATGACCCGGCTTCAGCTCTGGTTCGCACTCCTGGCCCTCCACTTCGCGATCCCTGAAGCGGACGCCGACGAATTTCCCTGGAAAGCCTCCGCCCGATACGAGTACTCCCGGTTCGAAAGGGACCGCGATGACTGGCATGCCGCCACCCTTTCCGCCGAACGCCGATGGGATCGGGGCTCCCTCGCCCTCGAGGGATTCCGCCTCACTCGATTCGATCGCTGGGACCAGGGGGTGGCGCTGGACGGCTACTTGGACCTCTGGCCGAGGGCCTACGGGAATCTACGCTTCCAAGCGGTCGCCGACCCCGACGTGATGCCAACCACCGATGCGTTGGCGGAGATCTTCCAAGGTCTCCCGCGAAGTTGGGAATTTTCGATGAGCTATCGGAACATGCGCTATGCCGACGACACAGTTCACCTCATCGGGCTCTCGCCAGGGCAGTACCTTGGGAACTGGTACCTGCGCGAGCGCGTCTTTTTCGTTCCGAGCCACGGCGAACTGGGATTCCTCGGAGTCCTGGCGGTGCGGTACGTCATGGAGGATGCGGAAAACTTCGTGGAGGTCTCCGGCGGCTGGGGGCGGCAGGTGATCCTCCTCGGTTCGGGGCCCGAGACCGAGTTGAGGAAGAACGGCCACGGGCTCCTGCGCGGTCAACGCTTCTTCACGCGCCACTGGGGCGCCATGGCGCACGTGGGCCTCGATGCCGCCGAGCGCACGCCCGCGGCCCTCAACCTCATGGCCGCTGCGCTCTCCCGCTGGTAGCCGGGCCGGCCCCCACTTTGACGGGTCCTCACAGATAGTGCCTCTGAGCAGGCCCTGACTTGACACGGGGCGGTGAGCCGGTAATGTAGCCTCACGAGGTCATCAAATGGCCCCGGGGAGGTCATTCATGGCGAACATGACTGCGCAAGATGTGATTTCAACGCAAAGGGAAGAGTGGACCCGCGTGGCGCCGGGATGGGAGAAATGGGACGCTGTCTTCGACAGGAACCTATCGTTCATCAACTATCGGCTCGTCGCCGAAGCACGACTGCGGCCCGGCTTTCGTGTGTTGGACTTGGGATCGGGCACGGGCTACCCGGCGCTTCTCGCTGCCCAGGCCGTGACACCCGAGGGGTCTGTCGTCGGACTCGACCTTTCGGAGGCAATGCTGACGGTTGCCCGGAGGAAAGCGAAGGAACAAGGTCTCTCGAACGTGGAGTTCATGGCAGCCGACGCATGTGCGATTGACTTGGGCGACGCTTCTTTCGACGCCGTCACCAGCCGGTTCTGTCTCATGTTCCTCCCCGACATTCAGAAGGCCGTGCGCGACATCGCCCGTGTTCTGAAACCCGGCGGCTATCTCGCGGCGGCCGTGTGGTCCGCCCCCGAGAAGAACCCCATGACATCCGCTCCCATGGGCGTTTTGAAGAAGATGCTCTCCCTTCCAACGCCCGATCCGGACCAGCCCGGCATCTTCCGGCTCGCGAAACCCGGCGATCTGCGCGGAACCATGGAATCCGCCGGACTCGACACGATCGTGGAGGACGAAACTGTGGGAGAGTCATTCTACGCCTCGGCCGATGAGTACTTCGAGGCCCTGATGGAGATCGCGGCGCCCCTTCAGACGCTCTTTGCGAAGTTGAGCACGGAGCAGAAGGCCGGGGCCGAGGCCGAGATCAAGCAAGCCGTCTCGAAGTTCCGCAGGAACGGTCATCTGGCGCTGCCGATGGCCGTCCGAGTGGTTTCCGGGCGCAAGCCCATCTCGTAGGATCCGGCCCGTCACCGCAGAGGCCCCGCGGAGCTTCTTCGGGTCGCTTGGACGAGACTTCCGAGTGGGGCGAGAGAGTTCAGGCGCTTGACGGCTACACGTCGGTGCGTTCGATGCCTTCGAATTCGAGGATCAGGTCCGGACCGTAGGCTTTCGCGGGGGTCTGGAAACCCGCGGGGGCCTCGCCCGCCACAACCTTCTGCGCGATCAGGACCGCCGTCATCGCCGTGAGCGTGTAGCCCTCCGGGGTGCGCAGGCGGGAGACCACGCGCAGGCCCGTGTGTTCGTCGGAGGCCTCTCCCCACAGGACGCTGAATCCGCGCGCCCGCTCGGCCTCGGTCGGCCCGGCCTGGCCGGCGCGGACGCCCATCTTGAGGACCTCGCGCAGGGTGTTCGACTTGAGCAACGGTCCCGCCAGGCGGCCCGCCTGCAGGGCGAGGCGCATGGGGCCGGGGAGCACCGCGTAGGTCTCGATGTTCGGGATCCCCGTGCTGACGAAGGCCGCGGAGAGATCCCCCCATGGCAGCGTGACAGCCTCCAGGGGCGAGCTCAATCCGAAGTCGATCCGCCGCGTTTTCCACGCGGGCGGCACGGGCACGAGAGCGCCGCGCTGCCGCGCGAGACCGCCGCGATGCATGTGCTCCACCATCGTCGTGAGCGTGCCACGCGAGAACCCGGCGCCGAGGCCGCTGAACGCGAGGGCCAAGTGGGTGGCAGAGGGGAGACGGTTGCGGAGATGAACCGCGAGGCAATCCGAGGGCACGACGTCGAAACCAACCCCCGGCATGAGCATCACGCCGGCCTCGCGCGCCTCCGCATCCCTCGCGGCCAGAGCCTCGAACACGTCCACCTCCCCGGTGATGTCGAGATAGTGCGCGCCCTGTTTGAGACAGGCCCCCGCCACAAGCTCCGAGGTGTGGATGAAGGGGCCGGCGCAGTGGACAACAACGCGGACCTTCGCCACGGCGTCCGAGAGCGCCGCGGCATCATCGAGAGGGAACGCGAGGCTCTCCAGGCCGAGGGTCTCGGCAAGCAGTCGCACCTTCGCGCCATCGCGTCCGGCAAGGAGCGGACGAAGTCCCTTGCGTACCGCCCACCGGGCCACCAGCTCGCCCGTGTAGCCGTAGGCCCCATAGATGAGGAGGCCTTCGCGGGTCACAGCGTCACCATTCTTGAGCGCAGTCTACCGCGCCGAATCGCTCAGGACCAGTCCGCCTAGGCGGACCAGCCACCCAGCGCGAGCAGCGCCTCAACTCCCTGCTGCTCGAGCGGCTTCGAGACGAAGTAGCCCTGGCCGTATTCGCACTCGAGGCGCGCCAGCAACGAGGCCTGCTCCCGGGTCTCGATCCCTTCCGCCACGACCTTCATGCCCAGGTTGTGGGCCAGCGTGACGATCGCGCGCACGATCTCGGAGTTCTCGCCTGTCGGCCCCATTCGGCCCACGAAGGAGCGATCGATCTTGAGCGTGGTGATAGGAAGCCGGTGGAGGTTGCTTAGAGAGGAATAGCCCGTTCCGAAGTCGTCAATGCACAGGTCGATGTCCATGTCGCGCAACTCCAGGAGCGTCCGGGTCGCCGATTCCTCGTTTTCCATGATCACGCTCTCGGTAATCTCCAGTTTCAGGCAGCGCGGATCGAGTCCTGTTTCCTCCAGAATCCGCTTGATCTCCCCCCCAAGATTGGTGCGCGGGAATTGCTTGCTGGAGAGGTTGACGCTGATGGAGAGCCGCTCGCGCGCCTGTGCGGCCGATTGCCACTCGCGCATGCGGCGGCAGGCCTCGCGCAGGACCCATCGGCCGATGGGCACGATGAGGCCGGTCTCTTCCGCCACGGGGATGAAATGTGCCGGTGGAATGCTCCCGCGCGTCGGGTGTCTCCACCTCGCCAGCGCCTCGAACCCGACGAGGCGGCCCGAGGGGAGGGCGACGATGGGCTGGTATTCGAGCCTGAGTTCCTCGCGCTCCAGGGCGCGGCGCAGATCCGTTTCCAACTCGAGCTGGGCCACGGCGTGCTCGTGCATCCCCTTGTCGAATACCTCGTGGCGCGCCTTGCCGAGGGCCTTGGCGCGGTACATGGCCGTATCGGCGTCGCGCAGGAGTTCCTCGGGCCGCTCGTAGCCTCCGGCACTGAGCGCGATCCCGATGCTTGCGCTCGTGAAGACCTCCTGCTCTTTGAGGCGCAGCGGATGGGCGAGCTGGTTTTGGATCCGTTCCACCACGCGGGTGGCGTCCTTCACGTCTCCGATGTCGTCGAGGAGGATGCCGAATTCGTCGCCGCCCAGGCGCGCGACGGTATCACCGGGCCGGAGGCAGCGCTCGAGGCGCCGCGCGACGGCCACGAGGAGCTGGTCCCCCACCATGTGACCGAGGCTGTCGTTGACGACTTTGAATCTGTCGAGATCGAGGAAGACGACGGCAAACATGTAATCCCGCCGCCGCTTGAGCCGCTTGCACGACTGGCTCAGGCGATCCAGGAAGAGCGCGCGGTTGGGCATGCCGGTGAGGGCGTCGTGGAAGGCGTCGTGGACGAGCTGCTGCTCCACTTGCTTGCGGGGGGTGATGTCCGTCTGCGAGCCACAGACACGGTAGGCCTTGTCCTTGCCGTCGCGAACGGCGAGCCCCCGGCTGAGCACCCAGCGGTAGGTGCCGTCCTTGTGGCGAATGCGGTGTTCGCTCTCGAAGTGAGGGGTGTAGCCTTTCAGATGCGTGCTGAGGGCCACGCGGACGTGTTCAAGCTCCGTCGGGTGCACACGCCTGAACCACTCGTCCGGCCGGCTGCCGATTTCTTCTTCGGCATACCCCAGCATCGTCTTCCAGCGGGGAGAGAAATACATGGCCTCGGTTCTGAGATCCCAATCCCACAGCCCGTCGTTCGCCCCCCGGACGGCCAGGGCGTAGCGCTCTTCGCTCTCGCGCAAGGCACCCTCCGCCTGCTTCCGCTCCGTGATGTCGTGCATCATGACCGCGGCGTGAGTGACCCCGGCGGCGGACGTGTAAGGGTAGCAGTTCACGCTGAGCTGCCGGAGGCCGAACCCCTCGAAGCGGTACGCGATCTCGCACTCCGAGGAGCGGCCTTCGAAACAGGCGTCCAAATGGCGCCGGAGGGTGTGGGCCACGCCATTCTGGTTCCAGGCGTCCACCAGGGAACGGCCGACGATCTCCTCTCGGGGCTTGCCGTGGGCGCGACAGTAGGCCTCGTTGGCCGCCACGCAGAGGAATCCGCGGTCCACGAGCGCCATGATGTCCCTCGAGGCGTCCACGATGAAGGCGTACCGCTTCCAGGTCTCCTCCAGGGCCCGGCGCTCGGTCACGTCGCGGAGGATGCCATGAACGCCCACGAGTGTCGAGCCGTTCCGGACCTCCGTGACGCTCAACTCGCAGTCGAATCGCGCTCCGTTCCGAGTCATCAGCACCACCTCCACGAGGCCGTCCGGATTGGGTCGGGAGAGCTCGGTTTGCCCTTCGGCCGCGGTCAGGAGCCTTTCGACCGGCTGTCCCACCAACTCGGACACCGCGAAGCCGGTCACGTCTTCCACCCTCCGATTGACGAGCTTGAGCCGCCCGTCGGGGCCCGCCAGGTAGATGATGTCCCGCGCCCCCTCGAAGAGTTGGCGGTACCGCTCCTCCGATTCCTTCAGTTCCCGAACGAGCCTCTCGTTCTCGATCTGGAGGCGGTACTGGCGGACGGCGCGGTGGAGAGGTTCCACCAGCTCGTCGAGATCGTCGAGGGGCTTGAGGAGATAGGCCTGGGCGCGAAGCTCCACGGCATCCTTGGCCGTTTCCACGCTGGGGTAGCCGGTCAGGAAGATGACCGGCAGCCGGGGGACCACGCGCCTCACCGCGCGCAGGAACGCGATCCCGTCCATTTCCCCCAGGCGGATGTCGGAGATGACGACGTCGAACTCCACCTTACCGAGCTGTTCGATCGCCTCGGGTGCCACGGCGGTTTCGACCACGGTAAGGTTTTTCTTGCGCAGGCGCAGCGCGAGGGACACGCGGAAGTCCTCGTCGTCCTCGAGCAGGAGCACCCGGATCGGACCGGTCACCTCGGGCTCCAAGCGGGGAACGGGTGGTGTGCTTTTCATGCTTTTCATGTCGGCAGCGAGACGCAGAACGTGCTGCCTCGTCCCGGCCGGCTTTCCACCGAAATGTCGCCGTTATGCCGCTTCACGAGGTCATAGCTCATGGCGAGGCCGAGGCCGCGGCCGTTGATTTTCGTGGTGAAGAAGGGATCGAAGACCTTGCTCCGGATGTCGGGCGGGATGCCCGCGCCGGTGTCGGAAACCTGGATGAGCACGCGCGGGCCCTCGTGCCGCGTCCGGACGGCGATCTCGCCTTTGCCCTGAATGGCGTCCTGGGCGTTCATGATCAGGTTCATGAGGACCTGTCGGATCTGGGCCCGGTCCATCCGGATCTTGGGCAGATCGCGCCCGAAGTGGGCGCTGAGGCTCACGCCTTCTTTGGCGGATTCCCGACGGGCGTCCGCCAGCGTCGCCGCCACCACCTCGTTGACATCCGCCTGCTCAAGCTGCTGGTTCTGCCGCGCAAAGGTCAGGAGATCGCTGACGAGGCGGCGGCACCGCGCCGTCGCCATTTCCATCTTTTTCAGGCGCTCCCAGCGCGGATCCTCCGGGGACGTGTCTTCGAGAAGATCCTGGACGTAGTTGCGGACGGCGCCCACGGGGTTGTTGAGCTCATGAGCCATTCCCCCCGCCAGAATGCCCACCGCCGAGAGCTTCTCCGCCAGCACCAGCTCACCCTGTGTCTCTCGGAGTTTCTGATTTGCCTCCTCGAGGGCGCGCTTCTGGGCCTGGATGCGCAAGAGGTTGCCGACGCGCACGCGCAGTTCGCGGGGGCCGAAGGGCTTCATGACGTAGTCGTCCGCGCCCGACGAGAAGCCCATACACAAATCCTCTTCACCCGATTTTGCCGTCAGGAGGAGGATCGGGATCCCCTTCAGCACCGGGTCGCCGCGAAGCTCGCGGACGAGGGTGTAGCCGTCCACTTTCGGCATCATGATGTCGCTCACGATCAAATCGGGCGGTGTCTCGCGCGCGACGCGGAGGGCCTCTTCGCCGTCGCCGGCAACGACCGTCCGGTATTCGTGGAGAACATCCTGGAGCATGGCGAGCATCTGGGGACTGTCGTCCACAAGGAGGAGCGTACGGGCACCCGAGGGGCCGGCCGCGGCGGCGGGCATGCCCGCTACCACCGAGGGCCGCAAGGCCCAGACCTGCCGCTGGAGCTTGTTGTCCTCGGCTCCGGGGGCGGCTCGGACGGTTGAGGCCGTCACCAAGTCCTCGGAACGCCGAGGGAGCGCGACCGTCACTTCCGTGCCGTGCGCCACGGACGGGCCCGGGTTGAATTCGGGGCCGGGCGCGATGCCGGAAGCGCCCGCCGATGGCGCGGACCGCGCCGCGATCGTGGAGCGAACCCTGCTCTCCACCTGCACAGTTCCCCCATGGAGCTCCACAAAGTCCTTCACCAGCGAAAGCCCAATCCCCATGCCGCCATAGGCCCGTGTCGAGGAGGGATCCACCTGCATGAAGCGCTCGAAAATGTGCGGCAGCTTGTCCGCGGGAATGCCGATGCCGGTGTCGCGCACGCTGATCATGAGTGTGGGTGGCCCCGGGGCGACGGGCGCCGGCTCGTCCCACAAACGGGCCTGCACCATGCCGCCTTTGGGTGTGAACTTGGCGGCGTTGGACACCAGATTGACCAGGACCTTGTCGATTTTTTCCACGTCCAATCGGTGGGACAGGAGGTGCGGCGGTACCTCCAACTCATAGGAGAGCTCCTTCTCTTCCATCAGAGCACCCAGCGAGGTGAGGACACCCCGGAAATACTCGGCCGGGCGCGAGACGATCACCGCGCGCAGGCGTGTCTTTTTCATCTCGCTGCGCGTCAGGTCCAGGAGGTCGCTGATCAGTCCGGAAAGCCGGTAGGAGTTCTGAAGGATCGAGAGGAACGTCCGGCGAGGAAACGGCACCGACTCGGTGTCGGGCGGGGCGTCGCCGTGGGCCATCTCGAGCGGGCCCAAGATGAGCGTCATCGGTGTCTTGAACTCGTGTGAGACGTTGGCAAAGAAGGTGGACTTGGCCTGGTCAAGGTCCTTGAGACGCGCGTTGGCCTCTTCGAGTTCGATCTGGCTCTTTTTGTCGCGCAGGAACCACGTGTAGACAATCCGCTGGCCGACCAGGCTGATCACCGCGGCGTCGGCCAGATAGATGACGTGCGAGGTCACACGGGAGGAGGCGAAGTCGCGTCCGAGGGCCCACTCCGATCCCGCGTAGCCGAACATGAGGAGCGCGGCGGCGGCCAGAACCCATGGGAAGGAGCCCTGGTAGTAGACCGCCAGGGTGAAGTAGATGAGGAAGTAGGGGAAGAAGAACCCGCCCTCGCCGCCGCCCGTGAGCTGGAGGTTCATCGTCTCCGCGTAGTTCGAGAAGACACCGAGGATGAGGAAGAGAGGAAGGTTGTAGTGACGCTGCATGAACCGGGTGCGGAGGGTCAGCCGAAGGAGGAGAAGGGCGGCAGAAGGAGGAACGCTGGCCAGGAGTCCTCCGGAGAAAACAACAGCCGGGTGGTACAGGTAGTCGTAGATGAGAATGGTGAAAAGGTAGATGGGGGGGCCGACATAGCAGAGCGTGGCGGCGCGCTGGAGAAGGAGGCGGCGGTGCTCTTCCTTCAGGCGCGGGCTCAAAGGCTCGCCACGCCAGAGCAAGCCCAGCGCCTCGGCAAGCCGGTGGGCCGCCGTTGCCTGCTGCCAGGGGATTGGAGTCCGTCCCGCGTCCGGCACTTCTCCGCCTCCGTTCCGGCTCAGCCCCATGCCGCGATCCGCTCGACGATTTCGTCCGGCACATCTTCCTGGAGGAAGTGTCCCGCGCGGGGGAAGCGTTGAAGGGAGGCCGCAGGGAAGATCTTCATCCAGCGCGCAAGTTCCTCCTCCTTGAATGCCACGTCCCGCTCACCCCACAGGATGAGAACCGGTTTTTCGGCGAGGCTCGCCAGGCCCGCTTCCGTCTCGGTCAGGAACGCCTCCGCCGCGAAGATCTGCGCGGGGAAGATGTGCATGGGCGCGCGGTCCTGCGGCCGCGAAAACGGGCTCCGGTAGGCCGCCATGACCTCCGGGGAGAACCTCTCGCGGTGCCGCACGGAGCCGGAGCGCAGGAGGACATTGATCATGAAGTTGAGACGCGTGACGAGGAACCGGCCCACGGGACCGGAGATGAACGCGATCCATCGCCGCGCCCGGGGATGGCCCGGCACCGGCCATGCCCAGGTGTTGCCGATGGCAAGTCGCCGGATGCGCTCCGGATGCCGCCCCGCCACCCACAGCCCGATCGGCCCGCCCCAGTCGTGCACGAAAAGCGTGATGTTCTTCAGATCCAGGTTCTGCACGAGGCCCTCCACCACACGCGCCTGCTCCAAGGGCGTGTAGCCATAGTGGGGCGGTTTCTCGGACATCCCGAAACCGGGATAGTCGAGCGCGACGCAGCGGAAGCCGCGCCCCCTGAGCCCCCTGATGATGTCGCGGTAGACAAACGACCACGTCGGATTGCCGTGAAGGAAGAGAATGGGCGGTCCCTCTCCCTCGTCCACGTAGTGAACCCGGATCCCGCGGATCGAGCGGAAGCGATGACGGAACGGATACAGACGTTCCGGCACCTCGAAGGGAAGGTGGTCCGCCCCCTCGGGCTGTCGGTCAGATGTTGCGGGCACTGGGTAGGCTGTCATGAAGGTACATCTCCAGGCATTTTCGCCGCTGGACCTTGCCGCTCGTCGTGATGGGGATCGCCCGATCCGCCGCGAGGACGACATCGCGCGGAACGAGATCCAGCGCGCGGTAGAGTTTCTCTCGAATCTGTTTGATGAGCGCCTCGAGGTCGGCATCTTTGGTGATCTCACTCACAATGACGAGATCGCTCGTGCCGGTCTCGGCGTTGGATGCCCCGAGGGCCACCACGCGCCCCGTCCGGACGCCAGGGATCTGCTGAAGGAGTTTCTCGATATCGCTGGGGTAGTAGTTCACGCCGGCGATCTGGATAAGGTCCTTGATTCGATCCACCACGAAGAGACGGCCCTCCGCGATGTAGCCGAGATCCCCCGTCCGGAGTTCGGAGCGGGGCGACCCCTGGCCCGACTGGTGAAAGTAGTACGGCGTGACGGACGGACCCTGGAAACAGAGCTCCCCGACTTCCCTTTCGCCCAAGGCTTTGCCCGAGGCAGGGTCCCGGATCACCACGGCGTGCCCCGGGATGGGAGAGCCGCAGGAGACGAATTCCACCGTATCGTTCCCGTCGGCGGCCGCTGGCTCAGCCCGACCCCGCTCCGTCAGGGCGCGACGGCTCACGCGGTCCACGTAAACCGCCTCGCCCGGGCGCGGGAACGAGATGGCAAGCGTGGCCTCGGCCATTCCGTACACGGGGTAGAATGCCGTGCGCGCGAAACCGTACGGCTCGAACCTCCTCTGGAACAGATCGAGGCTGGCCGGATCGATCGGCTCCGAGCCGTTGAAGGCCAGCCGCCAGCGCGAGAGGTCGAGGTTTTCGATCTCCTCGGGACGGACCCGCCGGGCGCACAGATGGTAGGCGAAGTTGGGCGCAATCGAGAGCGTGATGCCGAGCCGCGAGATGGTTCGCAGCCACACCGAGGGGTTCGAGAGAAACGCGGCGGGGGACATGAGGTGGAAGGGCATGCCCCAGTACGTCGTCCACAACGCGGCCCCGATCAGTCCCATGTCGTGGTAGATCGGAAGCCAGGACAGGAAGCTGTCGGCGGGCGAGGCGCCGCAGGCCCGTCCCGTGGCGTCCATGTTGGCCATGAGGCTGGCGTGGGTGACGACGACGCCCTTGGGCGCTCCCGTGCTCCCCGAGGTGTATTGGACGAACGCGCAGGCGTCCCGGGCCGGTCGAACGAGCGGGGGGGGGGACCCTTCGTCCCCGATTCCGTTGCCCACCAGGTCGTCGCTCGTCCAGACCTCGACGCCCGGCAGGGTGGGAGACGCGGCAGAGCTTTGGTTCGTGATGATCGCGCGGGGCGAGCAGTCGAGGACCATCTGGAGAAGCCGCTCGTGGAGACTGCCTTTTTTCGTGTGGGCGGAGACCTCCGGCGCGGGCACCGGCACGGCGCCCAGCCACCAGAGACCGACGAACGTCACCAGAAACTCCTCAGACGTGGGCAGGGAAAGGATGACGCGATCGCCCTCGGTCAGCCCCCGGCGCGCCATCACGCCCGCCAAGGCGGCGGCCTTCTCGATCCACCCACCAAGGGTGAGTGTGCTCACGATCTCGCCCTGCGAGTTGAGCAGATGGCCGCAAACGCGGCGCGGGTTGTCCTCCTGCTCTCGGAGCATTTTGGCCAACAGGAAGCCGTCCGTAGACCCTTGAGCGTCCAGCGGAACGGACCCCCGATGCGACGGCGTCGCAGGCTCAAAGCCTGCTGTGCCCCGTTCCACGGGTGCGCCTACCTCGGATTCTCCTTCCGGGTAGCCGCGGGCTTCCCGCCTGTCCAGTCCGCCACGGCGGACGGACTTCGGCGGGCAGGCAGCCCGCGCCATTGTGCTAGAGGCTTTTTGTTCATCCAAGGCTGCACCCCCCATCCACGACGAGTTGGGCGCCCGTGAGGTAGCTCGTGTCGGCCACGACGAGGAGGCGGACCGCCTCCGCCACGTCTTCCGGCCGGCCCAGCCGCCCCGCGGGCACGCGCCACGCCGCATATTTCAGCATCACTCCCCGCCGGTGCCCCATCATTCCGGTGTCGATGTAGCCGGGGAGGACGACGTTGACTTGAACATTTCGCTCGGCAAACTCGCGCGCGAGCGTGAGCGTCAGCGCGACAAGACCGGCCTTGCTCGCGGCATAGTGCGCGGCGCGCGGGGCTCCCCTCCACGCCGAGATCGAGGCGATATTCACGATCTTGCCCGAGCCCCGTTCCACCATGTCCCGCCCGAACACCCGGCAGCAGCGCACGGCGCCGAGCAGGTTGGTTTCGAGCACGCGCCTGAAACCTTCCTCCTCGATCTCGAGGAAGGGCCGCTCGTCGAAGATCCCCGCGTTGTTCACGAGCACGTCCACCGCCCCCCAGGCCTCGCCGAGGGTGCGGTGGACATCCTCGACCTCATCGGGGCGGTCCACGTCCATTCGGGCAAACAAGACGGGTCGCTCCCCGTGGAGGGCGCGAAGGCGCGCGGCCTCGCGCTCCAAACCCGCCTCGTCGCGGTCCGTCAGGCACACGCGCAGGCCGGCCGCGAGGAGGCTGTGCGCCACGGCGGCGCCGATCCCGCCCGCCGCACCCGTGACGAGCGCCGTGCGACCGTTGCTGTTCATGTCCGGCTGGATGGCACCTCCTCTCCTCCCTACTGGAGCGCCGCCTCGCGCACAGCCTCCGCATGGCTCTCCTGAACGGCCACGGGGGCGGACGTCGGCTCTGACACAAAAACGCCCGTCATCATCTGCTTCATGTAGCCGGTGAACGCGCCGCGGGAGAGGGGAAACCCGGATAGAGAGCGGACGATGACGTCCACTTGCGAGGCGTGGCGCAAGCGCCGCTCCCGTTCGAGATAGAGTCCCTCGCGGTACAAGGCGAGGAGAAGGCTGGTCAGGGCCTCGGGGTCCGATCGGCCGGGGGGCGCAGAATCGGCCGTCGGCGGCGCATCCGAACCGAACAGGTCCGCCGCCAGCTCGGCCGGAGTGTGGTCAAAACCGAAGGCCCACAGCGAATGCGTCACATCCCCCATCCGGCCTCCGGCGTCCAAGGTGGATTCGATGGCGCCGAAGTAGGCTCGGATCAATCGGTTGACCGCGCTATCGCCGGCCCCGGTGAGGACGATCGGGTGCCAACCCAGGTGTGGCAGGAGCACCAGGAACGGCTGGAGAAGGTCGCGGTCCTCCGCGTCGATCATGAGCTCGCACAGATCCACGCGAGCCGCGCCGGGAAAATACAGAAGCCCTCGCCCCTGTGGCTTCTCGACTTCCTGGTAGCCCCAGGCGATCTCGAGATTCACGGCGCGGGCGGTTTGATCGTCCACCACCCGGAGTGGTGGCGCCGGTCGCCCATTGCCCCTAGGCATGCCCGGCCGTAGCATGAGACCCGCGATGGGCCTGCGCCGCAGAACATCCACGAATGGGTGGCCCGCGGCCGAAGGCGCGATCTCCAACGTGACGTGACGGGCGGGCACGGTGGACGACGTCCCCGCGCTCGCCACCTTCGCCATGGTGCGGATGAAGAAAAACGAGGCCGCCGCGCGGTTGGCCGGACTTCCGAGGGGACGGGCCACGTCTGATCCGCGCGTGGTCTGCACGACGCCGTTGCGGGGGGACGCCGTCTCACCGAGGATATCGAGGCACAATCGGTAGAGCCCTTGCCGGTCAGGCGGCGATGCCTTGATTCGCCCCTCCACGTGCTGCCGGTAGGCGGGCCAGTCCAGACCTGCGCCCGCGCACGCTTCCGCGCGCTCGGGAAGAACCCGCTTGTGCAGCCCGTTCCCCAACAAGGCCTCAACCAGCTCATCGAGCTCGGCCTCGAAGCGAGCCGCCCCGAGGACGCCCGAAATCAGTCCCCGCTCGAAGGCCGTGGGCGCCCACCACTTCTCGCCCCACAGGAGCAGATCCACGGCGGGCTTGAGACCCACCAGCCGCGGCAGACGGCTGAGTCCGCCAAAAACAGGGAGGCAGTGGTAGTCCCTCAACTCCGTCATGTAGAAAAACGTGTCGTAGGAGTCCGCCGCGACGCGGTAGTCGCACCCCAGCGTGAATTCCATCCCGCACCCGAAACAGTTGCCACGGATCGCGGCCAGCGTTGGAACCGGCAACGAGGCCACTCGTTCGTAAGCGGAACGAAGGACCTCCGTGAGCCGCGGAAGATCCTCCATCGTCTTCACACTCTTGGCCACGAGAAGCTCCGCTCCGTTGATGAAGCTGTACGGCTTGAGCGAGCGAAACACGATGAGCCCCAGTTCGCGGCGCTCCACATCATCCAGCACCTCTCCAAGCTGCTCGGCGGCGGCGCGCGTCAGAACATTGACGGAAGATCCGGGACCGTCCATGTCAAGGTAGAGGACGGGGCCCCGACGGGAGACTAGGAAGGGGCGCGTCATTGAATCGCTCCAAGGCACCTCTGAAGGAAACCTACGAGAGAGGCCACCGTGAGATCGTTGGGGTCGTCTTCCTCGGCAAGCATGTCCGGCAAGTAGACCGGCTGCCCGAACGCCTCTTCGAGGAGGATCGAGAGCTCGGCCACTTTGAGCGAGTCGATCCGCAGATCCATGATCAACGAAGCCTCGCGAGAGATCTGCGCGCGGGTCTCCTCCGGTAGGAACTGATGAAAGACGCGTTCCACCCTCGAGTAGATTTCAGGTTCGGTCAACATAAGCCCCACCTCCGACAGAGACGGTTGGGAAGAAGAAACGGGGCGGGCGGGTCGACGTGCCCGGGATCACGCCAGGACGGCGCGATCGCCTCTCCGGTGGTTTCCACGCCAAACACTTCTCGCCCCGTTTCGCTTGGTGTTGAGGAGGTCTGATTTCGGCCGCGCATTCGGTCACACCCGCTGCGGCGGGGCAGGCGGGTGCGGGACCATGCGCGGGACACCGCCGAGGCCGGCCACCCAGCCGACGTCCGATCCACGCTCTTGAGAGAAAATACCCTCACACTTTAATTAGACTCCTGAGACCCGCGTTTTGTTCCAAAGCTCCTGAATTTTGATGAAACGGGGATTGACGACTTTCCATGTCACCCCTTCAGCGCGCCAAATTGGCACGACACGGTGGGCTGAGTGCCAAGAACCCTCGCTGTCACGCGCCTGCCGAGGTAGAAGCTCTTGCCAGAAGGTGGAATCTCAGCCAATCTGCTGGCCGTGAGGGGCAACCCGGCCGCTGGCAAAGATTGGACAAAGGGGATCTCTCTCTTCTTCTTGGCGCTCCTGATCGGGTTCCAAGGCTCGATGGGAACAGAGGAGGTCCTCGCTGAGAGTGGGAAAAGACCCGCCCGCGCCCCGACGGCGATCCGCGCGTCTTCGGACGGGAACCCGTTTGGCGTGATGCTCCCGAGGAAGCACGCGGAGGTCGCAAGGCAGTTAGGGGTGAGGTTCTACCGCCCCAATGCCGTGTTCGTTGATCAGTGGAACGGGAAGAGTGGGGAATGCGAACTCGCGCATGCCCAAGGGCTCGACCTCGTCCTCACGATCCGCAACGACGGCGGGCGAAAGCCCACGTCCCCGCCGAAAGACCTCGATCGGTTTCGACGCGTTGTAGCCGAGATCCTCGCGGCGTGCCGTCCGGTCCTCCTGGTCGTCGAGAACGAGGAGAATTCGGAGGCGCTGTTCTACACGGGGACACCGGAGGAATATCATCGGGAGCTCTCCGCAGCCTGCGCGGCCGCGCACGAGCGAGGCATCCCCTGCACAAACGGGGGACTGGTCAGCAACCTTGTCCTCTTCCTCCTCGCGGAGGACCTGGAGATGCGCGGGCAGAAGGACGAGGCGGGGCGCGTGATGGATGAGGGGCTGGGCAAGAAGGCCCTGGAGAAACTCGGCAAGGGCAAGATCCATGGCACGGCGCTCCTGCGCACGGAGCGCGCGCACCAGCAGCTCACGAAGGGCAGGGCGTTGCTGGCGGGCTACCGGGATGCCGGGGCCGACTACGTGAATTTCCACTGGTACGTGCCCCGCCCGGAGTGGATGGCGCAAGCGGTTGCTTACTTGACCCGCGTGACGGGTCTGCCCGCTCTCACCAACGAGATGGGCCGGCAGCTTTCCGAGGATCCCGCCGAAGTCCGCGCGCTGATGAAACAGGTGTTGGACCTCAAGCTCCCGCTGGCCGTCTGGTTCAGCATTGACGTCCCGGGCTTCGGCGGCGCCCGCGCGCTGGTGGCCGAGGACGGTGCGCTTCGAGCGAACGGTCGCGCGTTCAAGGAGTTCCTGGCGGAGCGATTTGAGCGGCCGGGGCAATCTGCGGAGCCGTAGAGCGGGTCTCAAGACCGGGCCACAGAGCCCCCTCACCCCACTTGCACAAAAAAGCGATTCGTGGTGTGCTCTACCTGTAGCCGCTCCTGGCGAAGGGGTTCGTCGGAGACGGCACGGAGTCGGATGGGGACGAGCGGCGGCGGGCGAGCAAGACCGCGCCGGTAGCTTCGCCCCACCAGGCTTCGAGCGGCGAGGATCGCGACGGCTCAGCGGGCCTTGACCGGCCCCCGAGAGGACGCGCGGAGCCCGCCGACCGTTCCAAAGGCAGGTACGAGTGAATGGCCCAAGCTGAGACTGAACCCGACGAAAGCGCGGAGATCAGGCCGATCGTCGTCCACGGGAATTGGCTCGTGGATCGGGCGCGCTTCTTCGTGTGGGCCGAGTCGAAAAGCCCCGAGCGGCGGCCCGTCAGGTCCACGATGGCCCCGCAGAGGCACCCGTTCTCGCTCCCGTCCGACGAGTTGCAAGCGCGGCTCATGGCCCTGCTCTTCTCGGAAGAGGGGGTGAGGCCCCTGATGGAAGCCGCCCGCGTCGCGCTCCCGGCGGACGCGGCAGGCCCCTGTGCCTCCTTCGAGGACCCCGCGGAACGCGGGCGAAGGAAACACGGGATGGCTCTTTCCCCCTACCGCGTCGAAGGCCTCGGCCTGGGGCGCCTGGACGCGCTCGGCTTCCTTGTTTCCCTTCCCGGCACGGGCGACGCCGGCGGACAGGTGTCGTTCGGAGCAGACATGCTCTACTGGAGTTCCGCCGGCAAACTCGCCGTGGAGCTGCTCGCCCGCGAGCGATTTCTCCCCTTCGTCTCGAAGATCACGCAGGGCAACGGACACCTCAGGGCGGCATGGCGGCCTGTTTTGGATGAGGAAGGGGATCGGAGGCGCTTTGCCGCGCTGGCGCAGGCGATGCCGCCGCTGTGCAGGACCTACCTGCCCGAAACGGCCGAGCGCGAGAACGCGACACCCGGCCTTGCAACCAGCCGTGACACCGGCCGCGGATCGGAACAAGCCTGGCCGAACCCCGGCGAAATCCTGAGACATTTTTTCGAGACTGTGACGGACTCGTTCATCCGGCGGGCGATGGTGGGGATGCCGTTGCAGCGGGAGTTGTCCGACCCCCAGAATCCAGCCCACGCCTGGCTTTCTTCTCTGCTTCGGCCGACGGCGGATGAGGGTCGGGATGGCGAACCCGCGGGATCCGACTCCGGAGAACTGTTCGCCTGGGCCTCGTCCCTCGCGCCGGGGGGGGGCGGCGCACCTTTTCGAACGTGCCTCCGCCTGGAGCCGCCCGAGGAGTATCGCGCGCCTCGGCGCAGGGGGCGGCGCACGAGGGGAACGGAGCCACCGTGGACCCTGCGGTTTTTCATGCAGGCGGCGGACGACCCCAGTCTCCTGGTCCCGGGCGGGGCGATCTGGCGGGCCGCGGGCTCCGCGCTCACCTATTTCGACCGCAGGATCGAGCAGCCGCAGGAGAAACTCCTGGGCGACCTCGGCCGCGCCTCCCGCATGTTCCCCCCGATCGAGCGGGGGTTGCGCCTGCCGCGACCCGTGTTCGTTTATCTCAGGACGGGTGAGGCATACACCTTCCTGCGCGAGGCGGCCTGGCTCCTTCAGCAGAGCGGATTCGGCGTGTTGGTCCCCTCCTGGTGGGATCCCATCGGGATGCATGGGCCGCGCCCCGGCGTCCGGCTGCGGGTGATGCAATCGGCCCGCGGCGCCGCCGACGCCACGCTCGGGCTGGACTCGATCGTGGAGTTCGACTGGCAACTCGTCCTCGGCGGCGAGCCGATCACCAAGCAGGATTTCGAGGCCCTGGCGGAGCTCAAGGTCCCCCTTGTGCGCGTTCGCGGCCAGTGGGTGGAGATGAGACCGGATGAGGTCCAGGCCGCGCTCAGGTTCTGGAGCAGCCGCTCCGCGCGCGGAGAGATGACGCTCCGAGAGTTCCTCCGTCTAGGGCTCGGCCAAGCGGAGCTCCAGCGGGAGGGCGTGGGCATGGCCGTCGCCGGTTTCGAGGCCGAGGGACACCTCAAGGAGCTGATGGACGGCCTTCGCGACGAGGCTCGGGTCGTCGAATTGGGCGCGCCCGCGTCGCTGCAGGGCCAACTCCGGCCCTACCAACTCCGCGGCTATTCCTGGCTCGCATTTCTCAAGGAGTGGGCCCTGGGGGCGTGCCTCGCGGACGACATGGGGCTCGGGAAGACCGTCCAACTCATCACGCTCGTGCTTCGGGAACGGGAGAAAGACGGGACACGCGCACCCGTACTCGTGGTGTGTCCCACGTCGGTCCTGGGAAACTGGGAAAAGGAAATCACGAAGTTCGCCCCCTCGCTCAAGGTCCTTCTCCACCACGGCGCCGGCCGGAAGAAGGACGAAGAGTTCACCGCCGAGGCCAGCCGGCACGATCTGGTGGTGACCAGCTACTCCCTCCTCCACCGGGACGAGGGGTTTTTGAAAGGCATCGAGTGGTCGATGCTCGTTTTGGACGAGGCGCAGAACATCAAGAACCCGTGGGCCAAGCAGTCGCAGGCCGCCCGCAGCCTCCAGGGCCGCTTCCGCGTGGCGCTCACCGGCACGCCGGTCGAGAACCGGCTGGCCGAACTGTGGTCCATCATGAACTTCCTCAACCCCGCCTACCTCGGGGGCGAGAAGGAGTTCCGGAGCCGCTTCGCCGTGCCGATCGAACGCTACCAGAACCGCGAGGCGGGCGACCGACTCCGCCGCCTCGTGCGCCCCTTCGTCCTCCGACGCCTCAAGACCGATCCCACGATCATCGCGGACCTCCCCACCAAGACCGAGATGAAGGTCTACTGCACGCTCACGCGCGAACAGGCCACACTGTACCGCGCGGTGGTGAAGGACATGATCGAGCAGATCCAGGACGCGGAGGGGATCAAGAGGAAGGGGCTCGTGCTCGCCGCGATCACGAAGCTCAAGCAGGTCTGCAACCACCCCGCCCAGTTCTTGAAAGACAAGCTGCGGCGCGAGGCGGCCGATCGCCGGTCCGGCAAGCTCGCTCGCCTCATCGAGATGATCGAGGAGGCCCTCTCGGAGGGCGATCGCTCGCTGATCTTCACCCAGTTCGCCGAGATGGGGGCGCTTTTGGTGGAGGCGCTGGAACGCGCCTTCGGTGGCGAGGTCCTCTTCCTCCACGGGGGCGTCCCGAGACCGACCCGAGAGAGGATGATCGCGCGCTTCCAGGCGGAGGACGGAGCGAAGGGCCCGCCCCTTTTTGTGCTCTCCCTCAAGGCGGGCGGATTCGGGCTCAACCTCACCCGCGCGAACCGGGTGTTCCATTTCGACCGGTGGTGGAACCCCGCCGTCGAGAACCAGGCCACGGACCGGGCGTACCGGATCGGCCAGACGCAGAACGTCCTCGTGCACAAGTTCCTCTGCCGGGGGACGTTGGAGGAGCGGATCGACGAGATGATCGAGAGGAAGAAATCGCTGGCCGAGAACATCATCGGGGCGGGCGAGGCGTGGATCACGGAGCTCTCCACGAACGAGATCAAGGAACTGTTCGCCCTTCGCGAAGAGGCCGTGGTGGAGGAGTAGATGGATCGCCGGCGCAGGTCCGAGTGGTGGGAACGCCGCCGATCGCGCGCGCCGCGCCGCGTGCGGGGGGGGGCGCGTCTCGAGAGCCGCAGGGGGAGGATCGGGGAGACGTGGTGGTCGGAACGGTGGATCGGCGTCCTCGAGTCCTTCGGCTGGCACAACCGCCTCCTCAGAGGCCGCACCTATGCCCGCGGCGGGCAGGTGGTCGGGTTCGACCTCCTGCCGGGACTCGTGACGGCGAGGGTGCAGGGCTCACGGCCGCAGCCCTACGACGTCGAGATCCGGCTCAGGCCGCTGGGCGACCGGGAGTGGGACAGGGTGCTCGACCCGATGGCCACGCAGGCCATCTTCGCGGCCAAGCTCCTGGCCGGCGAGATGCCACGCGACATCGAGGGGGCGTTCAGGGCGGCGAGGATCCCGCTCTTCCCGCGGAGCGGCCGGGACCTCCAGACCGCGTGCACCTGCCCCGATTGGGCGAATCCGTGCAAACACATCGCGGCGGTCTACTACGTGCTCGCAGAGCGGTTCGACAAGGATCCCTTCATGCTCTTCGTCCTGCGCGGGCGGACGAAGGAGCAGATTCTGGAGGCGCTGAGGGTGAGGCGTCTCGCCCCTTTCGGTGGGCCCGTCCGGGAGAGCGCCCCGGTGGAGAAGCCCGCGGCCCCGACCGAGCCGCCGGATTTTTTCCCACCGGCCCCCCCCCCGGCGCTTCCCGTGGAGGACACGCTCGATCGCTTCTGGGAGCCCTTGGCACCCCTCAAGGAAATCGAAGTCACGCTGGAGAAGCCGCCGGTGCCGTGCGCGCTCCTGCGGCGGCTCGGCGATCCTCCGAACTGGAAAGAACCTGTGACGTTCGCCGGCTTCCTCGATCCGCTCTATCGCCAGGTCCGGGACTGCGCGGTGGCTCTCGCCCTGAGCGAGGGTGGGGCGGTAGTCGAAGACACCACGAACGGCGCCCCCCGCAACGGCTCGCGCTCCTGAGACGGCGTCAGTTCAGGCGGATGAAGCAGCGGTCACGCGCACAGGAGCCGAGGGCGAGCGAGCCCGACTGAGTTTCGGCAGGCTCGACGTTCCCCGACGCGTCCTTGCCCCCCCCCAGCTTGATGAGGACGCAGTCATCCGCGTTGTTCCCTCCCGCGGTGACAGATAAGGAGATGACGCCCTCCGTTCCCGTGGGATCCCACGACCATGTGAACGAGGGGACCGCCGTCGGGTTCGCCGTGCCCGACGTACTGCACGTGTAGGTTGCCGTGCCGCCCAGAACCGCCTCGGTGACGGGACCCGCGCCCTCCTCGATTCCGGAGATCTCGGGGCTGACGCCCGTATCCATCGGCTCGGCGAAGCCTGAGACGCGGACGTGGATGGTCTTGCTCGCGGTCGCCGTCGTGCCGGTGGTGCCGGCGTTCTGGTTGTCCGCGGTGCTCCCGGAGCTGACCTTGCTCGTGTCCTGCCCCGGCGCCGCCTGCTGGGTGAAACTCAAGGAAAAGGAGCTGCTGGCGAGCGGCGCCTCGGCGAAGTACTGATCCGAAACCTTGAGCCATTTGGTGTCGTCCGAGGAAATGTCGCTCTCCCAGCCGTCGGCACTCACCGGCACTACCGCGAAGTGGACCTGTGTGCCCTTGCCGAACGGACTCGTGCCGACTTGGGGCAACTGGTTAAACACCGAGGGGAGCGAGACATCCAGGACGTAGTTCGTGGCCTGGCCCGAAGGCCGGATGGTCTGGAGCCGCACCCAGTAGGGAACATTCGCGTTGTTCTTCGCGTGTAGGCGGTAGCCGGAGGGCGTGACATTGGCCGGAGTGGACCACTGGATGTCCACGGACGAGTTGTAGTCCACCTGGCTGGAGAAGCTGTCGCAGTCCGCGCTGGTCGTCGTGCCGCACAAGCTGGGTATGATTACATCGGTGATCGTCGAGCGCGTCGCCGTGCTGCGGACCCAGTACGCGATGAGACAGTCCTCGCCCGCAAGGCCCAGGCCGGAGGTGGAGCGCACGCCGCCCACCATCGCGGTGGTGGAAGATCCTCCCGCCACGTCCGCGGCCGAGAGCCCGCAGAGGAGAAGGGCGTAGCGAAAACCTTCCTTCCAAGGCTGCACGTAGCGGATCGTCATCTTCGTGCCCGGATCGGTGAGAGACGCCGTGAAGGCGACGCACTCGCCGGCCGACGAGGTAGCGTCACCGGAGCATTCGAAATCGTTGTCCCGATCTGCGTCAACCGCGAGGAAGAAGTCCACATTTGGATCGTCCACCGTGAGCGGGTCCACCTCGTGCGTGAACACGATCTCGATGGATTCGCTGGGACCGATGGTCCGGTCCGCGCCGATATTCGTCGTGAGGATGCGGAAACCCGTGGCGCGGGAGAGGCGGAGGTTGAGGGTGGAGTCCGTGTACGTGTTGAGGGCGAACGTGGAGAGCACCCCTCCGCTTCGATCGGAGTCGGCGACGGGGTAGAGGTAGCTTTCGAAGTCCGGCGTGCCGTCTCCGTCCTTGTCGAACGGCTTCACGTAGATCTGATAGCCCTGGACGGTCGGCAAGCCGCTGAACGCGACCTGGCCGTTCGAATCCGTCGTGGCGCTAATTTCGAGATTGTGTTGTACGTTTGCGAGGGTGACCGAGGCGTTGGCCAGGGCCTCGTCCACGCCGTAGACCTTCACGGTAAGAGACCCCGTGTTGGCGAGCCGCTTGGCGAGGAGGAATGAAATCGTGCGTTCCACGAGAGCGGCGTTCTTGGACAGATCCACCTTTCTCCGCTCGCCCTCAAGATCGCTCTCTCCGTCGTTGTTCAGATCGAACCCCGCGATGGAGACCTCGAACCCGTCGTCTTCCGCCAACCCCTCGAAGGTCGCCGCCCCGTCCGCACCCGTGGTCGCGATCGCCGTCCCCACGAGCCGGGAGGCGGCGCGACGCGGCGCCGCCGCGGGCGAGGCGAGCACGTAGTTGGAATGGCTGAGCGCCGCGCGGGCGCCCTGCACCGGCGAGGGCGACGCCTGCCCCGCGGCCGGGTTGAGCACGAAAACCTTGAGCGTCGCCGAGGGCGGCACGAGGACGGCGTCGAGCCTCACGTTGGCCTCGGCCAGGGTGAGATCATAGTGCTTCGTGGCAACTCCATCCGCGCTGAAGCGGATCCGAAGATCCCCGGTCGGCACGCCCGAAAGGTTGTAGGTCCCCTTCTCGTTTTCGCTCGTTTTCGGATCGTCCGCATCCTTCGACCGCGTGCCGGCCTTGGATTCGGCGCCGAGCCAGGCCTCGACCTTGACGTTTCCGAGCGGGGTTCCGTCCGCATCGGTGACGGTGCCGTACACCTTCGCGCGGTCCGAGACGTCCACCTCTTCGCACGCGTAGACCGAAAGCCCCGCCAAGGCCAGCGCCATCGCGAGCGGGGGGAGGTCGCGCCGCAACCCACGCCCAGCCAGGCGCGCCAATGTGACGCCGAACATCTCAGGCGGCCAAAACAATCGTTGTGAGTACAACCAGAATCAAAATGCGGATCTTCTCCGACCGCATTGTATGCCCTCCTAGGTTCACTCCCTGAACCTGCCGACCGGCGCGAGTGGGAAGGCCATCCCGGCACCGATCGAGAATTCAGTATGCCACACACTCCACGGGATTTCAAGTGAATAGCAGAATGACGACCGTGCTATACTTCTCCTCCCGAATGAGCCTCCGACCCCTGATCGCAGCGTGCCTCCTCCTGATCCTCGTGGCCGGCATGGGGGGAACGGCAACCGCGCAGATGGATCCCTTCGAGAAGGTGCGCCAGAAGAAGGGGCCCGTCGAGATTACCGCGGACAACGTCGAGTACGAAAAGGGAAAACATCTGGTCCGCGCCATCGGCCATGCCCGCGCCTGGCAGGCGGACTTCTCCATGGAGGCGGACGAGATCATCTACGACGACACCGCCGGGCGGCTGGAGGGTATCGGCCACGTTGTGATGCGCGAGTGGGAGAGCGAGTACCGCGCGGATCGGATGGTTTTCGACACGGAGAAAGAGACCGGCGTCCTGGTCAACGGCGAAGTCATCCTCGAGCCCGGGAATTTCCAGATCTGCGGCTCGCGCGTGGAGAAACTGGGTGGGGAGTCCTACAACGTGGAGGACGGGTCGTACACGACGTGCGTCTGCCCGCCCGGCAAGAAACCGAGCTGGACGCTCGAGGGGTCGAACATGAAAGTGAGTGTGGGCGAGCACGGGAGCGTCAGCAACGCGCGCCTGAAGGCGAAGGGGATCCCCGTGTTCTACGCGCCGGCGATCTACTTCCCGGCGCCCCGCGAGCGGCAGTCCGGCTTCCTCTTCCCCGACGTTCTTTGGACCTCGCGAAAGGGTTTCGTGCTCTCCGCCCCGTTCTACTGGGCCACGGCGAAGAACGTGGACGTAACCCTCGGCCCGCGCTACATGCAAAAGCGCGGGGTGGGAGGAGACCTCGAGGTTCGATATATCCTCAGCCGCCGGGGCCGCGGCGAGGCCCATCTCTCCTACATGAACGAATTCCTCTTCGAGAGGCTGCCGCCGGAGGACGTGACCGCCCGGCGCCGCCGAAAGCTGGGCGAGCAGGTGGCCGCGCCCTCCGTCCAGGCCCTCACGGAGCCGGCCAGCCTCCAACGGTGGGAGTTCCGCGCGAACCACGCGCAGCAGTGGGACCCGACGTTCGGCAGCTCGGCCAGCATCCACCTCCTGAGCGACGAGTTGTATCGCGAGCTCGCCTCCAAGAGACTGGAGGAGCGCAAGCCCTTCACAAGATCAACCGTGTCCACCGGCAAGTCCTGGCGGGCCACCTCGACCAGCGTGTCGGTCCAATACTACCAGGACCTCGTCCCCCCGCTCCCCCCCCGATGTTCCACCAGCTCGGAGGAGGAGGTGGACAAACGCACGGTCCCCGTGGACCGCTCACACGGCTCCTGCGAACGCATCTATCAGACCGAACGGGCCGTTACGTACCAACGGTTCCCCGAGGTCCAGTTCGGGACGAGCCTCTACGACCGCGACCAGGCCCCCGTGGGGCTGAGCCTCAACTCGACGGTAACCCACTTCTATCGCTTCGCGGACGAGCCCCTGCCCGAGCAGTTCATGAGCCAGGCCAGTCAGCCCCGGCGCGGCTATCGGATGATCCTGACTCCCGGGACCGGGCTCCCGTTCGATCTCGGCGGCTACGTCAACGGGTCCCTCCGCCTCGAAGCGGACCAGTTCGCCTACTACATCCCCGTTTTCATTACGGGCCGCACACAAACCTTCAGCGTCCTCCGGCCCACCGTGGAGCTCAAGACGGCTCTCATCCGCGACTTCGAGCCCCCCTTCGGCCGTCTGCTCAAGGTCCGCCACGAAGTTCATCCCACCGTTCGGTACAAACTCATCCAGCCGTTCACCGTGACGGGCATCTCGCACGATCCCGTTGAGGATCGCCAGCTCCTCGAGCCCCCGCTGCCGCCCGATCTGCCTCCCGAGGAAGGGGGGGGGCCCGAACGGATCTTTGTCGGTCTGCTCAGCTTCGACGGCCGCGACGGCGCCGGCGAGGACGAGCGGATCGAGATCGAACTCCTCAACTACTTCCCGTTCAAGTACCGGGATTCCCTCGGGCGGGAGGTGGGCCGTGCCTCCCCCTTTGAGCTCAAGCTCACGCAGCCGATCGATGTCTACGAGATCAAGCGCAACGATGCAAGAAAGAGCGGCCTGCGCAACTCCTTCGAGTCGCACTACAAATACAACCTGAGCGGCTACCAGCGACAGAAGCAGGCTGAGCGCCTCGGGCTCCTCTCCCCGAGGAGGTTCCCCACGCAGGAAGTGGGGGACATTGTTCCGGACAAGGAAGAACGGCAGCCCCTCCTGCCGCTTCGGGTGGAGGTCCGCTCGACCGCGATTCGCGGCGCGGATATTCAACTGCGGGCGGACGTGGACCCCTACTACGATCAGGAACTCCACGAGTTCAGTTCATTCGTGGGGGTGAAGGAGCGATTCCGGTTCCGGCGCCTCGGGGTCAAGTACACGTTTACGCCGCGCTCCACGAAACCGCAGAACGGGCCGGATCCGGAGAAGGCGAACCGCGACAATCCCTTCTTCCGCAATGGTCAGTTCCTCCAGCCCCAGGCGCGGTTCTACGCCACGCGGCAGATCGTTCTGGGGTACGACCTCAGCCTCGACATCGCGTACCAGCGGCCCTACGAGCAGGCCGGGCGGGTGGAGTACTACTCACCCTGCGGGTGCTGGAGCGCGTTCGTGATGGGCGGGCGGAACCTGATCGGCGAGCGCGAGCCCTTCACGTTGCAAACCGTGGTGGATGAGGACGGGCGGCCGGTTTTCCAGGAGGAGTTGCTGTTCCAATTCGGCCTCAATCTCACCGGACTGATCCAACTCGGGCAGAACCCGGAGGATTGACGACCGGCGTAGAGCGACCTCAATCGGTGGGGTCAGGTCTTGCATTTGCTCACGAAACCGAGGGAATGCGTGAATGCAAGACCTGACCCCATCGGGCCGCGGGCCGATCAGTCCCAGTCCAGAGCGCGTTTCTTCAGGATAAAGAGGTAGCCGACGCCCAGTATCACCACAAACATCACTACCTCGAAGAACCCCGGCCAGCCGAGATCGCGAAGCCGAATGGCCCACGGGTAAAGGTAGATCACCTCCACATCGAAGATGATGAAGAGCAACGAGACGAGGTAGAACTTCACCGAGAACCGGAGGCGCGCCGAGCCCACGGGTTTCATCCCGGACTCGTAGGGCGTCAGGTCCACCGTGCCCTTTGGCGCGATGAGGGCCGGGATCGCCAGAGCTGCGCCTGGGATGAGGAGCGCGAAAACCGCCAGGAAGAGGAGTCCGGCAAGATCCGAGGTCATGACCGCCCTTTTTTATAGCGGATTCGCCGGAAGAAGCAACTCACCTCCCCGGTGTGGCAGGCCGGGCCCGCCGGTTGCACCTTGAGCAACAGCGCGTCCTCGTCGCAGTCGTAGTAGATCTCGCGCACGGCCTGGGTGTGCCCGGAGGTCTCTCCCTTCAGCCACAACCGGCGGCGGCTGCGCGAGTAGAAGTGTGCGAGACCCGTTTCGAGCGTCCGGACGAAGGCCTGCCGGTTCATGTAGGCAAGCATCAGGACTCTCCCGGTGCGGGAGTCCTGAAGAACCGCCGGGACGAGCCTCCGTCCGGCTCGGAAGATTTTCGCGGCGGCCGCACGAGAGGGCGTCATGGCCTAACCCTCACGCCCCGCCTCCGAAGGTAGGCCTTCACGGCCGGGACCGTTGTCTCGCGGTAGTGAAAGATCGAGGCGGCAAGGCAGGCATCCGCCCCGCCCCGCGTGAAGGCATCGTAGAAATGTCGCGCGCCGCCGGCCCCACCCGAGGCGATGACAGGAATCCCCACGGCGCGACTCACGGCGCGCGTGAGGGCCAAGTCGTAGCCGTCCTTCGTTCCGTCGCGGTCCATGCTGGTCAAGAGAATCTCCCCGGCTCCGAGCTTCTCCGCCTTTCTGGCCCAAGCCACCACATCCAGTCCCGTGGCTTTCCTCCCCCCGTGCGTGAAAACTTCCCATCCGACTGCCGACCGCCGACTGCCGCCTGCCGACTTGGCATCAATCGCCACCACGATGCACTGCGCTCCAAAGCGGTCGGATGCCTGCCGGATCAGCTCGGGACTCTCGACCGCGGCCGTGTTGATGGACACCTTGTCGGCCCCCGCCATGAGCAAGGCCCGGATATCCCCCACCTCCCGCGTCCCCCCCCCCACCGTGAACGGCGTGAAGACGCGTTCCGCCGTCCGGCGCACGAGGTCGATCAGAATCTTTCGGCGCTCGTGGGACGCGGTGATGTCAAGGTACACGATCTCGTCGGCCCGCTGCTTCTCGTAGGCCTCGGCGACGGCCACGGGGTCGCCCGCGTCGCGAAGGCGCACGAACCGCACGCCCTTGACCACGCGGCCGTCCCGCACATCCAGACACGGGATGATGCGGAGAGCGACACCGTTGGAGAAGCGATCAGCCATCAGCGGTGCAGTCTTCAGCCGCGCCCAGAGCTTCGCGAAGTGAGAACCTTCTCTCGTAGAGTGCTTTGCCCACGATGAGTCCCACCACGTGCCGAGATCGGAGGCGGGCCACCGCGCGGATGTTGGCGAGCGAGGAGATCCCGCCCGAGAGGATGGCCGGCCCACCGTAGGCGCGGAGCGCCGAACGCGCCAGGCGGAGGTCGGGTCCGCGCAAGGCCCCGTCGCGCGCGATCGAGGTGAGAACGATCCCGCCGAGAGGCCACTCGCGGGCGCGCCGGAGCACGTCTTTCACCGATTGTCCCGAACCGGCCGTCCATCCGCGCACCATCACCTGCCCGGCGCGGGTATCCACCGAGAGCCAGACACGCCGGCGCAGGCGGCCCGCCCAGCTCGGCAAGCCGTCCTCCCCGCCGAGCGCCGCGGTCCCCATGATGACGCGCCGCGCACCCGCATCGAGCAGACGACGCGCCGTGGACTCGTCGCGAATCCCCCCCCCCACCTCCACGCGAAGCGGCACGTTGCAGATCAATCTCAGAATGAGAGGCAGGTTTCGCATCCGGCCCGTCTTCGCTCCGTCGAGATCCACCACGTGAAGCCACCGGGCGCCCTGCTCTGCAAATGCCTCGGCCACGCGGACGGGGTCGCGGGCGTATACCTTGCGCCGTCGATAGTCTCCTTGCGTCAGGCGCACGCAGCGCCCGCCCAGGAGATCCACGGCAGGGATCACGTCCATCACGGCCGTATTGTAACTTTCAGTCCGGTCTGTTACCACACGGGCGTGCGACGCGCGGAACAACACGCCAGGGAACTGCGAAGGCTGTTGGGGATGGGTTCCGTCTCATCCGACCCCGAGTTGAATGCCGCATTCGGGGAGGACCTCTCCCCCTCTCTGGTGATCGACGCCAAACGAGGGAAACGGCCGCCCCCCCCCCCGCTCGTCGTTCTCCCTGAATCCGAAGCGGGCGTTGTGAAGGTTCTGAGGTGGGCGGCCAAACGCGGAGTTCCCCTCGTGCCCTATGGCGGCGGCTCAGGCGTCTGCGGCGGCGCCGTGCCCGGGAAGGAAGCGGTCGTCCTCTCGCTGGGGCGGCTCAACAAAATCGTGGAACTGGATCGCGTCTCCGGCGTCGTCCGCGCCCAGGCAGGGGTGTACGGACCGGAGCTCGAACGATTCCTGAACAGCGAAGGATTCACCCTCGGCCACTTTCCCGCCTCCTTCGAGCTCTCGACCGTCGGCGGATGGCTCGCGACGCGCTCCGCGGGGCAAGCCTCCACGCGATACGGGAAGATCGAGGACATGGTGGTGGCCCTGCGCGTCGTGCTGGCCGACGGCCGTGTCGTGCAGACCGTGCCGGCGCCACGGGCGGCTACGGGATCGAACCTCGTCCAACTCTTTGTCGGCAGCGAAGGAACGCTCGGCGTCATCACCGAGGCGCATCTCAGGGTCTGGCCGAGGTGTCCCCAGCCGGTCTATCGCGCGTATTCGTTCGAGAGCTTCGATGCAGGCGCCGAGTGGATCCGCCGCGTCCTCCAGGCCGGCTGCGTGCCTAGCGTGATCCGCCTCTACGACGAGGCCGAGAGCGCCTGGTACGGCTCGAAGCTCAAGTGGGAAGGGGGCGGGTGCCTGCTCGTGACCGTCTGGGAGTGCGAGGAGGAGCACGTCGCCGTCGCCGAGCGCGTGGGCGGATCGGCCCAGCCCGCAGGACGCGCGCCCGCGGAGGAATGGGAGAAGCACCGGTTTGCGCAGGTGAGCGACTACCGCAAGCTGCGCGAGCGGCCCGATCCGATCGCGGCCGAGACGATCGAGGTGAGCGCCCTGTGGAAAGACGTCCCCTCAATGGTGAAAACCGTCAAGGAAGAGATCCGCGACAGCCTGTGCACCGTCCACCTCTCGCATGCGTATCCCGAAGGCGCCGGGCTCTACTTCACGTTCGTGCTCCAGGCGGACACGGTCGCGCAGGTGGCCGCGAAGTACCGCGCGATCTGGAACCACGTGATGAAAGTCTGCCTTGACCACGGCGCCGCCATCAGCCATCACCACGGCATCGGCACGCTGCGCGCACCGTGGATGCGGCGGTCGCTCGGCACGGGCCTCGACGTCCAGCGCGCCCTCAAACGCGCCCTCGATCCAAAGGGGATACTCAACCCCGGCAAGCTGGGCCTCTGATTCCGCGAGCCGGCGCCCGCGGCTATCCGGAGAACCGCTTCCAGAACAGGCCGGCAACGACCAGGACAACCACCCAAGACATCACGTACGTCAGCACGGCCAGGACGTAGTAGGATTTTCGACCTGTCGCGCGGCCTTTGCGAAACAGCGACACGCTGCCCACCCACACCGCGATGCGGTAGAGGATGAATCCGATCGCGTGCCCGAACTTCGCAAACAGGAGGGTCGCAGCGGTCAACACTGCCGGAGAGTATAGGCCACAACGAGGCTTCGGTCAGCCCGCCGGCCTCATGGACAGATGATGCGCGGGGGGGTGCGGGAAACGGTGACAAGCCGTTCCGCACCCCGCCCGCTCGATACGGAGAGGAGACGGCGAAGCAAACGCATGCGTTGGGCGCGGGGCGGGAGGGGCACCCCGCGCAGCGTCATCCCTCGCCCGTCCTCAGGGTTTCTTTGCAGGCTCCTTGAGTGTTCCCCCCTTGGCCTTGCAATCCTTCTCGGTCAACATCTGCCAATCCGCATCGGCAAGACAACCCTCCTTCTTCAGGCAGCACTGGACCTTCGTGGCCTTGCGCGCTTTCGCTTCGGCCCCGGAGGCCGGGAGAGTCACGGCCAGAAAAACGGCGAGGGCACCGCCCATCGCCGCCCGCTTCATCAACAGATTCATGGCTCGTTGTTCCTTTCGGCGCCGGAAATCGACGGCCTGGCGGGGGACGCCGGCGCTTTCGTTCCCCTTGCCGACAGAACACGGTGTCGCACCCCACGTGTGCCGTTCCGCTGGAGGGGGCGATGAGAGACCGAGCCCGTTCCGACCCCGTCCAACCCGACGCGCGAGAGGCACCAGGCACTTCCGGGGTCGGCCTTGGCCCGCTCCTTGGCGCGGGCGGCCGATTCCACCACCTCCTGTACCGTCGAAGGAGACGGCCCCGGATGTGCGGCTATACCGATGTGAAGAGTCAAGTAGGGGCGCGAAAGAAGCCTGCCCGAACGAGTATCCAGGAGGGACGCGACGGCTCCATCCAACCGGCGGACGTGGTCGGAGACCCAAAGGTCGAAGGTGGAAATCATCGAATCCGCCATTCGCGGGGCGTTCTCGGGCCGACCCACAAACATGAAATCGTCTCCGCCGATGTGACCGAGGAAGGGCCCGAGACCCTCCCAGTCTTCGAGGCAGCACTGGAGGATCCTGGCGGTATGCCGAATGACTTCGTCTCCGCAATAGGGCCCGAAATGGTCGTTCACGGCCTTGAAGTTCCTCAGGTCCGCGTAGCCGAGGGCAAAAGATTCGGCCGCGTCGATGCGACGTTGGATCTCTGCGTAGATGGCGGGGCTGCCGGGAAGCTCCGTGAGGGGGTTGAGGCCCGCCAACGCCCTGTTGCGCTCCATTCTGCGACGGATCCGCGTGACAAGTTCTCCGAGATCGAAGGGCTTCACGAGGTAGTCATCCGCCCCCTCCTCCAACGCGCGGCGTTTCGTTCCCGCTTCGTCGCATCCGCTGAGCACCACGACGGGGACCTGCACGTTTTTCAGGTCACGCCGCAGCACCCGGAGAAACTCCACCCCGTTGCGTCCCGGCAGGCCGATATCCAGTAGGATGACATCGACCGGCACGCGGGCAAGGACTCTCAGCGCCTCGCGAGAGGTTCCTGCGGCACGGGTGCGGAAACCCGCTTGACGGAAGACCGCCTGGAGCAGGTCTTGGAAGTCGGGGGCATCCTCCACCACAAGAATCGTGGGAGCGTGTCGGGCCGAAGCGGGCCTGCCGTCGAGTCGGACTCCATCCGGCGAAGGGGCGCGCAGCTCGGGGCCGGCATCCATCGGAGGTCAACGCTTGAAGAAGACGGAGAACCGGCTCCCGCGGCCTGGCTCGCTCACAAACCCGATCGAGCCCCCGTGAGCCTCCACGATGGCCTTCGAGATGGCGAGGCCGAGTCCCGTCCCATCCTTCCGCAGGGATCCGCTCACGTTGCCGGCCTGGAAAAACTTCTCGAAAATCCGTGGCTGGTCGTCCTCCGGAATGCCGATCCCGGTATCGGCAAACCCGATCTCGACCCCGTCACGACCAGCCCGAAGGTCCACGTCGACGCGGCCCCCCTCGGGCGTGAAACGGATGGCGTTCGAACAGAGGTTGACCAAGACCTGCCTGAGCCGGTCTCGATCGGCCCGGATGCGGCTGGACTCGCGGTCCGGGACGTCGGCCGCCCTCACGAGTTGGATTCCCTTCTCGCGGGCGCGGCTGCCCAAAGCCTCCAGAACTTCGTCGAGGACCTCGCGGGCCGAGCACGCGGAGAGTTGGAGTTGGAAACGGCCTGCTTCAATCCGCGAAAGATCGAGGAGATTCGAGATGAACCCACTGAGGATTTCCGAGTTGCGGAGAATGATGCCGAGGAAGCGCCGCTGCGCGTCGCTGAGGGGGCCTTCTCCGGAGGAAAGGAGGTGGCTCGCGGATCCCCGGATGACGGAGAGAGGGGTCTTGATTTCGTGTGAAACACTGGCGAGGAAGGTGGTCTTCAGTTCGTCGAGTTCCCGCATCCGATCGAGGGATTGAGACTGCGCCTCGTAGAGCCGCGCGTTGTGGAGGGCGATGGCGCCATAGGCCGAGCTCAATTCCAGCGCCGAAATGTCGCGGGCATCCCATTCGCGCCGGGTTTTGGAAACGACCACGCACCCACCCAGGATCTTCGGGCCGGGTTGCACGAGAGGAACAAGAACCACGGAGGCAGCAGGAGGAGGCGCTTCGACCAGGACCTTGAGAGCAGGGGAGACCTCAAGATCGGCTGCGGTCACCTCCAGCACGCCGATCTTGCCCGTCAGGATCCGGCGTCCGACCAAATCCTCGGCCGCGGGGCAGGTGGGCCACTCGGGCAGCCTCTCCTGTCCGTACCCAACGGCCCCGATGACCGAGAAGGTGGAGGCACGATCGTCGTACTCCAAGAGGACGGCCTGATCGCACTGTGTTGTTTGAAGGATGAAATCGAGCAGCCGCCTCGAGACAGCCGTTGGATCGAGGTGGCTGGCAAGTTCGAGCGAAAGGTCGTGCGCCGCCTCGAGTGTCTTGCGAGGGGTCACATCCTGGACGACGCAGGCGAATCCTTCCAACTCGCCGGCCGCCGAGTGGAAGGGTGAAACACCCAGAAGGACCGGCACAAGACGACGGTCCTTGGCCCGGCAAACAGTCTCGATCTCGAGGGAACCGCCCCGCTGACCGAGCTCCCGCAGGCGCGCTTCGATCTCCCCCGCCTGTGAGGACGCGATGAGGTCGAGCACCGGCCTGCCCAGAACTTCCTCCTCATCGAAACCGAAGAGTCGCGCCGCCCCGCGGCTCCAGACGCTCACGCACAGATCGGGTCCCGCGCCCCAAATGGCCGCGGGAGAGTGGTACGCAATGGCGGACATCATCTGACGGAGACGCTCGCTGCGCCTCGCGATAGCGCGTGCCTCCTCGCCCTCCGTGGCAAGCCGATCGACGAGCGGCTGAACAAATCCCCGGTGAAGAACGAACCGGGTGGCCACCACCGCCCCGATGATCAGAAACGGTACAACAGTGGCCATCCGGTCCGAGACGTGCCGCGCCTGCCGGAGTTGGTCGTCTCTGGCGCTGAGACTGGCTCGCCACCGGGCGAGCGAGTCCATCATGTTCGCGCGCGCCGACTCGAGTTCACCGGCCAGGGCGGAGAGATCCCCCTGCGGAGCGCGCCGCTGAACCCCGTCCAGAAGCTTGAAAGCCGAACCGAAGTACGCCTCATCTGCGTTGCGAAACGCGCCCGCCAGCGGTCGCTCCGTCGCCAAGCTCACACTCTCGACGTCGGCCAACTCATGGTAAATCTCGGAGCGCCTTTCCCTCAGCTCCGCCCGCACGCCGCCGATACCCTCCGGCGTGATGTGCACGGGCTCCAAAAACACGTTCTGCAAATCGGCGTGGAGCTTGGAGGCGCGATGGCGTTGCGCCTCGAGGCGTTCCAGATCTCCGGCATGCCCCGCCCTCCCGACCTCCATCAGCGTCAGCGCCGCCGCCAAAACCCCGAGCAGAGCCAGGCTCACGCCGAGATCAATCCTGAGAGCTCTTCTCACGGATTCGTGAACATCCAGAGGCCCAGATCCACCTTCCGGCGGTCGGTCTTGTTCATTCATCGAGGCACCTCCTCGCAAGGGTTGTTCCAGAAACCAGCGCAGAATGACTCGCGGTTTCGCCTGGTTAGAGGACGGCCGCGGGCGAGCAGGGGCGAAACGGGACGAACGCGGTGTGGCGCCGCCCCACTACGGGGCGGTCACACGCCCCGTCTTGCGGTACAACGTCTTGCGGTCAATCCCGAGGATCTCGGCGGCCTTGGTGACATTGCCGCCCACAGCCGCCAGCACCTCCTGGATGTACTCCGCCTCAAGCTGCGCGAGGGGCTTCCACGTCTGCGTCGGGAACCGACCGGGAAGACCCGCGAAATCCTCGAGGCCCAGCCGGTCGGCATGCCTCCTCGAGAGCGCCCACTGGATCGCGTGCTGCAACTGCCGGACGTTTCCGGGCCAGTCATAGGCCCGGAGCCAAGCCTCGGCTTCCGACTCCAAGACCGGCGGGGACGTTCCTTCCCGCGCAAAGCGGCGAACAAAAAACTCGGCTAGAAGGGGAATGTCCTCCCGGCGCTCGCGCAGGGGAGGTAGGCGGATGGTGATCGCGTTCAAGCGATAGAACAGATCCTCCCGGAATTGCCGTTGCGAGACGAACTCGGGCAGGGGGCGATTCGTGGCGGAGACAATCCTCACGTCGATCGCCATCGAAGAGCTGGAACCGAGGGGACGCACCGCTCGCTCTTCCAACGCGCGCAGCAGCTTCGGCTGCACCGCGGGGGGGAGATCGCCGACCTCATCGAGGAAGAGCGTGCCGCCTCCGCACTCCACCAGGAGGCCGCGGCGCATGGCCTCGGCGCCCGTGAAGGCCCCCCTGACGTGTCCGAAGAGCTCGGACTCGAGAAGCGGCTCGGGGAGGGCGGCGCAGTTCACGGCGAGAAACGGCTTCCCCACGCGCACCCCGTGGCGATGGATGGCGCGGCCAACCAGTTCCTTGCCCGTCCCCGTCTCGCCCTCGATCAGCACGGGAAGATCGCTCGCCGCGGCATGCGCGATCAGCTTGTACACGTCCAGCATGGCCTTCGACCGGCCCACCATCTCGGTTGCGACGGTCTCCTCGCCTGCGCCTTCACTCTCGCGATGCGGCCGCGCCGATCCCTCGGCGCGCCGGGCGAGGGCCCGCTCGACCAGCGCCAGAAACTCCTTCGGTTCGAACGGCTTCCCTATGCAGTCGAACGCCCCTTTTCGCACGGCCTCCACGGTGGATTCCACGCTGGCGAACGCGGTCAGCAGAATGACGGGGACCTTTGGATCTCTGGATTTCGAAACCTCCAGTAGGCGGATTCCGCTCGACTCGTTCTCCATCCGAAGGTCGGTCACAATCAAGGAGACAGGCTGCTCCCTGAGGAGCCCCGCGGCCTCGGCCGCGCTTGCGCCCTCGAGAACTTCGTAGCCGGCATTCTCGAGTATCCGGCGGAGCACGAGCCGCATCTCCTCGTGATCGTCGGCAACCAGGATCCTGACACCCATCCCGCCGCTATCATACGCCGGGAATTGCGACCTGCGAACTCGCAACGGGGCGTCCAACCAGCCCCGCAGCAGGTTTGAAAAGCGGACAAGCACGATCTACGATGCACGTTCGAGCCATGGACAATCCCCAAGTCTCGGGCAAGGGCCGTGCCGCCGCGCCTCCCGTCGCGCGCAGGACGCGCGGCCTCAAGCACAACCTCTACTACACCTATCTGGTCCGGCTCCCGAAGAGATATCTCCTCACCAAGCTCCGCCGCCGACCGCTCTACCTCAACATCGAGGTCACGATCATGTGCAACGCAGGGTGCGGGTTCTGCGACTACTGGAAAGTAAAGCAGGAGGACCGCCTGCCGGACTATGTGGACGTCGTGAACCGCGTCCAACCGCTCTACGTCACGCTCTCGGGCGGCGAGCCGACGCTCCGGAAGGATCTGCCGGACATTCTCTACAACCTGAAGACGAAGACGGACATCATCTTCACCTCCATGACCACGCACGGCGGGCTGATGACCTACGCGAAGGCCAAGCATCTCTATGAATCGGGCCTCGATGCGATCAACTTCTCCCTCGATTTCCCGGACGAGCGACACGATGCGCAGCGCGGCCTGCCGGGCCTGTTCAACCACCTCTGCGAGGAGATCCCCAAGATCCGAACGCTTCCGTTCCGCAACGTGCAACTCGGCACCGTCCTCCACAACAAGAACCTGGAAGACGTGGACGCCTTTCTCGCGCTCGGACGGCGTCTCGGCATCAACAACTCCTTCACGGCTTTCTCCTACACGAAGGTGGGCAAGAAGGACTTCTGGATCACACCGGAGCGCCTGCCCGTGCTGCGCGAGAAGATCGCCCTCATCCTCGACTACAAACAGCGGTACGGCTGCATCAACAACTCCGACTTCTACCTGCAGACGATGCCGAGCTACTTCGAGAACGAACACGTGGACGGCTGCCGCGCGGGCGAGGCGTGGGTACAGGTGACGGCCGACGGTCATTTGAAAGTCTGCTCGGAGTTCGACCCCGTGATGCACTACACCGAATACAACGGACCGATCCCCGCGCCGGACTGCTCCGACTGCTGGTTCAAGTGCCGCGGGGAGAATCAGGCCCGGTTCGATCTGCGCCGCGTGCGCGAGCTGGCCCGGATGTTCGTGTTCAAGCCGCGCCGGGCGGCCTCCGCCGTAGGCGCGATGGAACTCTGAGCGGGGAGTCCGGGAGGCGGGGAACCAGGGAGACGGGAGGCGCGACGCGCCCTCCTGCCGGATCACGGGTTCCCGGGATCACGGGCTCACGATCCCCAGCGCCGCATACATCGCCAGCGCCATGATCGGCTCCTGGGGGTTCACACCAAGGTTCGTGGGGAAGACGCTCGAATCCACGACGTAGAGTCCGCGCACGTCGTGCGTCTCGAAATCGAAGTTCACGACGGATCGCCGCGGGTCGGGGCCCATACGACAAGTGCCGAAGAGGTGCGTCATGGCCATGGTGAGATCCCGAGGTTCGATGCGAAGATCGAGCAGGCGCCGGGCCTCTTCCTCGCTGTGCAATTCCTCCGGGGCGCCCTTGATGCCGGGGAAAACGGCTCGCGCGCCCGCGGCAAAGAACAGCCGGGCCGTCTCGTAGGCCGCGCGCTGGAACAGGCCGCAGTCCTCCGCCGTGGGGGCGTAGAAAACGAGCGGACCGATCGCGCTCGAGCGAACGGTCCCCTCGGCGCGGCACCGCACTTGCACGCCCCACAAGGCCAGACGATCCGCCGCCTCCACGCGTTCGAGGAGGCGCAATCCCGCGCCCGGAATCCGCGCGATGAGGAGCTCCATCGGGAGCGCCAGAGTCTCGATCTTGAAACGCAGCGACCGGAAGTGTTCGCACTCGTACCCCTGCGTGGCGCCGTCCCAGAGCCGGACGGGCTCCTCGAAAAGAGCGGCAATGCCGATGCCGGGGTGCGCCTGAAAATGCCGGCCGAGGTGGCCGTTCGATCGTCCCAGCCCGCTGCGCTGGAGTAGGACAGGGCTTTGAACCGCGCTGGCGGCGACCACCACACCGCGCCGCGCCCGTGCCACGAATCGCCCTCCGTCGTGCCTCGCCTCAACGCCGACGGCCCGCCCTCGTTCGATCACGATCCGCTCCACACGGCACCGATCAACCAGCGTCGCCCCGTGGGCGAGCGCGTCGGGAACGTACGTCACCTCCATGCTCAGTTTGTGCCCCCGCGGGCAGCCCTGGTTGCACAGGGAGAGTCCCTCGCAACCCTTCACGTTGCGCGCCGTCGGTCTCGATCGCAGCCCCAACCGCTCCGCCGCCACCTTGAGGAGCCGGTTGTTCTCGCCGAAAAGAGGCTCCTCCGTGGGACCGATGTTCAAGTCGCGCTCGATCTCATCGAAGCAGGCCTCCAAACGATCCCGATCCAGGCGGACACCGTGCTCGCGCTCCCACTCCGGATAGATGTCGTCCGGCAGGCGCCAACTGATGCCGGAGTTGATGACGGTCGTGCCGCCCACGCAGCGCGCCTGGAGGTAGGGCACCATCGCGCGGCCCAAAGCTGCGCTGCGGCCGCAATCCCGCCACATGGTTTTCATCGAGCGCCACAGGTTCGTGGAGTAGTCGTCCCTGCCCACGATGGGACCTTCCTCCAGGATCAGAACGGACGCTCCCAACCGCGCTGCCGTGCGGGCGAACGTCGCCCCCGCGGCGCCGCTGCCGACAACGACGAAATCGGCCTCGTCATCGGCAGTCGGCAGTCGAGAGTCGGGAGTCGGAAGTCGGGAATCGGAAATCGCTACGAGGTCCCGCCCGCCCTTCTTGCTGCCCACTGCCGACTCCCGACTGCCGAATTCCTTGTGATAGCCCAGCGCCCGCTGGACGGCCGGTTCACCGCCCAGCGCGAGCGCCGTCATGATTTTGAGGAGATTGAGGCCCTGGCGGAGGGGGTAGAATTCCGCCGCCCCCCACGCCTGCACGTAGGCCTCCTGATCCTTGGCGGAGAGCCGGCTGAAGCGACGGAACCGGCCGATGAGGATCGGCGGGAGCCACTCGAAACACCAGATGAGCAGCCGATAGACCCACCCCACGAAGGCAGGCGGGCGGCCCACGAAGTCCTGGATGAAGGCATCGAGCGGGATGTCGCGCGCGACGGACGCGAACCGCGTGGAGCGATCGAGCGGAAGCAAGGCACGGACGAGTCCGGCGGCCCAGCGGATCTCGAAGGCTCTCAGACGCATGGGCCGGTGTGCCTCGCCCTGCCGCCACGGCTCGGGCCGTTGAATGGAGGCCGGATCACCCCTTGAAGGAGGATCCCGCCGGAGCGGTCACGTCGTCGGGCGTCCCACCGCCGGCGGGGGCGCGGCGGCTCCGGTCGCCCGGCGGGCGCTGAGCGAGTGCGGTCGGGGCACGGACGCCCAGGCGCCCGCGCGCTCGAGTTCGCGCCTCGCGCGCACCGCGAAATAGATCATGAAGCCGACCGTGAGCGAATCGAACAGGAAAACCGCGAGGAAGGCGGGATAGTCGTAGCGCGATGTGTAGATCCGCAGGTACCCGAGGGCGGCCGACGATTTCATCACCACCAGGGGCCACAGGATGGGAAAGTGCTTCTGGATGTCCGCTTGGAGGAGAAAGCACATGATCCCGAGCGTGAAGACGTTCCCCACCGCCAGGCACCGCCAGACGTAGCTCTCCTCATGGATGGGGTAGTACCCGCCGCCCAAGATCTGCCCGATCTCGAAGAACTGGCGCACCGCCGTCATCGGCGCGAAGGCATACATGAACGAGGGGATGATGAAGTTGAGCGTGAGCACGGTGTAGACGATCTGGAAATTGCGGTAGCGCTTTGTGGGCTGATTCCAGAAACTGGTCATTTGGACTTTGGCCCGATCATACGCGATCAGGCGCCACTTGCAACGTTAAGTTTTCCGGGGACAGTCGTCATGCCGCCGTGCGGCACACGCGAACGATGAAAATCCCGTCTCGAATGCCGTGTGGCTTCAATAGGCGGATCCATTTTCGATGCCGCCTGCTCATCTTGGCCTTGACACCAAAGACCGGGCGAGCCGGGGGGCGCTCCTCCAACCGGAAGCGAAGAAAAGCAGCATGCCGTCACCGGAATCCTAGAGCGATTCGATGGTGCGGATGTAGTCGGGAAGCTTATCGAGAATCCTGCCGATGATCTTGACGGAATAGTCCCCTTCCCCAAAACAATTCACGTGCAGCTCCCCCAAGAAGGTTGCAAACCTTTCGAATACTTTTGCCCGGGATAGCGCTGGGTCGCGTTTCTCGAGGTCGAGAAGCGTTTCTTTCAGTCGAGTGGTTCCCTTTGATGGTTTTCGACCCTTCTTGGCAACCAACGCCTTCGTTGCCTGGAAGGCGGCACCCCAGCCCTTCTCGGCCGCCTGCCGAAGCCCGGCATCGTCCATCTCCAGCCGCGCCTTTGCAAATTCCTGCTGCGCCCTCTCGGCGAAGATCCGCGCGGCCCTCATGTAGCCGTTGCGTGACATGCGTTCAGGGTAACACGCCCCAGCCGCGCGTCCAACCGGGTCGGAGACGCCTGCCTGTCGGCAGGCTCTGTACCAACCGCACGACCCCGGTTTCACCCGGTGTTCGGCCCGACTCCGCGTGGCTCAGCCCGCCTCGGTCAAGGACGCACCCCGTGAGTGTTCCGGGGACAGTCTGCTGATCCTGGCCTTGGCACGGAAGACCGGGCGAGCCGGGGGGCTCTCTCCCTCCGGCAACGAAGCCCATGAGCCTCGGGGCCCCGGAAGAACCAAGCTGTATGGCTTGCCGTCATAATACGGCGTATAATGATGGCAATATGCGCAATGAATCACTCTCCTATCCCCGCCTCCTGAAGCCCCCCGCGGGTTCTTTCTTCCTGTTCGGACCGCGGGGGACGGGGAAGAGCACCTGGCTCCGGCGCACCTTTCCCGAGGCCCACTACGTGGACCTGCTGGACGAACGGAAATACCAGGCCTACCTCGCGGACGCCGGCCTCTTCGCGGGCGAGGTGCGCGCCCTTCGCCGCGGAACCCGCGTCGTCATCGATGAAATCCAGCGGCTCCCCTCGCTCCTCAATGAGGTCCACCGACACATCGAGGAGCAGGGTCTCAAGTTCGCCCTGTGTGGCTCCAGCGCCAGGAAGCTCAGGCGCGGGGGTGTCAACCTGCTCGGGGGCCGAGCCGTTCAGCGCTTCATGCATCCGCTTGTGCCGGAGGAACTCGGGGGCACATTCCATCTCGACGAATCGCTGCGATGGGGCAGCCTGCCCGTGGTCCTCGGGGCCGAAAGCCGCAGCGAGGCGCTGGAGGCCTACGCCCAAACCTATCTTCGCGAGGAAATCCAAGCCGAGGCCCTCGTGCGCAACTTGCCGGGATTCGCGCGGTTCCTGCCCGTGGCCGCGCTATTCCATGGACGGGTGCTCAACGTCTCCAGCCTTGCCCGGGACGCGGGCGTCACACGCACGACGGCCATCGGCTATCTCGACGTCCTCGAAGACACGCTCCTCGCCTACCGCCTTCCCGCCTTCGAAGGGCGATTGCGGGTCCGGGAGCGCCGCCACCCCAAGTTGTACTGGGCCGACCCGGGGCTCCCCCGGGCGATCAAGAAACAACTCGGACCGGCCACACGGGAAGAAATGGGGCCGCTGCTGGAGGGATGGCTCGCCGGCGTCCTGCGCGCCTACCGCGACTACCGAGGCCTGTTCGACGAGTGGTGGTACTGGGCCCCGGCGGAGGCCGGACTGACGGAGGTGGATTTTCTCCTGAGGCGGGGGAGGAAATTCCTGGCCCTCGAGGTCAAATCCGGCCGCTCCGCCTCGGGGGATGCCCTGCGGGGCCTTCGCGCCATCCAACCGCTCCCGGGGCTGGCGCGCCGGATCCTCGCGTACGGAGGCGACCACCGCCAACGAACGAAGGACGGCATCGACGTATTGCCGCTGGAAAGCTTCCTCCAGGAAGTGGAGAGCGGCCGACTGTTCTGAACGGGAGCTCCTGGGGCCGGCGGGTCGGTCACAAACCCGCGCGAGGCTGCGATCGCCGTGCCCTGCCCGGCTCGGGAGTTTTCCGGGGAGGACGTCAGTCCACTGATCTTGGCCCTGACACGGAAGACCCGGTGGGCCGGCCCGCGAGACCCTCCGGGCGGCTGTCGCGCAACAGGTTGTTGACCGCCGCACATTCTTCAGAGGACCAGGCACCTCGTCCTCCGCGTACAGGGTTGCGGGGGGGGGGCGATCTGTGTCATACACCGCGCGTGAGCCGCCAAGCCAAGAAACCCGCAGCCTACAAGTTCATCGAAGTCGAGCAGGCGACCGATGGAGTTAGGATTATCCGTCTGAATCGCCCACAGGTGCGCAATGCACTCAACATCGAAACGACATTCGAGCTGCAGCGGGCTGTCCGAGACCTCGCCGCCACCGGTCAGCGGGTGGGCATCCTCACGGGAACCCCGCCGGCGTTCTGTGCCGGGGGCGATCTGAGGGAGCTGCTGGACGTGACCGCCAAGGGCGCCGAGAAAGCTGCCGGGCATGTCTACAAAGGGTTCCAGGGTCTCGTCCGGGCCGTCCGAGAGACGCCTGTGGTCGTCATCTCCGCCGTGAACGGGGCCGCCGCCGGGGGAGGGATGGATCTCGCGCTGGCCTGCGACCTGTGCTACTCGGCGAGATCCGCCAGCCTCCGCCAATCGTGGGTGCGGCTCGGCCTCCTACCGGCCATGGGCGGGGCGTATTTCATCCTCCGGCGCGCGGGCATGAAGGCCCAGAGGATCATCTACACCGGCGAGGCGGTGAGCGGCGAGGAGGCACTGAGGCTGGGACTGGTGGACGGCCTTTTTGAGGATTCGGCATTGCTCCCAGAGGTGATCAAAATCGCCCAGGAGATCGCGACTGCGGGCACGACGTTCGTGAGTCACCTGAAAAAGCTTGTCCATTCCCAAGAGAAAGCAAGCTTGGAGAAGTACCTTCGGGAGGTGGTGAAGGTTCAAGGGAAGTTGCTCGCATCGGCAGAATTCAGAAAAGCAGCCATGAATACACTGGGGTTGAAGTAGAATAAAATAAAGCAGTTGTTGGATTGATGTTTACTTAGTCATCGAGTTATCGTGGAATGATGTTTAAGTTGACAGCCCCGCCATTTCGCGCTATTCTGCTCGGTATTGGCCTCGGACACCCCGCACCAGACGCTCCCTGACCCGATAGCTCAAGCCATCCCTATCTTGGAAGTTCTCGGGGAGGGCATCGTCCTCGCGGACCGCTCGGGAGGCCTCGTTTGGGCGAACCAGGCCGCGAGGGAACTCGTGCCATTCGGGCATGACGCGGGGGGGGCCGAGGCGATCCCGGAAGTCCTCCGGGGACTGTTGGTCCCGGGGCCCGTCCCGATCCCGAAGCCAGTCTCGGCAACCGCCAGCCCCCCCAACAAAGAGGATCGCCACCCCGCTCTTCGAAGTCTCACCCTGGCCGGACCCGACGGTCTCGACCGGGTTCTGCTTGCCACGGTGGTAGAGTTTCCGGGCGGGGCGGAGGGACCGCCCCCACTGGCGGCCATCATCCTTCGGGACGCCACCGAGGAAACACGGCTCCGGGAAGCCCTGGCGGGTCGGCTCGGGAGGCTCGGCTGGATCACCCGTCACCCCCCCCTATTGGACGCCCTTCGAGTGGTCGAGCAGGTGGCGGACACCGACGTCCCCGTCCTCCTTCTTGGCGAGCCTGGCACTGGCAAGGAGAAACTTGCCCGGGTGCTCCACCTCCGGAGTCGCCGTCGGACCGCCCCCTTCGTGCCTCTGTTGTGCGACGGCCCCCCAGCCGAGATCGTGGAAGCTGACTTGGTGGATCGGCCGGTCGGCCGCGGTCGGCGGCCCGGCTGGGGTCCGAAGATATTCGAGGCAAGTGGCGGCACGCTCTTCCTGCAAGAGATATCCACTCTCTCCCCTCGCGCGCAGGCCGCGCTTTTCCGACTCCTCGAAGACCAGCGGCATCCCCCCACAGGGGCGTCGGACTCCCCTCCGAATGTCCGCCTGATCGCCACCTCTTGCTCGGACCCCCGAACCGCCATCCGGCAGGGGGCTCTCCGCCTCGACCTCTATCACCGTCTCGGCGTCGTCCCCATCGTCCTCCCCCCCCTGCGCGACCGAGCGCCCGACATCCCGATCCTCGTCCAAGCCCTCCTCGAAGACATGCGCCGCCGCTATGGGAAGGCGGTGACCGGCATTTCGGAGAACGCGCTTGCAGACCTGGCGGGCTACGCATGGCCCGGCAACCTGCGGGAACTCGAAAGGGCCGTCGAACACGCCTTCATTCGCTGCACCGGCGACACGATCGGTCGGCGCGACCTCCCCTCGGAGATCTCGGAGCCGCCACCCCAGCCCCCGGCCCGGCCGGTCAATCTCTTGCGCCGTGTGCCCCTGGAAAAACAGAGGCGCGTGATCGAAGAGGCCCTGCGGGAGACCGGCGGCCACCGGTCCAAGGCCGCCGCCCTCCTCGGCGTCACCCGAGTCACGCTCTGGAAGAAGCTGAAGGCGCTCTCCGCTGCGGATCCGCGTTGACGGGAGCTCCATCGGATGCGGGAATTCGATCTGTGGAGTCGAAGACACGACCGCCGAACGGTTTTGACCGGTGCACAGATCTGACCCCCAGCCTCACTCGCGGCTGAGGGCCGGCGTTCAGCGGTGGAACTGAACTGCGGGAAGACATGTATGAGTCGGCGGAAATCAGAAAGGCCGCGTAGCCGACCGATGAAACCGCCCCGCCTTCGGCGGGCCGGATAGCTCCACACGTTTTCTGATTCGGGCGACTCCGGACACCCCGCGGGATCTCAACGAGGAAGGCCGTCCGGCGGGCGGGCTTGACGAGTCTGATCCAATCTGAGACCCTCCAGTGATGGGGGCGCACTATTCCATCTGCGCGGCCAAGCCGAAACCAAGCGAGGACGTGGCGACCGTCAAGCAGGAGCGCCAAGCCGTCATCCCTGAGCGCGACCAACCCGTCGACCAGGTCCTTCCGTACGAGAAACCTCGGACCCTCGATGATCAGATCGCGGAGTTGATCGGTCAAGGCGCGATCTCGCCCGCCACCGCCGACCACCGAGCCGGTCCCCAGCCGATCGTGCCACGCCCGGGGGCCCTCCAACGAATGTTCGATGCCCGCGGGCAGCGTGACGAGAGCCTTCGCCGACAGCTCCGTCATCAAGGCCGCCGTTCTGGCTGAACCCGGGGGGCGGGGCTCACGGCCCGCCTCTAACGTGGGGTTTGCCGTCGACGCCTTCAATCCGGGCGCGTAGGCGGCAGGCCGCCGTCGCGGCGTTTCGTGGGCTTGCGCCGGAGCCCCGCCCGCGGTAGGAAGAGGGCTATGGTGTCCGCCAAGGCGGGCACCTGGGGCGAAAGGCCCGCAGGCTCAAGGCCTGCTGTGCCCCGTTCCACGGGTGCGCCTACCTCGGATTCTCGTTCCCGGTAGCCGCGGGCTTCAGCCCGCGTCATCACGCTGGTAGAACCGATGCTGTACCTTCGGGCGATCGTTGCGGCGCTCGCGGTTCCCGGAACCACGACGATCATCGCACCGTGGTTGCTCCTGCGCGCAGGTTGGGGCCGCTTCGACCCGGGCTTCGGCCGCTATGCCGCCCTGCCGGCGTTGCTCATCGGCGCGGCCGGTCTCATTTGGTGCATTGCGGACTTCGCGCGCAAAGGGCGCGGCACGCTCGTCCCGATCGATCCCCCCAAGTTCCTCGTCCGAGGCGGACTCTACCGCTGCGTGCGCAACCCGATGTACCTCAGCGTCCTCATCACCGTCGCCTCTGAGTCCTTCGTTTTCGGCTCGCTCCCCATCCTCATCTGGGCCGCCGCCCTCGCCGTCGCCTTCAATCTCTTCGTCCTCCTCTACGAAGAACCCCACCTTCGCCGGCAGTTCGGCGCCGACTACGAAACCTACTGCCGCGAAGTCCCCCGCTGGCTCCTGCGCCCGCCCACGAAAGGGACGCCGTAGACTCAGATTGCGCACGTCGGCCCTCGCGGGCCTCCGGTGATCTCAGGCTGCTTCAGAGAGCTCCGTGCTCTCCCGTCCTCTGTTACTGCCGAACTTCCGCACCCCTCCAAGATGATGGACGGCTGTGACAGCGGCTGTCCACCCCTGCCGGTACCATAGCGACTTCAGGAGGTACCCATGAGACGAAGGGAATTCATCTGCACCGCGGGGGTCGCCACAGCTGGACTCCTCGCCCGCCCCGTGCTGCGGGCTCCATGGCGAGAGCCGGCAACGATGCCTGGAGACACCAGGGTGTCACTTGATCGCGCCACCAGCATCCTTCTGAAATGGGAGTGCCGGGGCGGCCCCATGGACCCCGTCGTGATAGATGCGCTCGGCCGGAGCGGGAGTCCCAAGGCCCTCGAATGGATCAAGAACCTTCGATTGCCGCCTCCGTGCGCCGAGGCTGCCAATTACATGCGCGCCCTTTCAGTCGCAAGAGCAAGGCTTGAGCCGAATTGGATTGAGAAGCAACTCTCCATGAAGGACTCACTGTTGAATTTCGATTACGATTTCTGGGATTGCCCATTACCCGCCACCCCGAGGTGCTTGGCCCTTTTGCGGGACCGCGCAAACAATGGCGACTGGTACGCGCGATCCAAGCTGTTCGAGGTCTCCCCCGAATACCGACACTACTGTTTGCATGCGATCGCTAATAGCGAGACTTGGCCGGTGGATGACCTCTGGCCCGGCTTTCTTTCAAGTTTCCCCCCGGAGGAGATAATGCCAGTACTCGGCCCCCGCTTTTCGGATGTGGATGAGAGAATCCAAACCGAAATCCTGCTCGCGTTCTTCGACTGGCCGCCCACCCCATGGGACGCCGAATTCCACAGACTCATCGCAACTGCCAGCCACCCGGAAGAAGCGCTCTTCCTTCTCTCTCCCCCCGGCGGCTGGCACAGTCCGGAAGTCGTCCATCCTTCCGCCCGGCGGCCCACCGTATCCGGCGAGGCAGTCGCGAACTGTTGCAGGTGCGCCCATTTGCTGCTGGACGTGTATCAGCACTCGCGTAGCCCTGTCGCAGTCCTCATGGCGGCTGGGAAATTGCTCGGGCATGGGCCTCGGGGCGGTTCAATCTCTCTCGACCCGCGTGAGACCCGACGAAAACTCGACCGCGCGCTCGCGGATCCTCACCCCGAGCGATGGACGAATGGGGGGACGGATGCAATCGCACGTGTTGGGCGCTGGCTCATCAGTCAGGGCGAACGGTTCGCTCCGGATGACTTTGTCCGCGTCGCCCGGGCAGCGCCGGCCCAAGATAGGTTGGAAGCCGTTTTCACGCTGGGCTACCTGTTGGACCAGAACTCCCTCCGTTCCGCCATCCGGAAACTCCATAGGGAGGTGGGGCATGAGGGTTGGGATTGGTGGATGATGAAACGTCTCGCCTGTTCCGTGGCAGGCCGTCAATGGCTGCATGACCTGAGCTATGACCGCCTGCGAGAATCCGGAGGGCTTCAGCCTCTCTGGTGGAACCAAGTGACAGGACTCAAGCCGGATCTTAGCGACTGGATAGCTACGGCATCAGGGGAAGACCGTCTTTCTCTTGCAGAACACGTGTTTTTCTTCCGCCCCGATGTCGTCCCCCGCAACATCCTCGAACTATTCGGTGGTTGGCAGGGGATCTCCACCGAACCCGAAGCAACATGGGGACGTCTTCTGTGCGGCCGCTGGGGTACGCCTGCATGGGCGGCTGAGATCTCGCATGGGCTCGATTCGTGCCACGATGCCAGAGCGCGCGCGGCGGCATTTACCTGGCTCTTGGAAACCGGGCAGCAAGGTACTCTCGCAGCCCTTACACATTTCCGCCAGAGTCCCGACGAGGTCCATGGACAAGTACTGTACGAGCAACTGAACTCCCCTGAGGCAGCTGATCACGGCCGCCAGCTCATGGACGAACTTGACCCGCTGATTTCCATCGTGGGCGCGGCGTTGTGCGTCCGGTCGTATGGAACAAGGATTCAGGTGTCGACATGACGAGTTTCGTGGCCTTCACCGATCATCACGGCTCGGCAGGGTCAGCAAGGAAGATCGCTTCCCTGGCTCAGGAAAAGAAGGTCGAGTGTTTGGTTTGCGGCGGAGATTTTGCGGTGTTCGAAGAGAGTCGGGAGGATTCATGGCGCCTCATCGCCGACGCTGGGATCCCCGTCTACTTCATCGCGGGGAATCATGAGTCACCGAAAATGTGTAAGCGTATCGAAGCGTTTTACCCAGGCTGCCATTGGATCGGCTGCAAGGTTGTGAAGGTGGCCGGTGTTCAGATCGCCGGAATTGACGGCACCGACGACCTCAGCCCACACCACGAAGAGGACCTCGAAGCCATGGACACGTATTTGCACCTCATTCGGAGTCAACTCAACCTGTCGCTGCCCCTGATTCTCGTGTCCCACTACCCCCCGGCAGGCACGGCGTGCTGCGGCCACCGGACGGCCTGCACCCGAAGCACCGACCGATGCCAGGACGGCATCGCAGGACCAGGCGGAGGGTGCGGTCATGAGCCAATCTACGAGAACGGACAATTCCAAGGCCATTCCGGGGGACGAGCACAGGGCAGTCGGATCGTCCGGAACATCGCCGAAGTCCTGAAACCCCGCATCGTCATCTGCGGCCACTTCCACGACCGTTTCGGCGCAACCGATACAATCGGCGACACCCTCATCATCAACCCCGGGCCGCAGGGCACGCTCTTGGACGCTCCCGCCGAAAGCGATGTCCAGCGAAGCTGAGTCAGGCCTGCCGGTTTGTTCCTGGTGCGGCAAAGGACAGCACGAGGTTCGCAAGCTCATCGCCGGTCCCGGCGTCTGCATCTGCGATGAATGCGTAGAGCTTTGCGCTGACATTGTCGCCGAAGCGACCGGAAGCCGGGACAAGCGGAGAATCCTGAACAAAAGCCCCGCCGGGGACTCTCCCGAAGCGTGCAGCCGGTACCCGAAGGAGATCTATCTGATTCAGACCGAGCGGAGGGGGCATGTAACCTGGCACGGGGCGTTTTCAACGAAGTGGAAAGCTATCGAGTGCATGAACCGCATCGGCATCGCCGGCGACTACCTCCTCGGCAGAGGCGTGTCGATCGTGGCATTCCCCTTGGATCGGAGCGACGAGACAGACGGACCGTCCGCCTCGTTCCTCTTCGGGAGATTCGGACGTTTCCTGGCCAATCTGCTTGCCTCGACCGTCGGCGCGGTGTGCTATCTTCGCTCGCTTGACGCGCAATATCGTCGCTAAAACCCAATCGGTCCGGCGGCGCCGGGCTTTGCACGTGCCTCGCTCACGAGAGCCTGAACCAGCTCGCGGGCGGTCGAGCGATTTCCCATAGCCCGCCAGCGTCGGCTGACCGCTGCGAAATCGCCGGGAGCGAGGTTGCCGATACCGGCGAGGGCAGAGCACACCATCCCAACGTCATCCTCCGAGGGCGGCCGGTCAAGGTAGGGGGAGAAACTGCTGCGGAATAGCGCCACACCCTGCTCCAGCCGGAGGTAGCGGAATTCGGCCTTGAAAATGAAACGCCGGAGCGCCGCCTCGTCAATGTTGTGCCAAAGATTGGTCGTGCAGACGACCACACCCCGGAACGATTCGAGTTGCTGAAGGAATTCGTTCACCTGGATCGTCTCCCAGGAATGCATCACCGACCGCCGGTCGCGGAGGAATGAATCCGCCTCGTCGAAAAGGAGGAGCGAATCCTCGTCCGTCGCCCTGCGGAAGGCCTCCGCGATCATCGCTTCTGTTTGCCCCCAGAAGGGGCCCAGGATGTCGGATGCGTGCCGGTAGAGTATGGGTCTGCCCATGCGGTGCGCGAGATATTTCGCGTATTCGGACTTCCCCGTGCCGGGCGGGCCGTAGAGGCACATTGAGACCCCGGCTCCTCGCGACGGTTCCCACCTTGTGAGCTGATCCGCGATCCGTCCAAGATCCTCAACACTGTTCAGGGCGTCAATCCGGTACGCGGTGGCGTCGAACACAGGACGCTTTTCGGGATCCTCGCCCGTTACAATCTTTTGCATCGGCGCGAGCACGTGCTCAATCGTTTCGCGATCTGGAGGAGCAGTACCGGCAATCAAGCGGGCGGACTCCACGGCACTTCGGAGTTGAGCTGGGCTGACGGTGAACTTTTGCGCCATCTGCTCTACGTCCGATGGAGGAATTCGACCCTGTTCACCAAGATGCCGATTCAACACCCGGGCGCGCTGCCGGGGTCCGATTGGGCGAAATTCCACGGCGTAGGAAAACCGCCGAAGAAACGCCCGGTCGATTCCTTCGACGAGATTCGTGATCCAAATGGTGGGAACGGGGGTGTTTTCCAGGAGGTTATTGAACCACTGTTTCGACATCGAGGGGACACCGCGTGGGTGGGTGCCATGAAACTCCCATGTAAAGAGATCCTCCATTTCATCGAAGAGGAGGAGTGATGTGCCGTCTCGGAGAAGCCGCTCACCAAGGAGCAGGGACGACAGCCGCTCCCATGCGTGGGCAGACTCCCCGCTTTCATCCGCCCGTCCGGCCACGTACAGTGTCGTGCCAATGTCTCGAGCCAGCAGCTTCGCCAGTTCCGTCTTGCCGGTTCCGGTTTCCCCGTAGAAGAGGACGTTCACCCCCGGACGCCGAGACTGGAGAGTCCCGGCGAGCAGGTCTCGAGCCGTGCGGCCCGGCACCCGCATGTGCTCGAAATCATCCCAGCCAAGTTGACTCACCCCTGCCGGGGGCAGAAACCGCGAGATGAGCCGATCACGGTCAAGGCCGGGCGCAAGACATTCATCCAGAACACCGGGCTTGAGCGTAACCTTGCCCTCGAGGGAGTAGCTGCCCTTCGCGTCAATCTCCACCAAGCCACTTGCGAGAAGGCCACCGGCTCGATCCAGTGCCCTCATGACGTGATCGTTCGATATCGTTGTGGCAGCCGCGATGAGCGAAGCCGCCCGGACAGCCGAGACGGCACCGAAGGTCTCCACAATTTCCTTGATCTCGCGGCTATCGTGCAGCGCCAGAATGAACTGAAACACCGCCCTCTGGTGTTCGTCCAGATCCAAGAGGTTCCCTATCACTCCAAGGTTGTCCGCCACCCGCGAATCTGCAGGTCCCGGGGGTCGCGTCTGATTCCTGCACCCACGCAGATAAGCGCGCAGCCGTCGCCGGAGGTCTTCCCGCGTGAAGTCCCCGATCTTGGCGCCCCTCCCGGCAACCCTCGCCGTCGTCGCACAGACCATCCTGAGCACCGGCTCGACGGACTCAATCCGCCGTAGGCCGGCCTCATCCAAACGCCGGAGCGAAGTGCCCACGAGCAGGTTGTGGGCGTAGTCGTCCACGCATGGTCCAAACGGGCTTGCCTCCGGTGCAGGGACCGAGGTGACTTTCCCGCGTCGTTTCATGTTCCCCCCTCCATGCCTCGTCAGTATACGCGGGAGATGTGACAGCGGCTGTCACGCGCCGGGGATAGACTCAAGCGTGTGAAACGGAAACCAAGCCGTAGCGTGGAGCGGATTCGGGAAGATGACTTCCCCTGGAGATGGTTTCTTCACCACTGGAAAAACGTCCTGCGCGAGGGTGAACGCATCAAGAAGGGCCTCGAACGGATCTCCAGATATTCCCGCAGGTCCCCGCAATGATGAACTGGAAGGAGGCCATCTTGGATCGAAGAACGTTCGTCAGGAATGGACTTGCGGTGCTTGCCGCCGGGAGTGTTGTTCCGGCCCTGCCAAGAAGCGCGCATGCTCACCTTACAGATCGTCCTGCACAGGAGGAGGGCCTCGATGACGGACTGGTAGACGTCCCCGATCATGTCCTTCCAGATGTGCTGATTGTGGACGGAGTCTCCCTCGCCATCAGCGTCCACTACGATCCGGAATTCATGATCGCCCCTGTCGTACTCGACGTCTGCGGCAACCTGTCCTACGATTCAGCCCTCGGAAGCGCCCGGGCCGGCCGCGTGCCGATCTGCGAGGACACTCCCTTGGCACGCGCGCTGGAGGTTTCCACTCCACGAGGGACATTCATTCCTGCCAATCTGTACTGGGCAGTCGCCAAGGTCTTGGCCCGCGTGTATCGGGTTCACAGCCGCCAACTGCCGCTCTTTCCCCATGAACGCGGCTAGTCCGCCCCCGGCATTGCCGCCGGTCTGGGAGCGGACTCGACGATTATCGCCGACTACGATCAGGCAGGCTACCGAGTGCTTGATGAACCGCGACCGGGACCTGATACCACCTTCAGGAGATCGTAAAAGGTCAGAGGAAGGGCCCAGGATGCACGTGAGACAATTGGGTAGGCTTGTGAGCGCCGAATTCATGGGGGGAACGGCGTATCTCGTGCGGCCACCGCGGCGAGCCGGACTCGAAGACACTTTCCGGGAGATTGCTGACCTGCTCAAGCCGGATGTCGTGCTCCTGGACGAGGAGAACTGTTGGCTGACGGATTTCTGGATCCGCGATTGGGCGCCGATCCTCCTCCAGGCGAAGGGCGCTCGCTTCCTCTGGTGTCCCAAGTACGAACCCTCCTACGCGGAGCCAAGCGCCGCCGCCTTCACCGACGCCATGAGCGCCACACGAGGAATCGAGGCCATCGCTCGCCGCCTGAAACTCCCCCTGCGCCGGGTGCCCCTCACCAGCGAAGGCGGCAATTTCGTCTACAACGGCAGGGATGTTCTCATCGTGACCAAGCAATTCATGCTCTGCAACACCGGCCTCGATGCTTCCGGGTGGGTCGCTTGGTTCAAGGCCGCTTTCGGGGTAAGGTTGGTCGCTATCGAGTACGAGAAGCGCGACCCGATCCGTCACGCCGACGGCTACTGCCGTTTCTTGGACAAGGATGTTCTCATGGTGGCATCGTACGATGAGGACAAGGAGATGAAGGATTTCCACAACGAACTGTTCGACTGTCTGGTGGGCAAGCTGGGCCCATCAGGAATAGCCGTGCTCAGGCTGCCGTGCTTTGTCACCGACAGCCTGACGAGCGCGGCCGGGAATTACGTCAACTTCTACAGGAACGGCAGGAAGGTCTTGGTCCCCGCCTATGGCGTCGGCATGGACAGGACGGCCGTGGCGACCCTGAAAAGGGTGAGGCCGGACCTGGAGTACCATCAAATCGACTGCAGGCGGCTTGCCGCGTACGGCGGGGTCTTGAATTGCATCACGGCAACGTACCCCAAGCAGGTCGCGTCTGCTGCGGAAGTCTCCCGGCGGAGGTAGGCCATGGTTCTCACCGACTGGCGGCAGGTTGCCCAGCTACTGGAGCGGGACCCGAACTTGAGGCTTGCGCTGGACCAGCTAGTGAAGAAGGCGGACAGAGAGTTGGCGAGGGACGTCGCTGCCTTCTTCGTGGCTTCCCTGAAAACTCGCGGCTACGATACCGACTTGTCGGAGGCCGACTACATGAAAGCGTGGGACTGGTTCTTCGTGAACAATCGGAACTTCGGGTGGGGCTTTCTGCGACTCAGGCCTCAGCCTTTCTATCTCCGTTGGTGGCACAGACTATTCCGGTAGGAAACTGAAAGGGGGATTCAATGGCGGACTACAAACTCGTGGGGAACGATCTCAGAAACAAGTCGGGCGTCACCGAGGCCCGGCTGGCCGGCAACGACATCCGAAACGCCTCCGGCGTGACGCTCGGGCGGATCCGCGGCACCGACATCGTTGACAAGTCCGGCGTCACTGTCGCCAAGGTGAAAAGTGACACCATCACGGATGCGAGCGGAAGAACCATCGGCAAGATGGCCGATGTCCGCAAGGCCATTGATGGCCCGGGCGGCGTCTCGCTAGCTGCGTTGTGGGTTCTTGTCCTGCGGTAGTTTGCCCCGGCGCCTCTGCCGGATCAAGGGCACCCAGCTCATTCGTCGAGAGAACAGTCAAAATCCCCGAATGTTCCTTTGCAATCGCTCGGCTCCCATCCCTTGGCCTCAACCCACTCCCGGATGACCTTCGCGAGATTGCCCGGGGCATCTGCGATTATCTTCGGTTGCTTGGCCTTCTCCATCAACAGATCCTTGGCATTGTGTCCGCCAATCTTGAGACTGAGGTAATGGAGAGAACGCGCACGTCTCCTTCCTTTCCAATAACGGATTTCCAGGTAGACCTCCGAGTCATTTGGGTATTCGACCACATACAAGTGAAGATAGCTCTTTCCCGCTTTCCTCCATGTGTGGAGAAAGTGGTAGTGGTGATAGGACTCTTGTTCTTTCGGCTTGTAGGTTCCGCGCTTCAGGTGGAAGGTAGGTGCTCTATGAGCACCCTTACCCTTGGCCACACGTCGGGTGAGGTGAGAGAGGAGAATACGTGCCTGGACGAGATCGGCCATAGTCATTGATCCTGTTCTTAGGCTCTGAAAACCTCGAAATGCTTCCGCCATGGCTACCTCCTTTATGTGCCGCAAACCAGCCCGTGTCGCAGGTGTGAAATGAGAAACATCTGGGCTGATGACGTCGAATAGGCAATTCCAGGTCCTCAATCCCTGCCTGTTCCCCTCCCTGCACAGCCCATTGCCATCAAGACGCAGCATGCCACTGGTTGCCTTGAGCAGAACGGCTTTCTGCCCCTTGGCACCCAAATCTGTTAGGGTGAATTCATCCCGCGTGATCGCGAATAGTCGCGGTTTCGGACGATGACTTCGGCCCGTCAAGTCGGAGGCATACTTGTCGAGCTGGCCTTCCCCAAATCGGGCACCAATCTTGCACTCGACACCGATGTAGGGTAGTTGGGATCCATTTCTTTGGGGAACAAACGTAAAGTCCATCCGACCGGGATCGGCTTCCGCTTCTGGAGATTCCTCCTCGGCCTGCTCAGTCGGATCCTCCGGAACAACGTCGTAGTGTTCGGCACACACGTCGGGAATGCGGAGAAACTTCTCGAGGAAGGATGAACGAAACTCGGAGTCGGAGCGTAGGAGGAATGACAGCAACTGAGTGACAAAGGGCTCCTTGCGATTGCCCGGCAATACGCCGAGCAGGTCACCAAGTTGCGAAGCGGGGGACGTCATCCTCGCCCGCCCCCTGCGAGTGCGAATCTGTCGGACCTGTAGTACTTGCTCATCCCGGCCAGCCAGCCCTTGACCGCGGACCGGAGTTCCGCCGGCGCTTCCACCTTGGCATACGGCCCGTGGGACATGACCCACGGCAAGAGTTCATCCGTGCCGCGGACGCGCACCATCATTTCACCGACGTGAAAGACACGAACCGTTTCGGCTCGTTGAACTCGATCCGGTAGCGGTCGAATATCCCTCTCCGGCCCAGGATGTCGAAGCCGATTTTCAAGTCGGAGGAAAACCCGACGGGCGCGACAAAGCGGTCGTTCCCAATTTGGATGTCGAGGTCGTGCAGAAAAACGGCAAGGGTCTGGCCCGTGCCTGAAGTTGCCTGGGCGTTCCGGCCGGCTTTCCAATCGAAGCTTCCGGGGACGAGCGAGGGGGCCAAGATTGTGTACATCGAGCCCGAATCGACATACACCTGCGCCGTCCGCCATTCCTGCCCGATGCGGATTCCGATGGGAATCACCGGGTGAAGGTGCCGGCCGATCGGCGTGTATGAAAAGACTACAGAACGCAGACGAGATCCTCGGGGGAGGGGACGCGCACGAGAAGGGGCAGGGCATTAGGATACTTTTCACGGGCCAAGGCGAGGGCCTCGTCACCCGTCTCGCCGACGCCGGCGACCTGGCGGTGTGAGATGGCAACGATCTTCCGTGGATACTGGCGTACCAGCCTGTCATAGTGCCGAGATACCCACTCGTTTTCGACCGTCAGGGCAATCGTGAGCGGGTCCTTGGCCCGGCATGCGCGCTTTCTCGATGCCCTCTTTTTCGTCCGCCCGTTCCTGCGGGTCGCCATGCCTATAGTATGCCTGCCGGGTCAAAGCAGGTCAACCGGCGACCTCGCCGGATCGACCATCGAGCCGACATGACCTCGGTCCGTTGATCGGCGCCTGCCCCCCGTGGTATCCTCGAAGAATGACGACGTTGGCGAAGGAAACCGCGCAAATTGTTGATCGGTTGCCGCCTGAGAAGGCGAGGGCGTTGCTGGACTATGCCCGCTTCTTGGCCGAGAAAGTCGCCGAGGAAAAGTGGCAACGCGCTTTCCGAGACCAAAAGTATGCCCACAAGCTGAGAGCGATGGCGGACAAGGCCCTGGACGATCACCGAAGAGGGAAAACACGTCCGATCGTCAATCGGAATTTCTGATTTCCTACGCCAGTTCCTCACTCTGGGTGCAATTCGCCAAACAGCCAAGCCACATCCAGCGTCACGGCCCGCTGAATCGGTAGCTCTTCCTCATCCCGGTCAGCCAATCCTTGACCGCGGCCCGGAGTTCCGCCGGCGCCTCTACCTTCGCATGCGGCCCGTGGGACATGACCCACGGCAGAACCTCGTCCGTGCCGCGGACGCGCATGGTGAGGAGGAGGTCGCCATTCTTCAATCGGGTGATCTTCTGCGTCGGGTGCCATACGCGACCGGTGATGAGCGCGTCGGCGCCCTTTCTTAGCCGGAATGAGACGTCCACCATCCGGAGCAACCCCACCACCCCCGCCTACGCCGGCTCCTCATCTCCGCTGCGCCCGGAACCCCCCTCTGCACCCGCTCTGCGTATCCGGATACGATCCGGCTCGACAATCACCAGACAGCCGGAGAGCGTGCCGAGTCTTCCCTCCCGGACAAATGACTCAACGAAGCGGCTGACCGATCGAACCCCGAGGGAATGGGGGCGGAAAACGACTACACCCGGATGCGTACCGGGCGCATACCTGCGCAAATCCGCAAACCCGAGATCAAGGGTAAGGAGCATCCTGTTTTCAAGCCTGATGGCAGCGGCGATCTTGTCATCGGATACCGACAGGAGTCCTTCATCTTCCGCGGTGGTTACGTCGTGACCAAGCCGGGCAAGGTCGGGTTTGAGATGTCTTGAAATGTTCTCGTCGAGCTTGACCTTCATGTCCCGGCGGCAACTTTCCAGATATTCTCTCTGGATAGCTCCGCCGCGTAGGCAAGGGCCGCTCGAACGTCTTCCGTGTGAAGGTTGGGAAAGTGGTCAATGATATCCTCCGGCGCCATACCCTCCGCAAGACTGTCAAGGATGACCGAGATCGGAATTCGGGTGCCCCGGATACATGGCTGCCCCGCACAGACCGCAGGGTCCGCGACTACTCGTGCCAGCGGATTTCCCTCTTTTCCCACGACCGCAGTGTATCACAATCCCCAACGAGTCGCCTGACAACGCCATTCAGGTTCATCCATCCATCAGATACCCCCCTCAGCCGCCGAACACAGGACGAAGGAACGGCCATCCCGTTTTTGCATTTCGGGTAGGCGGTCAAGGCGATTCCAGGGATATGAGATACCTCGACATATGTCCGGCTCTGTGGAACCGATTCGCCCGCCTGCCAAGGCACATCCAGCGTCACGGCCCGCTGAATCGGTAGCCCCTCTTCATCCCGGCCAGCCAGTCCTTGACCGCGGACCGGAGTTCCGCCGGCGCCTCCACCTTGGCATACGGCCCGTGGGACATGACCCACGGCAAGAGTTCATCAGTGCCGCGGACGCGCATGGTGAGGCGGAGGTCGCCATTCTTCAATCGGGTGATTTTCTGCGTGGGGTGCCATACGCGGCCGGTGATGAGCGCGTCGGCGCCCTTCTTGAACCGGATCGAAACATCCACGGGATCGCCATCAATGATCCCAAAACAGCCATCCGTGTAGTCGCCGGGACGATAGCCCACCGGGTAGTTGAAAACGGCATCCGTGATCGAGGCCTCGTCAATCCTCTCGATGGCCAGGTAGCGCACGTCCCCATGCTTCTCCGAATGCCCGATGATGTAGAGGCCCCGCTTGTACATCATGAGGGAATACGGGTGGACCAAGCTCTCCCACGTTCCCCCGGAAAGGGACGTGTACTTCACTTTCAGTCTGCGCTGGTGCAGCAGGCCCTCCACGACGCGTTCGAGCACGATCGCCTTGTTCGAGTAGTCTTTCGGCCCGTCCGGCACGTAGTGGATCTTGCGTTCGAGCGACATGAGCTTCATCCGGTCGCCCGGACTGAGCCGGCCGAGTGCCTTCTGGAGGGCCGCCTCAAGGCTCGCGTACAGCCGGGACCCCCGCGTGAACCGAAGCAGGGTGGTGGCCGCGTAGAGCGAGAGAGCCAGCGAGGCGTTGAGGTCAAGCGGCTCCACCGGCTTCGCGGCCAGACGCAGATGCGGCTTCCCGTATCGCTCTTCCAAGATGATAAGCGGCCGCCCTTCGTTATCCTCCACGTCCTTTGTAAGGCACCCCGCATACCGTGCGATGGTGCGCGGATGGAGCCGCAGGTCTTCGCTCATGGCCTCCAGGCTCCATCCCAGCGGCCGCTGCTGGAGCCCGTACATGATCTGCGCAAACCGCGCAGCGGCCCCATAGGTCGGCGGCCGGTAGGTGATCCCGGCCATGGATTTCGATTCTCGCCTCTTCGCCATGACAGCCGCTGTCAGAGCGCCACAGTACCACGACCCCTTCCGGGGATCAAAAGACAATGAGCGCGGAGAAAAACCTCCGCGAAACTACTTCACGGGATGACGCGTGAGCAATTCGATGATCAGATCGGCTCGTCTTCCGCAACGAGAACAAGCAGGCTTTCCTCCGGGTCCGCACAAAAGGTCTGGATCCGTGCCTTGTGTCTGCGAAGGGCCTGAACGATGGCCTCGGTTCCCTCATTCCCCACCGAAAGCCAAACAATCTTGGGGGGCGGACCCTGCAAGAAGGCGATCTGGCGGAAGTCATTGTCCTTCGAAACGATGGTGAGGCCGTGAGCGCGGGCGTACCCCCAAACAACTTCATCTCGCGCGCCACGCAACCCCGCCGAATCAACGTGGGTGCTGTCCGGGAACTCCGCGGCCAACTGCTGTACGAGCCGTGGGCTCAGGTTCTCATCAAACAAGAGCCTCACGCCGCACGAGAGGCCGCCAACTTCCGCTCGCGTACCGCGGCAAATTCCAGGGCGGCTCGGACATCCTCCTGTGTAAGACTCGGGAACTCCTCCAACAGTTTCGCTTCCGACATCCCGCCCGCCAGATACTCCAGGATATCGTAAACGGTAATGCGCGTATTCTTGATGCACGGCTTGCCCCCGCGCACGGCAGGATCAACGCTGATACGCTCGCGATAGCTCATGCGTGGATTGTAACCTTCGATGCCGCGGGACTTCAAGATCACCTTTCATCCGCCGATCCGGCAGAGGGAAGGTCGCGACCGCGCGTTCCCACCCGGAGATTCCGAGGATGGCGTGCTCATTTGCCTCGTTTCCGGCGCGAGAGGGCCCACCGGGTCGCCCTGCCTTTCGCGTCAATGCCACAAAGGAGCATGCGGCCCACCCCCCCCGCGACTTGACACGAGCGCCCGCGTCTCTATGATCCGCCGCAGATGATTCGCACCCCCCTCACGGATCTCCTCGGCATCCGCCTCCCCATCATCCAGGGCGGCATGCAATGGCTGGCCACCGGCGAGCTTGCCGCCGCCGTATCCAATGCCGGCGGGCTCGGCACGATCTGCGCCCTCTCCTTCCCCTCGGCCGACGAGTTCCGCGATGAGCTCAAGAAGGCCAAGGGACTGACGGACAAGCCCATCTGTGTGAACATCTCGATGCTGCCCGTCGTCACCTCCAACGACATCTACGACATCTATTTCGACATCCTGCTGGAGGAAGGCGTCCGCGTCGTCGAGACCTCCGGCCGGAGCCCCGAGGGCTTCGTGCCCCGGCTCAAGCAGGCGGGCGTCAAGATCATTCACAAGGTTCCGGCGGTGAGATTTGCGCGCAAGGCCGAGTCGCTCGGCGTGGACGCGGTCACCGTGGTCGGCTACGAGTGCGGCGGCCATCCGGGGCTGGACGACGTTACAAGTCTCATCCTCATCCAGAAAGCCGCACGCACGATCAAGATCCCGATCGTCGCCGCCGGCGGGTATTGCGACGGCCGCGGGCTACTGGCCGCGCTCGCGCTCGGCGCCAGCGGAATCCTCATGGGCACGCGGTTCATGGCCACGAAGGAGTGCATCGCCCATCCCAACTTCAAGTCGTGGATGATGAAGGCGCAGGAGACCGACACGATGATCGTGGAGCGGTCCATCCGCAACCCCGCCCGCGTGCGCAGGAACAAGGCCGCGGAAGAAGTGTTGGAGCTCGAGAAGCAGGGCGCAACGCTCGCGGATCTGCTCCCCCATATCAGCGGGAAGATGGGCCTGGAAGCCTATCGCTCCGGGGACCTCGATATGGGCGTGATCGCCTGCGGTCAGATCGTGGGCGCGTTGGACGACGTGCCGAGCGTCCGCGAGCTCATGGACCGGATCGCCTCCGAAGCCGACGAGACGCTCGGGCGACTGACCGGCATCTGCGCGGGCCGCAACGGCCACCGGGCGTAGGCCCGCTCCCCAACCCGGCCGCAACGGCCGCAGACGAGGCGGCACGCCACATCTCCGTTGACCGTCCGGGTCGCACCGGCTATTCTGGTTGTGACACATTTAAGACACAAGGAGGCACCATGCTCCGGTTCATCAACATCCACGAGCTTCACGCCCGAACCCCTCAGGCCATCCACCAGGTCGAGAGAGGGGCCAAAATCGTGATCACCAAGCGGGGCAAACCCAAGGCGCTTCTCCTGCCCCTTTCAGAAGACGAGATCGAGGACCTCGTTCTGGCCAGCCCCTCCTTTCTGAAGAGCATCAAGGCCGCCGACCGGGAGGGCCGGCGCAAAGGCTGGCGCAGCCTCGCCGAGGTCCGCAAGGAACTGGGACTGCGGGATGGCTGACCGAGGGCTCTTCTTCTCCCCTCGATCGCGCCGAGATCTGAAATCCACTCCCCGAAGCGACCAAGAAGCCATCCTATCGGACATTGAGGGCGTCGCATCCGCAGCCCACTTGCCGGGGCGGCCCAAGATTCGGAAACTCAGGGGCATTGCCAATCGGCATCGTCTTCGAACCGGGGACTTTCGGACCATCTTCCGACTCTCCCGGGAGGGCATGTTTGTCCTGAGGATCGTTCCTCGTAGAGAGCTCGATCGGGCGCTGGCCGGTCTGTGGGGTTAGGCATGCGGGCGGCAGCGCACGGCCTCCGCGGGCCAAGCCTGGCTTCCGTTGACAAAGGGGGGCCGTTGAGGAAGGATCAAGGCTCTTAATGGAGCACCTCTTCCGCACCGATCCCGAGGTTTTCGACGCCATCCTGAAGGAAACCGAACGCGAGGCCACCACGCTCGAGCTGATCGCGTCGGAAAATTTCGTCAGCGAGGCCGTCCTCGAGGCCCTCGGCAGCGTTATGACCAACAAGTATGCCGAGGGGCTTCCGGGCAAACGCTACTACGGGGGGTGCCGGTTCGTGGACGTGGCGGAATCGCTCGCCATCGAGCGCGCCAAGGCCCTCTTCAAGGCCGAGCACGCCAACGTGCAGCCCCACTCCGGTGCCCAGGCCAATATGGCCGTGTACTTCACCGTCCTCCAGCCCGGCGACACAATCTTAGGGATGAATCTGAGCCACGGAGGGCACCTTACCCATGGTTCCCCCGTGAACTTCTCCGGCTTTCTCTACAAGGTCGTCCCGTACGGCGTGCGGGCGGACGACCACCGGATCGACTACGACCAGGTCCGCTCCCTCGCCCTCCGGCACCGGCCCAAACTCATCGTGGTGGGCGCCAGCGCCTATCCCAGACAGATAGATTTCGCCCGCTTCCGCGCGGCGGCGGATGAGGTTGGCTGCCCGGTCATGGCCGACATCGCGCACTATGCCGGCCTCGTCGTCGCCGGTCTCTTCCCGAACCCCAACCCCCATTGCGAATTCGTCACCACCACCACGCACAAGACGCTGCGCGGGCCCCGTGGCGGAATGGCGATGTGCTGGGAGCGGCACGCCAAGGCCCTCAACAGCAAGATCTTCCCCGGCATGCAGGGAGGCCCGCTCATGCACGTCATCGCCGCCAAGGCCGTCGCGCTCAAGGAAGCCATGGGAGAGGGATTCAACGACTACCAGAAACAGATCGTGAAGAACGCCCAGGCCCTCGCCGCGCGCCTCACCCACCACGGCTTCAAGCTGGTCTCCGGAGGGACCGACACGCACCTCGTGCTCGTGGATCTCTCGGAGACGGACGTGACCGGAAAACTGGCGGAGGAGATACTGGACCAGGCGGGCATCACCGTGAACAAGAACACCGTGCCGTTCGACAAGCGGCCACCGGCCGTCGCCAGCGGGATCCGGATCGGCACCCCCGCTGTGACCACGCGCGGCATGAAGGAAACCGAAATGGTCCGGATCGCCGACTTCATCAAGGAGACGCTGGACCGGCGCACCGATGCCGCGGCGCTCAGGCGCATTCGCGAAGAGGTGGGCGGACTGTGCGAGCGGTTTCCCCTCTATGCGTCGCGCCTCGATCGGCAGAAGCGCGCAGGAAACTCGGCGTCTCGCGCCGGGATCGCGGCCTTGGCCGCGTTGTAGCCGGCCCCCGCGCTATGAAATGTCCCTACTGCGGCTCGATGCAGAACAAGGTGACGGACTCCCGTCTGAGCCAGGACGGCGCCGCCATCCGGAGGCGGAGGAGTTGCATCTCCTGTTCCAAACGCTTCACGACCTACGAGAAGGTGGAAGACTCCCTTCCCGCGGTGGTGAAGAAGGACGGGCGCCGCGAGCCCTACGCGCGCGACAAGGTGATGCAAGGCATCCGGAAGGCCGTTCAGAAGCGCCCGGTCAGCCTCCAGCAGGTTGAGGATTTCATGGAGCGGCTCGAATCCGAGCTTCAGGAGATGGGGAAAGAAATTCCGAGCCGCGTGATCGGGGAAAAGATCATGGCCGCGCTCAAGGAGTGGGACCAGATCGCCTACGTGCGATTCGCCTCCGTGTACCAGGAGTTCAAGGACGTCTCCCAGTTCATGGACGAGGTCAAGGACCTCATCCGGGACAAGCGGTCCTGATCGGCAGAGGGTCACCGGGGGCGGACGCCCGATGGATGAGGCGGGCCATCCGGCTCGCGCGCCGCGGTGATCCGACGGCTTCGCCGAACCCGCTCGTGGGCGCGGTGGTGGTGGCCGCGGGCCGCGCCGTGGGCGAGGGGTTTCACCGGCGGCCGGGAGAGCCTCACGCGGAGAAGGCGGCGCTCGCTCACGCGGGCCCTCGATCCCGCGGCGCAACCCTCTACGTCACGCTGGAACCGTGCCGCGTGTGGGGGCGAACGGAGCCGTGCGTGGATGCGATCCGCCGATCCGGGATCCGCCGCGTGGTGACGGGCGCCCTCGATCCGCACCCGGACGCGCGCGGCAGAGGGATCACCGCGCTCCGCCGCACGGGGATCCGAGTGGACCAAGGCGTCCTCGAGGCCGAATGTCGCGCGCTGAATGTGGACTACGAGACGCGGGTGAAACGGGGACGCCCCTACGTCATCCTGAAACTTGCCGCAACGATGGACGGAAAAATCGCCACTGCCTCGGGCGCCTCGCGCTGGATCACGGGCCCCGCCGCGCGCGCGTGGGTCCACCACCTGCGGTCGGGGGTGGACGCCATTCTCGTCGGCAGCGGCACGGTCATGCGCGACGACCCCCTCCTGACCCCGCGCCACACCAGGCTGCGCCGCTGGCCGCTGCGCATTGTGGCCGACACCCGGCTCCGAACCTCGCCCTCGGCTCGAGTCTACACCAGCGGGCCGCCCGGCCGGGCGGTTCTGGCCACGGGCGACACGCCCCCGGCACGTCATCGCCCTTTTCTCGCGCGCGACGTGCTCGTCTGGCCCGCCCCGACGCGCGACGGCCACGTGGATCTCGCACGGCTCCTCCAGCGCCTCGGCCGGACAGGTGTGGGGCGAGTCCTGCTCGAGGGAGGCTCCCGGCTTGCCGGCTCGGCGCTCGCTCAGAACCTCGTGGACCGGCTCTTCGTCTTCTATGCCCCGATCGTGGTCGGCGGGGAGGGCGTGCCTATGATCGCCGGCCCGGGCACACGGAAGATCAAGGATGCTCTTCGCGTGGGGAGGCGGAAGGCGCACTTCATCGGCCCCGACCTTCTCGTGGAATGCGAAATGGAGACGCACTGATGTTCACCGGCATCATCGAAGACATGGGGCGCATCGAGAGAGTCGAAACCCTCCCCGGACTCCGCCGGCTCCTCATTCGCTCGCGCCTCACCGGCTTCAAGAAAGGCGCGAGTGTGGCCGTGAACGGCACGTGCCTCACCGTCGTCCGTCGCTCAGGATCCCGGTTCGCTGCAGAGGCCGCCCGCGAGACCCTCGCGCTCACCACGCTCGGCGCGCTCACCGAGGGCGATCGCGTGAATCTCGAACGGGCCCTGAGGATGGGGCAGGAAATCGGCGGCCACCTCGTGCAAGGCCACGTGGATGGACTCGGACACGTCCTATCGCGCCGCGACGATCCCAACGGAACGGATCTCGCACTCTCGGCCGATCGCAAGTTCATGCGCTACCTCACGGTGAAGGGCTCCGTGGCCGTGGACGGCGTGAGCCTAACCGTGAACCGCATCGGCCCCTCCAGCTTTTCCGTCTATCTCATCCCCTACACGCTGTCGCACACGACACTCGGCACGCTCAGGGCGGGACAGAGCGTCAACCTCGAGTTCGATATCCTCGCCAAGCAGATCGAGCGGCTCCTCCCCCCGCGTCACACCTCTCCGAAGACGCGCTGATTCTCTCCCCCCCCCCGGCGACACAAGTGCCGCAGTCCCGCGCGAGCGTCTGACGCGCAGCGTCAACGAAAGACCGTAGAACGTTGTTCGGTTTGCAGCCCGATGGTAGAATACGCGGAACATGGACAAAACGAATACAAGCTGTGGTGTGGGTCCGGCGGCAGTCCACAAGATCTTGAGGGTCTTCCGAGTGGGCACCGGTTCAAGGAGGTTGCACCGGAGCGGTTCCTGTATCAGGGGGGGCGAATGCCGCAACCCCCTGAAGATCCGTAGGTTTGGAGTTTTCCACAGCTGTGCATAAACCTGTGTGTAACTTTTCCTAATCCCGGTGAAGTTCGTCATATTTTCACTTTGCTTGACAATCTTCGCCAGGGCGCAGAACAGCGAAATCAAACGGAGATTTAATTCATGATGGACACGCAAGAAATCTGGGAGCGCAGCATCGAGAGAGTCAAGGCGAAAGTCGGCCCGGCGCAGTTCAAAATGTGGTTTGCGAACGTGCGCTGCGAGCGCGGTGCGTCCGGCCGGTTCGTTCTCGAGACGCAGGACAAGTTCCAGGCCGACTGGATTCGCGAGAATTACGCCGACCTCCTCCGGCAGACGGTGAGCGAGGTCTCCAGCGACAACCTCGAGGTCGAGATCGCGCAGCGCGCGAACGGCACGAGCGGCGCGGAATCCCCCGCCGCGACGCCGCCGCCGGCCCTCAAGCGCTTCGACGACCACGCAAGCTGGAACTACACGTTCGACAATTTCGTGGTGGGTGCGTCGAACCAGTTCGCGCACGCTTCCGCGCTGGCCATCGCCAAGGATCCGGGGCGCAAGTACAATCCCCTCCTCATCTACGGCGGTGTGGGGCTTGGAAAAACGCATCTCATCCACGCGATCGCGAACCACCTCACCGCCCAGGGCGGGCTCGCCGTCCACAGCACGACCTCCCAGGACTTCGAGCATAACCTCATCGCCCACCTCCGATCCGGCACGCTGGACGAGTTCCGGGCGAAATACCGGAAGGTGGATGTCCTGCTCATTGACGACATCCAGTTCTGGGCGACCAAGGAGCGCACCCAGCAGGAGTTCTTCTTCGTCTTCAACACGCTCTTTGAGCGCCGACGGCAGATGGTGTTCACCAGCGACAACCCCCCAAACGAGATCACCGGCCTCCATGAAAGGCTTATCTCCCGGTTCAGCCGCGGGCTCATGGCGGACATTCAGCCCCCAGACATCGAAACGAAGGTCGCGATCCTGCAAAAAAAGGCGGAGTTTTTTCAACTCTCCCTTTCGGATGACGTGGCCTTCACGCTCGCCTCGCGGATCACGTCCAACATCAGGGATCTCGAAGGTTGTCTCACGCGCCTAGCGGCGCATTGCGCCTTCAGCCAGGAGCCCATCACGGCGGAGTACCTCCAGGCGCACATGGACACCATCATGCCCGGTCGCCGGGAGAAACCGTCGCCGGACGAACTCGTACGTGCCGTGGCTGCCGAGTTCAACCTGAAACCGGCCGATCTGAGGGGGAGCCGCCGTATCAAGACCATCGCTCTGGCCCGCCAGACGGCCATGTTCCTGATGAGAACCGTGATCGGAACGTCGCTCCCGGAGATCGGCAGACTCCTGGGCGGCAAGGATCACACCACCGTCCTTCATGCCTGCCGGAAGATCCACAGTCTGACCAATTCGGACGATCAGTTCCGTCAGTCGCTTGGCCGAATCCGCAAGGTCGTCGGCTATGCATAACGCTGGGGATAAGTGCTGGAGAGGCTTGTGAATAACCGAGGCTCCGCCCCGAGGGCCACTTTTCCACAAAACAGCCCACAGGCTTTCCACAGGAATCTCGTGCGCCTTTTCTTCGCTGCTTTCCGGAGTTAGTCTAGTATCCACAGGAAAGGAGCCCTACCTCTTATGAGATGTACTATTCCTAAGAATGAATTCTTAAGAGCGATGTCGTTGTTCCATGGAATCTGTGAAAAACGGAGCACCATGCCGATTCTTGCCAATCTTCTTGTGGAGACTACGGCCAAAAACGAACTCCATCTCTTCGCCACCGATCTCGAGATTGCCGTCTCGACGGTTTGTCCCGGTCAGGTGAAAGAGCAGGGGAAGATGTGTGTCCCGGAACGAAAGGTTTTCGACATCGTCAAGGAATTGGATCGAGACGAGTTGGAAGTGACCATGCTCGACAACTATTGGGCGAAGTTCAAGACCGACAAATCGGAGTTCAAGGTGATTGGCTTGAATGCGGACGAATACCCCAAGGCGTTTGACGGAAAGATGGAAAAGGGATTTCGCCTGGAAAGGGAAACACTGATGGCGCTGATCGACCAGACGATCTATGCGGTATTGGACGCGGACTATGCGCAGTACAACGGGGTGCTGATGGAATCGGAAAAGGGCAAGCTCAGAATGGTGGCGACTGACGGTCATCGGTTGGCCATGCACGAGCATGCGGGGGGTGATGGGAAACTTTCGTCCGAAGCCCTGCTGGTCCCCAAGAAGGGCGCAAAGGAGTTGAGACGAATCCTGTCGGAATTGGAGGGAGATGTTGAGGTTTCTGCGGGGAACGGATATCTCGCGGTGGAGGGAAAGATGGGCGGAGCGTCTCCAACGAAGGTGATGGTGCGCCTGCTCGAGGGAAAGTTCCCGAACTACCGGGAGGCGATTCCCAAGAGGTTTTTGTTCGACACAACCATGGACCGCGCGACGCTCCACGGCGCTCTCCGGCGAATGGCGTTGCTTGCGACGCCGCTCGCGCAGGGTGTGAAGCTGGCGTTTTCGAAGGATGCCGTGGAATTGTCCGTCAAGAACCCCGATGTGGGCGAGGCCAGCGAAAAAGTTCCCTATGAGGCTGGTGAGAGGCAGGACGGTTTCGAAATCCTGTTCAACGTCCACTACGTTCTCGGCGCCGTGGAGGTGATGTCCGACGAGAAGCTCCAGTTGAAGTTCAGTGGGCCCGAGGGAGCGGTGCTGATCCAACCGGCAGGGGGATCCGGCGCGCTGGCCGTCGTGATGCCGATGCGGTCATAGCGTCCGGCCGACGATCGTGGCGGTTCAGAAGATGCAAGACAAGGAAAAGGCCAGCCGGGATTACGGCGCGGACAAGATCAAGGTTCTGCGCGACCTCGAGGCGGTTCGGAAGCGACCTGCGATGTACATCGGCTCTACGGGCGTGGACGGTTTGCACCACCTCATCTACGAGGTGGTTGACAACAGCGTGGACGAAGCGATGGCCGGCTTCTGCGACAGGGTCCGCATCGTTCTCCACAAGGATGGGAGCTGCACGGTCGAGGACAACGGACGTGGGATTCCGGTGGACATCCATCCGGAGGAGAAGAAGTCGGCCTGCGAAGTGATCATGACGCTGCTCCACTCGGGGGGCAAGTTTGAGCACTCGGCGTACAAGGTGTCCGGCGGTCTCCACGGCGTGGGCGTGAGCGTCGTGAACGCACTGTCCGAATGGCTCGAGGTCGAGATCTGGAGAGATGGGAGTGCGCACAGCCAGCGCTACGAGAAGGGCGGGAAACCGGTGGCGCCGCTCAAGGTCATCGGGAAGTCGACACAGACAGGCACGCGTGTGACGTTCAAGGCCGATCGCAAGATCTTCAGCGTGACGGACTTCAACTACGACGTCCTCCTCCAGCGCCTGCGCGAGTTGGCATATCTCAACAAGGGACTGGAGATTCAGGTGGAGGACGAACGCAAGGCCAAGAAGGCATCATTCAAGTTCGAGGGCGGTCTGGCCGCCTATGTCGCCCACCTCAACGAAAAGAAGACCGCGATCCATCCTCACGTCATCTACTTCGAGGGGAAGGTCAACGGGCTCGGCGTAGAGGCGGCGCTTCAGTACAACGACGGCTACAACGAGACGATGCTGAGCTTCGCCAACAACATCAACACGCGCGAGGGCGGCACACATCTGACCGGTTTCAAGGCCGCGCTCACCCGCACCATCAACAACATTGCCGAGAAGAAGGGCTTCCTCAAGAAGCTCGACGCTACGCTGGAAGGTGACGACGTGCGCGAGGGCCTGACCGCGGTCGTGAGCCTGCGCATACTCGATCCGCAGTTCGAGGGGCAGACGAAGATGAAGCTCGGGAACAGCGAGGTGAAGGGACTGGTCGAGGGCTTCGTGAACGAACGGCTCGCGGCCTACCTCGAGCAGAACCCGGGCGTGGCCAACAAGATCGTGGCCAAAGCCCTGGAGGCCGCGCTGGCGCGCGAGGCCGCGCGGAAGGCGAAGGAACTGACGCGGCGCAAAGGGCTCTTGGACAGTTTCTCGCTCCCGGGAAAGCTCGCCGACTGCCAGGAGAGGGACCCTGCGCAGTGTGAGGTCTTCATCGTAGAAGGCGAGTCGGCCGGCGGCTCGGCCAAGCAGGGCCGCGACCGCCGCTTCCAGGCCATTCTCCCGCTCAAGGGGAAGATCCTCAACGCGGAACGGACGCGCCTCGATCGGCTCCTCACGAACGAAGAGGTCTGCGCGCTGATCACGGCGGTGGGCACGGGCATTGGCGAGCAGGAGTTCGACGTCGCCAAGGTCCGCTACGGCAAGATCATCCTCATGAGCGATGCGGATGTCGACGGCTCGCACATCCGCATTCTGTTGCTCACGTTCTTCTTCCGACACATGACGAAACTCGTCGAGCAGGGCGGCCTGTTTATCGCTCAGCCGCCTCTGTACCGCGTCAAGGACGGCAACAAGGCCGAGCTCTACCTCAAGGATGACCACGCCTTCGAGCAGTTCGTTCTGGAGCGCGCCGTGAACCTCGCGAAGGTCGAAGCGGGCGGCCAGTCGTGGACGGGGGCGAAGCTGCGCGAGGTGGTCTCGACTCTGGCTCCGGGGCGGCGCGCCATGGTGGCGCTCGAGCGCAGGGGTTTTCACCCGTTGGTCATGGAGGCCCTCGCCCTCGTCGGAGTGGAGGACGCCGATGAGCTCAAGGCGCCGGCGGCGCTCTCCGCGAAACTCAAGAAGGCCGTGAAGTGGATCGAGAAAGTGGACCCGGGCTTCCAGGCCGTCGAGATGGAGGTGGAGGGCAGCCGGAAGGAGGGCACCGCCGCCATCGCCTACCTTCTCAGAAAGACGGGCGTCGAATCGGCGGGCCGGATAGATGCCGAACTTCTGGGCGGACCCGAGTACGAGCAGTGGATCCAGGCACACAAGGCCTCCGGGAAGCTCGGGGCACCGCCCTACACCATGGTGGTGGACTCGCGCACGGAGACGATCAACCTCCGCACGCAGCTTGTTGAGGAGACCCTCAAGGCCGGCCGCGAGGGTCTAACGGTTCAGCGCTACAAGGGCTTGGGCGAGATGAACCCGGGCCAGCTCTGGGAGACCACGATGGACCCGACCAAGCGGACGCTGCTCCAGGTGAAGCTGGAGGATTGCGTGGAGGCCGACACCGTGGTGAGCATGCTCATGGGGGACGTGGTCCAGGCGCGGAAGGATTTCATCCAGGAAAATGCGCTGAATGTTCAAAACTTGGACATTTAGCGCCTCTTACCTCATGACGCGGGCTGCCTGCCCGCCGAAGTCCGTCCGCCGTGGCGGACTGGACAGGCGGGAAGCCCGCGGCCACAGGAACCGAGAATCCGAGGTAGACGCACCCGTGGAACGGGGCACAGCAGGCTTTGAGCCTGCGGGCCTCGCACGACGGTTGATCCATCTGCTGGTCGCTGTCAGCGCGGGGTGGTTGCTCCTCGTACTCGCCCCCGCGTGCGAGCGGGAGACCGACCGACTCCTCGACGACGCCTTCCGACTCTGGCGTTTGGGCCGGCACGTGGACGCCGTGGAGAAGTTCTACGCCTACGCCATCAGCTTTCCCGATTCGCCATACGCCCCGCGCGCCTTGCACCTGGCGGCGGGGGGCTACGCGGCCGAACTCAAGGATGATGCCCGGGCCATCAGCACCTACCTCATGCTCGCCGAGAAGTATCCCGCCAGCGAGTTTGCGCCGGAGGCGTACCTCCGCGTGGGCGACCTTTACCGGCAGAAAACGAAGGATGTGAAGCGCGCGATCGTCTACTACGCTGCGGTCACGGAGAAGTACCCCGACCACGCCCTTGCCCCCGAGGGTCAGTTCCTCATCGGGGAGTCCTATCTCGATCTGGGCCAGTACGATCAGGCCCGAGTGGAGTTCAAGGATCTCGTCCAGTCCTATCCCAACAGCCGGTTCGCAGCGCTTGCCCAGTACCAGTACGCAACGGCCTTCTACACCGAAGGAAGGTGTCCGGAGGCGTTGCTGGCGTACGCCAATTTCCTTGACCGGCACGCCTCGCACTCACTCGCCCCGGACGCCGCGGCCGCCGTCGAGAAGTGCCGTGGTCGCGGCGCGACGCCCGGACAATCGCGGTAGCCGTCCGGCGAGGGAGGGCACCTTGCTCTCGAAGGCTTCGCACGTCTACAATAAACCCATGCCGCTTCAACCCAGTTCTGCCTGCGAGTTCGATTACGAACTGGAGCCGTTTGGTGAGGTTCCCGCGGATGTGCGGGCCACGTGGCAGCGGATTCCCGACAGGTATCTCCAGATGGATGCCTCGGCGCTCGGCGAGGCGATCCGCGCGGCGAAGGAAACCCTGAAGGCGCGCCTCGTCATCCTCGGTCATCACTACCAGAGGGACGAGATCGTCCGGTTCGCCGATTTCACGGGCGATTCGTACAAGCTCTCGCGTGCCGCCGCTTCCGAGGGCCGCGAGTTCATTGTCTTCTGCGGGGTCCATTTCATGGCCGAGACGGCGGACATCCTCTCTCGCCCGGGACAGGTCACGATCCTGCCCAACCTGACGGCCGGCTGCTCGATGGCCGACATGGCTCCGCCGGACGATGTTGAGGTCGCCTGGGCGGAGCTCCGGGAGGTGACGCCGGATGTCGTCCCCGTGACGTACATGAACTCTGCCGCGTCGCTCAAGGCGCTCACGGGCGAGCACGGCGGGGCCGTCTGCACGTCCTCCAATGCCGGGCGAATCATACGCTGGGCACTGCAGGGGTTCGCGCGCGTCTTCTTCTTCCCGGACCAGCACCTCGGCCGGAACACGGGCGTCCAGATGGGCATCCCGCTCGAAGAGATGGCCCTCTGGGATCCTCGCAAACCGTTGGGCGGCAACACCGCGGAGAGGCTGCGACGATCGCGCCTCATCCTCTGGCAGGGCCACTGCTCCGTCCACGCGCGTTTCAAGGTGGAGCAGATCCGCAAGGCGCGTGCGGAGCATCCCGGCGTGCGCGTGATCGTTCACCCGGAGTGCACGCTCGATGTGGTGCAGGCGGCCGACGCATCCGGTTCCACCGAGCAGATCGCGAGACAGGTGGAGTCGGCCCCGCCGGGATCGGTCTGGGCCATCGGGACGGAAGTGAACCTCGTCCACCGCCTCGCCCAGCAGCACACGGACAAAACAGTTTTCTGCCTCGATCCCATCGTGTGCCCGTGCTCGACGATGTATCGCATCCACCCGGCGTACCTCGCGTGGGTCCTCGATTCGCTTCTGGAAGGGACGGTGGTGAACAGGATCCGGGTGCCCGAGTCGCTCGCAGGCCGGGCCCGCCTCGCCCTCGAGCGCATGATCCAGGTTACCGAAGCCGCACACTGAATCACCCCCTTGCCCAAGGCCGATCGACAGCCCTACGTCCGCACGATCTTCGTGTGCATCAACGAGCGCCCGCCTGGGCAGGACTCCTGCGGCGGCCGGAACTCCAGGCCCCTCCAAGAGGCCCTCAAGGCCCACGTGCGGGAGAAGGGCCTCGCGAAGAAGGTTCGGATTACCCGCACGCTGTGCCTGGGCCAGTGCGCCATCGGCCCCAACATCGCCATCATGCCGGACAACGTCTGGTACCACCACGCCACGCCCGAGGACATCGAGGAAATCAAGGCCCTCTTTATCGATCCGCTCCCTTGACCCGGTGTCCTCCTCAAGCCTCCGTCCCTTTCGAACGGTTCCAGATCTGGCGGATCTTTCCGCCGCCGGGCATTCTTTCGAGTGCGCGGACGCATTCGACGCCGACCGTCACCGCCTCCGAAGCGCCCGACTGCCTGAGGTAGCGCGTGAATCGGGCCTCGACCGTTTGCCTGATCGGCTCCTCCGGGCCGGGCGACTCCGGCACGAGGAGGATCCGCACGCGGGAATCGGTCTCCTGGATCACCTGGGACTCGCGGATGCCCGGGACCTCAAGAAGCAGCGCGATGAGAGGGATCGGCGCTACGCGAACGGTCCGCCCCTCCGTGCCGGGGAGGACGAGCGTGTCATCGGGTCTCCCCTGGATCTCGATGCGGGTGAATGGTGAACCGCACGTGCACCCGCCGGGGATGAAACGGACCCGGTCCGCCAGCTCATACCGGATGATCGGCATGACGCGATTGAGCAGGTTGGTCACGTACACCTTGTTGCCCCACGCTCCCTCGCCGACAGGGCGGCCCTGCTCGTCCACGGGTTCCAGCACGCAGGCATCCTCGACGAGATGCAGATTCCCGCAGTCCGACTCGGCGGCAATGCCGATCGCTTCTGTGGCGCCATAGACGTCGACGATCGTGGCGCTGAACGCCCGCGCGATTTCGGCGCGGCGCTCGGGCGTGAGCGGTTCCGCCCCTGTTCCAACCAGTTCGGGCGCAATGCGCAGGCGGCCGTCCCGCTGCTCCCGCGCCAACTCGGCCAGGATGCTGGCGTACCCGGCGAGGACGTGCGGCCGGAATTCGTTGAGCCGCCGGATGTGCTCGGGCAAAGGGTCGGTGATCTCGAACGCCTCCTTGCGGATGAAGACGTTCTCCCACCCTGGCGCGTGGAGCGAGAAGATCGCGCGCAGACCGAAAGGGCCTTGGGTCGCGCAGAACGTGGCGACGCGAGTTCGGCCCGACGCTATCCGATAGAAAAACGATCGGATCTTCACGCTGCGTGGGGCACGGGCCAGGAGGAGCGGGCGCGTGGCGCTCCAGGCGGCAAGGTCGTGGAGGAAATACCCCACCTTCCCGGTCGTTCCGGAGGTCTGGAGGACTACGTAGCGGTTCAGGTACAGCCGATCCCCGTGGGCGGGATCATGTGCGACGCGGATGACATCCTCCTTGCGCACCTCGGGATCGGTGACGACCTCGTTGAAGTGGTCCATGAGGATCTGCTTGTTCGTCGGGGGGAGGGAGGCGAGGGGAGGG
>JACPQY010000040.1 GCA_016190245.1 Nitrospirota bacterium | reverse complement strand
TGACGCGGATAGCCCCCTGCTGGGTCGCGAGCCCGCTTTCGGTCAGTCAGTTGCTGGACGGCAGCAAGCGTCATTTCGACATCGTCGTCTTCGACGAGGCGAGCCAGATCCTTCAAGAAGAAGCGATCCCCGCCCTCTACCGCGCAGAACAGGTTGTCGTGGCCGGTGACCGTCACCAATTGCCGCCAACGACGTTCTTTGCGACGGCTGTCGAAGGTGAGGACGAAATCCTCGATGACGACGATGAGGCGCGCGACGCACTCGCGACGGCGACGGCGTCAATTGGCGGGTTCGAGAGTCTGCTCGGTACGCTGGAAGCCTTCCTGCCGAACTGGCTCCTGGAATGGCACTACCGTAGCGAGGACGAGCGGCTCATCACATTCAGCAACACCCACATATACATGGGGCGGCTCGTGACTTTCCCGAGCGCCCGCGGCCACGAGGCGATTCGGCACATCCTCGTACCGCACGACCCTGCGCTGGGTGGACAGGAGGAGAGTGCATCGCGCGAGGTCGAGGAAGTTGTGCGCCAGGTGCTGCTGCACGCGGAAAGGCGCCCCCACGAATCGCTCGGCGTGATCGCCATGGGCATCAAGCACGCGAACCGGGTACAGGCCGCGTTGGATCGTGCCCTCGATCTCCGGCCTGACTTCTCGGACTTTTTCTCGCTAGACCGGGAAGAACGTTTCTTCGTCAAGAACCTGGAGACCGTGCAGGGCGATGAACGCGACGCCATCATTTTGTCGATCGGCTATGGAAAGGCCGCGAATGGCGATCTGCCGCACCGCTTCGGCCCGCTCACCCAAGAGGTCGGTTACCGTCGCCTGAACGTGGCCGTCACCCGGGCGAAGCGCCGGATGTGCGTCATCAGTTCCTTCTCACACGATGAGATCGACCTGAACCGCTCCGGAAGTCGGGGCGTGCAGTTGCTCAAGGCGTATCTGGAGTACGCGGCCAGCGGAGGTAGGCGGCTTCCCGAAGAAGAGCACGCGGGAGACGTTGGCCTCAATGCGTTTGAGGCCGATGTTCACGACGCGCTGGAGGCCCGTGGCGTCAGGACACGACCGCAGTTCGGCGCGTCTCGCTATCGCATCGATCTGGTCGCGATGCATCCGGAGAAGTCAGGTCGGCCGGTGCTCGCGATCGAGTGCGATGGGGCGTCGTACCATTCGAGCGCCACGGCCCGGGACCGGGATCGGCTTCGGCAAGCCCATCTCCAGCGGCTGGGCTGGCGCTTCCACCGCATCTGGTCGACGGACTGGTTCTACAACCGCGAGCAGGAGACAGAGCGCGCGATTTCAGCATACGAGGAAGCAGTCCGCGGGGCAGATTTCTCGGACGCCGATGTTGCCCCCGCACCAACTACGGGCGGGATCAAACCCGTCAGGCAAGCGCCGCAGAAACCCGTCGCGCGGCAGCGCGGGGCACGGCCCGATATTCCGGCTCGTGAAACGATTGACCAGTACAGCGACCGCGAACTTCGACGAATTACCGAATGGGTGATATCCGACGGCCTGTTGCGAACCGAAGAAGAGATCGTTCGGGACATTTTCGACGCACTGCCATTTGAGCGGATGGGATCTCGAATCCAGGAACGCCTTAAGTCAGTGGCTCAGGCTGTACAGCGGCGCCGGGGTCGTGCTTGACCAAGCCCGAGGGCGGAAGGAATCCGGGCAAGGCTTCGATTGATCTCATGAAGGCCTATTTCGAGCAATGGCTGAACGGCCTCGTGTACGAACTCTTCTTCCCCGGCGAGCTCCACGCGCGAAAACTGACCCTCTTCGACGAAACCGCCAAACTGAATCTTCCGGACCTCGCGAAAGTTCCGGAGTCGTAGAAATTCCCCCGCCTGCGGGAAACCTTCGAGAAGACCTACGACACCAACTCCACCCTCCGCGCCAAACGATCCCGCTCAATAACTTGCATTTTTGCCGGCAACTGGCTGACTGTCAGCCAACGAGCGAGCAGGAAAATGCTGATCTTCTCGACGCCACTCTGAACTTATAGTTTACATCTGGACGCCTTTATGATAGTTATAGATTCATGGTTGATCGGCCCTTCTGGATCGACCGCATTCTATCCGGTTGGATGAGCCGGCCCGTCGTTTGGCTCTCGGGCGTGCGCAGGGTGGGGAAGACCTCGCTGGCGCACATGATCCCGAACGTCACTTATCTGAACTGCGACCTGGCTTCGACGGTTCGAAGGCTGGAGGATCCGGAAGCCTTTTTCAAGTCGCTGAGAAAACGCTCCGTCGTCGTTCTGGATGAAATCCATCGCCTGAAAGACCCGAGCAACGTGTTGAAGGTCGCGGCGGATGCCTTCCCGGGCCTGCGCGTTCTGGCAACCGGTTCTTCTACGTTGGCCGCGACAAAGAAATTCCGGGATTCCCTGACTGGCCGGAAACATACGATCTACCTTTCCCCGGTGCTCTGGGACGAGTGCCGAACGGAATTCGGGATTCCGGATCCCGATCGGCGATTGCTCCACGGCGGCCTTCCAGAGCCGCTCATCAGCGGCGCACCCTCGCCGGACTTCTTCGCGGAATGGATGGACAGCTACTATGCAAGGGATATCGCGGAATTGTTCGGCGTGCGAGACCGGTCGGGCTTCCTCAGCCTTCTCCGCCTGCTCCTGTACCAGAGCGGCGGCCTGCTGGAGGTGTCGAAACTGGCATCCGAGTGTGGCATCAGCCGACCCACGGTTTCCGCCTACGTGGAGGCCATGAGTATTGCGCATGCCGTATTCCCCGTCAGGCCCTTTTTCGGCGCCGGGCGACGTGAAATCGTGCGCCGGCCCAAGGTGTACGCCTTCGACACAGGCTTCGTTACCTTCGCCCGAGAATGGCACTCCGTTCGCGAAGAAGATCGCGGCATCCTGTGGGAACATCTGGTCCTGGACTCGCTTCGATCCGTGGGATTCACCTCGGAAATCGCCTACTGGCGGGACAAGAGCGGGAGGGAATTGGATTTCGTTCTGCCCCGCAGCGACCGGCGAGTAGATACGATCGAATGCAAGGTCAACCCCGATCGGTTCTCGCCTGACACCGTGCATCACTTCCGAACGCTCTACCCCTTGGGCCGGAACTGGGTGGTTTCTCCCATGGTGGATACCCCATATGCCCGTCGGTGGGGCTCGCTCGAAGTCCGCTACGTGTCCACGCGCCACCTGACTCGGGACCGCAACGGGAGCCTCCGGGACCGGGCCGGCAAACTTCTCTGAGTCTTCGTCGAATCCGTGAGGCCGCTCAAGCGCTCACGCTGCACCGTGGGCCTCACAGCCCGCACGAACCCGAACGCTGAGGGGAGGAGATCCCTCCTCCGCCGGTTTCAAGGTGCGTGGACGAGGGGGACGAAGCGGACGGGGACGATGGTGCGGGTGCGGATCCGGCCCTTCTCATCGCGGGTCACGAGGACGAGGTCCTGCTCACCCGCGCCACTCCCCATCGGGATCACGAGCCGACCGGTTGGCTTGAGCTGCTCGACCAAGGCGGGAGGGATGTCTTCAGCCGCCGCCGTCACGAGGATCCCCTCAAACGGAGCCACGTCGGGCCAGCCGTTGTAGCCGTCGCCGATCCGGACGCGAACCTTTCCGGGTGCGTTGCGGCCACCCGACTCCCCCTCGGTAGGCGCCAGGTAACCCAGCCTTTGCAGACGATCCATCGCCGCCTCCGCCAGCTCGGGGATGATCTCGATCGAATACACTTCGAGACCCATCTCCGCGAGCACGGCCGCCTGGTAGCCCGAGCCGGTCCCGACCTCGAGGACACGCCCTCCAGGCTTCGCCTGAAGCAGCTCCGTCATCAGGGCCACGATGTAGGGTTGCGAGATCGTCTGCCCGTCTCCGATGGGAAGCGGCCGATCCTCGTAGGCTTCCGCCAACTCGGCAGCGGGAACGAAGAGGTGCCTGCGGACCGCTCGCATCGCCTTGAGCACGGCCGGGTCTTTCACGCCCCGGGCCTCGATCTGGACGCTCACCATGCGCTCGCGCGCCGTGGCAAACTCGGACTCGTCCGCCGCCACCTCCGGTGCAACCGCCTCCGTTCTTCGCCCCTCCCGGGCTTCCCGCCCCACCCGCTTCATGTACTGCCAGTAGCCTGCGACTGAGAGCGCGACGATGCCCAGTCCAAGCGCAGCACCTGGTCTCATGTGTCCGCCTCCGGCCCCAAACCCTCAGCTCGCGAGAGCCCTACGCGCAGATCAGGGCTTGCGTCCGACGGTAGCAGTCGCGAGCCCTCTCGAAGTCCGCGCGCAGCGCCCCGGTCAACCGGTCCACGATCGACAGGAACTCGGCCTTCCCCTCCTCCGGCAGCGACCGGCGGAACCGGTTCCCGATCTTGAAAAAATACGAGAACAGCGTCGAATCCTGCAGGGGGATCTCCACCGCGTGCGTGAGGACGTGGCCGCCGTTCCCCCCCCCCGCGGGACGGAAATAGCCCTCGAACTCGATCCCCTTCCCGCCGTTCCCCCGATACATCGCTTCGTAGTACGGGCGGATGAACGGGCCGAAAAGTTGCCGGATGACCGGCGGCAGGATCGGCCGGGGCACCGCCGCGAGGTGTCCGTGCCGCTTTTGCTCCTCCCACGCCACGTCGTAGCGAAGCCCGTCCATCCCGAAGCCCATCCCGAGGATCTTGATCCAAGCCCCCATCGCCACGGCATGGGGCCTGTGCGAGAGCTCATCCAGGTACTCGCCTTCGCTCGCGGCCGCCTGGCCGTCTTCCCCCATCGGGAACACGCGCCCTCCCCGCGTGAGCAGCGTGAGGCGCGTCACCCCGCCCCCCGCCTGGAACTCGACGATCGGCCGACCCTCTCCATCCACCGTGGTGACTCTCATGTTCGAGGCCGATAGCGCGCGGTGGGCCTTGAGAAAGTGCGGGTACTTGCGCTTGAGCGTCTCCTCATCGAACCGGAGCGCCAGCCGCACGCGCGTGAGCCTCGTGCCATCGGGAGCAGAGGCCGGCTCGACCACACTGTCCACCTTGATCAACTCGCCCGCCGCCGCGGAGAGGTTCGGGAAACTGGCGACAAATTGCCCCCGGATGAACGCGTCCGCCGCCGCCGGATCCGATACCTCCACATCCGACACGTCCAGGAACCTGAGCCACTCGCGGTGGATCGCGCCGAGCGACTCCGTACTGAGCGGCCCCATGTACCACGACTGCCGGTATCGGATGAGGAAAATGTCATCGGGATCTTCCTGCTTGACCGGCTGGATCGAGAACTCGGCCTCCGTGTCGCCGAACTTCAGGAGGGGAACGGCCTCCCGCGCGAAGGCCAGCCGGTACGCTTCAGCCTCGACACCGCCACTGAATCGGAATCTCCTGCGCCCGTCCGCGTCCTCCACCCACGGGATGTCCTTGCGTGCGTACAGCCCCTCCAGATCCATACTGGTGGAGTTGAGGAGGATGAGATCGAGGGTCTTGTCGAGGTCCGGTTCGTAACGCGCGACGAACAGGAATTTCTTGAGGGGGGCCGCGAGTTGGGACATCACCTCGAAGGCACGCTCGACGTTCGGCGTGGCCCCTGCACCGCCCAAGGGAAGGATCGCCCGCCAGACGCTGCGTGGCGGCGACCCGGCTGCCGGGGCTTCGGCAGTCGCGGCAGCGGAGAGGAGCAACGCACAAAAGATCGCCCCGCCACGACGTCTCCCGAGCACGACCCGACTATACCCGCGGCACCCGGCAGGTGCAACCGGTCCGCCGAGCAGGAGAGGTGAGTAGAGCCGGGGTGCGCCCTGAGAGGCCCGCAGGCTGAAAGCCTGCTGTGCCCCGTTCCACGGGTGCGCCTACCTCGGATTCCCGTCGCCGGTAGTCGCGGGCTTCCCGCCTGTCCAGTCCGCCACGGCGGACGGACTTCGGCGGGCAGGCAGCCCGCGTCGCTGCGCTCGGCTCGTTAAGATCCTTGGGATCGGTCAGCTCGCGGCCAGCAGCTTCGAGATCGGCTCGGGGTTCGTGCCCGGAACAACCGCGTACTTCGAGAAGTCGGTGACCCCGGCCTCGCGAAGCACATCCTCGTCCAGGAGCGCGCGGCCGGTCAGATCGGACGGATTCCGAGTCACAATCAGCATCGCGGCGTCGCACATGATCTCCGGCTTCCTCCACTGCTCACGCGAGTCCGGCCAGAAGTGCATCACAGCCTGGGACTCGATCATCGTCACCGGCCACAAGGCGTTCACGGCGATGTTGTTCGACCGCATCTCCTCGGCCAGCGACTGGGCGATGAAGGTCATCCCGAATTTCGAGAGCATGTAGGCCGTCTTTCCCGGCGCGCGGTCGCCCGCCATGGGCGGCGACATCATCAGGATGTGACCGTAGCGGCGCTCGATCATGTGCGGGAGGACGGCCCGGCTGCACGCATACGCCGCGCGCGCGTTCACGCCCATCACCAGGTCAAACTTCTTCATCGGTGTGTTGAGCACATCCGTGAGCGAGATCGCGCCAGCGTTGTTTACGAGGATGTCGATCCGGCCGAAGGTCTCGACCGTCCGGCGGACCATGTCCTCGACCTGATTCTCGTCGCGCACGTCCACCTTCACGGCCAGGGCCTCACCACCGCCTTCACGGATCTCCCTCACGGTTTCGTGGATCGTCCCCGGAAGCTTCTTGTCGGGTTCGTCGGTCTTGCTGCTGACGACCACCTTGGCCCCTTCGCGCGCGAACCGGAGCGCGAGGGCCTTCCCGATCCCCCGGCTCGCCCCGGTGATGATCGCCACCTGCCCTTTGAGTTTCATGCGCGCGATCCTAGCCCGCCCGAGTCTCCATTTCAAGGCCCTTCCGCACGACGCCGCTATGACACAATCGCCGATTTCCCGTATACTCGCCCCCGTGGAGGTTGGGAAAGTCCGGCGCGGAAGCACGGCGCCGCTCACAACCCGGGCGCGCGTGGAGCAGAGCGGCAGCGGTGAGTCGTTCACCGATCTCTTCAACCAGGCCCAGGATCAGGAATTGCGCCAGGATCTCCAGCAGAAGATGAAGGAGATCGACGTCGCGGCCGACGGCCTGCGCAAGGACATCAACCAGGGCACCGTCAGCGAGTACAAGAGCCGGGTCAAGGATTTTGTCGAGATGATCGCCAAGCGGCTGTACACCGTTCGCGGCAAGGGCGTGGTTCAGACCATGAAGGTGATCGACACCGTGAACACCGAACTGGAGGAGTTGACGCGCATCGCCATGGAAGGGCAGGCCGGTGTTCTGAGGGTGGTTCAGAAGATTGATGAGATCCGGGGCCTGCTCCTGGATCTCTACTCCTGATCGTGTCGGCCCTCCTGCCCGGGCCCGCCCGCGAGCGGCTCAGTTCGATTCTCCATTCAGGCGCGCACCCACCCGCCCTCCTGTTTGTAGGGCCGGACGGCTGCGGGAAGCGCGAGGCCGCTCGGTGGTTCACGCGGGCGCTCAATTGCCATCGCACGACCTCACGCAGCCCGAGCGAGCCCTGTTCCGCAGAGGAGGCCCCCTGTCCGGCGTGCCTTCAGATCACCGCCGGCACCTTCCCGGACCTCGTGACGATCCAGCCCGAGGAAGACCACCCCGACCATCTCACCATCGATCAGGTGCGGGGCGCCATCCAGGGCGCGCGACTCTCCCTTCTGACGGGACGTCACAAGGTCATCATCCTCGCCCGCGCCGCCAGCATCCTGCTCCGGGCCGCCAACGCCCTGCTCAAGACACTGGAAGAACCACCCGAACGCGCGACCTTCATCCTCCTCGCGGATTCGCACAGGGGCCTGCCGGCCACCGTCCTCTCCCGCTGCTGGATCGTCCCCTTTGCCCCGTGGCCCGAGTCGCGCCTGCGCGAAGATCCGCGTCTCGGCGGCCTCGAACCGGACGACCTCAGGCGGGTTCTCTCCTACAGTCACGGAAGGCCCGAGAAGGCCGCCCGCTACGCGCGGGCGTTCAAGGCGGGGAAGGCCAAGGACTTCCTCCGGGAATTCTGGAACGCCATCCGCGAGGGCGGCGGTCCCGCGCTGCAGTTCGCGGCCAAGTACGAAAAACCCAAGGAAGAGTTTCCTGAGCGACTCCAACTGCTGACCGATGCCTTCAACGCCGCGCTCGCAAAGAGCCTGTCCGAGAAATCCCCGTATTCTCCCGCCCAGTGGCTGTGCCTTACTGAAACGGCCCTGAGGGCAGTCAAGACCCTGGACGTCAACGCCAACCGGAAGCTGCTGCTGGAGCGACTGATCTACGAGGCGCGCGAGGCGATCAAACCGTCTTGAAGCGCACACACCAAGCAGCGCGGGACTGCCACGGCTCCGCCGTTCGGCGGACTGCCTCGCGATGACGGCTGAGAGTCATTGCGAGCGACTCGTGCTACGCAGCGCTCTCTGCTATGCGTAGCGCTTTCACCCTTCGCAGTAGCAGACTACTGCTACGGAGAACGGGTCGCGGAGCAAAGTCGCAGGGTAGCAAGCGAAGCGATCTCTGACCGAGTTGAGAATCTCACGTCCTGAAGAAGATCCACCAGTCCACGACGAAGATCGGGATCAGGATAGGGATCGAGTACTTGAACATGTAGCCCAGGAAACTCGCCGTCGGCACGCCGGACTGCTCGGAGATCGTCTTCACCATGAAATTGGGCGCGTTGCCGATGTACGTGTTGGCCCCGAAGAACACCGCCCCCATTGAGATGGCCTTGATGTACTCCGGAAACTGGGCGAGGAGCATCTGCACGGCTTCTTTCTCCTCGACGCCCGGAACTTTCAGGCCCATGGCCGCGCTCAGGAAGTTGAGGTAGGTCGGCGCGTTGTCCAGGAAGCTCGAAAGCGAGCCCGTCGCAAAGAAGAAATGGCCCGGCGACGTGACCCCGAGTGTGGAGGCGTTCTGCTCCAGCCAGTCCAGTGCCGGCATCATCGTGGCGAAGATCCCCGCGAAAAGGATCCCCACCTCGCGAATCGGCTCCCAGTTGAAGTCGTTGGCCTTGAGCGCCTCCTTGTTGGCGAACTTGTACGCCACGACGGAAATCAGGATCATGACTACCTCGCGATACGGGGTCGGCATGAACACCGATCCCAGCACGATCGCGAGGAAAAGGATGTTCTGAGCGCCCCTGAAGACGAAGCGGTGAGGCACATCAGGCAACGAGCCACTCACCTTGCGGTAGTTCATCGTATCCATCACGAAGAACAGCCCCAGGATCATGGCATTGGTCAGAAGCCAGATGGGCCACACGTTCAGGAACACCCACTCGAAGGGAATGCCCTTGAGATAGCCCAGGAACAGCGGCGGATCGCCGATGGGCGTAAGCGCGCCGCCGCAGTTGCTCACCTCGAAGATGAAGAAGATCACGTGGTAGCCCTTGATGCGGGACTTGTTCAGCCGCAGGAAGGAACGGATGAGGAGCATCGAGGCGCCGGTGGTGCCCAGCAGGTTGGAGATGATCGCGCCAAAGGCCAGGAGGAGCGTGTTGGCCAGGGGCGTGGACTTCCGCTCGATGTCGATTTCGATGCCGCTCGAGACCACGAAGAGCGATCCGATCAGGCAGATGAAACTGAAGTACTCGACCAAAGTGTGCCACGGCCGGTGATAGTAATGGAGCACGCCCAGGTAGTAGCCCACACTCACGAGGCCCAGGACGAGGCTCACCATCGGGTAGTGTTTCTCCCACCAATGTTTCTTGAAGAGTGGGATGAACGCGATGGCAAGGAGGAGCAACACGAACGGCGTGGACATGGCGAGGGGGATCTCCGGTCGCGCTGCGTGGGAGACCGCCTCAGAGGCGAAGGCGTTCACAGAGGGCTAGGGTCCACGAAAGGAGCCGCGATGTCAAACCATTTCGTTCGGGAAAGGATCTGAAGCACCGAGAGACCGGCGTGCCGCCACAGTAGGACGCCCACCATCATGCGGCCACGCCGGATTTTCTGCTATCATCCGAGCGGCATGTCCCCCACCGGCATCTTCGATGAGTTCATCACACAGAGCCCCAAGGCCAGGCACATCCTCGATGTCCTCAAGCGCTCCGCCGCCACCAATGCGACGATCCTTCTCATGGGAGAAACGGGCGTGGGCAAGGATCACGTGGCCCGGCTTGTCCATCGGGCCAGCCCCCGCCGCGAGGGGCCCTTCGTGGCGGTGAACTGCGCCGCGATCCCAGACACGCTGGCCGAGAGCGAGTTGTTCGGGCACGAGAAGGGCGCGTTTACCGACGCGAAGAACCAGCGCATAGGGCGCTTCGAGCAGGCGCATGGCGGGACGATCTTCCTCAACGAGATCGGGGAGATGTCCCCCGCTGCCCAGGCGAAGCTCCTTCGATCGCTGGAGGACCGGGTTGTGGACCGAGTAGGCGGCATGAATCCCGTCCCGGTGGACGTCCGCGTGCTCGCCGCAACAAATCGCGAACTGGAAGCGGCCGTGTCCGAAGGAAAGTTCCGGGAGGACCTTTACTACCGGCTAAACGAAATCACCGTCGTTCTTCCCCCTTTGCGCGAGCGGCCGGAAGACATTCCGCTCCTGTGCGAGCACTTCGTCCGAGAGATGAACGCGGAGTTGGGCCGCGGCGTGAAGGGGCTCTCGCGCACGGCGATGACCTTCCTGTCCCGCTACCCCTTCAAGGGGAACGTTCGGGAGCTTCGCACCATGATCAAGCGCGCGATGATCCTCTGCGACTCGGACATCATCTGGCTCGAACATCTGCCGATTTCCATCGGGATCGGCACGTCCCACCTCCACGAAGAGCCCGACCCCTCGCAGTTCGCCACTCTCGCCGAGATCGAGCGCCGCCACATCCTGAAGGCCCTCGAGATCACGGGACAGAACAAGTCCAAGGCCGCGGAGTTGCTGGGAATCGATCGCTCGACGCTCTACGCCAGGCTGCGGGGGCTCAAACTGGCCGGTGAGGGTGCGGCAAACGGATCCGTGGAACCGGCGCAGGCCGCCAAAGCCGGCGGGCCGGGCTAGTCGTCCTCCTCCTCTTCCTCGTCCTCCTCCTCGATCGAGGTGTTGTCCACCTTGACGATTTTCACTCCGCCCAAACCCGCTGCCACGATCAAGGTCTTCTTCTTGTACTCGACGTGGTTCACCGACTGGAGGGCGCTGAAGCGAAGCTTCCCCTGGGCCGGAAATTCCGGCGCTTCCTCGGACTTCATCTTTGAGATGGACTTGGGCGATTGGGCCAGGTAGACGCCCGCCTCGCCGTTGGAGATGAAGACAAGATTGCCATAAACCGACGCCGCGTTCGTCACCACGACGGACGGGTCCAGGTCCTTGACCGCCGGAACCGGGATCGTCGCGAGGAGCTTGCCGGTTTTCAGTTCAAGCACCTGCACGCCCGACGGCCCCGCCGCCACGAACGCCTTGCCACCCTTGATGGCAACGGTATTCTTCGATTGAGAGACGTCAGCCCCCTTGAAGTCCAGCTCCCTCGATAGCGAAAGCGATTTCTTGTCCACCATCGAAAGCTGCCCCACGGTCCCTTGGAGAACGGCCACTTCATCCCCGGCCACCGCCACCCACCGCGCATCGGAGAGATCGAGCTGCTTGACCAGTTCCAGCATGCTCCGGTCAAAGGAAAACAGCGCGCCTTTGTCCCCGGACGTGGCGTACACGCGATCGCCACTGGCGGCAACGGCCGTGCCCGCGAAGCTGGAAAGGGAAAGGCGCGTCAGGCCCTCCAGCCCGAGCTTGCCTTTCTTGATCGAGAGCGCCTGCAGGACCGCCTGCGTCGAAGAACCGGGGTCGGACGTGGCGCCCGCGGCGAAGACCTGCTCTCCCTTCGTGGTCACGGAACTGACGTCGGTGTCCGAGAAGAGGGCCTGGGAAACGAGCGTCGGCTTCGCAGGATCCTGGATGTCGATCACATCAACCGCGCCTGAAAACTTCTCCCCCTGCACGTTGTAGCTGACCAGCGCGTAGTTCCCGGTGAGCCTCACGCTTGTGGCCTGGAGCGTCTGGCCGCCCACGAATGGGGAGGCGACCTCGGCCACCAACGTCAGCTTGATGCCCTCCGGCTTCTTCTCGGCCTTCTCAGCCTCCACGCCCTCGTCATCCTTCTCGGCCCGCCTGCCGGGGGCGGCCGGCAGGGCCGCCTCCTCGATCGGGACGTCAACGTCCGTCCGGCTCAGCCTCTCGGCCAGTTCCGTCTCGTCGTTGTTGACCGAGACGCTTTCCTTCTTGTCTTCCTCCCCGCAACCGCCGAGCCAGATCAAGATCGCCACGGCGAGGGGCCTACCTAGCGCTGTCTTCATGTTCAGTACCCCCGAACACCCCCACCAAACCGCCGACCGAGTCGATGTATTATCGCCGCTCGCGAGACGAGCGTCAAGCGAGCGGACTCGGTGGTGAATTCGGTGAGCCGTGCCGGGGGGTGTGCTCCGGCGCGCCTCGTGGTGTATCCTATCGGCCCATGCCCGCCTCCGCCGCGATCCGCCCCACGATCCTCGTCACCGAGGATGACGAGGATATGGCGGGCCTCCTCCGCCACATTCTGCACCGGGAGGGATACGACATCCACGTGGCCTACGACGGTCGGGCCGCGCAGACGCTCGTGGATACCCTCCCCCCCCCCGCCCTCGTCATTCTGGACGTGATGCTGCCGTACCTGAGCGGCTTCCAGCTCGTTACCCACATCCGGAAAAAACCGGATTGGGCGTCCGTCCCGATCATCATGCTCACCGCGGATTCCAACGAGAGCCACATCGTGCGGGCCCTCGAGTCCGGGGCCAACGACTACGTGGTCAAGCCCTTCCAGCCGCGGGAGTTGCTCGCCCGCGTCCGGCGGCTGCTCCAGCGGCCGTCGTGACCCGGTGGGGAACGGCGCGCCGTGAGCCCCACTCCACGCCCGCTCTTCGGTAGCCCCTCCGAACCGCCGCCCCCTCGCCTCCTGCATGCATCTCCTCTCGAACCCTGACCTCCTCGTCCGGATCGCCTCCTGGAGCGCGTTCGCGGTCGGGGGGCTCGTCCTCGCTATGCTGGGCGTCATCTCGACATCCCGCCTCGTTCTGAATCTGCGCGAGCGACGCCGACAACTCTTCCTGGCCACGTGGCGGCCCCTGCTCGCGGAGAGCCTCGAAGAACCCCTGGTTCTCCTCCCGCCGGTCTCGAAATTCGATGGCACAACGCTGCTCGGGCTCTGGAACTACTACTACGAATCCCTTCGGGGCGACGCGCACGAGCGCCTGGCCTATGCCGCGGGAAGGGTGGGGCTGGACGAGATCGCGCGCCGGCACTTGCGCGCGCGCAGTCGAAGACGGCAACTGCTCGCCATCGCCACGCTCGGCAACCTGCGCCACGCGGAATCCTGGAGCGATCTCGAACGTCTCGCCCTGCACGAGAGCCCAATGCTATCGATCACGGCCGCGAGGGCCCTCATCCGCATTGACGCGCAGCGCGCGATGCCCGCGTTGGTCCCGCTCTTCGCCGCGCGGGAAGACTGGCCGCCGGCCACGGTGGCCGCGATGCTTTCGGAAGCGGGACCTGCCGTTGCCTCCGGCCCACTCGCCACCGTCGTCGATCAGACGGCGATCGAGCATCTTCCTCGACTCATCCGCTTCCTCGAACTCGCCGATCCGCACCATGGCCTCCCGCCCGTCCGCCGCCTCCTCGAAAATCCGCCGGAAGACCGCATCATCGCGCCCTGCCTGCGCGTTCTCGCCCGTTTCGCGGACCCCCACGACCTGTCCCGCGTGCGGCGTTATCTCGACCATCCGAGGTGGCACATTCGCGCCCAGGCCGCCGCCGCACTCGGGAAGATGGGGACCGAGGACGACGTGGCTCCCCTCACGCGGCTGCTCGTGGACAAGGAATGGTGGGTGCGCTACCGGGCGGCCCAGGCGCTGGTGGGGCTCCCCTTTCTTGACGGGACCGGCCTCAAGAAACTCACCGAAGACCAGAAGGACCGCTACGCCCGCGACATCCTCGCCCAGGCCCTCGCCGAGAAGGAGATGGCATGACACTCGCCGATGTGATGGGCGTCGTCCAGGTCCTCTTCCTCGCGTACTTCGTCCTCTTGAACGGCGGCTACGTCATGCTCAACCTCATCTCGATGATCACTCTCACGCGGTACATGAGCGAGCACAGCCTCACCGCCCTTCCTCAGGCGGGAACGGGGCTCGAACCGCCGATCTCCCTTCTCGTCCCCGCCTTCAACGAGGAGGCCACCATCGCGGCCTCCGTCCGCTCCCTCCTTCAACTCAGCTACCCCGAGTTCGAGGTCATCGTCGTCAACGACGACTCGAAGGACCGAACTCTCGATGTCCTCATCCGAGAATTCTCCCTGCGCCCCTTCCCGGAGGCCTACCGGGTGCGTCTCAAGACGCAAGCGATCCGCGCCGTCTACCAGTCCACGGATCACCCGAACCTGCGGGTGCTGGACAAGGCCAATGGCGGCAAGGCCGACGCCCTCAACGCGGGGGCCAACGTCGCGCGGTATCCGCTCCTGTGCTGCGTGGACGCCGATTCCATCCTCCAGCGCGACAGTTTGCGGCGCGTCGTCCAGCCGTTTCTGGAAGATCCGCGAACCGTGGCCACCGGCGGCACGATACGCATCGCGAACGGCTGCGAAGTGAGCGGAGGCTTCCTCGTTCGGGCCGGGCTGCCGCGCAACCTTCTCGCCTTGTTCCAAGTGATCGAGTACCTGCGTGCGTTCCTTTTCGGACGGATGGGCTGGTCGCCCCTCAACGCCCTGCTGATCATCTCCGGCGCCTTCGGCCTCTTCCACAAAGAAACGCTCATCTCCGTCGGCGGCTACCGGCCCAAGACGATCGGCGAGGACATGGAGTTGATCGTTCGCCTCCACCGCGTGCTGCGTCAGCAGGGCAGGAAGTACCGCATCGTCTTCGTCCCCGATCCCGTGTGCTGGACCCAGGCCCCCGAGGACCTGCGGACGCTGCGCAACCAACGCATCCGGTGGCAGCGGGGTCTCTCCGACAGTCTCATGATGAACCGGGCGCTCCTCTTTCATCGGAAGGGAGGTGCCGTCGGGTGGCTTGCCTTCCCCTTCATCCTCGTGTTCGAGTGGTTCAGCCCCATCGTCCTCGTTGCGGGCTACGCCTTCACCCTCACGGCGGTCCTGACCGGGCTTCTCTCACCTCCCGCCCTCCTCGCCTTCCTTGCCGTGGAGATCGGTCTCGGGGTGCTGCTGTCCGTCAGCGCGCTACTCCTCGAGGAACTGTCATTCCGGATCTACCCGAAGCTGTCGCACGTCGGCCTCCTCTTCCTGGCCAGCCTCCTCGAGAACTTCGGATACCGCCAGATCAACTCCTGGTGGCGGCTCGTGGGTCTCTACCGATGGGCCACCGGCGCGCAGGCGCGCTGGGGTGAAATGAAACGGAAAGGTCTTTGACATTCGGGCGTCCAGCCGGGATACTTGAATTCGGCGAACCGCGGACACAAGGGCAAGGGTGATCGGTATGCGCATACTTATTGTTGACGACTCGGTGGATGATCGGAGGCTGCTCGAGGCTATTCTCGGGAACGCCGGATACAAGGACGTCATCGGCGCCGCCTCGGCGCGCGAGGCCTTCAAGGTGCTGGGCCTGACGGGTCCCGTGGATGGTCTGGTCCTGCCGGACCTCGTCCTCATGGACATCATGATGCCCGACATGAACGGCATCGAGGCCCTGAACATCATCCGCGCCACGGAGAGCTTCCGCGACCTCCCCGTGATCATGGTGACGGCGATGGACCAGTCGGACACGCTCCAGGCCGCCTTCAACGCGGGCGCCGTGGACTACATCACGAAGCCCTACAACCGGACGGAGCTGCTGGCGCGCGTCCGCTCGTCGCTTCGCCTGAAGCACGAGATGGACCAGCGCAAGACGCGAGAGCAGGAGTTGGTTTCCATGACGGTGAGGCTCGAGCAGGTCATCCACACCCTGCAGGGCCTGTCCACCATGGACGGACTCACCGGCATCTCCAACCGCCGCCACTTCGACGAGATCCTGGACCGCGAATGGCGCCGCGCCGCACGGGATGGAAAACCGCTGTCTTTCATGATGGCGGACATCGACTTCTTCAAACCCTACAACGATGCCTACGGGCATCAGGCCGGTGACGAGTGCCTCAGGCGCGTGGCCAAGTCCCTGGCCGGATGCATGCGGCGTGCCGGAGACTGGGTGGCGCGCTACGGCGGCGAGGAGTTCGCCATCCTCGTTTCGGACACCGATCGCCCCGGGCTGTTGGCCGTAGCCGAGGCCCTGCGCAAGACGGTGGAAGGGCTGGGCATCGAGCATCTCTCCGCGCCGGGCAAGGTGGTCTCGATCAGCCTGGGCGCTGCCCAGATGATCCCCAAACCGGGCTCGAGCCCGCCCATGCTGGTGGCCGCGGCGGACCGCGCGCTCTACAAAGCCAAACAGGCAGGACGCAACCGTGTCTGCTTTGCGGAAGACGGCGCGGCGTAGCCCGTCTCGCACTGTGCGCAGTCCCGAGCATCACTCGATACCGGCTGCGGGGCCACCCCGGGCCGCGACGCCGCGCGGGCCGGCCGCCCTTCCGGCCCCCACCCGGCTCCTTCTCGAGGCGCTGCCCTCCATCCTGATCGGAGTGGACCCCGAGGGACGGATCACGCATTGGAACCTCGCCGCGGAGGCCAGCCTGGGGGTGCCGGCCAGCCACGCCATCGGGCGGCACTTGAAGGAGTGCGGGGCGTTCTGCGACTGGGCAACGATCCTCGAGGAAGCCCGCAGCGCCCGGCCGAACGATCCGCCTCGCCGCCTCGAGGAATACCAAGTCCGCCGCCCCGACGGTGACGAGCGCTACGTCGGCCTGACGCTCGTGCCGCTGGCCCGGGCAAACCGGGGCGTCGAGGGGGTCTTCCTTTTCGGAGCCGACATCACCGAACGCCGCCGGTCCGAGGCCGCGCTGCACAAGCAGAACGAACTCTTCCGCATCATCTCCGAGAGCGCGGCGGATCTGATCGCCGTGGTGGACCTCACGGGCCATCGCGTCTACAACAACCCCTCCTACGATCGCATTCTGGGCTACTCCCCCAACAAACTCGCCGGGACGTGGGCCTACGAACAGATCCATCCCGACGACCGCGAGCGAGTGATCCGCGCGGCGGACGAAACCGCCCACAGCGGGGAGGGCAAGAAACTGGAGTACCGGATCCGCCACCGGGACGGCTCGTGGAGAATCCTCCAGTCTTCCGGCCAGCCCATCCGGAACGCGCGCGGGGAACCGGAGGGGATCGTCATCGTTTCGCACGACGTGACGGACCAGAAACGCGCCGAGGAAGCCCTGCAGAAAGCGAAGGAGACCGCGGAAAAGGCGAACCGGGCCAAGAGCGAATTCCTCGCCCACATGAGCCACGAGATCCGCACCCCGATGAACGCCATCATCGGAATGGCCGATCTCCTCTCGGAAACGCCCCTCACCCCCGAACAGCAGGAATACGTGCGGATCTTCAAGAACGCCGGCGATACACTCCTGAAACTCATCAACGACGTCCTCGACCTGTCCAAGGTGGAGGCCGGCCACCTCGACCTCCAGCACATCCCGTTCGACGTCTGCGATCTCGTGGAAAAGACGGTGGAGTTCTTCGTGCCACGGGCCAACCAGAAGGGCGTCGAGCTCGCCTGCCACCTCATGCCCTTCGTTGCGGCGGACCGCGTGGGAGACCCCGACCGCCTTCGCCAGGTGCTCGTGAACCTCATCGGCAACGCGATCAAGTTCACGGACACGGGGGAGATTGTCGTCAGCGTGGAGAACGCCCCGGGGGAGGAGGAAACCGGCCAACTCCTTTTCTCCGTCAAGGACAGCGGCATCGGGATCCCCACCGACAAGCAGGAGAAAATCTTCGAGGCGTTCGTGCAGGCGGATTCCACCACCACCCGGCGATACGGGGGCACCGGACTCGGCCTGACGATCTCCAGGCGCCTCGTCGAGCTCATGGGCGGGCGAATCTGGCTCGACAGCGAGCCCGGCAAGGGCAGCACCTTCCACTTCACCGCCCTCCTGCCCCACTCCGAGGAGAAACGCCCCGAGACCGAACCCGTCGAGGCGGACCTGGCGGGGATCAAGACGCTCGTGGTGGACGACAGCAGCACAAACCGGATGATCCTGAGGGAGCTGCTCGGTGAATGGGGCGCGCTGACGACCGAGGTCGCAAGCGGAGAGGAGGCCCTCGAGGAGTTGGGCGTGGCGAAGGAATCGGGCGAGCCCTACGCGCTCGTCCTGCTGGACCGCCGCATGCCGGGGATTGACGGCTTCGAGGTCGCCCAGCGGATGCGCGAGCCCCTCGGCCAGGCCCTCCCCGCGGTGGTCATGCTCACGTCGGATGCGCGACAAGGGGACCTGGACCGCGCCACGGAGCTCGGCATTGCCCGCTACATCATCAAACCGGTCAAGCGGCAGGAACTCCTCTCATCCGTCCGGATGGCGCTCGGGCTGAAGAAGCTACAAACCGACGGCCAGCCGGCCGCGCCCGCAGCGGATCAAGCCTCTGCGCGATCTCTCCGAATTCTCCTCGCCGAGGATTCTGAGGACAACCGCCTGCTGATCCAATCCTACCTCAAGAAGACGCCCCACACCGTCGTCCCCGCCGAGAACGGCGAGGTGGCCGTGCGCCTCTTCCATGAGGGAGGCTTTGACCTCGTCCTCATGGACATGCAGATGCCCGTCATGGACGGCTACGCGGCCGTTCGCGCCATCCGCACGTGGGAACGCGAGCACCAATCCCGCCCCACTCCCGTGCTCGCCCTCACGGCACACGCGCTGAGCGAAGACGCGCAGAAAAGCATCGACGCCGGCTGCAACGCCCACCTGACGAAGCCGATCCGGAAAAAGACCCTGATCGAGGCCCTCCAGAGGGTCGCAACGGGGGAGATCGACGCATGAGCGAATCACCGGTTTCCGGAGACGGGACAATCCGAGTGACCGTAGACCCGGACTTGGAGGATCTCGTCCCGGGCTTTCTCCAGAACCGTCACAAGGATGTTGAGGCGATCCGCCTCGCCGTGGAGCGCGAGGACTGGGCGACCCTCCAGAGGCTCGGCCATTCCATGAAGGGCTCCGGCGGCGGGTATGGCTTCGATTCCATCACGACGCTCGGCGCCGGCATCGAAACCGCCGCCAAGGCCAGGGACACGAGCGCGATCGAGCGCCTCGTTTCCGAGCTGGACTCCTATCTAGACCACATCGAAGTTGTGTTCGGCTGAGGGCCGCCCCCCCCGCCGTGCATCGAGCCACACCACGCCGGCCGCCAAAATCCGGCGCGGGACCCGGGGCCCGCTTCATCACCGCCAAGTGCGGCGGCCGGTCCATGGAACCGGTCATCCCCTACGGCACACGGCTCCTGGTGGACACCCGGCCCGCCACGATCGAGCCCGGCGACGTCCTGTGCTTCCGCGACGCCGCCGGTCCCCACCTGATCGTGCATCGCGTCATCGGCCGATACCGCTGGCGGGGGACGCTGTATCTCGTCCAAGCCCCCGAACGCGGGGGACCGGCACGCGTGGTCACGCCCGACCGTGTCATCGGCTTGGTCCGGGAAATCCCACGCCCGACCGGCGGCACGTGCGGTGATTTTCGGCGGCCCCTCCGTCCTCGGGAGCGACGGCTCGCGCTTCGCGCCTGGCTGAGGTACCTTCTCGGACAATGGCTGAGACGACGCCTCCCGCGCCGCCCACCTCACTCTTCGTCCCCGGCGGCACATCCTTCATCGCCACGGAGCTGACGCGGGGCCCCTGGAATCCCGCCCATCAGCACGGCGGGCCCCCTTCCGCCCTGCTCGCGCGGGCCATCGAGCAGAACGATCCTGAGGGCGGCTGGCACGTGGCGCGGCTCACCTACGAGTTCCTGCGGCCCGTCCCCCTGGGCCGACTCCGGATCGAGACGCGCCCCCTCAAAGAGGGCCGAACGGTCCAGTGGGTCGAGGCCATCCTTTCGGATGAACGACGAGAGGTGGTCCGAGCCACAGCCCTGAGAATCCGTAGGCGCTCCGTCCGTCTCCCAAGCCCTTCTGAGGTCGATCCGCGCCCCGTGCGGGGCCCCGAGTCCGCCTCGGGCGGATCGGGTCAACATGGGGAGCCGCGTCCTCCGCTTCCTGAACAGTGTCGGCCTTTCGAGTTCCCATTCTTCGGTACTGCCCTCGGCTATCACTCCGCGATGGAGGGCCGATGGGTCCGTGGCGAGTTCGGCGCGGGACCCGCCGCATCCTGGTTTCGGATGCGGTACCCCCTTCTGCCCGGTGAAAGTCCGTCCCCCCTCCAACGGGTGGCCATGGTCGCCGATTCGGGCAACGGCATCAGCATGATGCTCAACATATCCCAGTTCACTTTCGTCAACCCCGACCTCACGATCTACCTCCATCGCTACCCGGTCGGCGAATGGGTCTGCCTGGACGCGGCCACGATTCCTGAGAACCTGGGCGTCGGCCTCGCGGTCGGCACCCTCTTCGATGAGAAGGGGCACATCGGCCGCTCCCTCCAAAGCCTCGTGATTGAGGAGAGGGCCTTTTGACGCACTGCGCCAAATCCACTTGCACCCGCGTCAAATTGTGTGTAGGATGCCTGCAGACCTCACTGAACGGTTAGTCAGAGCGTCTAAGAAGATGAACGTCCGGCACGAGTGACCCGCGGGCTCAAAGCCTGCGCCTACCCCGGATTCCCGATCCGGTAGCCGCGGGCTTCAGCCCGCGCTACCGCGTTGGACGTTCGCTGGAAAGATCGCTTGGGAGACATGGAACCAATACCGAGGAGGTACTCATGAAGCCAGCACGAAAAGTCTGCATCATCGGAGTCGGCATGACCAAGTTCCACAAGCCCGGTCAGCACGACTATCCTGAGCTAACCAAGGAGGCCGGCGAGCAGGCCCTGAAGGACGCCGGCATCCCCTACAAAGAGATCCAGCAGGCGTATGTGGGCTACGTGTACGGCGAATCCACCTGCGGCCAGCGCTCAGTCTACCAGTTCGGGCTTACCGGCATTCCCGTCTACAACGTCAACAACAACTGCTCGACGGGCTCAACGGCCCTCAACCTGGCCGCCCAGGCGGTCGGCTCCGGTGCCGTGGAGTGCGCCCTCGCGATGGGTTTCGAGAAGATGGAGAAAGGCTCGCTCGGCGCTAAGTACAGCGATCGGACGAACCCGCTCGACAAGCATGTGGACGTCATGATCCAGCAGCAAGGGTTCGAGCCTGCCCCGCCGGCGGCCCAGATGTTCGGCGGCGCCGGCCGCGAGCATATGAAGAAATACGGGACCACCAAGGAGCACCTCGCGAAGATCGCGGCCAAGAACCGCAAGCACGCCGTGCACAACGAGCGCGCCCAGTTCCGCGAGGCCTCCACGGTGGAAGAGATCCTGGCCTCGCCCATGATTTACGATCCGCTCACCAAGTTCCAATGCTGCCCCACTACCGACGGGGCCGCCGCCGCCGTGGTCTGCTCGGAGGATTTCGCCCGCAAACACGGCAAGACCAACCCTGTCTTCATCGCCGCCCTGGCCCTCAAGACCGACCTTCCCTCGTCCTTCGATCCACCCTCCATGATCAAGATGGTCGGATACGACATGGCCGCCGAGGCCGCGCGCGAGGTGTACAACGACTCCGGCCTCGGTCCCAAGGACGTCCAGGTGGTGGAACTCCACGACTGCTTCACGGCCAACGAGTTGATCACCTACGAGTCGCTCGGTCTGGCCAAAGAAGGCGAGGCGGCCCGTCTGCTTGACGAAGGCCAGGTCACGTACGGAGGCAAGTGGGTTGTGAACCCGTCCGGGGGGCTACTCTCGAAGGGTCACCCTCTCGGCGCGACGGGATTGGCCCAGTGCTTCGAGCTCAACCAGCAGCTCCGCGGCCTCTGTGGACCCCGCCAGGTGCCGAACGCGAAGATTGCGCTCCAGCACAACATCGGATTGGGCGGCGCCTGCGCCGTGGCGATGTACCGGCGCGACTGATTCACCTTTGACCGCCTCGGCAGCCGGAACGGCAATGGCGTGGGGGGAATGCCCTTGGCCCCTTCCCCTTCCTTTCGCGCCTCCCACCTCTCGGCTCTCGGCTCCCCGCTCCCGGTTTGCGGCTGACGGCTCACCGCTCGCGGCTTCCGCATGAGAGTCCTCGTCGCCGGAGGCACCGGCCTCATCGGGTGGCACGCGGCACGGGAACTGGCCCGTCGCGGGCACGAAGTGCGTGTGCTCGCGCGCAAAGCCCCCCCGCCGGATCTCCTCCCCAAGGACGTCACCTTCGTTCAAGGGGACCTGATGAGCGGCGACCTTGCAGAGGCCTTCCACGGCGTGGCCGGAGTCGTCGGGGCGGCCGGCACCGACTACCGCGTCACCCCCAAGGGAAGCGCGTGGGAGTTCTACAAACGCGTCAACATTGACGCGAGCGTCCGACTCTTCACGGCGGCACGCAAGGCCGGAGTGCGGCGGTCGGTGTTCATCACCTCCTACTACCACGCGGCACACCCGGACCTTCTGAAGCACCCGTACATCCGCAGCAGGGCTGACTCGGAGGACGCCGTGATCAAGGCCTGCGAAGGCAAAGGGGTGCCTGCCATCGTTCAACCGCCCTATGTGATCGGCCCCATTCGAGGGAGGCCGAGCCTCGGCAAGGTGCTCACACGCTACGTCCACGCACCGATCCTCCTCGCGCCTCCCGGAGGGACGAATTTCATGGGTGCGACCGCCTTGGGCGTGGCCATCGCCAACGCCCTCGATGACGGTGAGCCAGCGCGACGCTACTTGGTGGGGGAGGAAAACCTTACCTGGAAGGCGTTCCTTGAGCGGTTCGCGCACATCTCGGGCCATCCCAAAACGGCTCACGCCGTGCCCGCTGCGACGCTCTCGGTTGTGGGCTCCACTATCTCGGCATGGAACCGAATAGCCGGACGCGAGGCCGGCATCCCGCCGCGCGATCTCCTCGGGATGCTGTGCCGCGACCTCTATCACGATGCGACCGAGGCGAAACGCCTCCTTCGGTACCCCAACACACTCGACCAAGACATCCGGGCCTGCTCGCAGATCTGATCCCGTCCCGCCCGCAGCGACCCCGTTGGCACGGAGCCGTGTCGGGCATACAATCACGGCGTGAGCCAACCCGCAGCGACTCGTTTGAGCGGCCTGTCCGTCATCCTCGCCGCGACAGGGCTCTTTCTTGCAGCAGGAGGTGGCACCATGCAGATTTCGAGCACCGCGTTCAAGCAAGGCGATTCCATTCCGTCCAAGTTCACCTGCCAGGGCGCCGACGTCTCCCCGGCTCTGGCTTGGAGCGACCCCCCTGCCGGGGTCAAGAGCTTCGCCCTCATTTCCGACGACCCCGACGCGCCGGCGGGCACCTGGGTCCACTGGGTCGCGTGGGACATTCCTTCGAGCTCAAAAGGGCTTCCGGAAAATGTCGAGAAAACACATCAACTCAAGGACGGGACCCGCCAAGGCACCAGCGACTTCCGCCGGATCGGCTACGGGGGACCTTGTCCTCCGTCGGGCACGCATCGCTACTACTTCAAGCTGTATGCGCTCAACACGATGCTCGACCTGTCCGCTTCCACGACGAAGAAGGACCTCGAGACGGCCATGAAAGGCCACATCCTCGGCCAAGCCGAGCTGATGGGGAAGTACAAGAAGACGTAGCGGCCAAGCCCTGAGGGGACACCTCCCGATGTGCCCCTACTCCGCACCCGCCATAAGCTTTCTCCGCTCTTCCACGAGCAGGTTGTGAGCCACCCGAGTGGGCTCCGGCAACGTGTGGCCCCGGAGGCAGGCTTGCGCCAAGGCGAGTGAAGTCTCCGCGCTCACGCGATGTCCGGGCGAGATGAAGAGGAGGCTCTTCCCCACGCCCGGGCGCAGGACATAGCCGAGCCGTTCTCTACCCTCGCCCTGAAGGACCGACGCGGCCCCCGGACGGCGCGCGGGCTCCCGGTACCGCCCGCACAGGTGGCTCTTCGCGCAACCCACACTCATTACGCCCGCCTTCACACCGAAATGCGAGGCGAGACCGCATCGGCGGGGATGCGCGATCCCCTGGGCGTCCACCAGCACGGCGTCCACCTTGTCTCGAACACGACGGAATGCACGCAGCAGGAGCGGCAGCTCGCGATAGCTGAGAAAGCCCGGCACGTACGGGAACGTCACACGCCCCTTCAGAACGACCGCATCGAGCCACTTCAAGTCCGGGTAGCTGAACAGCGCCACGCACGCGAGGCCCGTTGTCGGGGTCCTCCATGGACTCACGAAGGTCAGGTCCGCCCCTGCCACGCATCGGATCCGCCCGAGCGGCACCCCATCCCGCAGCACCACCCTCCGCGCCAACCGCCTCTGCTCCTCCGCCAACCGTGCAAACGGAGCGGGGACGTTGTTTCCTACGTTGCTTTTCTGCTCCATCCCTCCGCCCTTCCGATCGCCCGCACAATGCTGGATGTGTTCACGCCCAACCGACGAGCCATCTCGGCCGCGCCCAGGCCCAATTCCTCCCGACCCCGATACGCCACCGTCGCCCGCACGCGACTGACCAAGGCGCGTCGACTCCCTCCGGAGAGTTCCTGAACACTCACCGCGCATCGTCGGCACTCCTCGTCCACGATCCGCTCCAGGGTGGAGCCAGCCCGACGATGCCCAAGCTGCCGCACATGTCTTTCCTCCGCTTCTCTCAGAACTCGCTCAACAAATTCCCCCCCTCCCAAGATCCGCTCGTCCGATGCCGGCCTCTCCCCGCGCCGGTGGATCGCCCGGACCGCGGACCATCCCCCCAAACTGCGCACAAGGCCTCCCCCCGCGAACTCCGGGCGCCGCCTGCGATCCACACCTTCCTCCACGAACCGCCGATACGCCCTCTGCGCACGTCCTGCCACGGGCGAAAACTGCGACAACACGTGATGGGTATCCATCCACGGCCTCCGGACATGCCCCATCAGCGCGCTGTGCCCCGCCCAAGGATGGCGATCCAATTCGTCCAGGCCTGACACCACCCGCACCCGGTACGGATTGAGGTGGATGTAGCGCACCAGAGTCAACAGATAGGTCTCCCCGTCGCAAAGGATCGACTTGTACCGGTTCTCGAACAAGTGACCCCTCCGTCCGTGCCTCCGATTGAAGGCGCGGGCATAGCCGGTCAACAGACAGCGCATGACGGACGACAGCCCACGGGACCCGCTCTTGAGCAAGAGATGCACATGATTCTTCATCAGCGCCCACGCGTAGACCTCAGTCCCGTCCTTCTCGAGATTGCGGGCGAGCCGGTCGAGAAAATCCGAACGGTCGTGGTCATCCGAAAAGATCGGCGACCGGTTCACACCCCGGATCATGACGTGATGCAAGGCACCCGGCGCATCCAGCCGCGCCTGACGAGGCATGCCGGAAACCTATTCCGGCCGGCACCCGTTGTCAATCGCTATGCAATCTAGGAAACAACGTCCCTATAGCCACGCTGAATATTCTCCACGCGGGATCGGACGATGCCGACAAGCAGGGATTCGGGCTCTACGGCGTCGTGGGGCAGGTCCGGACTAGGCCCGAGATCAGGCTCCGGCTCGGCATTTACGGGGATTTCTGGGACGTGGGCGTGGATGAGGTCTTCGAGGATCCACCTGCATTGAGCCGGGTTCTCCACCGTGGAACGGGGCGCGGCGGGCTCCCGGATCCACGATTCAGGGGGTGGGGTCCGCTTCCTTGTTGAGGAAGTACAACCCCCCGCCGCTCGTCCCGATCATGAACTTCTGCTGGTTCGCGTTGTACGCCACTTGCCCGATCGTCACGCCCGGCCCGAAATCGTACGTCTTGAACACGCTCGCCGCGCTCTCGTCAATGTAGTAAACCTTCCCGTTCGCGTTCCCCACCACGATCACGCCGGAAAGCGAGAGGCCACCGTTCGTGAAGACCGAGCTCAAACCCCCGGGACGGAACGGATACCCCCCTAGTGGCACCCCCGTGGAATTGAGCACGTAGAAATGCCCGTCCCCATCCCCGTACACCACCTTCCAACTCCCATACGTCACGTACGGCGCCGCCGTGATCGGATAGACGCAGTTGTCCAGATCCCCCACCGCGTGGTTCGTCGTGTCCCGGTACGGATACCCCCCCAGATTCGCCAGCCCCGAGGACGCATTGAGCCCGTGCATCCGTCCCCCGTCGTCCCCCACGTACAACCTCGTGCTCACCAGGCTCATCAGCCCGTTGACATTATGAAGCGCCGACGTGCTGTTGTCGGTCTCCACCAGTCCCGTCACCGTGTTCACGCGGTACACATGCGCCGTCCCCGCCCCGGGGCACGCCGGACTCTGCTCCGAACCCATGTACAGGAACACCGTCCCTGAAAAGTCTTTCCACGCCGGCGCCGTCTCCACGCGAGATGCCGCCCCCACGGTCATCTGAAGGGCCTTGTTGGAAATCTGCACGCCGAAAATCTTGGCCGCGTCGGAGGCGTTCTCACCTCCAAAGTACAGATTGTTCTGGTCGTAAATCAACGGTGAGGTGATCTCGTCCACCCCCGCGTTCGTGAACGGCGCGTTCCACGCGCATCCGGCCGCGGGCACCTCCAGGGCGCTGCTCACGGGGTCGTCCGTCAGAAAAAAGACCTTGGCCACGCTCCCCGAGGCCTTCCCCGCGGCCACGTACAGGACGTGCAGGCCGCTGTCGGTCGTGTCGCCGTCGTTGTTCAGGTCGCACGCCGGGCTGAATTCCCCCTCGCTCTTCGTGTCCCAGATCGGCGTCCCCAAAATGTCCCCGTCCCCGTCCGCAATGTCGTAGCTGTAAAGCGCGTTCCCCGCCGTGTCCCGCACATACACCCGGTCCGCCGTCGAGGCCCCGGAAACGTCCCTCGCCGCCACGTACACCGCGTACTGGGCATAGGTGTTCCAATCGAAGGCCAAGGTCGGGAACCCCACCGCCGCCCCATCGAGCGCGTATCCGCTCGTCGCCCACTGCACCACCGCGTCTCCGCCCGCCGCGTCCGGCATCCCGTCCTCGTTCGAGTCGTTGTCCACCTCGTAGGTATCCCCCTTGCCCGACCCGGACGCCCCGAACGTCGCGAAGACCACGCTCCCCCCCAGCGCCCCGTCGTCATCCAGGAGCTTGACGTTGTTCCCGGCCGCGATCGCCCCGAACGTGATCCCCGTCCCCGCCATCGAGAATCCCCCGTTGGCCCGAACCGTCATGAACGTGGTGCCCGCTCCCCCGTGGTTCTGGAACGTCACGTTCCTGAAGTTCGTCACGGTCGGGTTGTTCGTCCAGTTCCCCAGTTCGAGACCGTTCGTCCCCGCGTAGCCGAACGTGAGCCCCGTGATGTCGGCCTCGCCGTAGATGCGGAAGGCGAATCCGCCCGAACCCGCCGTAGTCTTGGTCACCGTCGCGGACGCGCTCGACGCGACAAACCTGCCCGCCGCAGTCGCGTTGTAGGCGGCCTGCAATGCGGAGGTGTCTGAGAGTCGGAGCGTGCCCGCGCCCGGCATGGAGAAGGTGCCGCCGCTGTTGACCGTGAGATTGCCGGAAACGACGAGCGTGCCCAAACCCGTGCCGGTGGAAAGCGTGCCGGTGCCCAGGGTGACGTTGCCGTTGACCATGGCGGTCACACCGCCCAACGTGACGGTGCCGGTGTACCCGCTGTTGAGGTCCATCTGTGCCACGGTGACCGTCGTGTCGATCGTGCAATTGGCCGTACTCGTGCCGTTGAAAACGACCGGATTGGACGAGGTCGGGAGAGTGTCCCCCGACCAGTTCGCCGGCGTGCTCCACAGGCCGTCGCCGCCGCCGTTGTCCCACGTCCGGGTCGTGCCGAAGGTCCCCATGACAGTCGGCGGCGACCCGGTTGCGTTATTCGTGCCGGTGGGGTCTTTGATCGTGCCCGCGGCGATGGTGATCGAGTCGCCCACGGCGATCGTCGCCCCGGATCCCACCGTGACGGTGAGTTCGTTGTTGGTGAGCCCGCCGGTGCCCTCCCAGGAGCAGCTTGGGCCGGCGCCCCAGGAGTGGCCTCCGGTGAGGGCCAGATTCGTATCCAGGCTCGAGCAGGCCCATCCGCTCGTGCTGCCGTCGAATACCAGCTTCACCGTATCGCCCGCCTGCGGGCCGGTGCCGCCGCCGGACGTATCGGCTGCAGCGGCGGAGGTCATGTCCGGACTGGTGGGCGTCGAGCCGGGAGTGGCGCAGGCCCGGTTGGTATTGGTGTCCACGTTGGACACGCCGTCCTGCGCCCGCACGGAATAGCAGTACTTCGTGCCATTGGTCAGGCCGCCATCGGTGTAGGGCGTGGAGGCGGAGGTCAGTCCCGTGGCGATCGCCGCCGACGCGGTTGGCGTGCAGCCGCCGCCCGCGTCCACGCAGCGATAGAGATTGAACGTGACGGGGTTGGTCGGGTCGCTCGCGGCGCCCCACGCGACGGTGTTCTGGCTCGCACCGGAGGTGACCGTGGACACGCCCACCGTCGACAGCCAGGTCGGTGGCTGGGTGTCGGACGGCGTGGCGGCCAGGCAGTTGGTGTTCGACTCCTGGTTCGGCGCGGGCGCCGAATCCTCGGCCCGGACGGCGAACCCGTACGGCTCGGCATTGAGGAGACCGGTGACGACGAACTTGTTCGGGCAGGACGACCCCGCGGCCACCGCCACATGGGCGATCTTCGTGGCGGTGGGGAAACTGAACGAGGCACACGAGGCAACAGCCTTGTAGTACACGTTGAACTTGACCGGCGGCGAGGTCGCATCGGTGGCGTTGTTGAATTCCAGGGCCACCTCGCCTCCCTCTCCGGTGTTCGCCGCCGATTGAATCCCCACACCGTTGTTCAGCACGCACGGCGTGGCCGCCCACGTGGGCGGCGTCGTGTCCGGCGCCGGAGTGGGTGTGGCCGCGGCGGTGATCGCGTTGGCATCCTCGTTCGGCGTGGGCGCGCTGTCTTGCGCGCGGACGCCGAAGGTGTAACTGGTGCCATTCGTGAGACCGGTCACCGTGCACTTCAGGGCATAGACGTCCCCCGTGCTTGTCGAGCAGTTGGCGATCCTGGTGGCGGTCGCCCAAGACCAGGACGCAGTCGCTTGGTAGTAGACGTTGTACTTGATCGGCGGCGAGCTGTCGGCGGCCGCATTGAACTCGACCTTGGCCTGGCCGGAGACCTGAACCGCCTGGGCGAGTTTGATCCCGGCGAATGTGGGCGGCGTCGTGTCCGGCGGCGCCGTGGGGGCGGCGGAGGCTTGAGTCGTATGCAGCGTGGCGTTTCCAAGATTGTCCACCGCCCGGATTCGATAGTAAAAGGTCGTGCCGTTGGTCAGGCCGGTATCGGCGTAGGTCGTGCCGGTCGTCGCGGTGATTTCGTTGGTGACGTCGGGCGTGAAGCCGGACGTCGTGCTTCTGTGAATCCGGTACGTGATGGGGGGCGAGACGTCCGTGGCGGCCACCCAACTCAGGTTGATCCGCCCACCGGTACCCGCGTCGGTGGCCGTGAAGGATCCCGAGAACGTCGGAGGCGTCGTATCCGTCGGCGTGCCGTACACCTCCACGTAGTCCACATTCCACCCGCTGCGGACAACAGCCCCGTCGGACGTGAGCCGGAACCGAACTTGGACGTTCGCGTTCCCGTTATACGCCGCGGGCAGAGCCAGAGTCTGCTGGACCCAGATCGTGTCGGCGGGATCCACCTTCGCGGCATCCCAGAGCACATTGATCACCGACACGAAGCCGTCCGTAGAGGCCTCGACCAGTCCGCTGTCGAACCCGTTCTCGAAATTCAGCCACCGGCGGTAGCGAAGCGTGATCCCCGCGATATTGGCGCAGTTCAGAGCCGGAGAGCGGACCCAGGAATTCGAGTTGTTGAGGTAGTTCCCCCCCAGGTTGGTCCCCCAAATCTTGCTCCCCCTGAACGCGGCGTTGGGGTCTGGGTTTCCCGTGCCGCCGGGGCTCGCGTTCCCCCACTGCCAGTTGTTGTTGGTTCCGCCGGAGATCCAGCCGCCATCCGTTGTTTCGAAGTCATGTGGCTGGGCCGTGGCAGCGGTGCAGTACGCGAACGTGGCGGTCGGCGTGGCGCAGACCTCTTCGCTCTGGGCGCCCGCGTTCCCGATCGCGTCGGCCGGTACGATCCGATAACAGTATTGCGTGCCGGACAGCAGTCCGCTGTCGGCATAGGACTTGGCCGTCACCGTCGTGACGAGGTTGGCGCCCGAGGGTATGAACCCGAGCGATCCGCAGTGGATTCGGTAGCTGACGGCACTGAGCGTGTCGGTGGCGCTCTGCGTCCAGGAGACGTTCAGTTTGCCGCCGGTCTGAGCATCCGCCACACCCAGGCCGATCGGATTGGCAGCCCACGAGGGCGGCGTCGTATCCACGGTGAAGGAACGCACGGCCGACGTCGGTCCGTACAGAAACCCGTTGTAAGCGGATACCCGCCAGTAGTAGACACCGTCGGAGAGAGCCTCGCTCGGCTGGACCTCGTAGTCCGTCGTTCCGGATCCCGAGGCCACCGGGGGCATCGGGGAGAATCCTGTCGTGCCGTAGAGGGATTCGCGCACAAACAGGGAGGTGTATTCCACCGTAACTCGATCGATCACGGGGCTCACATTGGCGCCGGGCGTGGTGACCGTCGCCCGCCACTTCAGGCTCTTGCCGGGGTTGGCGAAATCCAGCGGCGTGCCGGGCGTCGCATTCTCCCAGTTCACACCGTCGTTGGCGCTCAGTTGGTAGGCAATGGTTCCGCCCTTGAGCCGATGGTCTGCGGTGAGGGTGGCGCGCGTGATGTCCGCGGCGGACGACGCGATCACCTTCGACTGCACCGTTCCCGACGCGGGATAGGAGGAAGGGTAGGTCCGGAAGGCCAGGTCCCACCCGTTCGCGCAGGCCGCCCAACTCGCCCCTCCATTGTCCGTCCGGTTGCAGACACCGGCGTAGCCGGAATCGCCGAACTTCACGTTCGTTCCGGTTACCTGGGTGGTCAAGGCGCGGATCACGAAGACGTAGGACGTCCCACCGGTCAGGGCGGGGAGAGGTTTCGCGAAGGGGAAATTGAAGAACGCGGCGCCGCCCGAGGGGTCATGGTTGGCCGTCACGGTCGCGACCAGGTTGGCCGTATCCGGCAAGCCGCCGCCGGCATCGCCGAACAGATCAATGATGTACGTGTAGATCGTGCCGCTCTCGTTTCCGAGCTTGACGTCTATGCTGTACAGGTCCATCGCCCCCGACGGCGTGAACGATTGGGAGTTGTTCCCGTCGAAGTCGAGGCGGTAGAGGCTCGCGCCGGCGGGGTTCGACACCTGATCCGCCACGCCCTGGCCCGCCAGGACGGTCGCGACCCCGTCGGTTGTGCTCCAACTGACGTTGGACGAGGCGACGGAATCGTAATACGTGGCGGTGCCGAACTCCTCGGTGAACACGGTGGAGCCGAATCCCGGGTTGGGGCTGATTTCGACCTTGAAGTGGAGCAGGTTGTTGTTGGGATCCGTCGGGACGTTCCACGTGAGCGTGGGGGCCTTCACGGCGGAGGCGCTGCCGTCGGCGGGCGAGACGAGCGTCGGCGCGGAGGGGGCGGCGGTGTTGTCGAGCGCCTGGACGGGACCGGCCTCTGCGGATTCGATGATGTTGCCTCCCACGTCCGACACCTTCACCAAGTAGTAGTAGTTCGTATTGTTCGCGATCGAGAACGTATCGGCATAGGTTTGCGTACCGGCCCCGAGAAGCCCGGCGGCTTGGCAGTTCGCCGTCGCGCCCTTGACGCAGCCGCAATTGTCCCCGTCCGTCACGAGCGCGGTGCAGGAGGCGAAGTTTCCGGCTGCGGTCCGTCGCCACACTTCGTACCCGTTCACATCGTTGAAGCCGGCGCCGTCGTCCGTGGATTTCGTCCAATTGACCGTGAGGCTCCCACCGGTGTCGCCGGCCGTGTCCTGAGCCCAAAGGTTCGTGGGCGCGCCCGGCGGGACATCGTTGCCGACGAGACGGACACGGTCCATGTTCCATCCCGTGGCGTTGCAGGTGGCGTCCGTCACCAGGGCATACCGAAGCCGGACCGAGGCTTTCTTGTCCGCGAGGTTGAAGGGGAGCGTGATCTCCTTGGCGGTCCAGGCCGAATCGAGGATGGGCGTGAAGTTATTGTTGTTCCAAATGAGAGTCCAATTCGTGCCGCCATCAGTGCTGAGCTCGATCGAGGCGTCGTCGAATTGAGCCAATTCGGCGTTGAGCCAGCGGTTGTAGGCAAGGCGCACGTTCTGGAGCTTGGAGCAATCGACCACGGGCGAGACGACTCTGGCGGTCTGATTGTTTTGGTAGCGGGATGCGTTGGTGGTCGTTCCCAGTCGCGTTCCCAACACGTTGGAGCCGGGGTCGCCGGCCGCCGGATCGGCGTTCGAGTTGTACCCGCAGCCGGCGCCGCCGCTGCCGGCACCTGCCGCACTGGGGGCCCCCTGGGCCCACTGAGTGCCCGTTTCAACCGTCCAGCCGTCCCAGCCGGTCTCGAAACTGTGTGGCATCGGATAGGTGGCGTTCGTACACGCGGTGAGAACGCCGGCGGGGGGCGCCTTGCGAACTCGCAGACCTCCAGCCCCGTCGCCAACGGCCTCGCTCCCAGGAAAGTCCGAAGAATCAGCGAATGCGGTCGGTTGGCCGCCGACCGGAGGCTCCTTTGGGGAACCTGTTCCACCCTGGCATGCACCAAACCCGAGAGCTGTGGCCGTTACCAGAACCCACGCCCGCAAATTCCACCCAGTTTGCACCATCATGGACAATTCCCACCTTATAGGTTCAACTAGCAACAACCATTCCAGATTTGTGATTTACGTCACGTTTCAGTCAAATACATCATATGCAATACACTATATTATCCATTCATTTATCTTGTTCCTCATCGTGATTGGAAATAAAGACGTAAAGTGCGCAATAGTCTACAAATTCGAGTAAAATAAGTTTACACAAGCGTCTATTCAGCGAGGCGATGGCATCCGTCCGACCATCGGCACACTCTTGGGCCCTGTCGTGGAGTTCTTGCACCCGCAGCAATCGAATATCCGTCGAATATCCAAACGTCCGCATGTTGACAGGGGGGGGAGTTTTGTTACGATCCGGCTGAACCCGATTGTCTCAATCGGGTGTTTCTTCATGGCGATCGAACGACACATCGCGGATCTCGAACGGCGGGAAAAGGAAGCCGAACTCCTAGGCGGCCCGGAGCGGATCCAGAAGCAGCATGATGCCGGCAAGCTCACCGCCCGCGAGCGGGCGCTGCGCCTCGTGGACGAGGGATCCTTCGTCGAGATCGACATGTTCGTCACTCACCAATGCACGGACTTCGGGATCGCGGACAAGAAGATCCTCGGCGACGGTGTAGTCGTGGGACACGGGCGGATCAATGGCCGCCTCGTCTTTGTCTTCTCTCAGGACTTCACCGTCTTTGGTGGCTCCCTCTCCGGCGCCTACGCCAAGAAAATCTGCAAGATCATGGATCTCGCAGGCAAGGTCGGGGCACCCGTCATCGGACTCAACGATTCCGGCGGTGCGAGGATTCAGGAAGGCGTCGTGAGTCTCGCGGGCTACGCGGACATCTTTCTACGCAACGTGATGTTCTCCGGCGTCGTCCCGCAGGTCTCGGCCATCATGGGGCCCTGCGCGGGCGGCGCGGTCTACTCCCCCGCCATGACGGACTTCATCGTGATGGTGCGTGATACGAGCTACATGTTCGTGACCGGGCCCGATGTGATCAAGACGGTCACGCGCGAGGACGTCTCGAAGGAGAAACTGGGCGGCGCGGAAGCACACGCCAACCTCAGCGGCGTGGCCCACTTGGTGGCCGAAGACGATCAGGCCTGTCTCGATCTCCTGCGCGAACTCCTCACGTTCATCCCCCAGAACAACATGGAGGATCCCCCCGTGCGACCGACGCGCGATCCCACCAGCCGGACGGATCCCAAGTTGCGAAGCGTGGTCCCTGAAGACCCGAACAAACCGTACGACATCCGAGACATCATCCGCTCGGTCGCCGATGACGGCGCCTTCCTCGAGATCCAGCCCGGCTACGCGCAGAACATTGTCATCGGTTTCCTTCACCTGGGCAGCCGGTCCATTGGTGTCGTGGCCAATCAACCCGCGGCACTGGCCGGGTGCCTCGACATCAACGCCTCGGTCAAGGCCGCGCGCTTTGTCCGGTTCTGCGATGCCTTCAACATCCCCCTCCTCACGTTCGTGGATGTCCCCGGCTTTCTCCCGGGCACGGCCCAGGAATGGGGCGGGATCATCCGGCACGGGTCCAAGCTCTTGTACGCCTTCTGCGAGGCCACGGTGCCCAAGGTAACGGTCATCACGCGCAAGGCCTACGGGGGCGCCTACGACGTCATGAGCTCGAAACACATCCGCGGCGACGTCAATCTCGCCTTCCCCACCGCCGAGATTGCCGTCATGGGGCCCGACGGCGCGGTGAACGTGATCTTCCGGAAAGAGATCGAGGAGGGGAACGACGCGGAGAAACGGCGCCTCGAACTCGTGCAGGACTACCGCTCGAAGTTTGCCAGCCCCTACAAGGCGGCCGAGCTCGGCTACGTGGACGAGGTGATCCGGCCGGAGGAGACGCGGCCGCGACTCATCACCGCCTTCGAGATGCTGCGAAACAAGCGGGACTCGAATCCGGCCAAGAAACACGGGAACATCCCGCTGTAGCCTCACCCGCGCCATGGCTGAGAAAGACAACCTCCTGATCTGGGACGAGAAGAAGCGCGGCCACTACGAGGTCTACTACCTCAAGTTCAATCAGCCCTCGACGCAGGCCGCGTGGTGGATCCGCTACACCCTGTGCTCGCCGCTGCCCGGGAAGGGCGAGCCCATCGCCGAGCTTTGGGGCATCTTCTTCGATGGCCGCAACCCGCAGGGTCACGCGGCCTTCAAGCACACCTTTCCGTTCACCCAGGCGAAGGTCGGACGCGACAAGTTCCGTTTTCAGATCGGGGAGGCCGTCCTCAGCCACTCCAGTGCGAGGGGCCGCCTGGACAGCGCGGGCAAGTCCCTCGAATGGGACCTCACGTTCCAAGCGCGCGACGAGACCTTTTTCCACTTCCCGTATGCCGGCATGTATAAGGCGAGCATTCCCAAGACGAAGGTTTGCTCGCCTCACATCAACAGCCTCTTTAGCGGCACCGTCCGCGCGAACGGCAAGACGTTCACGCTCAAGAACGAGCCGGGACAGCAGACCCACATCTGGGGCTCCAAACACGCTTTCCGCTGGGTCTGGGGCCACTGCAACCTTTTCCAGGAGGATCCCTCGGCCATCCTCGAAGTCCTTTCCGCGCAAATCAAGATCGGCCCTCTACGGACTCCGGTGACGAGCGTCTTCCACCTCGTCCACGAAGGACGGCGCTTCACGGTCAACCGCCTCTCCGAGTCCGTCCGAGTGAAAACAAAATGGGACATCGGGTCATGGACCCTCCGCGCGGAGACCGAGGGTCGGCGGTTCGACGTCCACATGGCGGCGCCCCTTCACAATTTCGTGGGCGTCGAATACACGGATCCCGATTCGGAGAAGGCCTACTGCTACAACACCAAGATCGCGGACTGCACAGTGGACATCTCGGAACGGATCGGCGGCAGTTGGAAACCCGCCGGCCGGCTTACCTGCAAGGCGGGATCGGCCTTCGAGATCGCGCAGAGGAAGAAAGACCTGCGCGTGGCCGTTCGGATCTGACCGCGCGTCCTACTCCGAGCTCCCGTCTCGTTCATTCGCGGCGCGCGCGGCTCGCCCCGCCGCCTGAGCCGAGATCCCGTACTCCTTGAGCTTGCGCCACAACGTGGCAGTGGAGATCCCCAGCACCTGCGCGGTCTTCTCCTTCTGCCCCCCGCAACGCTGGAGCGCCTCGAGGATGCAATTCTTCTCCACCTGATGGAGCGGAAGGATCGGCTCCGCCGCCTCGGCCCGATCCCCGACGATCTGAGAGAGATCTTCGATGGGAATCATCGTCCCCTGCGACAGCACCACCGCCCTCTCGATCACGTGCGAGAGCTCGCGCACGTTGCCGTCCCATCTCAGCCGCGAGAGGTACCGCAGGCCGTCCGGTTTCACACCTTCGGTGCGCTTGCCGAACTTCTCCGCGAACTCCCGGACATAGTGCTGAACCAGGAGGGGAATGTCCTCCACCCGCTCCCTTAGCGGTGGGAGGACCACATGAAAGACGGACAGGCGATAGAAGAGATCCTCCCGGAACTTCCCTTCCCGGATGGCCCGCTCCACGTGGATATTTGTGGCAGCGACCACACGGACGTCCACGTGGTGCGCCTTCACGTCGCCCAGCCGGCGGTACTCGCCCGTATCCAACGCTCTGAGCAACTTGGCCTGAAGCGTCAGCGGCATCTCGCCGATCTCGTCAAGGAAAAGTGTCGAGCCGTGGGCCTCCTCGATCAGCCCCCGCTTGTCGGCGCCGGCCCCCGTGAACGCGCCGCGGCGGTAGCCGAACAGCTCGCTCTCGAGCAGGTTCTCCGGCAAAGCCGCGCAGTTGACCGCCACAATCGGGCGCGCCTTCCTCTTGGAGAGCGAATGCAAGGCGCGCGCGACAAGCTCCTTGCCTGTCCCGGTCTCGCCGGTGATCAGGATATGCGCGTCGGCCTCGGCCACGCTCTGAATCATTTTCTTCAGTTGGCGGATCGGCGTGGAATCGCCGATGATGCGATCGATCGTGCTTCGGCTCTCCACCTCATCCCTGAACCGTTCCAACTCCCGGAGCAGGTTCTGCCGCTCCAGGATTCGCAGCACCACCTGTTGCACCTCTTCAGCGTGGACGGGCTTGGAGATGTAGTCGAAAGCGCCCGCCTTGATCGCCTTCACCGCCGACTCGATCGTGGCGTACGCCGTCACCAGAATGACCTCGGTCTCGGTCCGGGCGTCCTTGGCGGCCTTGAGCACCTTGAGACCATCCATGCGGTCCATCACCATGTCCGTGAGGACGATGTCGAACGGCGCTTGGGCGAGTCGCGCGGCGGCTTCCTCGCCGCTGGCGGCTTCCTCGATTTCCCGGGGATCGACGGGGATGCCCTCGATGGCGCTGCGGATCAGGCGCCGTGACTCGTCCTCATCATCCACAATCAGGAGACGCATGGAACGCTGCCCAGCCTCCCCTCACGCGTGGCCGGTCATCGGGCGGCCGCGAGAGGCGGCGACCACGCGAGCCAGCCCGCAATCCTCATGGGAAGGTCCAACTCCCGCTCGCGGCCCAGGAACACATCGGCCACCACGACCGTGAGTTGGTCCCGACCCCGCCGGTCCGTCGTGTAGGCGAGGTGTCGGCCGTCCGGAGCCCATGTCGGAAACTCGTGGTTGAACATCCCCGAGGTGACCTTTCGGTGTCCCCACCCCTGCGTGGACACGAGATAGATGTGGAACTTCCCCTCCGGGGACAGACCGGTGTAGGCGATGAAATCGCCGCGCGGCGACCAGGTCGGCGAATCGTTCTGCGTCGTCTCGAATGTGAGTCGCTGGACCTCGGCACCCGGCTGCGCGTCCATCACGTAGACCTGAGGCGTGCCGCTCCGGTCGGAGACAAAAGCCACTCGCCGGCCGTCCGGCGACCATGTGGGCGAGGAATCGATGGCCGGGTGATCCGTGAGCCGCGTCACGCCGCCCTTCCCGATGTCCATCACATACAGGTCGGAGTTCCTCGCCTTGGTGATTGTGGCCACGATCTGCTTGCCATCCGGGGAGATTTCAGCGCCATAGTTGAGGCCCGGGTAGTTGGAAACAAGATCCGTGACGCCTGGGTTCATCTCGTAGACGTAGAGATCCGGGTTCCGGCGCACATACGATGTGTAGAGGAGCCGCTTCCCCCCGACATCCCACGCCGGCGCCAGGTTGATCGAACCGTTGCGAGTGATCGGCCGAACGTGTCGGCCGTCCCAATCGGCCACGTAGATCTCCTTGGCGCCCTTCGAATAGCCGACGAAAGCGATGCGTGTCTGATACAGGCCGGCCCTTCCGGTGAGGCGCTTGATCAACTCATCCATGAACACCGGTGCCGCGGCTTCGGGGTCGTTGGACATCTTCGTTTCGAGGATCGGCGAGGCCAAGGCGGTATCGAACACGTAGAAGTGGAGGCGCCCCCCGGACGGCGATTCTTCCTCATCCACGGCGATGACGAGGTCCGCCCCGAAATCCTTCCACCAGGCATAAGGGAAACTTCCCGTGAGCTGAGACGGCGGCACGGAAGGCACATTCGAGAGCACGCTCAGAACCCCCGAGAATTCCAAGTCTGAGATCACCCTCTCCCGAAGAGACCTGAGCGCCGGCGTCTCGTGCTGGGCGAGCGGAGGGATCGCGAAGCTGATGAGCTGCGTGGAGGGGTCTTTCACCTCGAGATACACGCGCGGGCTCCCGGGTGAGGCCCCCTGTCCGGCGACGGTCGGCGGGCCGCCGAAGCCGCCCAGCGCCAGCCCGCCAATCAGCAGCCAGGCACAGGGCCATCTCTTCTCCCGTCGCCCACCCCCACCCTCTCCGCCACGGGCGGACTCCCCCGTCGAGGGAGAGGGGAGTTCATTTGGTCCCTTCTCCCCCAGTTGGCTGAAAGGCAAGGATGGGGGGTGTTGAAGGAGGGGAAGCATCCTACTCAACCGTCACGCTCTTCGCGAGATTCCGAGGCTGATCCACATCCGTGCCCTTGAGGACGGCGATGTGGTAGGCCATGAGTTGGGTCACGACGGCCATGGGAATGGGCTGAACCCAACCCTCCGTCGGCGGCAGGCTGAAGACCGCCGCGGCCTTGGACTTGAGCGACTCGACCGGCCCCGCCGTAACGGCGATCACTTTCGCGCCACGACTCCGGACCTCCTCCACGTTGGACATCATTTTCGGCAGCGTCTCATCCTGGGCGACAAAAACCACCACCGGCATGTTCTCGTCGATGAGGGCGATCGGGCCGTGCTTGAGCTCTCCCGCCGCATAGGCTTCCGCATGGATGTAGGAGATTTCCTTGAGCTTGAGCGCCCCTTCGAGCGCGATCGGGAACAGCCGGCCCCGGCCGATGTAGAGGAGGTTCCGAGCCGCCGCATAGGGCTCCATCTTCTCGCGGATCTCGGAAGACATCGCGAGGACGCGATCGATGGCGGCCGCGCCGCGCCCCAGGCCGCGTCGCACGGCCTTGCGGACGGATGCCGGCGCCGCGCCGCGACGCTCCGCGAGATCAAGCGCAAGCACGAGCAGCACGGCGATTTGCGTGGTGAACGTCTTGGTCGACGCCACCCCGATTTCCGGTCCCGCGCGCGTGTACAGGACGGCGTCCGCCGCACGTGCCAGGCTCGAATCCACCACGTTGCAAATGGCCAAGACCTTCGCACCCCCCTCTCGGGCCGTTTCCACGGCGGCGAGCGTGTCGGCCGTTTCGCCTGACTGAGATACCGCCACGACCAGCGTCCGTTCATCAAAAAGGTTCGGCCGATAGCGACACTCGCTCGCGATATCCGACTCCACGCGACAGTGCGCCAGTTGCTCCAGCGCGGCTTTGCCGAGAAGCGAGGCGTGGTAGGACGTGCCGCAGGCCGTGAGGACCACTCGCTCGATCCGTTTGACCGGCAGGCCGTTCAACTCCGCGAGTCGGCCCCCGTTGAGCCGGCCCCGGAGCGTGTCTGCCACCGCGTGCGGCTGCTCGAAGATCTCCTTGAGCATGAAGTGCTTGTAACCACCCTTCTCCGCCATCGCCTGCGTCCACGTGATCTCGCGCTCCCGCCTGCGGACCCGGCGCCCGCGGACATCGAAGACCTCGACTCCGCTCGAACGAAGGAAGGCCATGTCGCCATCCTCGAGGATCAGGAGCCGCCTCGTGTGCGGGAGCAGAGCGGGGATGTCTGAGGCAATGAAGTTTTCCTTCTCCCCCAACCCGATGACCAGCGGCGAACCGCGCCGCATGGCGACGAGGAGGTCCGGTTCGTTCTCCACAAGGACCCCCAGCGCGTACGCTCCCCGCATCCGGCCCGCCACGGTCGAAAGCACCTTGCGCAGATCGGCGCGCCCGTTGAGGGACGATTCGACGAGATGCGCCACCACCTCCGTGTCCGTTTGGGACGAGAAACGGTGGCCGGCGAGCCCTCGCCGGACTTCCTCGTGGTTCTCGATGATCCCGTTGTGAACGACCGTCACCTTGGACGCACCCTCGGAGCAGCAGGCGGTGTGCGGGTGGGCGTTCTCGTCCGACGGCGCGCCGTGCGTGGCCCAACGCGTGTGCCCGACGCCCAGGTGCCCCACGAGCGGATGGGACAGGAGGCGCTGCTCGAGGTCGATGATCTTCCCGCGGCACTTCTCAACGCGGAGCCGGCGGTCCGGGCCGACCACGGCTAGACCCGCGGAGTCATAGCCGCGGTATTCAAGCCGTTTGAGCCCGTCGAGAAGGATCGGCTGGCTGTTCCTCTCGCCGACGTAGCCCACGATGCCGCACATGGTGGTCAACCAGTATACTGGCAGCGTCCCCTCCGAAACAAGCGGCCCCCTGCCGGGAACGCTTGGGATCTCGCCTGAGCCAGCGGGAGCGCCGCCCGGCGGCCGGACCGGAATCTGAGCCACCAGCGTTTGATGCAACTACGCGGGCTGCCTGCCCGCCGAAGTCCGTCCGCCGTGGCGGACTGGACAGGCGGGAAGCCCGCGGCTACCAGGGAGGAGAATCCGAGGTAGGCGCTGGCCTTGAGCCTGCGTGCCCCTTTCTCAAGATGTTTGTTCGGGTAGATGCTCTCAATCGCAAGCAGCGGCCTGCGACCGGCCCCGAATCAGAACTTGGCGTCCAGCATCACATACGACCAGATGCCGGTCTGAAGATCGGCAGGCGCAAAGGCTGCCCCCTCGCCCTTGCCCTTGAGATTCTCCATCGCCTTCCCAGGGACGAGCGCGCTGGCGCCGCACGTGAGCGTCACGGCATCATGGACCGCGACGGGAATCGTGAGATCCACCTCCGGCCCGATGGCCTTTTCACCGTCGGCGTCCTTGGTGAGCAGGAAATAGTGAGCGTCCAGTAGAACTTTCCACTTTCCGGCGGCCACCGTCAGCCGGAGGGCAGGATCGTGCAGGCCTTTGGTCCCATTGTCGCCCGGGAACTTCGTGTCGGCCGGAAACGCAAGGAAGAGATCCATGTACCCGAAGAACTTGTGGGCCGTCGGGTACAGACTGTAGAAATCAGGCGAACTGAGATCGTACCAGCCTGCAACCGTGGCGTTGAGCCCGCCGATGGGAACCGTCTTCCCCGTCGTGAGGCCCAGAAAGTACCCTTTCACGGCATCCTTGTCGGGCTTCTTGGTCTGCTGGTAGTAGGCTTCTGCCCGGCTCTGGAGGCCGAAGTGTTTGGACTCGACCCGAGGTCCAACCGTCCATCGCGTGGAAACGTCCTTCGGAGTGTCATACACCGCGTAGACGCTCGCGGCGGCCTGATCGAAGGATCTCTTGACCCACAGAAAGGAGAGTTCGCGATAGGTGCTGTAGTCCTTGTACGCTTTGTTGTACGTCCCCGTGAGCCGTGACCGCCCAAGGTTCTTCGCCAGGCCGAGATGCATCTCGTAGGGCTTGGGGTCCCACCGAAAGACGACCGCATCGTGGGAGCGGCCTTGCTGGGTCCAGTCCACGTTGCCGAAAAGGCGATGCTCCTCATAAGTGAGCTCCTGCCGGCCGACCCGAACACCCAACCTGCTTTCCCCATCGTAGAGGTCAACGAGTCCCTGATGTAGGTCGAATCCATCGGCCACGAAATCGTTCAGCGTATCGAACTCCTCGCCGAAGAAACGGACATCCTGGATCTCGACAAGGGCGGCGGCGCCTGGCGCAGAGGCGTGCGTGAACTTGGCGCCCAGACGGGCGCGGTGCGAGGCTTCGAAGTAGGCGTGGGTGGCCTCCGTGTTGGGATTCTTGTAGCCGGCGCCTTTCATCTCGGCTCGCGGGCGGTACTGGAAGTTGACCTGCGCGTCCGCGAGGGCCTCGCTCGGCGGCACGGACCAACCGGCAAGCAGCGAGCAACACGCGGCGGCCAGCATCCCTCTTCGAAGAGCCCGGAATGAGAAAGGCATTTCCATGTTTCTCCCTTTCACACGATGGACTCTACATCCGCGTGGGTGTGGCGACTACCCCTGCGGCGGTTGGGCTGACATCCCGCACGAGATCTCCGCCTCCGGGGGCAAGACGCCCGGGGCGGTGTACGGATCCGTCCGGACCCGATGCACTCTCAACTCGTGCGCGGTCCAGTGGGCGAGCAGGGAGGTGGATGACCCCACGAGGCGGGAATTCGAGGCGGCGGCAACCTCTTCGCAAAACGGCTGGGCCCAACGTCCGAGGTGATCTCCCAGAAACGATCGATAGGCGTGTTCGCACACTTCGCGCGCCTCCAAGCGGCCTTCGCTCGTGGCGAGCGCAAGTTTGACCGAGACAACGGATAGGAACTCCAGTTCGGCGCAGATGTGATCCGGCCTCTCGGCGCGCCGGGCGCTCGGTGTCAGTCCGAACGCCGTGTAGAAGCCGGCGATGTCACACAGAACCCGCTCCTTCAGGGCCGGGCAGAAGGCCGATTCATAGGGGGGACAGACAGGCGCGACGTCGAAGATCCGTTCGTATTCGCATTGCTCCGTCTGGAGATCGCGGGTGCTTGCCTCCTCGCACACATTCACCACCAGCGATCGAATCCGCTCGTGCAGGTGCGGGCCTGCAGCGAGGGACCGACCGACGTGCGTCAGGTCATCCAGGTCTCCTTCGGTCGGGTAGTCGAAACACCTGCCGAGGAAGCGGAACATATCCGCCCGGGCCAGCCACCGCATCGCATCGCGGTTGCGGCGACCTGCCGGAATGCCCTGCGTTAGGGCCCGATCTTGAGCGAGGTCCATGGGAAGTAGTGCTTGCGGGCGCCGCGGTCCTGGTCCGATCCGTTCCACACGGCGAAGGCCCTCTTGGATTCGCCTTGCATGGGGAGCACGCTGTCCATGGCGTCCTTCGAAACCTTCGGGCGCGCGAGAATTACGGTCCACTTGCCCGCGCGCCACAGGCCCACGCCCCAGGCGTCCTGACGGGGTTGCGTGGTGAGAGTTCCGAAACCTTCGGCGATCAACTCCTCCACGGGCGTTTTCCGCTTCGTCAGCGAGACCGGATTGCCGACATAGGCGCCCGGCGAGTAGTTCAGCGTCTCGCGGGCGGTCAGACTCTGCTCGGTAAGGAAGGGGAAGGCTCCGTTGAGGAACGGGTAGATGTCCCACCATGCGTTCGGGTAGATCTGATCGACACCCTGAAAACCCTTGTCCATGTCCACCTGCCACGTCGCTTTCCAGTGGACGATGTGCACACGTCCGGCCGGCTGGCCGTCCTGGGAGGGGTGACCCATGAAGGGCGACGGATCCGCGGGTCCTATTGGGAATTCGATCGCGACGCCGTCCGAGAAACCACCGATGTCCAGGACGTAGTCCTGCGTCGGGTCCGGCCACTCCAGACGGAACGCGATGTCGGTATCGTTGCAGAGGGCCCGCACTTTCAGCCACGGGATCGTGAGCTGGATAAGCGACGGCGCGATCATGTTCTGCGGAAGGAGCCAAAGCTCCGCCTCGGCAGCGCTCTTCCACTTCGGGTCGTTCGGATTCAGCGTGGGGAGCGGGCCGCTGCCGATGTGCTTGGCGACGATTTCGAAATCGGACGCCGGTGCGGCCGGACTCCACGCGAGAGCAGCCAAGACCACGAGACCCACGCGCGCCACGGCTGTGACGTTCCTCATGGCTCGCCTTTGAACCTCAAACATGATGCCCTTTGTCGAGAAGTTCACCGTGTTAGGTGCTCTACGTGATGTTGTGTCGGTAGACATTGTTCTTCTCATCAAAGTAAGGCCGGATGTAGACCGGTTCCTTGAAGGGGACGCGCACGACCTGTTCGCCCTTCGCGTTGTAGCCGAGGACGGCGTCGCCATCCCGCTTGAAGGAGGTCATCGTTTGATCCGAGCTCCCGAACAGGAGCAGGGCCGCCAGGAGTTCCTTGTCGTCTTTCGCCTTTCGATAGGTGTCCACCGCCGCGTCCACCGCCGGGCCGAACATCTGGAGCAGGAACTCGCGCGGCACGTGGATCGGCGGGACGTAGTACACATTCGGCTCGAGGCCGTACTGGGGATAGAGCGGGATGGCCACTTTGCGGATGCGCACAAGGTAGTCGATGGGGTTGTCCCTCTTCTCCTCACCCGCCCGGCTGAGCCAACCTTGGAGTCGAATCCTCCCGATACAGGTCTCGACGCAACGCGGCTGCTTGCCCCGTTCGAGGAGCGGGTAGCAGGCGATGCACTTCTCCGAGACGCGCGTCATCAGGTTGAAGAACACCTTCTTGTACGGGCAGGCCTTCACGCACTCGCGGTAGCCGCGGCAGCGGGTCTGATCGATGAGCACCACGCCGTCTTCCTCCCGCTTATAGATGGCTTTTCGCGGACAGGAAGCCAGGCATGCAGGGTAGGTACAGTGGTTGCAGATGCGCGCGAGGTAAAACATCCATGTCTTGTGTATCCCTTGGAAGAAGGCACCCTTCTGGACGACCTCCGAGACATCGTCCTCGCCTACGTTCGGGGAGGCGTAGTCCTCCTCTCCCGGCTGGTAGCCCAGCACGCGCTCGCCGGGCGCCGCCGACTCGAACACCGTCTTGCCCGCATAGGTGCCGCCGGCCCACTCCTGTGCGCCAAGCTTTTCCAGAATCTTCACATCCCACCCCAACGGATAGAAGCCGTACGGCTTCGTCTCCACGTTGTTCCAGAACATGTACTCCTGGCCTTTGCCGGATGTCCACGTCGTTTTGCAGGCGATCGAGCAGGTCTGACACTCGATACACTTGTTGGTGTCGAAGACGTACGCCACCTGTTTTTTCGGACGGGATTCCTCGTAGGGATAGTCCATCTCTCGATTGATCTGCCAGTTGTGGACCTTGGGCATGGGGTGCTCCTACTTGGCCTTGACGAACTCGCCACGCATGAACCGCTTCATGGCGTCGTTTTCATAGGTGGGCCGGTAACCGTCACGCGCGGGTTTCCACAGCTTCTGGCCGCCGTAGCCGCCGTCTTCCGCCTTCGTAATCTTGACGAAACTTTCCCGTGGCGCCCCCGTGGGACAGTGGACGTCCGGCATGAAACCCTTGCCGATCCTCTGCCCCAGCAGATCCTTGCGGACGAGGGAGTCGGTCATCCACGTCGGCTTGAGCCAGCCGCGCGTGCAGCTCTGGTGGCTGCCGTATCGGTAGATGGCCTGGTAGCCGGTCTCCGGACCCTTCGCGAGGCCGGTGGGGTTGGTTTCGTGCCCCTTCACGCTCTGGAACGTCGAGCCGAACATGTTGTGCCACGTCCGGGCCACGCCGCGCGGCGTGCCGGGATAGTAGCGGGCCCGGATCATCAGGCGCGCCACCTTGTACTCCTCGGTGCCTTTCTTCCAACCGCGGTACGGGCGGTCGGCGGGGTCGGCGTCGATCCAGACGTAGTCGCCGTCTTCGATCCCCAGCTCTCTGGCATCCAGCGGGTTGATGTCCACGAACGCCTCCGAGATGAACGGCTTGCGCTTGTCATGACGGTACACATCACCGAACGGGCCGAACCACACGCAGACGACGTCCGTGTCCACGGGTGTCGTGTGGGCGCCGTGGCGATACTTGGGCGTGTGGTAAATGAACCGATGGCCCTCCTTCATCAGCGGGTGCTGCGTCTCCTTGAGGTCGGCCCACGTCTTCACGACGTTGCGCGCCTGCCGCCTGTCTCCCGAGAGATCCTCGCGCTTCACGCCGTAGTCCTCAGGTGTCTTTGGCCTGATGGCGGGGTGCTTTTCCGCCACGATGACGTTCGGTTCGTAGAACGTGGAGTCGATTGGCTCGCGGTGGACAGGAATCGTCTCGCCGGCGTCCGCGAATTCCGCCTCCTCCCGATAGAACTCGAGCCGACCCGTCTTGGTGTACCAAGGGCGATCCTCGTTGCCTTGTTCCCAACCGACGACCTTCGGGTAGGTCCGGCTGAGGAGGATGGACGGGACGCCTTCTTGTGCCTTCTTCTCGAGGTCGGCCATCTTGTAGCCTCGCGTCATGCTGCTGAAGTCGAGGACCCGCTGGAGGTAGGGCCCGGCCGTACCCTCATAGATGAACTTCCATGCCTCCCGGAACCGCTGATCGCCCGTGACGTCCGCGAGCTTGGAGGCGATCCCCGCCGCCACTTCGATATCGGCCCGCGTGTTGAAGATCCGGGGTAGTGGTGTGCGGGGGTAGGTGTAGAGGAAGGGGTTGGTCACCGAGATCGTGAGGTCGGGGAAGCGGAACTCGGCCCAGGAATCGACGGGGAAGACGATGTCGGCGTACTCGCACGAGGCCGTCCACCACCACTCGTTGACGCCGATGAACTCCACCCGGGGGAACACGTTGACGACGCTTTCGTAGTGGCCTTTCGCATTGCCGATGAGCGAGTTGCTGTTGGAAACGAGGATGCCCTTCGTGGGGGTGGGGATGTGGCCTTTTCCCGTGATGAGCGTCTTGCCTGCGCGCAGCACGTGTTCGCTGTCGTTGAAATAGTGGACCGACTCGCCCTTCCAGTACATCTTCGGCCGCGCCGGTTTGGAGGGGTCCAATTCGAGATCGAAGGGATTCTCCGCGATGAATTGCGGCAGGCCGTTCAGGTAGGCCGCTCTGTAGTTCCCGGCGTAGCTCCCTACGTTGGCGCCAATGAGGCCGATGTTTTTCGTCAGCGCAGCCAGGAAGAAGATCGCGCGATCCTTGAGGTCGTTGTTGAAGAACTGGTTCGGCCCCATGCCGACGGCAAAGAGCGTGGAAGCCTTGTTCCTGGCGATCTCCCGAGCGAGCCATTCAATGGCTTCCTTCGGCGCCCACGTGATGTCGGACGTCTGTTCGAGGGTAAAGTTGGCGAGGACGTATTCCTTCAAGAGATCGAAGACCGTGCGAACGGAGATTTCTCCGCCGGCGGTCTTCACCGTGTACGTGCCCTCCAAGGCGGGCTTGGAAAAAGATTTCGCGCCGAATTCGTCCCGCGTCACCACGCGCGGACCGCCCTGGGTCTGATCCCACACGACGAAGTCGCCCCACTCCTTGCGAAGGGTTTCGGGGACCACGGCATTCGGCTGGAGATGGTTCGGCACGGGCTTCGCGCCCTGAGGCTCCACGGTAACGGCGTTCTGGATGGCGGCGGGTGGGCGGTCCGGCCACACGTCCTGCGCGCGTAGGAGCTTCATGGTGTCCATCCGCACAAGAAAAGGCAGATCCGTGGTGCTCCGTACGTAGTCCTCGTCGAGAAGTTTTTCCCGGAGAATGACGCCGGCGAGTCCGAGCGCGAGGGCGGGTGTGGTGCCGGGGCGGACGACAATGGCGGCATCGGCTTTGTTGCACGTGGCACTGTATTCGCAGGCGATCACGACCACCTTCGTGCCCTTGAGACGAGCCTCCGTGAGCCAGTGGGCGTCCGGCATTTTCGTGGCAATCCAGTTCATTCCCCAGACAACGGCGAGGCCTGCGTTCTCCACGCACACCAGATCCCAATCCACCGTCTGCTGTCCGGTGACCATCGGATGACCGGGAGGGAGGTCCGTGTGCCACGAGTAATTGTCCCACCCGCGGGCGCCAACGGCCTTCGTGGCATCGAGGCCGCGGATTTTCGCGTCGAGCAGCGCCATGCAGTTGGCCAGGCGGTACTGCGCGAAGATACGCGTCGCCCCGAGCGCGGGCATCCCGCCGCGGAACTTGAGCGTCTGGACGCCGGCGCCTCCGACGGCCTCCACCATCGCCTCGTCGTATCCCTGCGCCTTCAGCCGCTTCGCCCCGGCGTCACCCGAGTAGGTTTCGGCGATGTTGGCGAGCGCGCGGGCGGAAAGGTCGAACGCCTCCTCCCACGAAAGGCGGAGCCATCCGTCCCTCCCACGGTTCATGTAGGAGAGCGGGACGCGGCCCGTCTGCGGATCGCGCGGGAAGCCGGCTTCCATCCACTTCTTGAAACCGACGCGCACGACGGGATACTTGCACCGCCGGTCGCCGTAGAAGCGGCGCACGAGCGACAACCCCTTCTGGCAGCAGCGTGGCTCCCACCGGTGCGAGGCCTGGTTGCCGTAGAGATCCACGGCATCGCCGAAACCATAGGTGGGGCCGAGGCGTGTGACGACGCCGTTCTTCACATAGGCGCGCAGCAGACAGTTGTGGGTGTCGTTGGGCGCGCACAGGAAGGTGAAGGCGCTGTCGTAGCGGAAGAGGTCGCGGTAGACCGATTCCCAGTTCCGGTTCGGATAGTGGGCAAGTGGATTGGGCGTGTCGAAGGGCTCGAAGAAGGTGAACACGCTTCCCCAGGCCTCCTTGTCGAGGAACGCGAGCGAGCCGCCGGCCGCGGCGAACAACTGGACGAAGGTGCGACGGGAGAGGATCGACTTCCTAGTGTCCTGTTGTGTTGAGCCCGAGGGCTCCTCCACATTCCCGGGGTCTATCTTCGTCTTCGCTCCTTGGTCCACGGTGACTCGGTCTGCAGTCCCTATGCAATGCTCATGCCACGAGCGCGGGCGGGGTCTCTCCGGCGGGGGACGACCACCCTATTGTTCTCGCTTGATTCTTCCCGCGCCCGCATGCTCTGCGGGTCGCGCGATTGCGACGATCCGGGCGCGGACGGCGTCGCGGCAGCGCAACGGTGCTATTCTGCTGCGTCCAGGCCCGGAACCCCCAGGTCCTTGATCTTGCGGTAGAGCGTGGCGCGGTCAATGCCCAGACGGGACGCCGCGCGCTCGCGGTGACCCCCGCACTCGGCCAGCACTTGGCGGATGTGCTCGCGCTCGTAGGCGCGGACGGCCAGACGGAGTTCGTCGTGCCCCACGGCCTCTTCGGCACCGGCGACGATGTCCCGAGGAAAATCCTCTCGGCGGAGAACCTTGCCCTTGAGCACGATCAACGCCCTCTCGACGGCGTTGCGCAACTCTCGGATGTTTCCCGGCCAGGAGTAGGCCATCAGCGCCCTCAGGGCATCGGGCTCCACGCCCTCGCAGCCCACCTTCATCTCCGCGGTCAGCCGCCGCACGTAGTGCTCCAGGATGAGCGGAATGTCGTCCCGCCTCTCCCGAAGCGGAGGCAGGACGATCTCGACCACGAGGAGGCGGTAGAAAAGATCCTGGCGGAACGTGCCTTCTTTCACGAGGTCCCTCAAATCCCTCTGGGCTGAAGCCACGATCCGGGCATCCGCCGGAACGGGATCGCGCGCGCCGATCGGCATGATCTCCTTCTGCTCGATGGCCCGCAGGAGCTTGGCCTGAAGGGAGAGTGGCATCGCCGCCACCTCGTCGAGAAACAAGGTCCCCCCGTGCGCCCGCTCGAAGTGCCCTTCCCGGTCCTCGATCGCACCCGTGAAGGCGCCTTTTCTGTAGCCGAACAGCTCGCTCTCGATCAGGTGATCGGGAATGGCCGCGCAGTTCAGCGCCACAAACCTTTTCCCGGGAGGGTCACCCACGAGATGGACCGCGCGCGCCACCAGTTCTTTCCCCGTTCCGGTCTCGCCCCGGACGATCACCGCCGGACGGTTCCGCGGCAGGCGTGTGATGAGATCCAGAATCTCGCGGATTCTCGGGTTCTGGCCGACGATGCCGAAGGTTTCCTCCGGACGAGAGATCTCCCGGCGGAGAGTGCGGACCTCTCTTCGAAGATCGCGCACCTCCAAGGCGCGGGAGATTTTCGCGAGAAGATCCTCGAACAGGACCGGCTTGAGCAGGTAGTCGTGGGCGCCGCGCCTCAGGGCCTCGATGGCGGTCTCGATCGTGGCGTGGGCGGTTACGACGAACACGATGGCCTCCGGGCAGACGCCGCCCAATCGATCGAGAACCTCAATCCCACTGATCCCGGGCATCATGAGGTCGCACAGGATGACATCCGGCCGGCGCTCCTCGGCCAGCCTGAGCCCGGTTGTCCCGTCCGGCGCCGTGGTGCAGGTGAGTCCGCGCTTGCGCACGAGGCGGGCCGTGTCCTCGCGGTAGGAGTCCTCGTCGTCGATGATGAGGAGGTGACCGTTCAAGGCTCCACCTGCGCCGGTTCAGACAGAGGGGGCTGCAACGCGAGGAGGACCGTGAAAGTCGAACCCGCTCCCGGCTCGCTCGAAATCTCGATGGTGCCGCCCTGGGCCCGGGCGAGGGAGTAACTGACCCAGAGGCCGAGCCCCGTCCCCTTCCGCTCCGTCTTCGTGGTGAAGAACGGCTCGAAGATTCTCGGCAGGAGTTCGCTGGGGACGCCGTGCCCCGTGTCCCGGAATGCGACCCAGACCTTCGAATCTCGCCGCCCTCCCGCCACATCGATCCGTCCGCCGGCCGGCGTGGCGTCCAGCGCATTGATGAGGAGATTTAGAAAGATCTGGCGGAGGTGATCGGGATGGGCGGGCACGGCCGGGAGCTCCCCATCGAGATCGCATTCCAAGTGCACGCCACGTTCGCGGGCATCCGGTTCCACGAGGCGCAGGACATCGCGAACGACAGTGCCCACGAGACACGAGCCCGGCTCACCCTGTGCGGGGCGGGAGAAGTCGGACATGTCACGCACGATGCGCGAGATTCGCATGAGCTCCCTTTTCAAAACGACGAGGCTCTCCTCCACGGTCGCAGGATCGTCCTTCTCTTCTTCCAGCAGGCGAAGGCGCGCCATAAGCGAGGAGAGGGGATTGCCAACCTCGTGCGCCAGTCCTGCCGCCACCCGTGCCAGAGACGAGAGTCTCTCCTGATGGGCCATCCGCTTTTCCATTTCCAGCCGGTCCGTGATATCGCGCGAAACGATCACGATGCCGAGATGCTGGTCGGCCGCGTCGCGCACCGATGTGTACGTGGCCTCGAAGGTACGGTCGCCCGCGCTCACCAACCGGTGAAAGGAAGTCCGGCGCCCCTTCCGCAGTGACTCCAGCTCGGCCTGCACCCGGCCATGCGCCATCTCCGGGTGACACGCGAGGACCGGTCGGCCCACGTGTCGTCCCGGCCGCCGAAAGGCCTCTGCCGCCGCATTCGAGAACACGATTCGATTCTCGCGATCGAGCAGGATGACTCCGTCGCTCATGGACTGGTAGGTGGCCAGGAGCTTCGCCTTCTCCTCGCGCACCTGTGCCTCTGCGAGTCCCAGTTCGTCGGCTTTGCTGCTGAGCGTGGCGGCCAGCACCTCGGCCTTCCGCCGGTGTTCCCTCAGCCGGCCTGCCAGGGTGGTCGTGAAGAAGGCGAGCACGAACATCGAGGTGATGAACGCCGCAGCGGTGCTCAACTGGTAGTGGAGACTGCCGCCGAGGGCCGACTGAAGTCGCGAGATCTCCTCGGCGAGCGGGATCGAGTCCGGCCCGCCGAATCTCAAGGCAAACTGGGGGAGCCATCCGGCCACTCCCACCGCCCCGAGCCCCACGAACAGGACGGACGAGAGCCCGGCGATGCGGTAGGCCCACCCGCCCGGGAGCAGGATCCCGGCCATGACGACGTGGAACGCGTAGACGAACGCGAAGGGATTGAGGGAGCCGCCGGACAGTGCCAGAAGGCCTGTGAGCACGACCAAGTCGAATAGAACTTGAATCAGCACCTCGCGTCCGGGTCGTTCCACGCGGCCGGCTCGGGCGCGGAAGACGACATTGCCTGCCGCGAGGCCCGCTACGAGCATCCACAGGTATGGAAGCGCTGCGGCATCGAGGATGCCCAAGACATGTCCCCCCACCGACAGCATGAGTACAAGGCCCCCGACCGCGCCCCATCGCAGACGGGTGAACCACAGCGGCGATTCCCGGGCTACCGCGCCATCCGATGTGTCGAGAAGGGGTTTCACCACGGTCGGTCAGCCGGGGACGGGGCTTGAACCCACAACCTGTCGATTACGAATCGACTGCTCTACCATTGAGCTACCCCGGCAATGCCCGCTAGAGTAGGCGGCTGCGGGTTCGTCGTCAAGCAGGACTGGTGTGCAAACTGGGTGTCCCACGTGCCGGCATCAGAACAGGCGTTGACCCTTTGTCAGACCGGTGCTACGTTGGAGACATGAACGAACAGGCGCCACCTCCTCCCCCTTGGGTACAGGATCTCGTCTTGGAAATCCGCACGTTCGTCCAGGAAGGCCGGGAGGACCGCAAACAGGCCGCCGAAGACCGCAAACAAGCCGCGGCTGACCGGCGGATGATCGGTCAGGCCCTCCTGCATCTCTCGAATTCCGTCGACGCCCTGAGTGCCAACTTCACCCAGTTCAGTAGCGAGATGAGGTCCTGGATGCAAATGCAGACGAGGTGGATGAAGCGTCAGACCCGCCTCCTCGAGACGAACACGAAGCTGCTTCAGGTCAACAACCTGCTGCTGAGGCGCCTCGTCTCCAACGGCATCCCCTCCGGCAACGGCCGACCTCGCCGCCGACCCCACCGCCGACACTAACCCCAAGCGCCGGACGGAAAGGTCGCGACCGCCCGGGAGCTCCTACGGAACGAGCGTGCGGGCGAGGCCAGGGAATATGCCGAAGGCGAGGACGAGGACCGCTGCGGCAACGGTCACGATCGAGAGCATTCCCCCCGCTCGGCGGGGCATGGCTACAGCCGTCGGCTCGGAGAAAAACATCGCGACGGTGATCTTAAGGTAGAACGCAGCAGCCGCCACGCTCGTCACAACCGCAAGCGTCACGAGGGGCACCTCTCCCGCCAATACGGCCTCACGGAACAGGAAAAACTTCGCCAGGAAACCTCCCGTCGGCGGCATCCCCGCCAACGCAAACAGGAACACAGCCAACGCGGCGCAGACGTGGGGCGCTTCGCGGCGAAGGCTCGAAAGGTCCTCCAGCCGAAGATGTTCTCCCCGCCGCGCCTCCTCGGCCGAGACGCTCACGAACGCCCCGATCTTCATGACCGCATAAACCATGAGGTAGAACGACAGCACCATCCCCGCGCGATCCGGAGCCACCAGCAGTGCCAACAGCACATACCCCGAATGGGCAATGCTCGAGTAGGCGAGGATCCGCTTTACCTCGGTCTGGATGACGCCCATCAGCGTGCCCCAGACCATCGTCACTCCCGCGAGGACGCGGACCAGATTGCGGAGGAGCTCACGGTCGCCCTCCAATCCAACAAAAAATCCCGTGGGCAGAGGCAGATCTCCAGGCGGTGGAACGAGCCAGACACTGGAGATCATCCAGAGGGCGAGAAAAGATGCCGCCTTCGAGGCTCCGGCCAGGAACCCCGAGATCGGTCCCGGTGCCCCCTGGTAGACGTCCGGCGCGTACATGTGGAACGGGGCACAGGCGACCTTGAAACCCAATCCGGCTAGGATGAAAACCGCGCTAAGGATCCAGCCGGCACGGCGGAACTCATTCACGGGCTGCCACGTGGCCGGGTCAAGTCGGGTCGTACCCGTTACCCCAAAGTACAGCGCGATTCCCATCACCAGGATGGCGCTTCCGAAGGCGCCGAGGAGGATGTACTTGATGCCCGCTTCCATGCTGCCCTCGGCATGCCGAACCTGGGCGATCAGGGCGTAGCTCGCCAGACTCACGGTTTCGAGAGCGATGAAGAGGACCATGAGGTCCGCCGATGCGGCGACGAGACTCATGGCAAAAGCCGCAAAGACCACCAGATAGGTGACCTCGCCGCGATGCACGCGCTTCTCCCTCTGGAAGACATCTGACGAGAGGACCACCAGGCCCGCGAGGCCCGTGAAGACGAGCGCCCAGCTTCGCGACCACGCGTCGGAGACGAGCAAACCTTGCCACACCATCGGCGGATCGGCGAAACGTTCGACCCCCGCCAGAAAGGCTCCCGCGAGACCTGCGAGAGTCGCGCCGACTACCGCCTCGCGCCGGGGAACCCACAACTCGAGCAGCATGACCCCCAATCCCGTTGCGAGAAGGATCCAAGCGGGGGCAAAGGCCCAGAAGGCGGTCATGCCATGTCCTCCCGCAGGATGCCCCGGGCGAGAGGCCGCTCCGCCCCCCCACCCTCACCCTCCCCCACCAGGGGGGAGGGGGTTTCTTTTTTCCCCACCGCGGATGGGGGAGGACCCAGGTGGGGGTGAGAACTCTTCACGGGGCCACTCCTTCTAGAATCGCTTTCAGCGCACCCTCCGAGACCTCGAGGAACGGCGCCGGATACACCCCAATCACCACAATGAACAAGAGCAACGGCAAGAACACCGCGGTCTCCCGCCAAGTCAGGTCGGACAGCCCGTGGAGGTTCGCGTTCGCCTCGCCCCAGAAGACCTTGCGAACCATGCTGAGCAGATACACCGCCGCGAGGATCACTCCAAGGGCGCTCACGAACGCGTACAGGGGCCGCGCCTTCATCGCGCCCGCGATCACGAGAAACTCTCCCACAAATCCGTTCAGGCCGGGAAGACCGACGGACGAGAGCACAAGGATCACGCTGACGGTCGCATAGAGAGGCATCGTCTTGGCGAGCCCGCCGAAATCGGTCACTCCCCGCTTGTGCGTCCGCTCGTAGATGATCCCGACCATGAGGAAGAGCGCACCCGTCGAGAGCCCGTGGTTCACCATCTGGATCGTCGCGCCGGCGGCCCCCTCCAGGGTGAAGGAGAAGATCCCGAGGACGACGAACCCCATGTGGCTGACGCTCGAGTACGCCACAAGCTTCTTGAGATCGGTTTGCACGTACGAGGCGGCCGCTCCCAGCAGGATGCCTGCCAAGCCAAGGCCCACCATGACGGGAGCCGCCTGCACCGCGCCCTCGGGGAAGAGCGGGAGACCGAATCGCAGGAAGCCGTACGCACCCATCTTGAGGAGAACACCCGCCAGAATCACGCTCCCCGCCGTGGGGGCCTCCGTGTGCGCGTCGGGCAGCCAGGTGTGGAAGGGCCAAGCCGGCACCTTGATCGCGAACGAGAACGCAAACGCCGAGAACAGCCAGAGCTGGAGGTTCGGATCGATCGTGTCGCGGATCGCCACCCAATCCGCCCAGTCGAAACTCCACGCGCCCGTCGCCTGGTGGTAAAGGTGGGCCGTCACGAGGAGAGCCACCAACATGAACGCGCTCCCGAGCATCGTGTAGAGGAAGAACTTGAGCGCCGCGTAGATCCGCCGCGCGCCGCCCCAGTAGCCGATGATGAAATACATCGGGATCAGGACCCACTCCCAGAAGACGAAGAAGAGAATCATGTCGAGCGCGCAGAAGACGCCCATCAGCCCGGTCTCGAGCCAGAGGAACGAGGCGTAGTAGAGCCGCGTCGCGTTCTGAATCCGACCGATGGAGTAGACGAGCGAGAGGAACGTAAGGAGAAGCGTGAGGAGCACGAGCGGCCAGCTCACGCCGTCCACGCCCATGTGGTAGGAGATTCCAAGCGAGGGGATCCAATCCACGCGCTCCACCCATTGGAAACCGGCCGCCGAGGCGTCAAACCCGCACACCGCCGCAGCACCGAGGATGAGGGGAACGCCCGACCCCAGCAACGCCCACACCGCAGCCGCGCGCGAGGACCGGGAGAGAGCGCACAAGGCGCCCGCCACGCTGGGCATGAACACGAGCAGCGTCAGGAGCCGCCCGCCGGTCAGGACCACAGCATCCATCCGAGCGCGGCGACAAGGCCGACCATCATGGCCAAGGTGTACACCTGAATCTGGCCGTTCTGGAGCGGCCGGACAATCCGACCGGCGGCGCGCACCAACGCGCCCGAGCCGTTGACGAGAGCCGTGTCAATCAGCCCGCCATCCACCCAGGAGGCTATCACCTTAGAGAGGAACTGATACGGCCGGACGATGAGAGCGTCATAGATCTCATCCACCCAGAATTTCCGCTCGGACACGCGCGCCAATCCCTTCGCCGGGCCCGGGCCCGGCACGAGACTCCGGTAGCGCAGGAAGCCCGCCAACAAGCCCACGATGCCTGCACCCGACGCCCAGGCGATCACCTGACCGGGCACGTGACCTTCCGGCGGCTCCAAGACCCGCCCCACGAAGTGCGCGTACGCGTGTTCCCCCCATCCCGCGCCGAAGCTGAAGATGGCCAGTAGGACCAGCGGCACGGTCATCACCGCCGGGCTCTCGTGCGGGTGGTGGTGCGGGCTGCGGTACTCGCCGAAAAAGATCAGCATGAGCCATCGAGCGGTGTAGAACGCCGTAAGTCCCGCCGTGAGGACGCCCATGGCAAAGAGAATCCGGCCCCACTCGCCAAAATGCAGCACGTCGGCCAGGATCAAGTCCTTGCTATAGAAACCGGCGGTGGGAAACAGCCCGGCCAAGGCGAGCGCCCCCACGAGACAGGTCCAGAACGTGATCGGCGTCTTCGACCGCAGCCCCCCCATCTTCGTGATGTCCTGCTCGCCGCCCATCGCGTGGATGACGGAGCCTGCCCCGAGGAAGAGCAACGCCTTGAAGAAAGCATGGGTGGTGAGGTGGAACATCCCGGCCACCCCCCCCCCGGCGGCGACGCCCATGAACATGTAGCCGAGCTGGCTCACCGTCGAGTAGGCCAGCACGCGCTTGATGTCGCGCTGAGCGAGCGCGATCAAAGCGGCGAGGAGCGCCGTGACCGCGCCCACGGCGCAGATCACTTCGAGCACCTGCGGCTGAAGTTCCAGGATCGGACGGAACCGGGCCATGAGGTACACCCCGGCCGTCACCATGGTGGCCGCATGGATAAGCGCGCTCACGGGCGTCGGGCCGGCCATCGCGTCCGGCAGCCACACGTAGAGCGGCACCTGGGCCGACTTGCCCGTGGCCGCCAGGAAAAGAAGGAGACCCACGGCAAGGGCACCCACCGGCCAGGCTTCGAAAGCGCCGGGGGCGGACTGAAGGAGTTCCGAGATTGAGAGCGTCCCCACTTGCGCCAAGAGAAGCACCATCGCCGTGAGGAACCCGAAATCGCCAATGCGGTTCACCACGAACGCCTTGACCGCTGCCGGTGGAGGATCCGACTTCTCGTACCAGAAGCCGATGAGGAGGTACGAGCACAGCCCCACGCCCTCCCACCCGACGAATGTCAACAGAAGATTGTCCGAGAGGACAAGCGTGAGCATGAAGAAGATGAAAAGGTTGAGGAACGCGAAATACCTGTTGAAGCCGCGGTCGCCATGCATGTAGCCGACGGAGTACAGATGGATGAGGAACCCTACACCGCTCACGATGAGCGCCATCGAGCCCGAAAGCGCGTCCAGCCGGTAGTCCAGCCGAACCAGCGTGTCCCCCAGCGAGGCCCACGTGTAGAAAGTCGCCGTCAGAGCCTCCTCGCCCCTCAGGAGTTGGAGTGCGCCTTCGAGGGAAACCAGGAAGGAGAGCGCGACGGTGGAGCAACCCACAATGGCCGCCGCCCGGCGGCTCAGGCGACGGCTCAACAGCCCGATGTAGACGAACCCCAGGAGGGGGATCAGCGGTATAGCCCAGACGCGGAACACGGTATTTCAGCCCTTGAGGGAACGAAGCTCGTCCACCTGAATCGTCCCCCGTTCCCGGGCGAGGGCCACGATCAGGGCGAGCCCGATGGCCGCCTCGCCGGCGGCCACGGTGATCACCACGAATACCCAGATGTGCCCAGCCATACTCAGGTGGTGCCGAGCGAAGGCGATGAAGGCGATGTTCGCGGCGTTCAGCATGATTTCCACGCATACCAGCATCATCACGGCGCTCCGGCGGACCAGGAACCCCACAGTGCCGACGGCAAATAGTACTGCGGAGAGCAGGATGGTGTGGCTGAGCGGGATCAACTTCTCCTCCTGCCCCCAGGCCGGCCCGGTCCTATGCTGCTGCACGCCCCGCTCACGCGGCCTCCCTCTTGCCCAGCACCACCGCGGCCACGATGGCCACGAGCAGCAGTACGCTCACCAACTCGAACGGGACGACATACTCCGCAAAGAGCACGGAGCTCACCTCATGCGCGGAGCCGAAGCCGTCGGCCCCAGACCTCGCCTGATCATCCATCACCCCACGGAGCAGGTGGACCGTCTGGTAGAGAAACAGGCCGCCCGCCACCGTCCCCGCCACGAGCGTCCATCGGCGCAGTGGAATTCGCAACTCGACATTCATCAACATGATCACGAACAGGAACAGCACCATGATCGCGCCGGCGTAGACGGCGATCTGGATCACGGCGACGAACGGGGCGGAAAGGAGGAGATAGATCCCCGCCGTCGCGACGAGCATGACAATGAGTGCCATCGCGGCATGGACGGCATTGGGCAGGAGCACGGCGAGAACGGCTCCGAGCACCGCGAGCGCGGCGAGGAGAATGAAGATCGTCGCTGTCATCATACGCCGATGCTTGGGCGTGCGTAACCTAGCCTTCCCTTCGAGGGAATTCAAGGACAATCGCCCCGCGCCGCGTGCTATCATGATGCGATGCAGCGCGCGCACGTTTACATCCGAACACCGGCGCTATCTTATCCTGTCGTCGTCGGCACGCGGTTGTCGTCGGAGCTCCCAGCACTGCTCGACGAGGCGGGATTCCCGCCCCACGTCGCGCTCATCACGTCCGCCCCGCTGGCGGCGCTCCATGCCGGGTCGATCGAGCAAGCGGTCCAGCGCAGCGGGCGATCTGTCACGCGGATTCTCATCCCGGACGGCGAGGCGGCAAAATCCACGGAGTCCTACCTCGCCGCTCTGGGAGGACTCACGAAGGTCGGCAGCCCCGATGGCACGGGGATCCTCGCCCTCGGGGGGGGGGCGGTGAGCGACCTCGCGGGATTCGTGGCGGGCACCTACCGGCGGGGCATCCCGTACGCGATCATTCCCACCACGCTGCTGGCCCAGGTGGATTCTTCCATCGGAGGCAAGGTGGCCGTGAACCTTTCGGAGGGCAAGAACCTGTTGGGACTGTTCTACCACCCGAGGCTGGTGCTGAGCGACGTCACGCTTCTCTCCTCCCTCCCGGCCCGGCAGCTCGCATCGGGCATGGCCGAAGTCATCAAGTACGGCCTCATCGCGGACGCGGGGCTCGCCGACGACCTCGAGCGCGACGCAGATCGAATCCTGGCCAAGGATGCGGATGCACTCGCCTCGGTGGTGAGCCGCTGCGTTGCGATCAAGGCAGAGGTGGTCGGCGAAGACCCCTACGATGATGTGGCGGGCTCCGGCAGGCGGGCGATCCTCAACTTCGGGCACACCATCGGACACGCCATCGAGGCCGCGTGCGGCTATGAGAACCTCCTCCATGGGGAGGCGATCGCCATCGGCATGCTCGCTGCGGTGGAGATCTCCCACCGCCTGGGCATCGTACCTCGCGACATCACTGGACGCGTGAAGGCGGCCCTGGATCGCTATTCCCTGCCTACGCGAATTGATGCGTCCATGGGCTGTTCCATCGAATCCATCATCCATCACATGAAGTTCGACAAGAAGTTCAGAGACGGGGTGCATCGCTTCGTCGTCCTCGAACGGATCGGGAGCGCCCGGCTCGACGCGCGGGTGGGGCCGGAGTTGATCCGGGAGGTCCTCGCAGACCGGGGCGCGCCGAGAGGATAGCCGTGCTGCGTCGCGTACCCAATCGCCTGATCAAACCGGAAGAGATACGCGCAGGGTTGAGCTGGTACACGGACTCCACCCACGATCTGTACGTCTGGGCCGACGCCCATGGCCGCGTCACGCGCTTCCAGTTCACGTTCGGAAAAGGGACCGAGAAGGAGGAGGTGGTGGAATGGAAAGGGGGCCGTCTCGTGGGACACGCGCTCGTGGACCCCGGCGATCCGGACGGCCCAGCCCACAAGCGCTCGCCGGTAATCGTCGCCGACGGCCTGTGGTCACGCGCAGATGTGGCCAGGAAATTCGAGGCCGTGGCACGCCGTCTCGAGCCGGACATCGCTGCGCTCATTCGTTCCTGCCTGGCGGACCACAGCATCGAGCCCGACGCGTCCCAACCTCATGGGCGACCGACGCCCCGGCGGGGGTGATCGCGCACGTCCGCACTCGCCTCGGGACAGACTGGCGTCCCGGCGAGTGGCGCCTATAATGGGCGCATGGCACGCAAGGCCGTTGTTCTCCTCAGCGGAGGCGTCGATTCCGCGACCGCGCTCGCCGTCGCACGCGGAAAAGGGCACGAGACCTGCGCCCTCACCTTCGACTACGGCCAGCGGCACAAGATCGAGCTTGAAGCCGCGCGCAGGGTGGCCAGGTTCTTGGGCGCCACCGAGCATCTCGTGCTGGAGCTGAATCTGCGACGGATCGGGGGATCGGCCCTCACCGCCGGGATCGATGTCCCCAAGAACCGCGACGCCCGGGCCATGGCCGCGGGCATCCCCGTGACCTACGTGCCGGCGCGCAACACCGTCTTCCTTTCCATCGCCCTGGGTTGGGCGGAGGTGCTCGGCGCGCGCGACCTCTTCATCGGCGTCAACGCCATCGACTACAGCGGCTACCCCGACTGTCGGCCGGAGTACCTTCAGCAATTCGAAAGGCTCGCCTCCCTCGCCACCAAGGCCGGAGCGGAGGGGGCGATCTTCCGCGTCCACGCCCCGCTCGTTCGACTGACCAAGGCGGACATCATTCGCAAGGGCGCTGCGCTCGGCGTCGATTTCTCGCTGACTCACAGTTGCTACGACCCTTCCGAGTCGGGCTCGCCGTGCGGCGCGTGTGACTCCTGCATTCTCCGGCGCAAAGGCTTCGTGGAGGCCGGCGTGCGGGACCCGGCTGCCTATCCGCCGGACACGCCAGCCTGAACCGCGCGAAGCACGCCAGCCGATGGAGGTGCGCCCCGGCCCCGAATCCCGCTTGCTCTCCGCCCTGCGCATCAGCGAAATCTTCGCCTCCATCCAGGGTGAAGGCCGCCTTGCCGGCACGCCCTCCGTCTTCGTGCGCACGAGCTTCTGCAACCTGCGCTGCCGCTGGTGCGACACCCCGTACACAAGCTGGACTCCCGAATTCGAATGGATGGATGCGGCGTCCCTCGGCGAACGAGTGGAGCGGCTCAGCGCGGAACACGGAACCCGTCATCTCGTCCTCACCGGTGGCGAGCCCCTCCTCCAAGCCGAGGCGCTCCGCCCGCTGTGCGAGCGATGGTGGCACGAAGGCTATCATCTGACCCTCGAAACGAACGCGACCATCTTCGAACCCCTCGCCGTTCACCTCGCCTCGCTCAGTCCCAAACTGCGTCACTCGATCCCCGACACATCTCAGAATGGGCACGGCCCCGAGTTGAGCTTCTGGCACGCGCGCACACGCCTCCAACCGGACGTGATCCGCAGCTTCCTCGACCGCTACAACGGGGGTAACGGCCGCGATTGCCAGGTCAAATTCGTGGTCGAGAGCGAAAGGGAATTGGGAGAGATCGATTCGCTCGCCGCCCAGATCCCCATTCCGCGCGAGAAGATCCTCCTCATGCCGCAGGTCGTGGAGACGGCAAAGATCCCCCGCGCCTATGCCTCGATCCGGGAACTGTGTCGGCGAACCGGCTTCGGTTTCAGCCCCCGCCTTCACATCGAGCGCTTTGGCAATCGCCGGGGGACGTGAGGACGCCGAGCTGCAGGTTGGGGGACGGCGTTGACACCGCGCCCCGCGTTTTCTAGACTCGCGGGATGCCACAAAGCGAAACTCGAAATCACCGCCGCCAGTTCGTCAGCTTCGTCTTCTATCGTCTCGATCCCGCCTTCCGCCGCCTGCCCGACGCCGAACGCCTGAGCGCCAAGACCGAATTCCTCAAGACCTACGGCGAGTACGCCAAGCGGATCATGATCTTCCCCTACAGCACGATGGGCACCCGCGCCGATTGCGACTTCATGCTCTGGCGCATCTCCTACCGACTCGAGGATTTCCAGCAAGTGACCTCCGACATCCTCGCCACGGGACTCGGCCGCTACCTGAACACCGCGCAGTCCTACCTCTCGATGACGAGCCGCTCCATCTACGTCCAGGAACACTCCCACGAGGGCGGACACGCGTCGCGCACCGAAATCGTCCCCGCCCAATCCAAGTACCTTTTCGTCTATCCTTTCACCAAGACCCCGGACTGGTATCTCCTGTCGTTCGAGCAGCGTCAGAAAATGATGGATGCGCATTTCCAGTACGGCCACAAGTACCCCTCGGTGAAAGTGAACACGACGTACTCGTTCGGGCTTGACGATCAGGAATTCGTGGTGGCTTTCGAGACCGACCAGCCCGGTGACTTCCTCGACCTTGTGATGGAGATGCGCTCCACGGAGGTGAGACGCTACACCCTGAAGGACACCCCGATTTTCACCTGCGTCAAGGAGGACATCCGCACGATTCTTTCGTTGCTCGACGGCACGCCGCTGGACTGATAGAACCGGATCGGGAGAACAGGCGTGAGCCTTTCCCGGCTGGTCTCGCACCCGAACGCATCGGACTTCCGGCTCGTCCGCCGCCCGGACGCGGACTGCCTGCTCCGCCGGTCATGGGAGGCGCTCGCTGAAGCCCTTCCCTTCCGCGACCTTGCCGAGTCGCCCCGTGGAACCTCGCACGCCTTCCGGATCGACGCAGGAACCGCACGCGTCAAGCGCAGGTGCCGCGGCGGCCTCCTGGCACCGTTTCTCCCCGACCTCTACTCCGTCGAGGCTGCGGCGGCGCGATGGCTCTCGGTTCACGCTGAGGCCATGCGACGGGCCCTGCCCGTCCCAAACCTTGTCGGCCTCTTCGTATTGCCACCAAACCGCCGATGGGCCTCGCTCCTCGTGGCAACCGCCGAGCTTCAGCCCTCCGTCACGTTGGCGGATCGGATGAAGTCGCCAGACCTTCCCCCCGAGGACCTTCGCCGACTTGGGGCCGAGGTCCGCGCGCTCCACGAGTCAGGCTTCCTTCATGGCGACCTCAACGCCATGAACATCCTATTGCCCGGCCTGGAGGCCGGCTATCGCTTCGTGGATCTCGATCGGGCGCGCTTCTGCTCCCACCGCGTGTCCCGCTCGCGAGGCCGCGCCGAAGCCGTTCGATTGGCCCGCTCCGTCCACAAGACGCTCCTCTCCACCGGCCGAGATTCCACTCCTCTCATCGACCCCCTCTTCCTCGGCTATGCCAACGGCGACCGCCGGACAATCAGGAGCCTCCACAGGGCACTGGCACGGGCCATCCGCCTCCGCGGCTGGCGCCGATAGCACCCGTCCTACTTCAGCGGCAGCGCCTCATCGATCAGCATGATCGGGATGTCGTCCTTTATGGGGTACTTGAGTTTGCATGCAGAACACACGAGGCCATCGCCATCTTTCGTGAGAGCAATGTCCCCCTTGCACTTGGGGCACGCCAGGATCTCGAGAAGTTTCGGGTCAAGCGCCATCGAAATTGCCTCCTTGTTTGGTCGGGTATGGTGCCACAGGCCCTCGGACGCGGTCAAATAAGCTGGCCGACCTTGAAGATGGGCATGTACATGGCCAAGATGATGATCCCCACACCGCCGCCCAGAACCACGATGAGAACGGGCTCGATCAGGCTCGACAAGCCCGCAACCGCCACGTCCACCTCTTCTTCATAGTAGTCCGCCACCTTCCCCAGCATCCCTTCGAGCTGGCCCGTGTTCTCCCCTACCTGCACCATCTGCGACACCATGGGCGGAAAGAGCTTGTCCTTGAACATGGGCTCCGAGAGGGTCTTGCCCTTGGCCAGTTCATCGCGCAGCTTCATCACGGAGGTCTGCACCACCAGGTCGCCTGTCGCCCGGGCCACGACCTGGAGCGCGTCCAGGATGGGAATACCGCCGCTGACCATCGTCCCCAGCGTCCGCCCGAACCGAGCCAGCGCAGCCTTGCGGAACAGCATGCCCAGGATCGGCCATTTGAGGCGGAACGCGTGGAAGGCATGACGGAATGTCTCGTTGCGCATCGCCAGCCCGAAAAGAATCACGCCGCCCGCAATCCCCCCGAAAAACAGAATCAGGTTGTCCACCATGAAATGACTCAAGCCCAGGACGACCTGGGTCAGTGGGGGCAACTGGCCGCCGAGCCCTTCGAAGATTCCCTCGAACTTCGGCATGACCCACGTGAGCATGAGCGTCATCACGCCTACCGCGACGACCACGACCGCCGACGGATACATCATCGCCTTCTTGATCATGCTCTTGAGTTTCACGGTCTTCTCGATCTGCACGGCAAGCCGGTTCAGGATGGTGGGCAGCGCGCCGCTCTGCTCGCCGGAACCCACCAAGTTGACGTAGAGATCAGGGAAAATCCTCGGGTGACGTTTGAGCGCCTGCGCCAGGGAAGCTCCGGCGGAGATGTCACCCCTGATCTCCTGGATCACCTTGGAGAAATACTTGTTTGCGGCCTGCGAGGACATGATCTCCATCGTCTGCAGGATCGGCACACCCGCGTCGATCATGGTCGAGACCTGGCGGGTGAAAACGGCGAGCTCTTTCTCGCTCACCGATCCCTTGAAAAATCCGGGAAGCTTCAGACCGGACAGGAACGAGGCTTCGGCCTTGAGTTTGCTGATCTCAATCCGGCGCCGCTCGAGCAGCGTCCGGGCCACATCGAGCGAGGGCGCGTCGATGGTGCCCGCCCGGGCTTCCCCCCCGACCGTCTTTCCTTCCCAGGAGAACTTCGGCATGGCCCGCCCCTCAGGCCGCCGTCTGAAGCGGCACGCCGCCCTTGCCCTTGGCCTGCGCAGCTTTCACTTGATTGACCATCTGTTGGAACTCCTCCGGCTCCGGCGTCACGGCGTACGCGCTCTCAATGGCAATGAGCCCGCGTTGCCACAACCCCATGAGCGACTGGTTGAGTGTGATCATGCCCATCTTGGCCTGTCCGAGCTGCATTTGCGAATAGATTTGATGGATCTTGGCCTCGCGGATAAGGTTGCGCACCGCCACGTTCGGAATGAGGAGCTCCATGCACATGACGCGCCCCACGCCGCCCGTCTTCGGGAGCAACGTTTGGCACATGATGGCCTCCAGCACGAACGAGAGCTGCGCGCGCACCTGAGGCTGCTGGTAGGGGGAGAAAACGTCGATGATCCGGTTGATCGTCTGAACGGCCGTGTTCGTGTGGAGCGTGGCCAGAACGAGGTGGCCCGTCTCGGCCACGCGCAGCGCCGCCTCGATCGTCTCCAAGTCGCGCATCTCACCCACGAGCACGACGTCCGGGTCCTGCCGCAGGATGTACTTAAGGGCCTTCCCGAAGCTCTCGGTGTCCGAGTGGACCTCGCGCTGATTCACCAGGCAGTTCTTGTGCTGGTGGAGGAATTCGATCGGGTCCTCGAGCGTCACGATATGGGAGTGCTCCTCCGTGTTGATGCGGTCGAGCATCGTGGCCAGCGTGGTGGATTTTCCCGACCCGGTCGGGCCCGTCACCAGGATCAGGCCACGGGGCTTGTCGCACAGCTCCTTCAGGATGGGCGGGAGTCCCAACTCCTCGAAGCTCATCACCTGGTAGGGAATCGCGCGGAACACCCCCGCCACGGCGCCGCGCTGCACGAACAGATTGGCGCGGAACCTGGCCAGCCCCTTCACTCCGAACGAGAGGTCCAACTCGTTCTCCTCTTCGAAGCGCTTCTTCTGCGCGTCCGTGAGGATGCTGTACGCGAGCTGCTTGGTGTCGGTCGGCGACAGCATCTCGATCTTGAGCGGGTAGAGATCGCCGTCGATCCTGAGCTGAGGCGGGCTCCCCGTGGTGACGTGAAGGTCGCTCGCCCCCTTCTCGATCATGATCTTGAGCAACTGGTGCAGCGTCACCATCGGCCCGTCACCTCGCGTGGGCTCCCACCCGTCCTCCGCCCCCTGTCGCTCGCCACAGGATCATCAGTCCGCCAGCGTGACGCGCAAGACTTCCTCCACGCTCGTGGTGCCCTCCTGAAGCCGCATCAGGGCGGTCTGGCGGAGGGTCTTCATACCGTCCCTCACCGCCTGCCGCTTGACTTCCGTCGCCGGGGCGCCTTGGAGAACGAGTTCCCTGACCGCGTCCGTCATCTGCATCAGTTCGTAGAGCGCAATCCTGCCCTTATAACCCATGTTGTTGCAAGTCCTGCAGCCCTTCCCCTTGTACACCGTCAGGCCCGAAATCTTTTCCTTCGGCACCCCGAGTTGCTCCAGGAATTCCGGCGTCACCTTGTCCGGCTCCTTGCAGTCCGCGCAGATTTTTCTCACCAGCCGCTGGGCCCCCACGAGGTGAACGGTGGAAACGACCAGGAACGGCTCGATGCCCATGTTGAGCAGGCGGGTGACCGCCGTGGGCGCGTCGTTCGTGTGCAGGGTAGTGAGGACCATGTGACCGGTGAGCGCGGCCTTAATGGCCGTTTCCGCCGTCTCATAGTCGCGGATTTCGCCGACGAGGATCACGTTCGGGTCCTGCCGCAGGAAAGACCGGATACACGCCGCGAACGTCAGCCCGATGTCTTCATTGATCTGGACCTGGTTGATGCCCGAGAAATTGTACTCCACCGGGTCCTCCGCCGTGATGATGTTTCGCACGACCTTGTTGATTTCCTGAATGGCGGAGTAGAGCGTGGTGGTTTTTCCGGAGCCGGTGGGCCCCGTAATGAGCACCATGCCCCAGGGCTGCATCACGCACTTCCGGAACATCTCGATCTCGGCCGGAGTGAAGCCAAGCTTCGTCATGTCCACCTGGAGCGCCTCCCGGTCGAGGAGCCGTAGGACCACTTTCTCACCGTGAACGGTGGGGATGATCGAAACACGGAAATCGATCTCCTTGCCCTGGATGCGCATCTTCATGCGGCCGTCCTGCGGCAGGCGGCGCTCCGCGATATCCATCCCGGACATGATCTTGATGCGCGAGACGATCGCCGCCTTGAGCTGCGTGGGGGGCTGGATCTTCTCGTGAAGCACGCCGTCGATCCGGTACCGCACCCGGAACAGTTTCTCGTACGGCTCCACGTGGATGTCGCTCGCGCCCATCCGGGAGGCGTCCGTGATGATGTGGTTGACGAAGCGGATGACCGGGGCCTGCTGGGTGGCCGCGCGAAGGTCCGTGAGGTCCACGTCCTCCACGTCCTTGACGAGCTCCATCTCGTCCTCCGCCACTTCGCTCATCACGTCGCGGATCGTTTCCGAAACGAAGTAGTGCCGTTCGATGGACTCCTGGATCTGATGATCGGGCGCGACGAGCGGCTGCACGTTCAGGCCCGTGAGGAACCGCATCTCGTCCTTGAGGGCGATGTTGGTGGGATCGCTCATCGCGACGACGAGATTCGCGCCCTCTTTCCTGAGCGGGATGAGCCGGTTCTTCTTCGCGAAATCCCGTGGGATGATGCGCAGCACCTGGGGATCGATCTTGACCGAGCTGAGATCCGCGGAGGGGACGCCGTATTCCTTCGCGAGGAACTTGAGAAGGTCCTCTTCCCGGATGTACCCCAGCTTGGTCAGGCTCGAGCCCAAGCGACCGCCGAACGATTTCTGCTCCTCCAGCGCCTTCCGGAGCTGGTCCGGCGTGATCATCTTTTGACGGACGAGAAGCGCGCCGAGTTTTTCTTCCATTGGGTGATCGGGTAACAAAACATTCTACTGTGGCGGTATACGTGGGTCAACCACTATCACATCAATTCACGTGTGGAGAGGCGCCCCTTGCCCGGGCTATTCATGCCCTGTTGAATCCTAGGAGCGTCTCTGATCCTGCCAACCCGTTCCATTGCTCGATATAGCGCATGAATAGCCCGCCCGAAGGGCCGCACCCGCCGCAGGATGCGGCGGTGCGGGGCTGGCCCCGAAACCTTGGCCTCTGTGAATCCATCAGGACCCGGGGCTTGGCGACGGCGCAGCGATCGCCTATCATCGGGACCGACCGGAGCCATGCCAGACCCACACCACATCCGCCACCGCGTGCAGGAAGCCCTTGCGCACCGCCCGGTGAGCCGTCTCGCCCACCGCCACCTGCGCTCCGCCGCCGTCCTCCTTCCCCTCGTGGAGCGCGACGACGGCCCGCACGTCCTCTTCACCGTGCGCACCGATACGGTCGAGCATCACAAGGGGCAGATCTCCTTCCCCGGGGGGGGGATAGACGGAGACGGCGAGACCCTCCTCGCCACGGCGCTGAGAGAGACCTCGGAAGAAATCGGTGTCGACCCGCAGCACGTGGAGATCCTGGGGCGCTTGGACGACACGGCCACTCCATCGGGTTTCTGTATCAGCTCCTTTGTCGGCTGGCTCTCGCCGGACGCGGCGCCTGCCATCAAGTCCGCGGTCGAGATACGCGAGATCTTCACGGCGCCCCTCGCGACGCTCCTGGATCCGGCAGCCTTCCGCGAGGACCCGCCCGTTTCGATCGACATCTACACCTTCACCATCCCCCACTTCCAGTTCGGCCCGCATGATATCTGGGGCGCGACGGGGAGGATCCTGCGCCAGTTCTTCGAAGAGGCCTTCGAATGGCGGCCACCCGCAGGATAGGCGCGACGCCCGTCCGCGGAAGACTCTTCATCGCCGGCCTCCTCGCCCTGGCCACGGCGGCCTGCGCGGAGTCCGGCACCGAGACCTCGACACACGCCACACCGCCGCAACCCTGTTCACCCGTCGAGACCGTGGTGGACCAGCCCGGCCTGATCCCCGACGACATCGAACTCAGCCCCGGTGGCATCGAGCTCTGGGTCGCGAGCACGGACCGGTCGGCGGTCCTGGCGTTTGACGCCAAGACGGGCCGCCCCATCGAGCCGCCGCTGATCGAGAACATCCCCTTCCCTTGGGCACTCGCGCTTCGGACCACGCCATCCGCCTCGCTCTGGGTGGCGGAATCCCAGGCCGGCCGCGTATGGAGCGTCGAGCCCGACACACGGTCGTCCGAGATCGCCATCGAAGGGCTGTCGCTTCCCATGGATCTCTTGTTCGATCGCAGCGGCGGGTTGTACGTCTGCGAGTCCGAGGGCAGCGTCCTCGCATTCAGAAACGCGAGCGTCAGCCGGATCGAATCGCCGGTTTCAGCTTCCGCGCCGCGGAACAAGCTCCTCGATGGGCTCAAGGGCGCCGGCGACGTTGCGCTGGATGATGAAGGCAACCTCTACGTTGTGGTCAGCCAGTCGCCGGATATCCTCCGCGTGGACCCAAGCGGCCGCACTACCACGCTCTCCACGGCTGTCAGCGACCCGACAGACCTGATCTACGACTCGGTCTCGCGAGGTCTCCTTGTCGCTCAGGGCAACGAAGTCGTCTGGATCGACCCCCTCGGCGGCGAAACCGTCAAGGTCGCCTGCGAGGGCCTCTCACGCGCCGAAGACCTGGCCTTGGGCGCCGGCGGCACGGTCTACGTTTCGGAGAGCCTGGGCGCGCAAGTCTCGCGATTCACTCTTGCGCTCGCTCCATAGGGATTGGGCGCAGAGCTTGACTGTTCACTCCGTTCATCCCAGCCAATCCGGCCGTCCACCTCGTCAATCGACAGTCAGGCTCTGACCCAAATCGCCTCGATCAACGGCACTCGTCATCTGCTTGACAATAATAGACATCTGGGGTAACTAAACGGTTAGGCGGCAAGCAAGAATGAAAGGGAACCGCACCGACACGGATGTCCTCGTCGTCGGCGGGGGGCTGGCCGGCATCACGGCCGCCTTGGGACTTGCCGACACGGGCGTCAAGATCACGCTCGTCGAAAAAGAGGCCGCACTCGGCGGACGGGCTCGAAGCTGGACCGACAAGAAAACGGGCGATCCCATCCACATCGGCCCTCACATCTTCATGAACAAGTACCCCAACATGTTCAAGATGATGGAGTTGCTGGGAACGCGCGACCGTGTGGTGTGGCAGGAGCCCGGCCACTTCATCACGATGGTGGATGGTCGGACGGAAATCAACATGGTGGCGGACACGCGAATCCCCGCCCCCTTTCACTTCACAGGGAGCCTCCTGCGCGATCCCACCCTCCCGAAAAGTCACATCCCCTCGATGGTCCCCGTCACGCTCTACGCCCTCCAACTCAGCCCGGAGGACATCCTCAAGCTCGACAACATCAACGCCTCCGCCTTCCTGCGCGCGTTCGGCGTCACCGAATACCTGATCCAGCGTTTCTGGGCCTTCGCGTGCCAGGCCATCATGAATGTCCCGCTCGATCTGTGCTCCGCGGGCGCCCTCCTGCGCTTCTATACGGGCCTCATCGGGGTGGCGCATCTCGACATCGGTTTCCCGGACGGCGGACTGAGCGATCTTTACGTTCCCCAGGCCGAGGCACGAATGAAAAAGGCCGGAATCCGCATCCTCAAGCGCACCGAGATCAAGCGATTCACCGGGAACGTGAAGGGCGTCACCGGCGCCGAGCTGGGGGACGGGAGCACGATCTCCGCGCGATATACGATCTCGGCCCTCACGCCCATGGCCCTCCGGCAGGCGGCCCCGCGGGAGTGGGCGGGCGCCTACAAGATGTTCTTCGAACTGGTCCACTTCCACGCCTCGCCGTACTACGCCACCTACATCTGGTTCGACCGCAAGCTGACGAAGCGAAAATTCTGGGCGCGATCGTTCAATCCCAACGATCTCAACTGCGACTTTTACGACATGTCCAACATCAACAGCGGCATGGAAGACCGCAACTCGATCATCATGACGAACTGCATCTATTGCGATCGCGCGATGCACATGTCGGACGAGGAGATCGTGCAGGAGACCGTGCACGAGCTTTCCGAGTACATCCCCGAGGCCGCGCGGGCGAAGGTGGTGCATTCGGTGGTGAATCACATCCCGATGGCGATCCACTGCCCCTACCCCGGCATGGAGCAGCGACGGCCGCCGACCGTCTCTCCTGTCGGCAACCTGTTCCTTGCGGGCGATTGGATCCAGACCGGCCTTCCCTCCTGCATGGAGAACGCCTGCCGCGCCGGTTGGCTTGCGGCCGAGGCCGTGCGGGCGGCGATCGGGCAGCCTGAAAAACTCTCCGTGGACCTGGATGAACGCGAACTCGAGGGGTTCGCGCGGCTCGTGAACCGTCTCGGCCGGCGCCTGCCCGTGGATCCCGTACCCGGGCTCCTCGCCACGCGCAGGAACACGAGAGAGAAATTCCTCGCTTGAGCGGCGCCCGCCCTCAGACCGCTCGGCGCTCCCCGGAGCGGCGGTACGACGCGATCATCGTCGGCGCGGGATACGGGGGCGTCACCGCCGCAGCGGTTCTCGCGGACCGAGGGCTCAAGGTTCTATTGATCGACAAGAATGCCCGCCCTGGCGGAAAGGCCATGCGCGCAATGCGCGACGGCGTGGGACACGACCTCTGGCCGATCGCCGGCGGCCCCACACAAGGATCCCGCTTCCAGGACCTCGCCCGCCTCCTCAGCCTCCCCGCAAGCGCGATCATCGAACCGGATCCCGCCGCCGAGTTCATCTACCTCGCGCCCGATGGCGGCCGCCGCAGCCTCGTCGTCCCCTCCCGCCCCACGGCGGGGCTGCGGGAAATGATCCGGCTCGTCTCCGCTTTCGGGATTCGCCCGTGGCAGCTCGGAGGCGCGATTGCAATGAACTTGATCTCGAACGGTCTGCCGACCCCACTTCTGGATCGGCTCGACGGCGTCTCGATGCTGACGTGGATGGACCGTTTCCGGCTTCCACAACCGCTGCGCGACTGGACGATGAGCCTGATGAACCTCTTCTTTGTCGTCCCTGTGGATCTCCTCCCCGCCTCGGAGGCGATCCGGACGCTGAGGGACGTCGCCAAGGGCGGCGCCGGCCGCTACCACCGGGGAGGATACGGCGCGATCGCCGAGGAGGCCGCCCGCTTCGTGGAGGCGAAGGGTGGGTGCTGGCTGCCCGATACCCATGCGCATCGGATCCTCATCCGCGAGGGTCGCGCGGCCGGCGTTTCCACCACGCGAGGGGAATTCGAAGCCCCCGTCGTGATCTCCAACGCCGGCATTCAGCCAACCGTCCTGAGGCTCCTCGAGGAAGGCGCGATCTCAGCGGAGTACGTGGATCGGGTCCGCCGCCTCAAACCCTCGTGGGCCTTTGTCGGCGTCCGGTACGATCTGGACGCTCCGTTCTTCAAGGTGCCGATGACGGTGGTCTTCTCTCCCGAGAGCGGTTGGGACACGGCACGGTTCGCCCGCGCCGAGCGAGGCGAGTGGCCCACAAACCCGCTGCTCTTCATCACGGTTCCCTCCCTCTACGACCCTGCCTTGGGTTCGCGCCGGAGGCCCCAAGTGGCGCTTGCAGGCGTGCTGGGCTCACCGGATCCCTCGTCGCCCATGAATGGGGCGGCCATGGACAAGATGGAAGAAATGGTGGCCCGTTTGTGGCCTTCGCTCGCCCCCCATATCTCGCGGCGCCAGAGGTTCGGCGCTGCACAGGTCTCGGCCACCACACGCGACGCGGTGGTTCCCGGCCAAGGCGGAGAATGCGTCGGACTGGGGCAGCTCATCGGCCAATGCGGAAGGAGCAAGCCGAAGCCGCGGGCGCCATTGAAAGGGCTTTACTTCGTGGGCTGCGACTCCGGCGGGCGCGGCATCGGCACCACACAGGCCGTGGATTCGGGGTTCAACGTGGCGGAACTCGTCTTGAGAGATCGGGCGGGGGACGTGCGGGGGAACCACCAGAAACCCTCACCCCTCCCTTCTCCTCGGAGAGGACCTGCCCGTCCGCCGTGGCGGACAGGCGGGGAGGGTCAGGGTGAGGAGATCTGAGAGCAATCAGCCATGCGCCCCAGCCCTTCCCGTTACGATGCGATCGTGATCGGCACCGGCATCGGCGGGAGCGCCGCCGCCGCGCTCCTTGCCGCGGGCGGCCTGCGCGTGCTCATCCTGGAAAAGAACCCGCGGATCGGCGGCAGTTGCAGCTACTACGAAAAGCACGGCTTTCACATCGACATGGGCACCCACATGTTTTCCCGCGGCGACCGGGGCCCCCTCGGCACGGTCCAACGCCTCGCGGGCGTTCAGAAGCGGATCCGCTTCGTCCAGCCGCGAGACCTCGTGCTGGCACGCGGGCCCGGCATCGATCTCACCTTCCCTCGCGACCCTCACCGCTGGCCCGCAGCCCTCTTGCGCGCCGCCTACCAGGCCCGCATCCGGCCGTGGGACGTGCCCCCCATCCTGCGCTTCTTCTCCGCGGTCATGAGGATGCGGCCTCACGAGATCGACGCGCTCAACGATACCCCGATGATGGAGTTCGTCCTGCGCTACACCGACGATCCGCGCCTCGTGGTCGCCTTCGGCTTCCTCCTCGGCCTCTACTTCGTGCTCCCGTTGGATCAGGTCAGCGCCGGAGAGGGTATCTGGTGCTTCCAGCACATGGTGAAGAACAACCGACTGAGCTATCCCATCGGCGGAGCGGTGACGGTGCCGCAGACATTCATCGATTCGGCCCGCGCCCGCGGTGCGGCACTTCTGACACACTGCCCGGTGCAACGGATTGTCGTGAACGGGCACGGCCGCGTCCGGGAAGTGGTCACGCGCGACGGCCGTTCGTACCGCGCGCCCGTGGTGGTGAGTACGTCCAGCCTCAGGTCCACGGTCCTGTCCCTCGTGGGCGAGAAACACTTCCCAACGGCCTTTGTCGGGCGGGTGAAGGACATCAAGGGAAGCTCGATCGCCGTACAGGCCAAGATCGGCCTCGACAGGCAGGTTCTGAAAGCGGGCTGCCTCGTGGGCGGATGGAGCGAGGAGATCACCATCCACAGCGTCAAGGTGGACGACGTCCAGCGGATGTACGGCCTGGTGCAATCCGGCCGGATCCCGGCGGCTACGCCGATCTACGCGCCCATCCCCACGAATTTCGACGCCTCGTTGGGGCCGAAGGGCAAGCAGCTCATCACGGCCTGCGCTGTGGCGCCGACGACGGATGTGGCCCTGAAAGACGATCCTAAGGCCTGGACGTCCAACATGATCGAGACCCTCAAGCGGATGGTTCCCGAGATCGTGCCCCACATCGAGTGGGTGCAGACGTTCAGCGTGCGGTTCATCGAGAAGTGGATCGGCAAGCAATTCGGACCGGCGATCAGTACCGGTCAGGTCGTCGGCCAAGTCGGAGCGCACCGCCCGCCGGTGCGAACGCCCGTGCAGGGCCTCTACGTCTGCGGGGACGGCGCCGGCGGACGGGGCGTCGGCACCGAACTCGCGGCGCAAAGCGCGATCGAGTGCGCGCGCGCCATCCAGCAGGACTGGCACAACGGCCTGCTGGGGTGAGGCGCACCGAGGAACAGGCCGCCGCTACAGCGTGGCGGTGATCGTCAGGCCGAGACCGAAGAAACCGCCGTCCGCTTTGAACGAGGGCCAGCCGGGGTTGTCCTGCGGGACATCATCCGTCTTCGTGGCGCTCACGGGCTTCATCACCATGGTCTGGCCGTGCAACTCCACAAACATCCTCCGGAAGGCGCGGAACGGATCGCGGAACATGAACCCCGTGCCGCCGGTGAGGAGATGCTCATCCGGCCAGATGAAGTTGGTGCGGCCGTTCTGGGGGGGGGCCGGGCTCGGCCGGAAGTTGTATCCGCCGCGCAGGCGCAGCCACGGGATCACGAGCCACTCGATCCCGCCCGAGAAGTTGATCCGATCCTTGAGAGCCAACTCGGGGAGTTGGGGGATGGTGACCTCGACGTTGTCTCCAAAGACCGCCGTGAGCCCCTGGACGAGTTCGTCCAGTCCCACCTCGCTGGCGCTGCCCGGTGAACCGAGGGCGGCGTAGTTCGGCCTGAGCTGCGACCAGCGCTTGTACGTGATGTCCCCCGTAAGGTGCAACTCCCGCAGCGGCATCAGCGAAAGCCCGCCCGCGAATTGGTCGGGGTGATACTGCACATTGGTGACGACGGCGAGGGGCAGATCGGCGAGGGCCTTGTCCAGCTCGGAGATCTGGAACTGGTCGAGCCCCCCGACCTCGGTCTTGAGGCGCAGCTTGAGCGCGAGTTCAATGGGGACCCAGATCCTTCGGCGGTAGACGCCGCCGAGCCGCGCCCAACTCACGGGCTGGATCATGAAACCCGCGATCGGGGCGAGCAGTGGATCGATCGACACGTCCAAGTCCGCCTTGATCTCGCCGTGGATTTCGAGGGACTGCGTGATGTCCGCCAGGGACATGACGTTCACCTTGATGGGGGGGATATCGAGCACGACCGGCCCCCGGACATCCACCAGGACCTGCACCCCCACGCCGAGCATCAGCCATTCCACCGGGCGGCCCGCGATCGCCGCTGCGAGGAAGATGCCTTCGGTGTTGTTGTAGACGTAGAAATTGGGCTCATTCTGGCCGGTGACGATGGCGCGCAGGACGGTGGTGGTCGGGAGGTACACCCCCAACCCCATGGCGAACCGGCGGCGGAACCAGCCGCGGTAGAGGTTGTTGATCCCGAAGTGGTAACCCTGGATGACGTTGACGTCCTGCTGTTCGCCGTTGAATCTCACGATCGGGCGAGTGTAGGTGTAGCCCAGCGAGTAGCCGGAGCCGGGCGCGAGGAGAAGTCCCGCCGGGTTGTAGAAGACGGCGGAGAAGTCGTTCGCGCTCGCCACGCCTGCGAGACCGAGGCCCGATGCGCGCGAGCCCAGTCCGAAGTGCTCGGCAGGATTGGCACGGGCGGGCTCGACCGCGAGCGCGATGAGGAGAGTGGCGCCCGCGAGGCAGCCCCCCGCCCTCGCGACGGTGCCGGCCGCGGCCCGTGTCATCGCCCACCGCCCGAGGAACGGGCAGCGGGCCGCCGGAGGAGCTTCGGGATCCGCGTCAGCCTCCCGTGCTTGGAATGAGCGCGATCGCACTGTTGATGCACTTGGTGAGCTGCGCGCTGCTGGCCTTCGAGAGCTGGGGCGTGAGGCAATCCACCACCGGCGTGACCACGCTCGCGATGTCCCCGGCGAGGATGGGTCCGAGAAGTTTCCCGACGTGGAGGACCAGGAGATTGAGGTCCCGCAGGTTGGCCGCCGTGAAGCGATTGTCCACCGAGAACGCCAACGGATACAGCGAGCCGAACGGGGCGGGATTGAGCCAGAGGAGACCGGTCAGAGAAGGATCGCGCATGGAAAGGTAGGGGAAACCGCTCTGCACGCCGTCCGCCTCGATCGAGCCGATCCCAAGCCGCCCGTAGATCGCGTGTTTGAAATGGACGCCGTCCGCCGAGGGCGTTTCACAGGTCACGTCCTTGGGGAGGACGAGCGGATCGGAGCCGCACTCCGTCTCCATCAGAAAACGCTCGCTCACGGCGCCGTTCGTGCGAAAGTCCGTGTCGGTCGCCAGCGGTGTGATGTGGCATCCGTGAGGCCCGCCGCCGTTGTCCGCCGTGTCCCCCGAGGTCCAGCAAGGCATCCAGTCGCGGATGTAGCCCTCGGAGGGATCGTCCACGGCCCGCATGATGACCTGGGCGTCGAGCTCGAGCACGTCGGGAATGAACTTGAGCATCGTGCAGGAGAGCATCTCCGGGTTGATGAAAGGCGCGCACTCGACGAAGACGCCCTCGGCCTGTTTGAAGATGGTTTCCGTCTCGGTGCCGGCCACGAGCGGCTGCAGCAGCGTGAAGAGCGCGCCCGAGGAGAGAAGCGGAGGGATCAAGTTGGCGAGGAGGGGCACGAAGTGGCGCGCCCATGAGATCCGACAGTCCACGGCCTTCCCGTTCACGCGGTTCGAGCAGGTCTGGAAGATGGCGTCGGCCATGCCCGCGGCGGCGGTGACGAGCTCCGGGCTGGCGGGAATGCCGACCTCCACGAGCTTGCCCTCGCTGGATTCCATCCGGAGCAGGATGCACAACCGGCGCAGGGTCTGGTGGAGAGGCGTCTCGGCCGGCGCGGGCTGGCAACCCGGTTCCGTGGGCAGCACGTGGCGTGTCTCGATCGCGAAGAAGTCGTCCGGCTGCCGGCGGCGCGTGGCCGTCACGAACACGGCGTTGACGATGTCGCCCAGGCTCGCGAACGTGGTGTCCACGAAGGCGCGCATCTCCGCTCGTCCCACGGGGGAGAGCGTGAGCATTTCGGGGCTGCGATTGAGGATTTTCACGATGCCTTCGAGGAGGGCGCGCGTGTCCGAGGTCGCGTTCGGATCGGCCAGGAGCTGAATGACGGGCGCGAGGTCGAGGTCGAAATCGATGGTGAGAACGAAGTGGCCGAGGGCCTCGATCAGCTCGAACAGCCCGATGAACAGGTAGACCTCCCCCAGATCGTACCGGCCCCCGAGATCCACAAGGGTGGAGCCGTTCATCTTGATTGGAAATGGGTCGTAGACGATCTCGAAATCGCGGTCCTCGGCGACCTTGCGCAGGGAGGCCACCATGGACTTGTTTTTGTCCACCAGCAGGCCCTGCAGGATCGGCTGGATGAGAGCGTTGACACCCTGGAGTTGCGTGGTCTGGCCACGGCTCGGGCTGCCGAAGAGAGAGGAAAGCCCGCCGCCGGTGCCACCGGACGCGCCCTGGCTGGACGTGTCCGAGGAGGTGTCGAAAAGGGCGAGGATGCCGCTGAGCTGGGAAGACAGATCACCGAGGCTCTTCTGGAATTCAGCCACAAAGAGCAGGAAGTAGGCCTCGGAGTTGGAGGGGTTCAGATCCTTCGTCACCTCGAGGAGGGCCGTCTGGGCATCGGAATACTCGTCGCGGGACAGGTGCGTGCGCGCCTTCGCCATCAATTCCTGCTCGCGAGTGATGAGGGGGTCGCCCGTGCAGCCCGCCAGGAGCGCCACGGCGATCGCCACCCACCCGAGCCGTCCGCCCGCCAACCGACCTCTCACGCGAGCGCTTTCCCCCACGGCCGCGTGCGCTGGTGGTACACCTTGGCCGCCGGCACGCTCACCAGTCGCCGATCCGGCAGCACGAAGGCCGTCAACCGACCGCCCAGCACGCACCCCGTGTCGATGGCCACGAGCTTCTCCTCGAGCATCGGCTCCGGCCGCGGCCAATGCCCAAAGATGACCGTCGCCTCACCACGGTATTGCTCGTACCACGGTTGACCCGTCTCTTCGAGCACTTTGAGCGATGTGAGATCTTCCAGGGTCTGCTCCTCGAGGGAACGCCCGGGCCGGAGCCCCGCGTGCACCACCACCTCCGCGCCGTAGTCGAGGTAGCCGGGCCAGCCCTCCAAAAAGAGCATGAACTCCTCGAAACCGTCCCGCAACTGTTCCATGGCGGCCTCGTCGTAGGGTTTGATGAACCGCTCGGCGCCGTTTCTCCGGTAGCCCAGGAAGCGCAGCTCGTGGTTGCCGACCACCCCCCGGAAGTTCGGCATCTCCATCGCGGACTCGAGCACGCCCCGGCTGTCCGGCCCCTTGCAGATCAAATCCCCCACTGAGATGACTTCGTCATCGGGACGAATCCGGAGTTCGCGCAACAGCGCCTTCCACTCGCGGTAGCAGCCGTGCACGTCGCCCACGATGACCCTGCGTCCCACGGCGCTCAGTCTTTCCGTTTTGGAGGGAAAACGCAATCGGCCTGTCGAGGTTCGCGCCGCGTCTCGCTCATGGCGAAGGGACGGGCCTGAGACGGAGGACCCGATCGTCCTCAGCGATGGGAAACCCGAGAGCTGCCCGCCAATCCCGATTCGATGTGAGGAGATAAATTGACCTGCTTGACCTTTGGTCCGGCCCATTCTAGAATCCTTGGGTCCACAATAGGCGACCGAAAGGACGGTCGCAACAAATCACCGGGAGACATGAGATGAGTCAGGAACGAATCTGCGTGGTAGGATGCGGCACGGCGGGCGACGGCGTCGCGACCGGGAACGGCGGGGGGGGGAAAACCTGCGTCCTGGGAATGAACCCGATGGAGTGCCTCACGAATCAGTTGCTCACCTCGTTCATGATGGATGCCGTCCGCCTCCTCGACGACGGCATGGGCACCGCAGAGGACATCGACAAGGCGTGCCGCCTCGGCCTCGGTCATGCCGTGGGGCCGTTCGAGACGATGGACCTCGCGGGACTGGACGCCTGCCTCGCCGCCGCGCAGGTCCTGCGCGATCGGACCGATGATCCCCGCTATGCCCCCCACCCCCTGGTGAAGAAGATGGTGGATGCCGGCTGGCTGGGCAAAAAGACGGGACGAGGCTTCTACACGTACTCCGAGAACGGGCGGGGTCAGAGCTTGACTCCGGACACGCTGGCTGCCTGCCCGCCGAAGTCCGTCCGCCGTGGCGGACCGGACAGGCGGGAAGCCCGCGACTACCTCCTCAGCCCGAGTAGCCCGGCAGCCGCACCCATTGGGGGTGCGTCTGAAAGTCCAACCGAAATGCGCCGGGGCGCAGGTTTCAATCCCAGAGTGTGCGTCATCGGTACCGGCACCATGGGGGCCGGCATCGCGCAGGTGTGCGCCCAGAGCGGGCTCCAGGTCACACTCCTGGCGCGCAGTCAAGCCTCGCTGGAAAAGGGACTCCGGCGCGTCGAGGGTCCACTCGCCGCGCTCGTGAAGAAAGGCAAGATGAGTCAGCCCCAAGCCGCCGAAATCCTGGGCCGCGTCCGCGGAGTCACCGAGGCGAAGGAAGCGGCCGACTGCGGACTCTTCATCGAGGCGACCTACGAAGACATGGGGCTGAAGCGCGAGGTCTTCGCCGCGCTGGATGACGTGACCGACCCGGCAGCCGTTCTCTCCACGACCACCTCGTCGCTCTCGGTAAACGAGATCGCAAAAAGCGTCCGCGATCCGGGGCGCGTCGTGGGGCTTCATTTCTTCAACCCGGCGCCGGTGATGAAACTCGTGGAGGTTGTGCGCGGGTTGCGCACATCGGACTCGACGGTCGAGGCCGCCGTCTCCTTCACCCGGAAGATAGGCAAGGACCCTGTGGTGTGCAAAGACAGCCCCGCGTTCATTGTCAACCGCCTGCTCATCCCCATGCTCAACCAGGCCGCGCAGGCCTACGACAACGGCCTGGCCTCCAAGGAGGAGATGGACACGGCGGTGGAGTTGGGCCTCCGCTATCCGCTCGGCCTCCTCAAGCTCGCGGACCTGATCGGACTCGATATCTGCTGCAACATGGCGCAGGGCCTCTACGAGGGCCACCGGGAGCCCCGTTTCGCCCCCCCCCCGATCCTCAAGAACATGGTGAAGGCCGGCCTCCTCGGCCGGAAGAGCGGACAGGGGTTCTACTCGTACGACAAGAAGTAGCCGCGCCGCGCTCTAGCCCCCTTTATTCATGAACTCTGCGAGGCCAAGGAGGCGGGGGCCAGCCCCGCCCCACGCTTCCTGCGTTGGGGCGGCCCCTTGGGGCGAATAATTCATGCACTTCATCAAAGGAGACGGTACGACCCTGAAAATACACTCTGCAGGTCTCCGCTCCTCGTGCATGAATTATTCGGGCTAGAAATTGATCACGCCGATCGCCAGCGCGGCGATCGCGAACGGGATCCCGGCGCCCGTGGCGGTGATCTTCCACGCGTAGCGGCGGCCCGCCGGATCCTTGAGAAGATCCACCTCCGGAGCCGTCCGCCGCGCCCAGCGGTCGCGATCGAGCACCACTTTCACACAAAATAGGTTCGCAGCCGCGGGGACGACCGCCACGAGGATCTTGGTGGTGAGGATCGGCGGCCACGCGGGCGCGTAGAGCAGAAGGAGAACGCCGGTGATGAGCGTGAGGACAACGGCCGGCGCCTCCAAAACCTGGTCAACGACGGCGTGCAATCGCATCAGCGTGAGCCGTCCGGCCCGGTCGGGGGTCCGCAGCAACACAGCCTCGAGGACTACGTCCGCCGCCGCGCTGCCGAACCAGAGAATGACGAAAGCGACATGGAAGAACCGAAGCCAAGTCACGAGGCAATCCTATGCGCCGTCCGGGCCGCGCGCAACTTCGCGGAGGTCGGAACGAGCTACTCCTCAGCGACCCCTTCGGCGGCTGGCGGGACCTCCCCGCCGCCCGTGTACGCGCACTCGGGGTCCGGACCGAGCGGGTCGCCGGTCAGGGCATAGGCCCTCGAACGCGACCCGCCACACAGACTCTTGAACTCGCACGCGGCGCAACTTCCCTTGAGCAATTCCGGGTCGCGCAGTTGCCGCAGGAGCGGCGCATCGCGATAGAGAGAGACGATCGAACTCTCCCGCACATTGCCCGCGCACAAGGGCAGGAAGCCGGATGGACACACCTCTCCGGTGTGCGAGACGAACACAAGCCCCTTCCCCGCATTCACATTGAGCGGCGGACGCACGACCCCCACCGGCCTCGGCTTCAGCTTCAGACGCTCCACCACCCGCTTGAGCCCGTCATGCAGGCGCCGGTAGGTCTCCCCCAGTCCATACAGCTTCACCGGATCCTCGCCCTTTTTGTCCGAGGCGAGTCTCTGCGTCACCACCCTCTTGAAATGATGGCCCTCCGTGTGCTTGGCGGAGATGTATCGCGACGCCTCGTAGAGGAAGTGCATCACGTCCTCGCACTCGGCCGGCGTGATCTGATCCTCGGCGATCGCCCGCCCCGTGGGCACGAGGAAAAAAACGCTCCACGTGAGCGCCCCGCGCCGCGCCACCAAGTCGAAGATTTCGTCAAGCTCGCCCAGGTTGTGTCTCGACACGGTGGTGTTGATCTGGATCGGGAGTTTGCACTTGCGCGCGGCCTCCCAACCGAAAAGCGTCCACCAGAACACCCCGCTCACGCCCCTGAACCGGTCGTGGCTCGCCTCGGTGGCGCCGTCCACCGACAGCGAGATCACTTTCGCGCCCGCCTCTTTTAGACCGCTGATGTTCTTTTCCGTGAGCGAGGGCGTGCCGGCCGGAGAGGCGGCCATCCGGAGGCCCGCGGCGTCGCCCCAGCGGATGAGGTCGAAAAGATCCGCGCGTTTGAACGGATCGCCGCCGGTAAGAATGAGAAGCGGAGCCGGCCTCCCGAAGCGGGCGACGTCCGTGAGCAAGGCCTTCCCCTCCTCGAATGTGAGCTCGTTCGTGTCGCGCTCCGGCTGGGCCTTGGCCCGACAATGCCGGCAGGCCAGATCGCACGCGCGCGTCACCTCCCAGATAACCATGAACGGGCGCTCGCCGAGGTCGTACTGCGGCTCCCGGATTGCCCGCTCCCGGCGCGCGGGGCCCGTGGAGGGCACGGCGGATACTCCCATGGTCATTGGATACTACTCTATTTCCCGGCCCATGGGCTCAACCATGATGCCCCTCAATCGCATGTGCGCCTTTCCTATCCATCCTGGCGGCGTCTCCGCCCCGCGAAGGCCGCCCGGATGGCCAGGGGTGCGAACGCCACCACGGCGACGACCATCATCGCCAACGCGAGGTAAACGACCAACCATCGACTCCTGCTCTGCTCGCTCATTGATTCGATCATCCATAACCTTCGCCGAAGGTCAAGATTTGGACCATGACGGTCGTCAAGTTCGCACCGAACGCCGGAGATTCCCAACCTTGAGACCGCCATCCGCCCGTGGGCAGACAGGCTGCCCCTTTCCGCCTGTGGCGGACTCGCGATGACAAGAAAACGCCGTCATTGCGATCCGCCAGTCCGCCGTGGCGGACCAGCCGGCGGAGAAGCCATCCCGACGGGTAAGGACCCGGGCAACTCGGTGATCTCTCCAAAGGCCCTGAGCCCTGACTCCGGTTTCCAGAGCCGACGTGAGGCTGACCGCGGTCATAACTCCCGTTTCGCCCTGCTGCCATCATCCATCGCGAGATGTTCAAAAACTCACCATCGCGCGCGGGAACGGGCCATCCATCCCCTCCTCTCCCGACTCCGTGCTGCTCTGAGATGGCGAGACCGGTCACACCTCCCGAGAACCGGTGGCGCAGGCCGGCGCTGCCCGGGTTGCTTCTGGACAGGTCCTGGGCAGCGCCCGGCCCTTTGGCGGGCCGCATCGGCGCCGCGGCGCCCCTGGCCGCCATCATCGTCGCATTTGGACTGACCGTCCTCTCTCTCGCCGCCGCAGCGGCGTGGGCGTGGACGTTCTGAGCGCCCAGCGCCCCTCCCTTCGAATCTCGCCCCGCCGAATCAGCTTGACCATCCCCACGGCATTCGGCAAGCTGACACGTGGACCTAGCTTGTCCATCATGAGCGACAGCGAAGGGGTGTTTCCGCACTTTCCATCTTTCCCATCGGGAAGAGAGAGAGGGTAATACTGGCGCGCGACGGAGCCTCTGACCCATGTCATTTTCACAACAATGACCTCGGTCATAACGGGCGTCCATTCCGGCATCGTAGCTTGCTCCCTGTGATGAACCATCGGGACCGAGCACAAGGCTCCGAATCGATGGCCCCACGCAGGAGGCCGCCACTCGCACTGCTCGCCCTTGCAGTTCTCCTCCTCCTCCCCGGCGGCCTCCTTGTGGCCAATCCCGCCTTCATCCGAATGACCCGCCTCGAGGAGGCGGACGAGCCGGTGGCCCGGTTCCCTCACTGGACCCACCAGGAAGGTTTCAAGTGCTACGCGTGCCATCCCTCCCTCTTCTCGATGACCCGGAAAACCGGCTTTACGCACGAGGACATGGGGGAGGGCCGGTTCTGCGGGGCTTGTCACGACGGCCAGACGGCCTTCCATCACGACCAGGACGAAGATCATGAATGCGAGGAGTGCCATGTGGAATAAGCTGACGATCGCAACCCTCTTCGTGCTCGCCTTCCCCATCGCGGCGTGGCCCGCGGAGGAGGCCGGCGAGGCTCCGCCGACCGTCCCGTTCGCGCTGGCCGGCTTCCAGATCAACGGACGATTCGACCTGAACTACGAACGGACCACCTTCAGCGGGTCACCCTCCGAGGGCGAAGACACGCTCAAGAACTACCACCACTTCATCTTTCTCTCCCGGCGGAAGAAGGACGAACCTTTCTCCTTCACGGCCGAGATTGTGGATCAGACGTTCTACGAGATGGGCGTCAAGCTCGGCGAAGGTGGCGGCATCCGCTTCGGGAAGGTCCTCGTGCCCTTCGGGGCGGACCCCCTCTTCCATCATTCCTATGGTGGCGTCACGGGGGCCGACCAGAAGCTCGTCCCCTTCATCTGGTCCGAGCTCGGGGTCGTCTATGATCGTACCTTCGTCCAGTCTTCCGATTTCCGGCTGGACGGGAACACCTTCCTCGTATCCGGATACAAGGGGGACGATACGAAAGTGCTCGCGCTCAACGGCGCGGGCGACCCTTCGAAGCCCGCGGTCGGTCAGCGCCTGCGCCTGGGCACAGGCAAGTACTCGCTCTTCGGGTCCGTTTACTATGATCAGTATGTGAGCAGCAAGAGCGTGCTCCTGTATAGCCTCGAGGCCACCGCAGGCTACGGATTCCTCCCGTGGAGCATCCTCAAGAATGTGTCGGCCAGGGCGGGTGCCCTGCGCGCGGACGTCAAGAGCGACGCGCTCGGAAACTACTATCACTTCGGCGACTATCTCCAGGTGGATTGCCGCTTGCCCTTCGGTTTCCGGGGACGCTACCGCGGCGGCGCTGTCACGAACGAAAACCACACGAGCCTGTACTTCGACGACAAGAAGAAGGACGTTGCCGACACCGTCAACCACACGGTGGCGCTCTTTTACGACTACCGCCTGCTCACCCTCGGGGCCGAGTACCTCGCCAATCTCGAGGCGGTGGGCGAGCAGAAGAACGATCTGATCCGCGTCTTGGCAGTGCTTGAGTTCTAGGGGGAGGATGTCATGAAGAATACACGCAAGAATTCTCATCCGCTCCGAATCCTCTTCCTGCTGTTCACTGTTCACTGTTCACACTCACGGCCTGCGGCGACCCCTTCGACCGCGGCGACGAAGCCACCGCAACCCCCGTTGACGGTGGTGGAAACATCGAATACAGCTTCGCCAAGGATGCCTATCCCGTCCTCCAGTCGGGTTGCGCCTGCCATTCGGGAGCCGGCATCGGCGCCTACGCGCTCAGCGGCAACGCATCCGCCGACTACGACAAGATCAAGGCCCTCGTGAGTCCCGACGCCCCCGCCGACAGCAAGCTGTACCAAAAGGGCGCCGGCAAGACCTCTCATGGCGGCGGTGCGGCCCTGAACGATGCCAACGCGGCCATCGTCCTGGGCTGGATCACGCAGGGAGCGGCAAACAATTAGCAGCGTCCAGCGAAATGACCGTCGGCTTCTACCTCCCCTCGCCCCTCCTTACAAAGGAGGGGAGTTGCAGAGTGCGTCCGGAGGTTCCTCCCCTTCGTAAGGGGAGGCTAGGTGGGGTCGAAAGGCTCCACCATCATGTTGGACGACCCATGACTCATCCAATGGCCCAACCGATCGAAGGAGGTGTCACCATGATGATTCGACCCGTTTGCGCGATCACGATGGCAACCTTCTTCCTGGTCGCAGCGGCAGCCCCGCCCGAGGCGCGCGCCGCCGCGCCGGACGCCCTCTTCAAGGATAAGAAGTGCGTCCAGTGCCACTCGATCGCGAACCTCAAGATCGAGAAGCAGGTGAGCAAGAAGACCGGAAAACCCAAGAAGGGCCCCGATCTCTCCGGCGTCGGTCTCGATCGCGATGCGGACTTCATTGCCAAGTTCGCCAACAAGGAGATCGAGTCGCCGTCGATCTACAACAAGGACAAGAAGGTCAAGCACAAGAAGAAATTCAAAGGCACGCCTGAAGAACTGAAGGCCCTCGCCGGCTGGCTGGCCCAGCAAAAGACGAAGGTCGAGGTTAAGGAAGCGGCGGCCGAGGAAGAAGAGGAAGAAGAAAAGGACGAAGACTAGAAGAGAAAGCGAGGACCGCAATCCACCGCGCCACCGGTTTGACGGCCGTCCTCTGGGTCGGCCTAAGCGTTTCAGCCCAGGGATTCGAGAGCAGCAAGCGCTGCGAAGAGTGTCATTCGGGGATCTACTCCGAATGGAAAGACTCCATGCACGCGCTCTCCTACTCGGATCCGGTCTTCCAGTCCGTCTTCGTGAGCGTGAAGGTGCCGCGGGACCGCCAGTGGTGTCAGGAGTGTCATGCACCCGTCTCCGCCCAAGTGCGCGACTATGATCTGAAGCAACCCATCAGCCGGGAGGGCGTGACCTGCGACTACTGTCACTCGGTCACCCAGGCCCTTCCCGGCGACACGTCCGCAGGGCGCATTCGGCTCCAAGTCGGCGACGTCAAGCGTGGCCCCTTCCCCCCCGAGGAATTGACCGAGAAGGGGCACAAGAACGCCCACTCTCCCCTTCACCTCAAGGCGGAGTTTTGCGGCGCCTGCCACGAGGTGGTCAACCGGCACGGCTTCCACGTGATGAGCACCTATTCCGAGTGGAAACAGGGTTCCTACGCCGGCAGTGGGATCGCCTGCCAGAACTGTCACATGCCGGAGGATATCCGCTTCCCCATCGTGGACGCCCACGTGGTCCCCACCACCAAGACCGTCACTTCGCATGCCTCGCTCGGCGGCCATTCCCAGATCCGCGTCGGAAATGCAGCGACGATATCGGTCCTTGCCGAGCGCACAGCAGCGGGAGCGGAGGCTGTCGTGTACGTGACCAACAGCGAATCCGGCCACTCCCTCCCCACGGGTATCCCGGCCCGGAAACTCCTCCTGACCGTCACCCTGTCGGATGCAAACGGCAAACCCGTCCGCAGCCAGGAGCTCGAATACCGGCGCGCTATCGCCGACACCACCGGCAAGGAGATCACCAACGATCGTATTGACGAGATGTTTCTGAATGCCGCCCGCGTTCTCAGCGACAACCGGATCGCTCCCAAGGAGACGCGGCGGGAGATTATCCACTTCGAGCCGCCCCTGCCCGAAGAGGGAGCCACCGTGGAGGCCAAGCTGCAATATGTCTTCCTGCCGCCCCTGCCCGGGGGCGCCGGGATGCGCTTCCTCATGGCCGCGGCCACGGCCGAGCTCAAGGCGCGCACCGCGCCCGTGTGGCGGCAGGGCGGCGCCGTGGCGGCCCTGCTCGTCGCGGTGGGTTTCTTGACATGGCTGGCCCTTAGGCGCCGGCGGACAACGGGAGGAGGAACGGCATGAATCGAAGAGGATTCTTCACGCGGTTGACGCAGGCCATCGGATCCCTCACGGGCCTCGCCTTCGCCGCCCCCGTGGTGGCGTACCTCTTTCCCAAGCCTTCGCAACGAGGAAACAACACCTTGACCACGCTCGACGGCGAAGCGATCCCCGCGGAGACCGTCGAGAAGCACGGCGCGCGCGTGGGGATCGCCTTCGGCGAGCCGACGCTCGTCGTCTTCAGCCGGGGGGAGTGGAAGGCCTTCGAGGCCGTCTGCTCGCACCTGGGTTGCATCGTCCGCTGGCAGCCGCAGGAGGAAAAGATCGTCTGCCCCTGCCACGGCGCGAGATTCGGCACGGACGGTCGCGTGGTCTCGGGCCCGCCGCCGCGCCCCCTCAAGCGCTACCGCGTGGAAATCGCGCAGAACAACATCCTCCTCTTCGAGGCCTGAGCGAACATGGGCAAGATCGCCGACTGGGTCGAAGAGCGGGTCCACTACCGCGAGCTGGTCCACAGCCAGTTCACGGGGTATATGGTCCCGGCCAATCTCAACGTCTGGTATTCCATGGGCTCGGTCCTGCTGATGCTGATCGGGATCCAGTTCGCGACGGGCATCCTCCTCCTCACGCACTACATCCCCCAGACATCCCACGCCTTCAACAGCGTGATGGATCTCTCCGAAAAGATCCCCTTCGGCTGGCTCATCCGGCGGATCCACGCGATCGCGGCCAACCTCTTTGTGCTCGTCCTTATGCTGCACATGCTCAGCGTCCTCATCATGGGCTCCTACAAGAAACCCCGCGAACTCCAGTGGATCAGCGGGGTCGTCCTCTTCGGGCTCGGGCTGTTTGCCTGCCTGTCCGGCTACCTTCTTCCTTGGAGCCAACTCTCGTACTGGGCCACCACCGTGGCCACGAACTCCGCGGGCTCCGTCCCCATCATCGGGGACGACATGGTGCGCTGGCTCCGAGGGGGAGACCGCGTGGATCAGACGACCCTCGGCCGTTTCTACGCCCTCCATGTCTCGGTTCTGCCGCCGCTCTTCACGTTCATCGTGGCCGCCCACCTCTTCCTCATGAGGCGGGTGGGGATCTCCGCGCCTCCCGGAATTCCGAAAGAGCAGGTGAAGAAAGTGCCTTTCTTCCCCCACTTTGTCCTTGAGGACATGCGCGCGAGCTATTTCTTCCTGGCGGTCCTCTTCGTGGGCGTCTTCTTCGTTCCCCAGATCAGCTTCCCGCCCGACGCGATGGAGCCGGCCGACCCGCTCTTCACGCCGCCCCACATCAAACCCGAGTGGTACTTTCTGGCCAACTACCAGCTCCTCAAGGTCGTCCCGAACGAGTTCCTCGGGATCGGGCTGCAGGGACTGGGAGGGGCCCTGCTTCTCCTCTTGCCGTTCCTCGACCGCGGCCAGGAGCGCCGACCGCTCAAGCGCCCTCTCTTCCTGGCCGTCGTGGTTGCCTCTCTTGCTGGATTCATCGGACTGACCGTCTGGGGGCACCTGTCATGAGCGCGTATCGAACCTCCAATCGTGGTAGCCGCGGCCTTCAGGCCGCGAAGCAGACGCACCCTGAAGCGTGCGCCCACCAGAGGGGGGATAGCTGGGTAGTTGCCTTGGCTGCAGTCGCTGCATGGGCGGTCCTCGCATGGATGCCGGGATCGGCTCGCGCGGAGGGAGCCACGGCGCCCGAGAACGAGTGCGTGCGCTGCCACCTCGAACAGGAGGAGGAGGACGAGAACCTCGCCAAGCCCCCGAAGGAATGGAGACAGAGCATCCACCACGAGAACTCGATCATGTGCAACGATTGCCATGGGGGCAGTCCCATCGGCAAAGACGAGGAGGAGGCGCACGACGAGGAGGACGCGGAGTTCATCGGCGCCCCGGCGGATGACGATATCCCCGGCGTGTGCGGCGAGTGTCACATTGCCGTCCACGAGAACTACATGAAGAGCAAGCACTGGCTCACGAAAAAAGAAAAACGGCCGGTCTGCACCACCTGTCACGGTGCGCATCTGATCAAGGAGGCCACGCTCGACCTCATCAACGAGAAGACGTGCAGCGAATGTCACAAGTACGAGCGGTCGAAACGGATCAAGGTGGCCATGACCGCCACCGAAGACAAGCTCCTAGCCCTCGAGAACAGGATCCATCTGCTGAAGTCGGAAGGGATGGACGTCCGGTCTCTCGATCAGACCCACTTTGCCCAGCGCAACCTCTTCCACCGGCTGAGCCACATCCTGGATCTGGATGAAGTGATCCGGATCGCCGAGACGGTGGGCAAGGACACCGAGCTCCTTTCGAACAAGATCGGCGAGCAGGAGGGCGTGTTGTCGCGCCGCAGGCTAGCGGGGGGGGTGCTCACGGCCTTCCTCCTGCTGGGCGCGCTGGGGATGCACTTCGCCAGGAAATCGCTGGGGGAGTAGGGCGGAGCATTAACCTTCGCGATTGCTTCTCCGCCGGCTGGTCCGCCACGGCGGACTGGCGGATCGCAGTGACACCCTCCCTCGTGATCGCGAGTCCGCCACAGGCGGAAAGGGGCGCGGCGATCTCATGTGCGGGACCACTCGGGGCCTGAGCCGCGCGGCCTGAACCGGTCGAAATCTGCGTAACGTCAAGTCGAAAAGGGTGATCGCGGTCATATCCCCCTGCCTTTCCCCGGATCAAGATAGCGCCCAGACGATGGTCAGTTTTACACCGCCAGGGACGACACGCGCACGACCCTCTCTTGTCGCCTTCGGAGCCAGCCGGTTCCGGTGCCGCCCCTCGGCAAGCCCTCAGAAAGGAGGCCCAAGGATGTCCAGAGTCATCGCGGTCCTGATTGCTTTCGCGCTCGTTTCCCCCGCCTGGATGGCCAGCGCGCGCGCGGACGCGGGCAAGGACCTGTTCCTCAAAGGTAAGTGCGACGGCTGCCACTCCGTGAAAGCGGAGAAAATCGAGAAGCAGATCAGCAAGAAGACCGGCAAGACGAAAAAGGGCCCCGACCTATCAGGCGTCGGCCTCGATCACGATGCGGCGTGGATCGTGAAGTGGCTGAAGAAGGAACAGAAGAAAGACTCGCGGTACAAGAAGGGGACCGAAGTCAAACATAAGAAGAAGTTCAAGGGTACTGAGGAAGAGCTCAAGGGCCTTGCCGACTGGCTGGCGCTGAAGAAAACCAAGATCGAGCTCTCACCCGAGGAAGAAGGCGTAGAAGAAGAAGGCGAGGAAGAGGAAAAGGAGTAGGGCCGAGCCCTTCCCGAGAGGCGAGGAGTCTGGGCATGGCAACCGGGGAAGGTACCTTTGTGCCCGAGCGGGGAAGCGCCGGGCACGAGGCCCCGCAGAAGAAGCGGTATGCCATGGTCATCGACCTGCGCCGCTGCATCGGCTGCCAGTCGTGCACGGTCGCCTGCAAGGAAGAGAACAACGTCCCGCCGGGCGTGTACCGCACCTGGGTAAAGGTCGTCGAGAAAGGGAAGTATCCCCACGTCTCGCGGTCGTTCGTCCCTATTCTCTGCAATAACTGCGTAAAGCCGATCTGCCTTCTCAACTGCCCCGTGCAGGCCACCTATCAGCGGGAAGACGGCATCGTCATGATCGACCAACACCGCTGCATCGGCTGCAAGTACTGCATTGCGTCGTGCCCCTACGGCGTGCGCTATGTGAACCCACTCAAGAAGTACGTCCAGAAGTGCACGTTTTGTCACCATCGGGTGGATAACGGGCTCGTGCCCGCGTGCGTGGAGACCTGCATCGGGCGGGCGAGGATTTTCGGAGACATGAACGACCCGTCAAGCGAGGTTTCGCAGATACTCGCCACCGAGCCCGTGAGCGTGCTTAAGCCCGAGATGGGCACGGAGCCGCGCGTGTTCTACGTGGGCCTGGACCTTGACGCCGCAGACGCTCTCAAGACCTGGCAGAGGGCACAGGAGGCCTGATCGTGGAAGTCCGGACGCTCTTCGACACGCCGAACGTCATCCCGCTGGGGAAGGAGATAGCGACCTACTTCTACCTGACGGGGATCTCCGCCGGATCCTTCGTGATCTCCGTCATCGCCGTCGTCGGCGGCAAGGTCGAGTACAAACCGCTCGGGAAAATCGGTGCCGTGATGGCCCCCGTTGCGCTCGTGATCGCGCCGATCTTCCTAGTCATAGATCTCGAGCAGCCGACGCGCTTCTGGTACCTGTTCATCTACCTCCAGATGACCTCACCGATCACGTACGGCACCTTTCTCCTCACCTCCTACCCGCTCAATGCCGTCATCTATGCCTGGGCCCTGTTCACGGGGAACCAGAAGGCGGCCAAGACCCTCGGCATCATCGGCATCCCCCTGGCCGTCTGCGTCCACGGGTACACGGGTTTCATCCTCGCCCTCGGGAAGGGACGGCCCCTGTGGAGCACGGCGCTCATGCCCACGCTCTTCCTCGTGTCCGCGATGGTGTCCGGTTTCGCGCTGATGGTGATCGCCTCGTCGATCTACAACAAGGTCACGGCAAGGAAGCGCCCCCCCCAGGAAATCGCGATCGAGAAGGGGCTCATCCTGAACCTCGTGAAGTTCCTCGGCGCTACAATCGTGGTGGACCTCTTTCTGATCTCGAACGACATCCTCGTGCTGCTCACCTCCAAGGCCGAGGAATACTACGTGGTGGATCTGCTCCTCAAGGGCCAGTTCAAGCTCCTCTTCGTGGGGATCGAGATCGTGCTGGGGAGCGTGATCCCCTTGTTCCTGATTTTCATGCGGCCGTTCAAGGGCTCGCTTGCGGCGGCCAACGTCGCCTCGGCCTTCGTGCTGGTCGGGATCTACGCGATGCGTCTGACGGTCGTGTACGCGGGCCAAAGCATTCCGCTGCACTGAGATGGGCAAAGTCACCCGACGCGATTTCATCCGCACCACCGGCGCGATCGCCGCCGGGGCCACGCTCTGCCCGCTCGCGGCGGAGCCGATGGAGCTCAAGATGGGCGGCCGGAGCGTCAGCCGCACAACGCAGCGGTTCCACCGCAACACCTACAGCACGTGCCTGAACTGCTACGCCCGATGCGGCATCATCGGGTATTCTGCGGACGGCTCCCTGGCCAAGGTCGGCGGCAACCCCAACCACCCCAACTCGCTGGGGCGCATGTGCGCGAAGGGCCACGCAGCCAAGGACATCCTCTACGACCCCGAGCGCATCCTCCAACCCCAGATGCGCGTGGGCGCCCGCGGCGAAGGGAAATGGAGAACGATCACGTGGGACGAAGCCTACCAGGTGCTCGTCGAAAAACTCCATGCGCTCTGGGCCGCCAAGACGCCTGAGAAGTTCTTCTTCTACAGCAGCCGGGACATCACGACGCAGCGCTTCACGGAGCGGTTCGTCCACGCCTTCGGCTCCCCCCATGCTCTCGTCCACGCCGGGCTCACCAACCAGAACAAGCGTCTCGCCCAGGAGATGACGTGGGGCGTGCCGGTCGAGGTGGCCGACGTCGTGAACACGGAGTACATCCTGAACTTCGGCGCCAACCCCTACGAGGCCCACTACCTGCGCACGAGTTTCGTCCAGCGCCTCACGGAAGGCCGCCTCACGAAGATCGTGAAGCGGCAGGTGCACTACGGCGCCAAGCTCGTGACCTTCGACCCCCGGTGCAGCCAGACGGCCGGGCGGAGCGACGAGTGGCTCGCCCCCTTCCCCGGGACGGACGGCCTCATCGCGCTCGCCATGGCCAACGTCATCATGAAGGAGAACCTCCACGACGAGGCGTTTCTCCGGCAGTGGACGAACTACCCCATCGACAAACTGCGCCAGCATCTCGCCCGTTACACCCCGGAATGGGCCGAGAAGGAAAGCGGTGTATCGGCCGGGGACGTCGTTCGCCTCGCCTTGGAGTTTGCCCGAAGCCGCTACGCGACGACGCTCTCCACGGGTGGCGTGAGCAAGCACGCGAACGGCGTTCAGAATGAGCGTTGCGTGATGCTCCTTAATGCGGTGACCGGTCGCGTGGACGCCCTCGGAGGCTTCTGCCTGCCGCGCACCTACGCCTTCAGCGAGCCCAAGCCCATCCCGCCCCGCCCCACCGTGAAGAGCCCGTTCTTCGACTCCCGCAGCGGCCGCGAATCCACCTACGGAGTCTTCTCCGAGTTCGCGAAGAGAAAGGACAAGACTCCGCCCGTGGCCGTGTGGTTCACCTACATGGGGAACCCGGCGTACGAGTGCCCCCAAACAGAGGAAGTCCTCGCCTTCTTCAAAGATGAGACGCGGCTCCCCTTCCACGCTGCGATCGACAGTCACATGACCGAAACGGCGGAACTGGCCGATCTCGTTCTTCCCGCCTCCACCTACCTCGAGCGTTGGGAACTCGAATCGCCACCATCCATGGAGATGGTGCCCTTCGTCGGCCTCCGACAGCCCGTCGTTCAGCCCCGCGGAGAGTCGAAACCCATCATGGACCTCCTCATCGAACTGGCCGAGCACCTTGGCGGCGCGATGACCCAGTACTTCACCTTCGACCCCGAGGACTATCTCTTCGAGCAGGTCTCCGAAATCGGGGCGCTCCAGAAGGCCGGCGGGCTCGATTACCTGGTCCAGAAAGGGTTCTGGAAGGACCTCGAGGCCAAGCCCGACTACGCCCGGTACAAGAAAGACGGATTCGACACGCCGTCCGGCAAGTTCGAGATCTACTCCTCGCGGCTCGAGGCGATGGGACTCAATCCGCTGCCGACGTATGAGCCGATTGACGTCTACCGCGACATGAAGCCCACTCACCTCGCCCTGATCACGTACCAGTGGAACGTTCACACCCACTACCACACGGCCAACTCCCTCAAACTCTCCGAGTTGGTGCATCGCAACCCGATCGTGATCAACCGCTCAACCGGACAAGCCATGGGGCTCCAGACCGGCGACGTGATCGAGGTTCTGTCCCGCCAAGGCTCCGTGCAGGGCGAAGTGCTCCTCTTGGAGGGCATCCATCCGAAGGTCGTGGCCATCTCCGACAATTGCGGACATTGGGGCTACGGACACGTGGCCAGGGGCAAGGCGTTCAAGAGCACGAACCCCGAGACCGTCCTTCTATGGTGGGAGAAAGAGGGCAACGGGACCCACGTCAACCCCTTGATCGCCGCGCGCGTGGACCGCGCGGGCGGGGGCGTGGCGTGGCAGGACACGGCGGTGATGGTCTCGAAGATCAGATCGAAGGAAGAGCCCGGCTTCGTGGAGAAGTACCTCTTCTTCCTGGTGGACTAGGTCCGTGAATCCACGTCTCAAGGCCCTGATCGATCGCGCGCGGAGTCTGAAGATTCCGCCCATGAGCATCCGCAATCTGGCCGGTATCGCGGGACTGGGCGCTGCCGCCACAGTGCTCGGTGGTTTGGGGCTGTCCGAGTATCAGCAGAGCCACTACAACTGCCTCTCGTGCCACAGCACGGGAGAGACACGGGACGTGTCGAAGAAATCCAAGGTGCATCCGAGCTTCGGGGAGGTCTCCTGTGTCGAGTGCCACGGCAAGATCCACGCGGTACTCCCCATCCCCGCCAAGATCGGCGAGCACGCCTTCCTGGACTCCGACCGGCAGCGCGTTCACGAGAACTGCGTTCGCTGTCACCCGAACGTCCCGGACAAGAAGGAGCTCGAGTACAAGCACAACGAGAAGAAGATCATCATGAACCACGAGCTTCACGTGAAGTTCGAGGAGATGATGTGCCCGGACTGCCACTACACGATCGAGCACGACAGCGCGGCGGAACCGACCAACCGGCCGCACATGGACGCCTGCATGGGGTCCGGCTGTCACGTCCGCACCAAGGAGACCTGCGACACCTGCCATCCCGAGGATACCGTGCAGCCGCCCAAGCATGTCCACCTCGTTCGCACGGAATGCGGCGGCTGCCACAAGGACTACAAGGAAACTCACGTCGAAGACCAGCACCTCCCTGCGGGCCGGTTCTGCAAACAGTGCCACATTAACCGCGAAGAGCACGGGGAAGTCATCGAAGACGAAGGCTGCAACGGCGACGCCTGCCACGATTTCTAGCTGGTCTTTGGCAGGTTTTTCAGACCCTAACACCATGGACAATCGTAATCTTAGGAATTTCCCGCCAAGCTCATCCACCAAGGGATCGAAGCGAAATTCGAGACGCGGGCTGAAGCCCGCGACTACCTCCCGCAAGCCTAGAGGTGTGGTAGCCGCACCCTTCACGGGTGCGTCCGAACGATCCGCGGAAACATGCCAAAGGCCAGTTTCTAAGCCCTCTTACCAAAGTCTTTTAAAGTAAATCGATGGACCTGACGAATGGGATGATGGGGACAACCGGGGGTGAAGGAGCGAAGGCGTGTGAGCCGTCCAAGATTCGTCAGGGAATTGAC
>JACPQY010000041.1 GCA_016190245.1 Nitrospirota bacterium | reverse complement strand
GACATGGCCCCCCCACCCGTGATACCCTCGGCGCGGTGGCTTGGCGATGTAGCAGCAGGAGGGCAGCCGGCGCCAAGGGGCCGCTGGGCCCGGGGGCCGCCCCTCCTCTGACGGATCAAACGCGCAAACCTGCCGCCTCCTCCATCCCATCGAAAGGGGGGTACACCCAATGAACCTCAACAACTTCCTCGTCCGTCCCGGCCGAAGGTTTTCCCTCAAGGACGTGGACCCGAGCTACACCGGCAAGCACACGGACCACGAAGCGGCCAAGCAGAAACTCGGTGACGACATCCAACGCCTCGCGCGCCTGCAGGACAAGCTCTACGCCGACGACCGTTGGGGACTGCTGCTCATCTTTCAGGCCATGGACGCCGCGGGCAAGGACAGCACCATCAAGCACGTGATGTCCGGCATCAACCCCGCCGGGTGCGAGGTCTACTCGTTCAAGGCCCCCTCCTCCGGAGAACTCAACCACGACTACTTGTGGCGCACGAGCCGCACACTTCCTCAGCGCGGCAAGATTGGGATCTTCAACCGCTCCTACTACGAGGAGGTGCTCACCGTCCGCGTCCACCCCGAGTTCCTCGAACACTCCCGCATGCCGCAGGATCTCCTCAGCAAGAAGATCTGGAAGCAGCGCTACAAGGACATCAACAGCTTCGAGAAGTACCTCACCCACAATGGCTACCAGATCCTCAAGTTCTTCCTGTACATCTCGAAGGGTGAGCAGAAGAAGCGGTTCCTGGCACGCGTGGAGGACACCGCGAAGAACTGGAAGATCTCGAAGAGCGACCTGACCGAGCGCGCCTTGTGGGACGACTACATGGATACCTTCGAGAAGATGCTCTCTGCCACGAGCACCAAGCACGCTCCGTGGTACATCATCCCCGCCAACCACAAGTGGTTCGCGCACCTCGCGGTGGCCGACATCCTCGTCCGAACCCTCGATACTCTCGACCTCAAGTATCCCAAGCTGACCGGAGAGCAGAAGAAACTCCTGGTGGAGATGAAACGGTCGCTGATGCGGGAAAAGGACTAAGAGCGTCGAGCAGAAAGAATGCCTGTCATGAGAGATCCGCAGGCTCGAAGCCTGCTGTGCCCCGTTCCACGGATGCGCCTCCCACGGATCCTCGTTCGGGGTAGCCGCGGGCTTCCCGCCTGTCCAGTCCGCCACGGCGGACGGACTTCGGCGGGCAGGCAGCCCGCGTCACTGCGCGGGACCCTCTCAGAATCGCGCAGCGTTCTCCGCGCGCCCCGTCCGACTTGCCGCAGGGCCTCGTAGAGCACGATGCCCACGGCCGTCGAGAGGTTGAGCGAGCGGACGCGGCGGGACGTGGGAATCCGGTAGAGCCGGTCTGAGAACCGCCGGCGGATGCCACGCGGCAGGCCGCCGGACTCACCCCCGAACACCATATACATGCCGCGCTCAAAGGGCGCATCGAGATAGGTCCGTCGCGCCCGAGCGGAGAAGAACGCGATCGGCGCATCGGGAGGGATCGAGGCGAGAAACGCATTCAGTTCTTCGTGCCGATGCCATCGGAGGTGCGGCCAGTAGTCGAGCCCCGCGCGGCGGATTTCCTTTGCCTCGAGTCGAAAGCCAAGCCGCCCCACAAGGTGCAGCGTCGCTCCCGTCGCCACGCACGTGCGCCCGATGTTCCCGGTGTTCCAGGGAATCTCGGGGTCAACGAGCACGACGTGCATCCAGCGCATTATACGCGGACGATGTCGGATGGGGTCTCGACCCCATGTTGACTCGCGCGATCCAGATGAATACAGTCAAGGAGGCGGCATATCATGCTCACCTTCGATCGTCTCACTCGTCTGGGGATTGGCACCTATCTGGGCGAGGAAACACCGGAGGACGACCGCGGGTACGAGACTACCATCGTCGCCGGCGTGAAGTCGGGCCTCAATGTGATCGACACGGCGGTGAACTACCGTCGGCAACTCTCGGAGCGTGCCATCGGGCGCGCGCTCGAGCGCCTGGGCCGGGAGGGCGTGCCCCGATCCTCCGTGTTCGTTTCCACCAAGGGCGGGTACATACCCGGCGATGCGGCCTACCGCGGCTCGACGCGGGCTTGGTTCGAGGAAACCCTCCTCCGGCCGGGGCTGGTCAAGCCGGAGGACATCGTGGCAGGCTGCCACTGCATCGCACCTGGCTACCTCTCCCACCAGATCGACGTGTCGCGACACAATCTGGGCGTCGAGACCCTCGATCTCTACTACCTCCATAACCCCGAGCAGCAACTCGACGAAGTGGACCGGTCCGAGTTCGAACGCGGCCTGGCCCGGGCCTTCGAAGTACTGGAGCGCGCCGCCGACGACGGTCGGGTGCGCTTCTACGGAACCGCCACGTGGAACGGCTACCGGGCGGATCCCTCGGCGGAGGGATTCCTTGACCTGGAGCGGATCTGTGAGATTGCGAGGGAAGTCGGGGGAGACCGAAACCGATTCGCCGCGATCCAGGCGCCCCTGAATGCCGCGATGACCGAGTTGGCAAGCCACCGGAACCAGCGGGGGCAGCGCAGTCCGCTTCGCGTGGCGGCCGATCACGGGCTGGCGGTTTTCAGTTCGGCGTCTCTTCTTCAGGGACGCCTCGCGAGCGCGTCCCACCCGCAGGCGCAGACGGACGGCTTGACCCCGGCTCAGGCCGCCCTCCGGTACGTTCTCTCTCAGCCCGGTGTGACAGCGGCGCTGGTCGGAATGAAAAGTGAGGCACACCTGCAGGAGAACTTGGGCGCGCTGGCCACGCCCTCGGCTTCCAGCGGCTAGCGGGCGGAGGCTCTACAGGCCGGCTTCAGCAGCGAGCGGCAAACCTCTGATCACCACCCGATCCGATCCCCTGGCACCGGACCGGAGTTGAAGTGGCTCCTGAGCGCGGCCGGAGCGCGCGGCCATCGGGACGATGCGCTTCCGGTCCACACCCTGCATGGCGAGGTAGTCGGCCACCACGATGGCTCGCTTGAGCGCCAAGTCGCTCGCTCCACCCGCCCGAGGCGCCTCACCAATGACGCCGAGCACCAGCGCGGGCTGCTCCTGGCATCGGTGGGAAACCTCATCGAGGATGGGGAGGGCTGAGGATTTGATGGCCGTGGTGCCCTGCCCAAAAAGCACCACGCTGGCCGCGTCCGCCTCGATCGGGAGGGGCTGGGTGCTCGGCAGGCTTCGATACACCGACGGTTGGGCGGGTCTTACAGGCTGGATCACCACTTCCCGGAACTGCGACGGCCCTACGGCCACGCGTTTCGCCATGGGCAGAAAACCGTCAATGGACACCGCCACTGCGTACTCGCCGGCGGGCATGGAATCCAAGGTCAACTCGCCGTATTCATCGGTGGTCCGCACGAAGTCCCGCGGGCCGCGGATGATCACGTCAACTCCGGACATCGGGTTTTCGGAGCCAGGCTCAACCACCGTCACCACGATGGTTGAAGCCTGCGACATCTCAATGGCGGGGGCGGCCTCCATTCGGGCCGCCCTTCCCGTTGCGCACCCCCCGGCAAGCGCGGCCGCGAGGCCGATCGCCGGAAGGAGCGCCCTGTGCCCCCGGGGGCAGGTCAAGGTCACCGTTACCGTAGCCATGTTTCGCCCTCCCATATCAAGTTGCGGGCATTGTACCAGCACAGGTTTATTTGTCAAGTGATCTCTCCACATGTGGCTCCCCTGTGTGCCTTTATTGGCTGTATTTATGTTCGTGCATAGTACTTAATGCACTACATCACCCCGAGCGCGGCACATGCCCCCTCCGGCTTGCGACCCACGCCCTGCGTGGTACCATCCGGCCACCCCGCATGCCTCGGCACGTTCTCTTCCCGCCCCTGCGAACGCTTGTCGCCTGCGCACTTCCGCTCCTCTCGTGCGCGGAATCCGACCGCATCCCCTTCGAGCCCGCCTTCCGCATCGAGAGCGGTGCGACAGACAGTTTCCTCCCCTTTCCCGACGACCTGCTGACGGTCGAAGATCCCTCCACGCGGACGGGGCTGCGCCTTAGCCTCCGCTCGGGGGCTCACCGCGACCTCGACAGGTTGCTGTCCACGCCGGACACGATCATCGGTCACGAACTCCTCTCGCCCATCGTCCGGACCTTCAGCTTCGAGGCGATGCGCCGCCAGATGAACGAGTTGGACGGGTTCAGTCTCCTATCCCCCATCCTGATCGGACTCTCCGCTCCTGCCGACACCTCCAGCCTGCCCTCGCTCGCCGACTCGTCCACGCCGGCGAGCACGGTCTGGCTCCTGGACACCACCGCGTTCACGCCCGGCGGTTCCTTCAGTCTCGATGAGCACCGCGTCCCCTTCTCCACGGGCTGGGAACCCTCGGGGTACCAGATTTTGATTGATCCACTCCTCCCCCTCGAAGGAGGTCACTCGTACACAGTGGTACTCCGGACCTCGCTGGAGGATCGGGAAGGCCGAAGGCTGCGCGCGCCACCCTCCTACCGAGAACTCGTGGACGGCTCGTTTCCTCTCGACGGCTGGTCCACCCGCTCCGCCGCCCGCGTGCGCGCCTTCCACAGCGAAGTCCTGACACCGTCGGGTTCCGACCCCGCGCTCGCCTTCGAGTTCACCGTCCAATCGGGTGCGGATGACGTCCTCAACGCCCTCGGTCTTCTGGGTTCCGCGCCGGCTGCGGAGGTGTCGGGCCTCCAGTCGCACGCTGCCGGGACCCTGCAGGACGCCGAGCAGGTGGCCATCGCCGGCTCTATTCCAGGCGCGGCAGATCTCATTCGGGGAACCTTCCGCTCGATAGACTTCCGCGATGCCGATGACTTGATGCGCCCACGCATCGAGCGCGGCGACCCGCTCCCCACCCGCACGTCCGAGATCGAGTTCATCCTCGTCATCCCCTCCACGCCGCGACCCGCGGGGGGCTATCCCGTCGCAATCCTCCAGCACGGCCTCGGCGCGCAGAAACTCAAGGAGGACAAGTGGCACCAATTCGCCGGCCGTTTGGCGGAGGCGGGAGTGGCTTCGATCGCCATCGACGCGATGAGGCATGGCTTCCGCGCGTCGCCGGAATACCGGGAAAACCCCGGTGTGGCCGATCTGAGTTGGGTTCTGGACCTCATCGACTTCTCGAATCCGCCGCGGACCCGCGACAACCTGCGGCAGAACTTTCTCGACCTTTGGCAGCTCTCGAACCGGGCCATTCCCGCCCTCAGCGAGACCGACCTGCCTACGTGCGGTCGCGGGTGCCTCGACACCGGCCGAAAGGGCTACGCGGGGGAATCGCTCGGCGGGATCCTCGGCTCGGGATACACCTCGATTGACGTGACGATCCGCGCGGCCGTGCTCTACGTGGGCGGCGGGGAGCTGACCCAACTCGTGCGGGGCGATGCCGCGAACCGCTATCTCTTCCTTCTCGGCCTCGCCAACAACTGTCCACCGGAAGTTCTCGTGACCGGCCTGAAGGGCGCATCCAAGTGCGAGCCGATCTACCCAAGCGTCTTTGCCCACAGCGACTCCCCGGCCGCTGAAAACCTGCTGTTTCTCCTCGCGCAGACGCTGGTGGACCGGGGCGACCCCGCGCTGTACGCGATCGGCAAGTACCGCCAGCCGTTCTTCCCGGGCAACGACGCGAACTCGACGCTCATGATCGAGGCTGCGGGAGAGACGACGGTGACCAACATCTCCACGGAGGTTCTCGCCGTCTCCTTCGGACTGCCACACCTCAATCCGAATCCGCCCGGACATCCAGTGGCGGGGCTCACCACCCCCGATCCGCTCGCATTCCCGCTGGCCGGAAATGCACCGAGCGGGGCGACCTACGGTTTCGTCCAGATTTCCGATCCCTCTTCGCCTTCCGAGACGGGACACACGTACCCGCTCGAATCGGAAGCAGGATCGAAACTGGGGGCGGACTTCCTGATCTCGGCTCTCGTGAGGGGGCGGGCGGAAATCGATCGAGTCCCGTGAACCCCGCACCAAGCTCGAACGGGGCCTCACCCCCCGGGCTTCGCTCGGAGGGACGAGACCCCTCCCCGCGGTCCCGTGAAGCGCGGCACAGCAAGCCTTGGGGCGTTACACGCCCCGCGGTGCCCCGGTGCGGGGTGAAGCGGGAATCGAGAAACGAGCAACTCAAAACGTGAAGGGCTCGTTGTCTGTCCCTGGATCCGGCTGCCGCTTGGCCGTCTTCCTGCTCACTGTTCACTGTTCACTCCTTGCGATCGCCCCACGCCTCCACGCATCCGGCCTGTACGTCGCCGACAACGGCCCCGCGGCCATGGGGCGCGGCGGCGCGTTCGCGGCGCGGGCGAGCGATCCGTTTGCGCTCTACTACAATCCCGCCGGACTCACGGCGATCGAGCGGCGAACCGCCTACCTCTCGCTGGGGGGACTCGTCTGGAATTCCGCTTTCACCCGTGCGCCCCTGCCCGAGGGCGCAACGGAGGGCGGCTCGACCGTCTACCCCTACGGCACGTCGTACCCAACCGCGGCCAACGAAGGGATACAACCGACTCCGCTTCCCGCCGCCTTCTTCATCTGGCCTCTGCCGTGGAGGCGCATCACGCTCGGGGCCGGTTTCATGACGCCGGTGGGACCCCTCTTCCTCGATTTTCCCGATGACGGCCCGCAGCGATACATGATCCTCGATGCGACCAGGACGGAGAACTACCTCATGGCCGGCGGTGCGGTTGAGTTGGGTGCGGGGCTTTCGGCCGGCGGAGCGTTCTACCTCGACAGCGCCACGCTGCGGTATCGGCAGGCCATCACGTCATCCGCCCACCCTTCGGAAAGCCCAGCCCGCGAGGGCACGGCCGAGTTGGACGTGGCCAAGTTCGGAGCGCCCTCGTTCATCGCGGGCGTTCGCTTCGAGCGGGGCCGCTTCTTCGCGGGCACGGCCTATCAGCGCGGGGCCGATGTGGAGATGACGGGCACGCTGGACGCGCGGCTCGACACGCGCCTCAACGAGATCCTCGGCATGGGGATGTTCGGCACGGACCCCGTGAACATCGACGCCAGAAAGGACGCCCGCGTGAAGCTCGCCCTTCCCAACGTGATCCGAACCGGCCTCGGCTGGCGATTCGGCCGCCTGTACACGGAGGCCGACGTGAACCTCTGGCAGTGGAGCCGCTTCAGGGAGTTCAGGATCAAGCTGGACGATCCTTCGATTCCCCTCTCACCTCCCCTTGAGATCGGCGTCAGCCTCTCGGGATTCGACATGAGCCAGTCCGTGAAGGAGCTGACGCTGTCCGAGCGCGTCATTCCTCAGGAAATGAAAGATGTGTTCGATTTCCGCCTGGGGGCGGAGTACGCGTGGTCGGACCGCACGGACGTGCGGGCAGGAGTGCTCTATCAGCCGGAGGCCATGCCGGCGCGCGACCTGACACCGCTGACCTACGACGCGCCCACGCTGGGCCTGACCGGCGGCTTCTCACGGCGATGGGGGCGTTGGAGACTCGATGCCTCCGCGGGGGCGTATCTTCTCCTCGACCGCCGATCCACCGAGAGCCGCATCACGGCCTTCAACGGCATGACGGGCGTGGACCAGGCGAACCGCGACGTTATGGAGCGGCTCCTCGGCTACTCGATCGAGGATTCCCCCGTGGGTGACGGAAGCTACGAGGGCTCGGCCTTCCTCTTCATGCTCGGCACCGCCTACGAGTTCTGACCGGAAGCCGTGTGACGGTGTGGTGGCCGCACCCCCCGCGCCGAAGTCGTACAGAATGGAGAATGAAGCCTGACCCCGGTGGTGGACTCCGGTCGTGCGGTCGCCCCGATCACGACTACTGTACAGAGGACGGCCGTTCATTGTACAGTAGCGCCCTCCCCCGCGGCGGGGGCCGCAGCGCGAGCGTCTTGATGGACCGACAAGGAAATGCGCGGGAAACTCCAACCCCGCGGAAAGACCGGACGGGCGAGCAGGATGAGACCCTGCCCGGTCAGGGGCATGTCAGGCGCGGAAACGTCCCCTTCGGGAGAGAAGAGGCGAGCCCCGCGAAGTAGCTCCCGGACCATGCCGTCAAGCCGGCCGACATCCTCAGCCCGCATCCCGCAGCCATCGCATCCCGGTCCGCCCACCCCACCAAGCTCGCCCAGACCGCAGCTTCCGCAATGGCTAGATACGTCCGGCTCAGATCGAGCAAGGTGGGGTAGTGCTCGGCGGCCATTGAATTCGCACCCAGGATCCCTTCCCATACCGATCGCCCCGTCTCGCGCGATACGGATTCGGCCCGCCGGACTCGCTCCTCCGCCTCCTGCCAGACGGCATTCGGGGGGGCTTCCAATTTCGGACGGTGGGCGGCGTACCGTTTGAGGGGACCGAACTGGACGACCGCGTAGTCACATCCAAGGAAGCTCGCGCATTCGAATGGCGCCGGCTCGGCCGAACCCGGCGGCGGATGAGCGGACACGTATTCCAGGTAGCCGAGGTTGTAGCCGTAGAGCGAGAGCAGGAACTCGATCTCAGATCCCGCCCGCTCGATCAACTCCCCGGAATCCGCGGCTCCGGCGGCAACGATCCCCGCCCGGCTCGAATCGAGAATCGGAGACACAAGGGCAAGGGAGCCGCCGGCCCCACCACCCCCTGAAGGCTCGTTCGCGCCCAGAACGTCCCGCAACCACACCCCACCGAAGTACCCCGAGACGAACAGTTCTCCCAGCACCGAATCGATTTCAGCATCTCCGACGATCCCCTCGCACAGGGCTTCAAAGACAGCCAACGGCAGGTAGCCGAGAAAGAAATCGACCTCATCGCGCTTCATTCCAGACTCGGCACAATAGGTCTCTGCTTTCCCCTGCAACGCGGCATCAGCCGGGCGGTAAGGAACCACAGCCTCATTCATCATGACGTCGGGAAGTTCGACCTCCGGCTCAACTCGAGCGGCCGAGCAGGACTGACCTAGGCCGGCCATTATGGGGATCACCATCGCGAGCGGCACCGTGGAAATCATCCCCAGCCGCTCTCGCGCCCTCCTCGCCATGCGGGGTCATGGTAGCGGGGACCGGCTATCCCGGCAACGCAGACGGGACGAGACCGGGACGCCGCCGTGGGTCGGCGCGCGTCGCCCGTTGCGGATGCAGCGAGGGCCTGATAATCAAGGGGCGACATCATGCCTCTGCGCTGGCGGTCGGACGGAGACTACGTGAGCGATCTGTCGCTCACGCGCCGGATCATGCCGTTCATCATGCGGGGGAGGAACGAGTCGATCGTCTACTTCGAGCAGAAGTTGGACGTCACGCGCACGCTGGAGTTCATGGAATCGTTCCGGCAGCGAACCGGGCTTCGACTCACGATCCTCCATCTTCTGATCTGGGCGGCGGTGAGGACGATCCACGCCCGGCCGAGGCTCAACCGGTTCACGGCCGGTGGCCGAATCTACCAGCGGCGCGGGATCTGGGTTTCGTTCAGCGCCAAAAAGGCGATGTCGGATTCCGGATCCCTCGTGGCGATCAAGCGCGAGATCGACCCCTCGTTGTCGCTTGAGGAACTCGCCCGGCGGATCGAGAGCGGCGTCACCGAAGGCCGGAGCGACCGGCCGAGCGCCACGGACAAGGAACTCTCGGTCCTGTTCCGGCTGCCCACGTATCTACTGGCTCTCCTCACGAGGCTCGCGCGGTATCTCGACCGGCTCGGGCTCCTCCCCTCCGCGTTCATTCGCAACGATCCGATGTTCAGCAGCATCTTCATCACCAACATCGGCAGCATCGGCATGCAGGCCCCCTTTCATCACCTCTTCGAGTACGGCAACACGCCCATCTTCATGATGGCGGGAGAAGCGCGGGACGAGGTGGTGGTCAGCCCGGATCGGCAGCCGGTCGTGCGTCCCATCCTGACGATCCGGTACTCGTTCGACGAACGCGTGGAGGACGGGCTCTACTGCCTGCGCGCCCTCGAGATCCTCAAGGGGATCATCGAAAACCCCGCTTCGGGGTGAGCGGGCCTACGGGCAGGCGTCAAGGTCCGACAGATCGTCCGGCGCCCCATGGGTCGCCAGACCGATCCGTTCCACCCCTTCGCGCCAGCCGTCGCGCGCGTTGTAGTACATCCACAGCTCGCGCCCCACGCGCTTCACGTCGAACGCATACACAAAGGCCCGCTTCCAGCCTTCCCCCTCGGGGCTCACGACAGGGGCGGTGCAAAGGGGGGTCCATTCGATACCGTCCGATGAAGTCATCAGACGGATGGCGGAACGCGAGTGGCCCTCTGCGTCCACGTAGATGCCGTTGTTGAACGCGAGCCACAAGCCGCGCCATTTCTCCTCGAACACTTTGATCGAGCCCGCTGCCTGATTGGCGAAAGGGTCGGTCGCCGAAGGTCCCAGCAGCGGCCGGTCGAGTTTCTCGTACGGGCCCGTCACGGCCGATCCGCGCGCGAGCCCGATGTGTTTGGGCTCGGAGAAGCCGGTGTCTGGCTGGAGCACGCCGTCCGCGCTGTAGTAGAGCCAGTACTCGTCTCCCACCTTCATTAGAAATGGATTGCCGTTGGTGGACTGGAAGCCGCGCTCCCAGTCGAGGGTCGGCTGGAGGATGGTGGTGGCTTCGCCGAACTGCCTGAGATCGGTCGAGGAGCGCATGTTGAGGGTGGACGATCCGAGAGTCACGCCACTGAACAGTTCATAGAGAAGGTAGTAGGTTCCAGCCTCACGATAGACGTAGGGTCGTGCTCCCGCGAACAGAGGTTGCCGGCCCGGCGCGGCCTCCCAGACGACGCCATCTTCCGAAACGTAGTGGCGAATGCCGAGGAGGCTGTGGGCAAAGAGGTGCCAATGACCATCGGGGGATGCTTCCGGAAGGATGACTGTCGGATCGGCGACAATGGGTTCGCCGGGAGGCGGCTGGATCAGGGGATTCGCCGCGTGATCAGTCCAGCCGCGGCACAGGCAGCCGGTGGTCTCATCTCGGCGCTCTCCCTCGCAGGCCGGCAGTCCTCCGAGCACGAGGGCCACAGCAATTGCCCATCTTCCGCGCCTCATCGCCAGGGCTTTTCTCACGGGCGCGAGTTGTTTTCAACGCGGATGTTCAACTGCCGACGGCAAGGACGTCCACCAGGAGATTCATCAAGCACACCCCGGAGGGGCCGCGAAGCTGCTGCATTTCCGGCTTCACGCCGCAGGGCACGGTGGTCCCAGGTGGAAGAGTCACTCCGAACCGACTCCAGTCCAGCGCGGTGGGGTCCACCCAGACGGCCGCACCGAACCCGGGGTCCTGCCAGAGGAAGTGGCCGTAGGGAGATTTCTTCCCATCCTTCGGCGCGCCCTCGCCCCACAGCGTCGCGAAGTCCGGATCGTCGGTGCGCAGGCCGCCGATTTCCAGGGTTCCGACGCCCAGTTGATCCAACGGCACTTCCGAGAAATGGCTGGAATCGGTTAGAGGTTCGCCGGGCGGGCACGCGATCTTGAGCGCGCTGCTCGGAGCCTTGAGGCCGCACTCGAACTCTTCGAAAAAATACCCTTCGTTGGAGCCCGGCGGTCGTGTCCACGCGGGGAGATAGTTCCTCAGATTCTCGATGGACCTGAAAAGCTGGTGGAGGTCCACATAGAAGACACTCTTGTTGACGCCGAGCTGGACGCCGGAGACGAATTCGACGAGAGACGCGACCGTATCCAGGAGGCCGTTCAAGGCGATCTCCGTGTTTTCCGAGCTGCCCCCCGCCCCCGAGGTCAGCGACGAGACCACGGCTTGCGATACGATCGAGTTGAAACCGGCGGACAGGTTGCCGAGGAGCGGTCCGAAGATCTCAGCCGCGTTGACGTAGGGGTGGCGCGCGGGATCGGCCAGGTGCAGCCGAAGGGCCTCGGAGGCTCCGCTCGTCGCCGTCGGGTCAATTTTCCCGAGACGGAAGACGCCGCTTGTGGCCGTGGCCTCCCCCGTGCTCCGAAGGTTGAGGTAGCCCTCCGCATCCAGGAAAGCCATGAAGGAATCGGCATAGTGCCCTGGGTCGTCGTTGAGCACGGTTTCATTGACTCCGGATGCGAGGAGGTAGGCGAACAGGAGGTCTTTCACCTGCGACAGGTGCTCGGGAAAGAAGGTGAGAAAAGTGGGATCGCTGTTGAGGATGCGCGTGGTCTGTTTGCCTCCGTTCCCTTCGAAAAAGCTGTCCAGCATGGCCGTGATGCTCAGGCCCGAGGTGGCCTGTTTGATCAGGTTGATGGAATTGAAGCGGAGGGATGTGACCGCGTTCGACGCCATGCCGATGAGGTAGAGGAGATCGCGCAGGTAGAGCGCCACGGCCTTGTTGTGATAGCCGACAAACTCGCCGGCCGCCGTGACGCCGGCCGCGGAGAAACCGAGCGTGACGGACTTGGCGGGGAACATGAAGTCCTCGGTTCCGAGGATCGCGTCGAGCCTTGGGATGTTCTTGTTGATGGTGTTGAGGAGGTAGATGTTCATGATGTCCTCGATCACACCGTGGGACATGTCCCCCGCGGGATGCCGGCGGGCGGGGGCCGGAGAGGGCAGGTCGAACGACGGAGGATTTGAGAAGAAGACGTCTCTTGCGGGCGCTCCCTCCATCCCGAACAGCTTCAGTATGGAGGTCGTCACCTCGTTCAGGTCGTCCAGGGTGATCAGGAAATCGGCGGCGAACTCCCCATAGGCGGCCGAGTTGGAGGCGATGCTCGGATCCTGTTGCGCCTTCCTGAAGTACTCCCTGGCCTTCTCCCAATCGGCTCTGTCGTGCGAAGCCAGTAGCTCGGCGTTGGCAACGAAAGTCTTGGGAAACACGTGCACGTGATCGCCGGTCCGGATGGTGACGTTGGGATTGAGCGCCTCCGAGGGTTTGACCGCCTCTTCCGTCGTGAAGAAAGCGGCCGCGCCGCAGGACGTGGTCGTCGGCCCCGAAAGGACGAAGAGGAGCAACAAGACAGGTCCGAACCCGTGCCCGGCGGGCCGGGTTCGACTCGAGACCGGGCAGGATCGGGTCACTCGGGACCAGGGCGAGCAGGTCATGGTTCGAGTCTGAGTGTGAGGTCGAGCGTCCCCCTGAGGGTCGGGGTTTGCTTCCCATCGGTCAACTCGCGGACGCGGCCGGAGATCCATGTGTGAAGCTCCTCGACCGTGAGGACGCGGTCATCATTGAGATCCGCTTTGCCGTCGAGGGCCTCCAGGAGCGTGAAGGTGTAGATCCCGTGTTTCAGTTTCGGGTCTTCGCGCGCCACCTCGAGCGGGCCGGCGGAGCTCATGACCGCGCGGCCCTTGGCCTCGGCCAGACGGTTCAGGAAGCCGTCCGACAACTTGCCCACCGACTTGGAAATGGTCCGACCGCCGCCGCCCGAGTAGCAGGTGTCGAGCAGGAACAGGACGTTCCTGGCCCGGATGCGCTCGAACAGCGTGCGGATCTCCTCCATGGGGAGTGCCGTCGAATAGAGCGAGCCGGGGCGCGTATCGTGGAGCGCGATGTACTTGGCGAAACCGTCGCCGTCCGGGGCCGCGGGATCCTTCTCGGTCGCGCCGTGGCCGGCGAAGTAGACCACGACGTCGTCGTTGGGGGTGGCACGCTGCTTCAGTTCCGTGCCCAGGAGTTCGCGGACCCGTTCCAGCGTCGCGTCCTCATTGACGAGGAGGAAGGCGTTGGCCGATCCGACCAGGCCTTTCCGGGTCGTGAGCTCGTGAAGGGCGCGCGCGTCCTCCGCCGCGAAGCCGACGGGCGGCAGCGAGGCGTACTGCGAAATGCCGACGAACACCGCATAGACCTGCGGGGGCGACGTGGACCGCTCGACGTGAACGATTCGCTCGATGGAGCCGGTCCGCCCCTGGGCGCGCACGCGCAGCACGTTGAGCCCCGGATTCAACTTGACCGCGGCATTGAAAGCATATTCGCGCTGCGCAGCCTTGGGTTCGTAGTCGAGCTGCTTCTTGCCGTTGACGAGCACCACCAGGTGGCGCAGCCCGACGGGATCGTTGGCGAGGGCGGAGATCTCGATCACCTCGTCATCCACCTGGACAAACTCTTCGTTCGGCTTGAGCAATGTGAGGGCCGGACCGGATGCGACATCCGTGCCGACCGCGAAGTTCGTGTAGGTCTTGTCGTCGTGGGGATACACGAGCTTGGCCGGTGTGGGCTTTCCGGCGGAAAGGTACGGCTCAAGGTCGCGGATGGGAATCTCCACCACACCCTCCAGGTCCGTGGACAGGGGGAACGCCTGCTCTCCTGACGGGGCCTTCAAGCGCACCTCCACCGGCGCGAGGGTGGCGGCGGACACGGAGTCCACCACGTTCCGGTCGGAATGGTCGATGTACACCCACCTTGGTTTCAACTTCCTTCCGTGGCCGAAGAGACGAAAGGCGAGCGTCCCGGCCAGGACGGCGTCGCTCGCGAAAAGAGCGACCGAACCCCACGACTTGAGGTCCGACTTCCCGTTTCTCGTGCCCTCGGCCAGCAGGTAGGTGCCGCCGCCCAACGCGAGGGCCCAGGCGGACCCGGCCACGATCCACCCCGCGGTCGTCATCTGGATTCTGGGCTCGACTTCTTCTTCGTAGCCGACGCGCTTCAGGTTGTACCGCTGCAGTTTGTATCGGAAGACGGGATCTCCGGCCGTGGGGGCCGAGACCATCTCGAAGGCCGTGTGGGTGGACGAGCGCCCCAAGTCAACCGGGCGCACGGCGCCGGTGGAGTCGGGTCGAAGGTGGAGGCACGCGGGAAACAATCCGAGCCACACGCCGGCGACAAGCCACAGCCGCCCGACGGTGCTCCTGCTCAAAGCCCGAGTCGTTTCTCGACGGAGTCCTTGATCGTTCGCACCTGCCCCGAAGAGGGGCACGCCTCCAGCAGGTCGCGGGCCGCATCCAGGCGCGACTCGCGCACCAGGTAGGAGACCCCCACGCGACAGAGACCTTCCTTCCGGGCGGGATCGGCCGTCTCGATTGAATACCGGATCGCCGCGAGGTTCTTCGCGCCCTCGTCATCCACGACCCGGAAACATGCCGTCTCGAGGGAAGCGCCCTTGGCATCCGTCAGTTCCCAGCAGTAGCTCTGCCCTCCCCTTAACGGCGGAGAGCCGGATGGATAGTCGAGCCCGGTGCCCGCGACCGGTGATTCCCACAGGGCCGCCTTGCCCTCCGGCCCGTTCAAGATCACCTTGCCCACCGTCTTTTCCCGCCATCGGAACGAAGGCGCGACTTCTTCAACCGCCACGGAGACGGGGTACGCGAGGCGCGTGAGAAGACCTCCGGAGCGGAAATAGGCTCCGCCTATGGCGGTAGCCGTTTCCTTGGAGAACACTTTGGCCAGACCCTTGTCCGCCACCTTCTCTTCCTCGGCCTTGAGATCGCCCTCCGTTTTCCAGCGATTCTGATCGGCAAGGACCAGCGTGCCCGACCCCTTGAACGTCACGAACCGGTCGGGAGAAAAGAAAATCGTCGCCCCTCCGCCCTTGAACTCAAGAGTGTCTTTCTCTTTCAACTCAGCCATCAACTCCAGCGGCACTTTCCTGCCTGCCCGCATGAGCGTGAGCTGGTTTGCGTCGCCCGAGATCAGACTGCTCCATTGGATCAACCACAACAGAATGACAGTTGTGCCGGGACTCACGTTCCACCTCCCTTGACAGGAGTGACTTTCACAATCGCCACGGCCTTCCCTTTCCCTTTTACCTGGACCTCGCTGGTCTCGATGTACTCACACAGCCGGGCTGTTTCCCGCGTCGCGGATAGTAGCACATTCTCCGTCAGTACCAAACCTTTGTCGTCCGAGTAGGCTTCGATGCGGAAGGCCGTATTGACGGTGTCGCCGATGACCGTGAAGTCGCTTTTGAACCGGCTTCCGATCCTTCCGATCACGAGAGGGCCCTTTGAGACCGCGACGTGGATACTGACTTTCCTTCGTTCGGCCTCCGACCACAGGCGGAGGGCGGCCCTGAGCGCGGCAGACGCGCCGCAGTCGCCCGCGGCAACCGGCACACCGAACACGGCCAAGATGGCGTCCCCCGGAAAACTGAGGACGAGACCGTCCTCCTCCCGGATGATCTGGGTCGTCCATTCGAAATACTCGTTCAGCATGGCCACGAGGTCTCGGGGGTCCATCCATTCGGAGATGGTCGTGAATCCTTTGAGGTCGGTGACGAGGATGCAGGCCTCCACCATTTTCCCCGACTCGTCTATTTCGTCTTCGTTCTCCAGGATCGAGGCCAGAAGCAGAGGATTCACGTAGCGCCCGAACGCCTTCTCAAGAGCGCGTTTCTTCCGGTCGAGAACCCAGAAGCGTATCCCAACCGAAACCCCTGCCTGCGCCGTCCACGGGACAAGCAGTGACAGGACGGGCAGACCCGTGTTGTGCCTCAGGGCGAAAAGTGCCGCTGAAACATGGATCAGGCCGAGACCGCCGAGGAGCAGGCCAAGCCTTCGCGTCGAGTGGCGGGCGCCGAGAGAAAAGAGGATCACCGTCCCCACGATCAGGAGGGCGGCCGTCTCGGTTCCAGGCAGATCGCGTATGAAGCTTTTCTGCGAGAGGTTCGTGAACGTGGTCGCGTGGATCTCCAAGCCGGAGTAGAGGTCTCCCGGCTCGTCTCCGAGGATGTTGAAAGGGGTCGCGGTAATGTCCGACAGGAAGTCCGGAGAAGGGCCCACAAACACGGTTCGGCCTCGCACGGCAGGGTCGGCGTTCTCCCGCATGAAGCGCAGGATCGACGCGGACTGAAAAGCTCCTCTCGGCCGGAAGTTGAGGCGGATCTTTTTCGGAAAGGACTTGCGGAAGTCCTCCGGCGACAGGCCGGCGAGGCTCGCGTAGGCCGCCGAGGCCAGCGAAAGGAGCGGTCCTTCCTCTGTTTGGATGTGCATTTCCTGCTGCCTGACCACGCCGTCACTCGACGGGCTGAGATTGAAGAACCCCGTCGCAGCGGCCGCCTGGCGGACGAGGGGATAGGGGTACTTGATCGTGCCGTTCGGGGCAAGCTCGGAGGCGACGATCACGGGGACGCCTTGAGCGGATGCCCTCGCGAGCGCCCGCGCCAGGGGCAGGGTGGAAGCCGCTGAAGGATCGGCCGGCAGGATCAGGAAATCGAAAACCACGGCGCGCGCGCCTTCGGAGACCAGCCGATCAACCAACTCCGCCAGCGGCCCGGTCCAGGCGGACAGGGGCAGGCCATAGGCTCGGTAGGTTTCCTCATCCAGATAGAGCAGTGTGGCCTCTCGGGACTGTTCGAGATCCCGGTGTAAACATACGAGAACATCGCGGCTCTTCTCGTCCACCCAACTCAGGCCGGGCAGCGAGAGGAGAAAGAAAAGGGCGGGGGAGATGAGGGCGGAAGCGGCGAGGAGTCCGTTGCTCCTGCCTCGCCGCGCAGGCACCGCCGGCCGCTCGGGCGGGTTTTCGCGTGGGACTCGTTCCAGAGGGGGCCGTCCGGTTCAGCTGCGTGCCGGAAGGTTTCTTCGTTCCACCGGATGATCTCTTCCAAGGCGTCCGGGACGTCGGGAGACGCAGCCCGGGTTCCGGAGCCTTTCGAGGAGGATTGCATGATAGCTTGGGCACCATCCCTGAGCAAGCGACGCGCGTCCTTCTCGATCCGTCGGCAAGTCGGCGGTTGCATAGACACCACCGGGGTCATGTGATACTTATTCGGCCCGTAGGGGTGTCCCCGACGTGAAGAAGATCTCCGCGGTTTCGATCCTCGCCAAGCACGACCTCGCGGCCGCGGCGGAAGCCACGCGCAAGGCCGCCGATTGGCTTACCGCCCACGGGGTTCGGGTCACGCTGGAGCGGCGGACTGGTGTGGCCCTGGGGCGTGATGGCGTTCCCGAAGGCAACCTCTTGAGTGAGGGGACCGACGTGCTCCTCGTCCTCGGCGGGGATGGCACGTTCCTGTGGGGAGCTCGTGTGGCAGGCGCGTCCGGCGTGCCCGTCCTGGGGATCAACCTGGGCAGTCTTGGATTCCTCACCGAGGTTCCCCTGGAGAGCATGACGCATGCCCTCGAGCAGCTCACGCACGGGGACTACGAAATCTTTTCTCGGATGCGGCTCGCCGCCCGCCTGGTTCGCGGAGGGGGCACCGCCCTGTCGGAAACCGTCCTCAACGATGCCGTCATCACGAAAGGCGCGATCGCGCGGATGTTGGAAATCGAGGCCACCGTGGACGAACGGCACCTCACCACCTACAGGTCGGACGGATTGATCCTCGCCACGCCGACCGGCTCCACCGCCTACTCACTGGCCGCCGGCGGGCCGATCGTGGTTCCGTCGGTCAACTGCCTCGTCCTCACCCCCATCTGCCCCCACACGCTGAGCAACCGCGCGCTCGTGCTCCCCGAGCAGTCGAGCGTTCGGATCTCGTTGAGGACGAAGGTGACCTCGCAGGTTCATCTGACGCTGGATGGGCAGGTGGACTGCGAGATGTCCTCCAACGACGTGCTTGAAGTCCGGCGGTCGCCTTCGGACGTGCGCGTCATCCGGCTCAATCACACCTGCCCCGACACATTCACGGTTCTGCGAACCAAGCTCGGATGGGGCGAGAGGTGACTCACCTGTCGCCCACTGCGGGGTGATGCTCAAGCAACTCCACATCAAGGACTTCGCCCTCGTCGATGAGTTGACCCTCACGTTCGAGGACGGCCTCTGTGTGATCACCGGCGAAACGGGGGCCGGCAAGTCCATCCTCATCGGCGCGCTGGAAATCCTCCTCGGCGCGAAAGCCCACCCGGACCTGATCCGCGCCCAGTGCGAGGAGGCCGTGGTGGAGGGCGTTTTCGGCCTGGAGGGGCCTCCCAGGGAGTCGGTGCATCCAGCCCAGTCCGACGGCACGATCCAGTTGCGGCGGAGACTCAGCCGGGAGGGCCGCGGGCGCATTCAGATCAACGGCGAAACGCGCACCCTCGCGCAACTCGAGGGCCTGGGGCGCGGGCTCGTCGGGCTCTATGGCCAGCACGAATACATGGACCTCGCCCTTCCCGCGCGCCAGCTCGCCTACCTCGACGACTTCGCGGGCCTGGACGAGGATGCGAGGGCTGTTGAAGATCGGCGCCAGGCCGCGTCGCGCCTCTACACGGAACTGCGCGATTTCGACCGGCTCGCGCGAACCCGTGCCGAGCGCATCGATCTTCTGACCTACCAGACCGGCGAGATCGAACGCGGCCAGGTGAAACCGGGAGAAGACGAAGCGCTCGAGGCCGAGGTTCGAATCATGGCCAACAGCGAGAAAATGGCCTCCACTCTCGGCGAGGTGGAGCAGGCGCTCTATTCGTCCGATGAGGCGGTGGTGGGGAAGATCGGGAAATCCGTGCAGGCCGTCCGCCCTCTCACGCAGATCGACCCTCGCCTGGGTTCCACGGCCGACGCGCTTGCTTCGGCGCAGAGCCTCGTCCAGGAGGCCGCGCGGGACCTCTCCGGCTATCTCAGCCGTCTGGAGTTCGACCCCTCGCGGCTCGAAGCCGCGCAGCAGCGGCTCCACGATCTCGACCGCCTCAAGAAGAAGTACGGCGGCACACTGGACCGGGTGCTCCGAACGCTCGAGGAGGGGCGCGCCGAACTGGAGAAGCTCTCCACGGCCGCGGAGGACCGGGAAGAGGTGGCCCGACGGTTCGGGCAGGCCTGGATCGAATTCGTTGCCTCGTGCGAGGATCTGCTCAAGCGGCGCCATCTGGGCGCGCGGAAGCTGGCGCGGGAGATCGAGGCGGGCTGCGGGGCCGTCGGCCTCGCGAAGGCGGCCTTCTCGGTGGAGGTGGCCGCCGCGTGGCCGGAGACCGGGGGGGGGAAGGGGCGGCCCTCGAACTCGCCGGCGCGTGGCTCCTCTCGGGCGACTCACCGATAACAGCCACCTACTATTTCTCCGCCAACCCCGGCGAGCCCCCCCGCGAACTGGCGCGGGTGGCCTCGGGGGGGGAGACCTCGCGCCTCATGCTCCTTTTGAAAAACGCCTTGTCCCAGAAAAAGGAAGGTGTCACACTGGTGTTCGACGAAGTGGATGCGGGGATCGGTGGAGCGGCGGCCGAGGCCGTGGGAAAGAAACTGCGCGAACTCGCGCGGCGCCATCAGGTCATCTGCATCACGCACCTCCCCCAGATCGCCTGCTTCGCGGACCAGCACCTTAAGGCGCGCAAGCGCCCCGTGCGCGGCCGGACCGTCACGGAGATCCACCCCCTCCAATCCGCCGACCGCCTCGAGGAACTGGCGAGGATGTTGGGCGGGGAGACCATCACCGAGAAAGCCCGCGCCTATGCCGCCGAGCTGCTGCGGTCCGCGCGCGGGGGCAAGACGTGATTCGATCGGCGACCGCCGCGGACATCCCGAAGATCCACCGGCTCATCCAGGAGGCGTCGAGCGTCCGGCAGGTGCTTCCGCGCACGCCCGACGACATCACCAAGGACCTTCCCACGTTCCTCGTGGTCACCAACCGCTCTCGCAAGCTCATCGGCACCTGCTCGCTCAAGATCTATTCCCCGGAGTTGTGCGAGGTGCGCTCCCTCGTGGTGGACCGGGCCCACCGGGGACAGGACCTCGGCATCAAGCTCCTGCGCCGCTGCATCCGCCAGGCCCGACGGCTCGGCTTCCGCCGCCTGTTCGCGCTCGCCTACCATCCGCAGTTCTTCGCGCGCGCCGGCTTCCGAGCGGTGGAGAAGATGACCCTCCCGCAGAAAGTCTGGCGCGACTGCATCTACTGCGAGCGGTTCAAGGACTGCCGCGAAGTCGCGCTGATCCGGGACCTATGACCGCCGCTCGCACCCCCGCCCGGCCGACACGGACCCCCCCCCCGGCGCAAGGTCTGGACGAAGGCACCGTCGAGCGCGTGATCGAGGCCGTCCTGGTCGAATCCAAACGTCTCGGCGCCGCCGAGTGGGAAATCTACATGAACCACCTTGCCGAGCGCACGATCGAGATCAAGTCGCGCCGCCTCCACTCGCACGAACGGGCGGAGACCGCCACCGTGGCGGTGCGCATCCTCCTCGACCGGCGGATGGGCTTCTCCTACACCACGCTCCTGGAGCCGGAGAGCCTCCGGCGCGCGGTGCGATCCGCCGCCGAAACGGCCCGCTGCCTTGACCCGGACGAGCACTACGGCCTCCCCCATCCCTCCACCGCGCCCCTGCCGATGCTGGACCTCTTCGACCCCGCCGTGCCCGCCACCGGCGTGAACGAGAAGATCGGCCTCGCCATGGAGATGGAGGCGGCGGCGCTGCGCGCCCACCGGAGCGTCCAGCGCGTTCGCAAGGCCTCGTACGATGAACTCTACGGCACCGTGTATCTGTTCAACTCCAACGGCCTCCAACTCAGCTACGCCAAAACGTACGCCAGCCTCAGCGTGATGGCCGTGGCGGAAAAGGGCGCCGACTCGGAGAGCGCCTGGGACTTCGACTTCTCCGTCCGCCTCTCCGACCTCGACCCCGAGGGCCTGGGGGAACGGGTGGGCCGGCGGGCCGCCGAGCGCCTCGGAGGCACCCTGCCCCGAACGGGGCAGGGTCCGGTCGTCCTTGAAAATCAGGTGGCCGCCCAGTTCCTTTCCCTCCTCGCCCCGTCCTTCCATGTCGAGAACGTCGTAAAGAAAAAATCTCTGTGGGGAGATATACTGGGGCGCCCGGTCATGGCGAAGGCAATCACCCTCGTGGACAGCGGCATCGAGACGCGCGGCTCCAACGCAGCGCCCTTCGACGCCGAGGGAGTGGTCTCCCGCCGAACCCCCGTCGTCGAGAGGGGCACGCTCCGTAACCACCTGTGCGACACCTACTGGGCGCGCAGGACCGGCCGCGCCTCGACGGCCAACGCGCGCCGGGGCTCCTCGCAATCGCCGCCTGTGCTCTCGGTCTCCAACCTTCATGTCGAGCCGGGCACACTCAAGGCCTCGGCGCTTCTGGCGGAGTGCGGGGAAGGCGTGTTCATCACCGAGGTGATCGGGCTCCACACCGCCGATCCCATCTCCGGGGATTTCTCGCTGGGCGCGATGGGCCGCTCGATCGTCAAGGGAAAGCCGTCCGGCCCCGTGAGGGGGTTCGGGATCGCCGGCAACCTCGCCCGGCTCTTCCGCGGCGTGGCCGCCGTCGGCTCCGACCTGCGCTTCATGGGCGCGTACGGCTCGCCCTCACTCCTCATCTCCGAGATGCACATCAGCGGAAACTAGACGGACGCATGATCCTCCGGCACACGGCCCGAACAGACATCGGGAACTGGCGCGAGAAGAACGAGGACGCCTTTGTCGTGAGCGAAGAGTTGGGCCTGTACGCCGTAGCGGACGGCATGGGGGGCCACGTCGGCGGCGGCGTCGCCAGCCAAGTCAGCCTCAAGGCTCTCGAGGACGTGATGCGGCAGATGTCCAAAGAGGAACCCTCCGCGGACTGGGAAACCACCCAGCGGCAACCTTTTCTGAAACGCCTCACCAAGGCCCTCGCCAAGACGCCACGCGACCCCCGGCAGGAAACGCTGAAGCGCGCCATGCAACTGGCGAACCACACCGTGATCAAGTTCGCCGAGGAGCACCCCATCTACCGAGGCATGGGGACCACCCTCACCGCGTTGTGGATCGATCCCAAGGAGGAGGTGAACCCCGCCGCCTACATCGGCAACATCGGCGACAGCCGAACCTACCTCCTGCGCGAGGGCGAATTGCGACAGATGACCGAGGATCACTCGTGGGTCCACGAGCAGGTCCGTGCCGGCCGCCTTTCCGCGCAGGAGGCGGACTACCACCACCTCAAGAATGTGGTCACCCGCGCGGTCGGCCTCGAGGCGAATGTCGAGGCGGATGTCTTCCGCATCGAGCTCCGTGAAGGTGACCGGTACCTGCTCTGCTCGGACGGGCTGACCAACATGCTGCGGGCGGACGAGATCCTGGAGATCCTCAAGCGCGAGCAGGTCGAGGAAGTCGCGGATGAGTTGGTCGAGAAATCGAAGGTCGTCGGAGGCCTGGACAATATCACCCTGATCCTGGTTGACGTGGCGCGTTTGTAGGCGGCTTCCCTCCAGCTTCTGACAGGCGCGCGAGGTGTAGAAAAATCCATCCGGGTGGGCTATAAGCGGAATCAGACGTGATCATCGAGGGACAGATCGCCCCGGCGCCGGGGGAGGGCTCGCCGGAGGCGATGGCAGCTCTGGCGCCCCTCCTCGGAAACAAGAACATCGTGCTGGTGTTCTACCGCGGCTACTGGTGTCTCTTCTGCCAAGTGCAGATGGGACTCCTGGCGCGAAAATACGAGCTGATACGGAAGTGCGACGCCGAGATAGTGGCGGTGAGCGTGGACCACCGCGAAGAGAGCGAACGGTTCGCGCGCCGCTTCAAGCTGCCCTTCAAGTTCGCCTCCGACGCGGGGATGGCCCTGAGCCGGGCCTACGGCGTGAAAGAGGCCAAGGGCAACCCGATCGAATGGATCGATCGCCAGATCTTCAAGGACAATTACTTCGAGCCCGCCATGTTCATCATCGACAAGAAAGGCGTGGTCCGATTCAGCCACGTCGGGGCCCACGCCCTCAGCCGCCCGCGAAACAAGACCCTGCTCAAGGTGCTGGAGAAAATCTCAAGGGAGGAACCATGATGCGCTCACCGGCCGCAGCTCTTCTCGGAGTTCTCGTTACGTCGCTTGCCCTTCTGGCGGGATGCAGCGACGAAGAGGAAACCACGACCGCCGCCGACACCACCGCGGCCGATGCCACACCGTCGGCGACCACCACCACGGCCCAGGAGGAATCCCTCAACAGCAGCACCGAGGCGGCCATGCTCTATTCCACCTCGTCCAGCGCCACCACCCAGAGCGTCAATGAGGGCGTCCGCGCCGGCGTGAGGGCCGCCCCTGCCCTGGAATCGAAGACGACATGCCCGCAGACCTCCACCACCTACAGCAAAGAAAACGGCACGTTCGAGTTGATCCTGGACTACGGGACGGGCTGCCAGACTCGCCAGGGCCAGACCTTCAGCGGCTCGATCACCTCAACCGGAACCGTCACGCTCCAGAAAGTCTCCTACGGTATGGCGTTCGCCAACTTCTCGAACGGCACCTCCACCGTCAACGGGAGCACGGATGCCTCCCTCGCGGGGGCGACGCTCAGCCTCACGATGAAGGGCAGCGTCCAGCAGGCATCCACTACGTACAGCCTCGACCTCACCGAATCCCTTGCCATGACCGCAGGGGCAACCACCCTGACAAACTACACAGACGACAGCTACTCACTGAACCTGTCCGGAACGGTCACCGCCTCCGGGGCCTCCGTCTCGATCTCCGTGGCCCAGGCCGTCTATCAGCCCGGCACCTGCACGATCGAGCCCACAAGCGGCACGCTACAGGTTACCCAAGGCAGCGTGACCGCCAGCGGCACGTTCGGCGGATGCGACGGCTGCATCCAACTCCAGGTCGGCAGCACCCCCTTCTCCACGAAGGCCTGTTGGGTTCAGACCACCGGCACCGGCTCCTGACTCCCCCCGCGTCCGAGACGCCCGTTTTCGCTTGCGCTCTTGCCCCACTCGGACTATGACGTAGCGTAGTGGGCACCGGCCAGGTGGTAGCCGCTTGGCCCGGTAGGTAGGCCAGGGAAGGCGCGCGAAAAGAGTGGCGGGTTTGAAAAGGGGAACCCTGCCATGGCAAGAATAGCTGCTTCTTTCGCGCCTGCCGCCAAATCCGAAGGTTCGTCCGCCGGGAGGTGGCGCCTGATCGCCGCCTGCCTCTGCGCGGGGTGGGCCCTCTCCGCCGGGTCCATCTCAGCCCACGATAGCTCACCCACCCCCGAGGCTGCCCACCGCCCCGATTCCATCCCCACGCTCGGTCCTGCGACACCGGTCATGCCGCCACCCTCAGGCGCGCTCTTCTGGCCTGCACGCCAAGTCTACCCCGCCCCGCCCTATGCCAACGCCGTCACCCTGGGGGACCTTAACGGCGACCGGTTTCCGGATCTCTCCGCCACCGCTTGGGAGGTGAACGCCGTGACCGTGGCCATGAGCGTCGGCGGGAACCACTTCGGCCACGAGATCGCCTACCCCGTCGGCATCCAGCCTCGGCACGTGGCCATCGCCGACGTGAACGGCGACTCGGCCGCTGACCTCATCACCGCCGACTATGGAAGCGACGCCGTTTCCGTCCTCCTGAACCACGGAGACGGCACCTTCGGACGGGCCAAGTCCTACCCCACGTACGACGGTCCCTCGTGGGTCTCGGTGAGCGACTTGAACGGAGATCACGCGCCGGATCTGGCCGTCGCCGACCATCTCAGTTGGAGCCACCCCTACTACGACTCCCTCGTTGCGGTTCTGATGAATCGAGGCGACGGGACCTTCCTGCCGGCGATATTCTACGAGGTGGACGTCAGCCCCCTCTCGATCACGGCCGCCGATCTCGACAACGACGGCTGGAACGACCTGGCCGTAACCAGCCTCTCCTGGGACTCCGTTGACGTCCTGCTGAATCGCGGGAACGGCACATTCCGTGAGCGGGAGCGGATCGCTGTAGGAAAGTGGCCGTACGCCGTCGTGGCCCTCGACGCCAACAAGGATGGGTGGATGGATCTCGCCACCGCCAACAACGGCGATCGCACCATCACTCTGCTCACCAATGTAGGCGCCGGCCTCCCACCGACCCGGAAGGACTACCGCGCGGGGGACGAGCCCGCGTGGCTCGCTACCGCCGACTTCACGGGCGACGGCCTGCCCGACCTCGTGACAGCGGACCAAGGGAGTGAAACGGTCTCGCTCCTCGCGAACGAGGGCGGGAAGACATTCGCAGAACCCCGGTTTTTCCGCGTGGGACCGGAACCCTGCTCCATCGCCGCGGGAGATGTCAATCTCGACGGCGCGCAAGACGTCGCCCTCGTGGACAATTGCGTCCCCGGCACCGGGTCCCTCTCCGTCCTGTTCAACCCGGGCGACGGCAGCTTCGTCACGGCCCCTCTCTATCGCAGCGGGATCGCCCCCGCATCGGTGACGGCCGCGGACGTGGACCATGACGGGGATCTCGACCTCGCCACGGCAGACAACGGGAGCGGCACCATCTCCGTCCTGAACAACGAGGGCCAAGGTACGTTCGGGCCCCCGTCGGCCTACGATGTCCCCGAAGGCGTGCAGTCCGTGACCGCAGGCGACTTCAACGGAGACGGCTGGTCGGACTTGGCGGCCGCCAGCTACAACACCTTTTTTTCCTCTGTTCTCCTGAATCAACGCAACGGCAGATTCGGGAGCGCTGAGAACTACGCCCTCCCCCACCCACCTTGGATGGTTACCGTGCTGGATATGGACGGCGACACCGACCTTGACCTGGCCACGGTATCGCCCTTCGCATGGACCCCGGGCACTCCCCCGGGGAAGGCGCATGAGCTAATTGAATCCTGGAGATCCTATGCCGCGGGTCAGACAGAGTCTTTCTCGCCGACGGCTGACCGCAAGCTAGACGGCCAAGTGACCACACTCCTTAACCGGGGGGACGGGATCTTCAAAGTGGCTGAGACGTATCCCGTGGGTAGGCTCGCGGTTTCCATCGTGTCGGCCGATCTGAACGCGGACGGTCACAACGACCTCGCCACCTGCAACTCTCTGGACGGCACCGTCTCCGTCCTCCTCAATACGGGCAACGGATCCTTCTCGCCAGCCGTGCACTACGCCGCGACCCGCGGCGCCTGGAGCGTCACAGCCGCCGACCTGAATGCCGACACGGCGGTGGACCTTGCCGTGGCCGGCCAAACGGGCGGCGTCTCGGTCCTCCTCAACCGAGGCGACGGCACCTTCCTTGCGCCGAACATCTATCCCACTCGAAACCCGCACTTGTACATCGAGACCGCTGACGTGGACGGCGATGGGGATCCCGACCTCCTAACCGCGGATGGCTCCTCGAGTGTGACGGTCTTCCTCAACGCAGGCGGCGCGGTTTTCGCACAGGCTTCTCCCAGCTACGGCGTGGGAAACACGCAAGCCCTCACGGTGGCCGATCTCAACGGCGACGGCGCCCCCGACGTGGCCACTGCCCACCCGGTGCTGGGCAAATGGCTCGATCGGACGATCGGCGTGCTCATCAACATTGCCGGCCAGAGCGGCGCTCGCCGGGCCGCACGATGATCCGAAACACAAGCAGGGGTGTACACATGACAGCCCGCACATCTCGAAAAGAAGCGGCAACGATGGTTGGATTCCTCTTCCTTCTCCTGGTGGGTCTCCAGCCTCAACCGGCGCACGCCATCCAAGATCCCTACGTGACCCCCCCCGGCCCCAGCCGATCCGCCAAGCCCCGTCCCCTGCGGCTCGACGACCTGGGAAAAGGAAGAAACCGATCCAACGGACCGGTTCGAACCCTCTCAGATCGGGCGCTGAACCGCACGGAACTCGCCGAGGCCGCACTCCAATACTTGGCCGCGGAAGATCTGCGCGGGCCCGTGGCCCTCGAGCCAGACTACTTCGCTGAGATACCCCTTCGGACCGGCCAGGGCGATCTCGTCCACGTCCAGTTCATCCAGAAAACCGACGATGGTCTCCCACTCTGGGGTGGCCGCGCCCACCTCACTGTCCGGAGGGACCGGCGGGGAACTACCGTGCTCGCGGCGGCGGCCAACCTCTACCCCAAACTGGATCTACCACGACGAAGCCCCCAAGCAGATAGGGTTCTCAGGGCGAGAGCAGCCAAGATTCTAGGTCTGCCTCCGGACCGCTCGCCTTCGCTGGCGGAGATCCGCCGATTCGTTGCCCTCGTCGGGGGCCGGCTTCGTCGCCTGCGCGAGATGGGCTCGGCGAAGGACGGGGAGTTGCATGCCCTCGTGGATGAGGACGCCACGGACCCCGGGGCGGCTTGGCTGTTCGACCCAAAGGTCTACATCGAGTCGCAAGCGTCCATCGCGGAATCCGAGCCCGGCCCCTCCTACGTCTTCGGCGATGTCCGCGGCAAGGGGTACCTCTTCGACCCGGTCTCCTCAGCAGGCTTCGACCGGCTCCCTTTGAAACACCTCGAGGTCGAGGCGACGACACCCCATGGCACCTTCACCACGCTCACCCACCTGCTCGGTCTCTTTCGATTCCCGCAAATCCAAGAGCCGGCAACGGTGACAGCGACCCTCACCGGTTCCTGGGTGCAGGTGGAGAACGCCGCCGGCCCAACGCTCAGCCTGAGTGCCCTCGGCACGCCAGGCATCCCACTGCGCCTCTTGTTCAACGAGTCGGGCGCGAACGACGAGGACACCGCCCAGGTGGACGCCTACTTCCACGCGGACTTCGTCCACGACTGGATTCAGGGGCGGCTCCCCATCCCCCTGTCAGGGCTCGACATCCCCATCCCTGCAACCGTGAACACGGCCCCCACCTGCAACGCCTCGTACGAGAGCTCGGCTCTTGACTTCAGGTTGGAGGGGAAATTGCCGGGGTACTGGCTGTTTCCCAACCAGTGGTGCATCAACCCCGCCTACGATACGGTCATCTACCACGAGTACGGCCACTTCGCCGACGACATGGCAGGCGGCATGACCGAGTCTGGCCTCAGCGAGGGATGGGGCGACCTGATCGCTACCTTCGCGACCGGCCAGCCGCTGTCGGGTGAAAACTTCTTCGGCGAGGGCACGTTCGTGCGGACGGCAGACAACGCCTACCAGTTTCCCTGGAGCGGCTTCGACGAATCCCACAACCTCGGGCAGGCATGGGCGGGTTTCGCCTGGCACCTGCGGGAAAACCTCGCCCGCACGCACGGCGAGCCGGAGGGCGTGGCCCTCGCCGAGGAACTCCTGATCCCACGCCTCCTCTCCAACTCCCTCGATATCCCCGACGCCGTCATCGACGTTCTTCTCGCGGACGACGACAACGGGGATCTCACGGACCTGACGCCCGATTTCGCCGACATCGACGCCGCCGCCCGACAACACAACCTGTCACCCTACTTCAACACGGCGGTTGCCTTCGTGGGCTCACCGTCGGGGTCCAACTTCATCAGCAGCGAACAGTCGAGCGTCGTGATCGAGGGGCTTGCCGATACCTCGCCCGCCGGCATCCCCTTCGAACAGTACCAACTGTTCCACGGACTGGGACTTGCCCCCGCCGAGTTCACGCCCATCGGGCCGCCTGTGGCCACGCCCGTTCCCTCGCTCGGTCCGTTGGGCACCTGGGAGCTCGGTGGCCTCCCCACCGGCACCTATCTAGTCCGCGCTCTTGTCACATCCACCAACGGGATGCAGGCCCAGGATCTCGGGTTGGTGGGAATCGAGCTGAATCGCTTCACGGAGCTCTCCCAGACCCATCCCCCCACAAAAGCCAACAACTTTTCCGGAGAGGGAAACCGGATCGTCTGGGTCTCGCGCGAGGACAATGGCGATGCGCTGTTCACCTGCACCTACAATCCCGACACCGGCCTGTGCGAGAACCAATTGGAACTCCCAGCGGGACAGCCAGGCACAACCAAGAGGGAGCCCGCACTCTCAGGTGACCGCCTGGTCTGGGTCGAAGACGACAGCGGGAACCTCAATGTGTACCTGTACGACATGGTCACGGGTTTGGAATATCCCATCGCGACCGACGCCGTGCTCGACGAGTACCAGCCGACAGTTTCTGGAACGATTGTCGTCTGGACGGAAGTGAATCCATTGCTCGATACCGGCCGCCCCTCCGTCGCCGCCTGCACCTTCGATCCGGTGGCTGGTACGTGCCCCAAGAAGGTCATCGCCGAAAACCTCCCGAGACCCATCTTCGGGTATGAGCCGTTCCCCCAAGTCTCCGGGAACTACGTGGTCTGGTCCGACCGGCGGGGCAACAGCTACGACGTCTATCTCTACGACCTGACCACCGAGGTCGAACACCGGCTGACAACGGATACCTACGGTCAGATCTTTCCTTCGATCTGGGGAAGCTTCGTGGTCTGGCTGGACTTCCGCGGCGGCGATGCCAATACCGACATCTACGGGTGCCGATTCGATCCCACCACAGGCGGCTGTCCCAACCGCGGGGTCGTGACCCAGACCTCCTCCCAGGTCATGCCGCACCTGCGGGATGGTCTGCTGACATGGGTGGACTATCGCAACGCGTCCGCCGAGGAGATCGGCCAAAGCAATCTGGACGTTTACGCCTGCCTGCTCGACTCGATCGAAATGGCGTGTCCCGAGCAGCAGATCACGGCCCATCTGGCCGGCGTCGATTGGTTTCACCAGAACACGGGAGAGCTGGTCCTGTGGTACGACGAGCGCGAGGGCGGGCCGTTCACCTACCTCGCCGAACTCCCGTGAGCCTTCTGCGGAACGGGCCACACCGGTAAGGGGGTCGACTCGAAGGAGGGGATCGTTCGAGTATGAGGGGCAAGGGGGGGGAGAACGCTGGGCCGGCGGCCGGCTCGGGGCCGAGTCCAAACTGGCGAACCAGGCTTGGTCCGCACAGGCCCTACAGGACCTGGGCCACGGGCCTCCTGCTCGCTGCCTGTGGTACCGCACCCCACCAACTCCTTCCCGCCGATTGTTCGCGCCTCCTCCCCGGAGATCTGGCCGTCTCCGAGATCATGGCCAATCCGGACGGGCCGGATGCCGGGCGCGAGTGGATTGAGATCTTCAACGCGTCCCCATGGACGCTCGATCCCGGCCGTTTCTCCCTCACGCTCCGGCCGCTCGACGCGGCTGACGAACGCGCGGCGGCAATCGGAACCGGCAGTATCCTGCCCGGCGAATACGTCGCCCTCGGCCGCCTCCCCGCAGCCGGCGGGGCCGACGGGGTCGTCCGCCTCGCCTATGGCGAGGAACTCGGCGCCTTGGTGAACGAGGGTGGCCGTCTCACCCTGCGCTGTGGGGAAGTGACTCTCGACGAGGTGCAATACGCGGAGATGAAAGACGGACTCGCCCTCGGCTTCGACGGTTCGGCCGTCCCCGATGCGGTCGCGAATGACGATCCCGGTCGGTGGTGTGCCGCCGCGCGCGAGTACGCGGAAGGCTCCACCGGCACTCCGAACGAGCCCAACGAGCCGTGCGCACAGTCCGCGGCCGCGCGCAACGCCCAGTGCGCTCAGGGCGACGCCTGCCCTCCCACCGGCGTGGATGAAGGTTGCGACAAAGATCACCCTTGTCCATCCGCCTCACCGCTCACCTGCCTCGACGGGGCACAACCGCGACCCGTTCGGCCCCCTGCGCCCGACGACCTCATCATTACCGAGATCATGGCCGATCCTGGTGCCTCAGCCGACGCGCAGGGCGAGTGGTTCGAGATCTTCGTGGCGCGAAGCGTGGACCTCAACGGCGTGGGTGCGGGGCCGCTATCCGATCCGGATCGAACTCTCATCCAGAGCGACAACTGCCTCCCGGCGAAGGCCGAGAGATACCTGCTCTTCGGCCGTTCGGAAGACGGCTCGCTCAACGGCGGGCTCCCGCCCCCGGACGCCCTTTTCCATTTCAGCCTCGCGAACCCCAGCGGCGACGTTGCGCTGTCCTACGGGGGCATCATCCTCGACCAAGTCCAGTATGGGCCGACCGCGCCGGGCGAGGCAACCCAGCTCGATCGCGACCGTCTCACCCCCGAACAAAGCGGCGAGCCCGGCACCTGGTGCGCCGCCGGTTCGCCCTACGGCGATGGCGACCTCGGCACGCCCGCAGCGCCGAACGTCTCGTGCGCTATGCCACCCGAGAGCCTCTGCGAGGACGAGGGGGGAAAACGGCCTGTGCGCCGGCCCCGCCCCGGCGATCTCGTCATCACCGAAATCATGGCCGATCCGCTCTCCGTCTCGGATGCCCACGGCGAATGGTTCGAGGTGTATGTCTCCTCCGACATAGACCTAAACGGTCTGGAGATCGGTCTCGATCCCGAGGATCCCAAAGTCACTCTCGATGCCGAGGCCTGCCTCAGCGCTGAGGAGGGAACCTACCTGGTGTTCGCCCGCTCCAGCGATTCCCTCGTCAACGGCGGCTTGGCTGCCGTGAACTATCTCTTCAATTTCGCCCTCGCGAATTCGGGGAGCGCGCTCTCGCTCGGGATCGGGGGCGAGCTTCTCGATGCGGCGACCTACTCGGCCGCCACGCCCGGCACGGCGACGACGCTGGACCCCTCTCACCTCGACGAAGAGGAGAATAACGCCGCCGCCGCGTGGTGCCCGGCCACCTTGGTGTACGGGGCCGCGCTGGGAGGAGCTGATCTCGGCTCGCCCGGCACAGCCAACGCCGCGTGCGCGGGCACTACCCAGACTTCGTGCGATGACGAGGGCACGCCCGTGCCCACCATCCCACCCCAACCCGGCGATCTCGTCATCACGGAGATCATGGCCAATCCCAATGTCGTCACCGACACGAGCGGCGAATGGTTCGAGGCGTACGTCACCCGAACGATCCATCTCAACGGGATCGAGCTTTCAACCGAGGACGGGACCGTGGAGACCACGCTGGCTTCCGCCGACTGCCTGGAGGCACCCGCGGGCTCACGCTTGGTCTTCGCCAGATCCACCGATTCCAGCGTCAATGGCGGGCTTCCCAAGGTGGACCACCTCTTCAACTTCAGCCTCGTCAACGCGAACGCGTCGTTGATCCTGGGGCACGGGGGCGCCATGCTCGACCGCGTCACCTATTCCTCTCCCACCGCAGGGGCATCGTGGGCGCTCGATCCGGCGCACACCGACCCCACGAGCAATGACGCGGCCGACTCTTGGTGCCTTTCGACCACCGGGTACGGTCAGGGGGACCTCGGCTCGCCGGGTGCACCAAATCCGGCCTGCCCGCCGGCGGGAGGCTCGACATGCTTGGACAACGGGGCGCCGCGGCCTCTCGTTCCGCCCTCGATCGGCGACTTGGTCATCACCGAATTCATGGCCAACCCGAGCGCAGTGACGGACTCGAACGGCGAGTGGTTCGAGGTCTATGCGGCGTCCGCCCTGGATCTCAACGGGCTCGAGCTCGGGACGACCCCCCCCACGGTCAAGGCCACGCTTTCGAGTACGAACTGCCTCCACGCGGAGGCGGGTACCCACGTGGTCTTCTCACGGTCCACCGATTCGAACGTCAACGGCGGCCTCCCCAGCGTCCAACACACCTTCACGTTCAGCATTCTGAACTCATCCGGCGGGTTGTTTGTCGGATTCGGCGGCAGCGTCCTCGACGCGATCAGTTACACCGCCACCACCGAGGGAAAATCCACCCAACTCGATCCCGATTCGACGAGCGAGTCCGGGAACGACGACGATGACGCCTGGTGTCCCGGCACCCCGTCCTACGGCAAGGGCGACGCGGGCACGCCCGGCACTCCCAACGCCGCCTGCCCGTGAGCCTGCGTCCCGCCGCCCGCCGCCTCGTCTTTCTCGTTTCACTTCCCCTTCTGCTCTCTGCCCCTGCCGCGTGCGGCCCCGAACACCTCACCCGGGAGTGCGGCCCCGAAACCGCCGTGGTGAGTGAAGTCGTAGATGGCGACACCGTCCGCCTCGATACCGGTGAGAGCGTCCGCTACCTCCTGGCCGATACCCCGGAAACCACCCCCGGCAAGGAAGAATGCCTCGGGTCGGAGGCGGGCACCTACAATCGGCAGCTCGTCGAAGGCCGCGCCATCCGTTTGGAATACGACCAAGAGTGCCGTGACCGCTACGGTCGCCTCCTCGCCTACGTCTCCATCGAGGACCGCAGCGTCAATGCACTCCTCGTTGAGCGCGGCTACGCCTGCGTCCTACACATCCCCCCGAACGGCAACGACCGTGTGGCGGACTACCAATCACTGGAGAACTCCGCAAGAACCTCCCACCGCGGTCTGTGGGGCCTCTGCCCCGAGCCGCCCTGCGGCGACTGAGACCCAACCCGGCGCAATGGGGTCAACACCGTACACTGAACATTTCCTGCCCGGCCCGCCACCCCGGCCGGACCGGAACTAGCTTCCGCGGAGCGCGAGGGCAACAGGAAACGGCGGGAGCGCGTCTCGTGCATAGAGTGGAGCCCGTGGCCAGCCCGCGGGTCGGCTCATGGACGAGCTAGGCCTGGCGCTTGGCGATGAGTTCCCGGACCGCAGGGACGAGATCAGTGGGCACCTGCATGAAGGTCTGTCTTCGGCTTTCGAAGGCGGCCTCGTCTTCCGCCACGGCTTCGTCCTCCGTCTGCTCTTCGTAGCGCGCGAGAACCCGGCGAACACGGTCTTCGTCCCAGCCGGGCGGGAACTTGGTCTGCCTGGTCATCTCTTCTGCCTCCGCTGGCGACGCCGATAGGCCTTCAGTGGTTTGCCCTTGAGGTCGTAGGCGGTAATGACGAAGACGTTGTCGGGTTCCAGATCGGGAACGTAGACGACACGCAGGTACCGGCCTGCGCGCGTCTGCCCGATGGCCACCCGGGAACCTTCCCGGCCCGGTCGGTCTTCGCCCGGCTTGGCCAGAACATCCTCGACCTCGTCCTCCTGGACACCGTGCCGGAGTATGTGCGGCTCGCCTGTCCCCGGTTCGATGTAGAATCGTAACTGCAATCGAGACTCCTCATGTCGCAACTCCGATTATACAAGTCTTGGGGAGGGATTTCACCCAACCGGGAGGCAACGCGTGGCAACCGGAAACCGCGAGACTGCGTCTCGCGCGACGCACAGAGCTGACCCCGCAGCGCTTGGTCCATTTTTTCAAACGAACCTTGAAGACCTGGTCTTTGGCAGGTTCTTCAGATCCTAACACCCTGGACGGCACGAACGTCACCGGCCAACCGGCGTGGGCCGGCCGCGCGTTGTGCCCCCAAGCTGCCACGCCCAGACCGATTGCCAACCAATGCACGATTCTCACGCTCCGAGCCTCGCCCTGCGGGCGGCGAGGACCGATGCGATGTTGTTCGCGAAGAAGATCACGATCGCCGCCGCATTGCCGAGCCCGCCCCATAGTCGCCAGGCAGGCTCCCCTCCAAGATCCCCGGCCACGCGAAGGATGAGCGAGGCATGGAGAAGTACAACGTGACCGTAGAAGCGGGGATGGAACGGGATCGCGTGGCCCATCACGGCCGGGAAGATGATCGGGGCGTGGCCGAAGATGAGCATGAAGACAAATCCAAGGAACACCGAGTGCAGGGCCGCGTCGTAGAGCGGCCCCGCGGCCGCCCCCCCTGCCTCGATGAGCAGGACGCCGCCGATCGCGAGCCAAACAAAACCGGACAATACGCAGAGGGCGCTGAAGCGGGGCAGCCCGCCGCGCCCGAAGGTCCTCCCAGAGATGTCATGGGTCAAGAACCAAAACGCGAAGATCACCTGTCCCACCCCGCCCACGCGCGGTCCCACATCCCTTTTCCATAGGGTGGCCAGGGCACCTCCGAGCAGCAGGGCGAGCGCCACGCCGTAGACCGCCCACCGGAGTGCCACGGCGAGCCGCGCCGCCCCGCCCGACGCCGTGCTAAGCGTCGGCATCGTCCACTTCGACATCTCCTGTCTCTCCCCCGCAATCGTGAGGACCGGAAAAAGCATCCAAAAAGGCACGGCCTCGAAAAAGGGCCTGCCGACAAGCCACACGACATCCCCCACCAACCATGAAGCCGCACCCAGCGTCATCGTGACCACGTGCCAAGCGGGCTGGGCTTGAAAGATTATGCCGTAGGTCCCCGTCAGCCCCGTCGCAGCCGCAGCCGCGACGGCGGCGGTGACGTCCTGCCGCACACCCGCCAGCATCAGCGCCACACTTGCAGCGGAGAGGGCCGGCGCAACGTAGGCGAGCGGTCGGCCGAGCGCAACGGCCCGCTCCACCGCTATGAGCGTCCCCAGGAATCCACAGACCATGAACGGCCCGTGAAGGAGCGCCCACTGCGGATGAAGTCCCGGCGCGCCCCAGCCAAGTCGCTGAAGCCCCGCCCACAGCCCGGCCATCAACGACAGCACGCCGAGGACAAGAAGGGGCCGGTGGAGCGGTCTCGCCTTCTTCGTCTCCGCCATCACGACCCGCGCCCGCGCCCGAGCAGGTAGTTCAGCGCGCCCCCGGATTGGGCCTCAGGCGGACCGCCACAGGGCAGGCGTCGGATCGCGCCAAAGGCCCACCGAGCGCTCTCCTCCGCCGGGCATCCAGACCATGCGGATCGCATTCTCCGGGCATGAGGCCACGCAGTCCTCCTCGCTGGCGCACAACTCCGGCCTGGCCAGCACGGCCACACCACCAACGATCTCGATGCATCCCGGCTCGCAGGCCTCTACGCACAGGCCGCACCCCGTACAGCGGGCGGGCACGCTGTGGGGGAGAAGCTTGAGCACCGCCTCCGCCCTGAGCCAGCCGGCACTCCCAGGATGGACAAGCTGAATCGCGCCCGCCGGACATGCCTGGACGGCGTCGAACACGCGGTCCAAGTGGCGGTCCACGTCGTCGCACGAAACGCAGGCGCACGCACCGGGAGATGGCTTGGCAAACACGTCCGGACAGAGCTGAACACAGATATCGCACAGACCCACCCCCGCCCCCACCGCGCGTCCCACGCAGAGCCCCGCGTCAACGTAGGCGAAACAGGGCGGCTGGGCGAGGCGGCCCGTCACACACCTCCCTTTCCGAGTGCAGCGTGCCGCTCCTTTGCCACTCCCGATCGCATGTGTCCTCCTCGGTCCCGATTCTACCGCACCCCGAGGCCGGGCGGTACTGCTCCTGGTGAATCCCCAATCCGCCGGCAAAGGGACCTCTTGGTTGCGAGGGTTCCCGGAGCGCCCGATTTCACATCGGGCGAAGATCATCCTGCCTCAGATCGCGCGCATGAGGTGCACCATGTCCGCCTTGGCTCGCGCGTCCACCAACTGATCGGTAGTGGGGTAGAGGATGCCCTCCTCCTTCTGATCGTGCGAGTTGAGGAGATCGGCCAGCTCGCGGCACGGCGAGGAGACGGCGTCACGGGCCGCTGCGACTCCGCCCTCGCGCCCCAAACCGGTCTCGATCGCCTCCAAGAGCCTGCGAATCTCCTCGTGCTCGTCGCGCATCACCACCGTCGGCCCCGCGCCAGACATGCCGGTGCGCTCCTCGAAGGCCGGGAAGAGGATGCGTTCCTCCATCTCGATGTGGCGATGCAGGCCGAGCGAGAACTCTCCAAATCTCTCTCGCGCCCCGGGCAGGTCCTCGGCGTTCAACCGCGCCCGGAAGTCATCCCACAGCGCCTCGATACGGCGGTGGTCTCCGCCCAGGTAGCCGCCGATCGTCTCGGGTTCGGCCTTGGCCCGCTTTGCGATCAGCACCCGCCACACCTCGGGACCCTGCTCCAGCGGCCACCACTCGAAGGCATGGGGCCGCTCAAATCGGAACTGGTGCAACAGAGGGACGGGGTTGTGATCGTTGACGAGCAGAAACGCTCCCGTCGGCGGAAGGCCGTCGAACGTCCGGAAGATCTGCGGGTGGCGCTCCCGGGGCGGGATCGCGCGCACGTCGACAATCGTTGGGGTCGCGTTCATGATGCCTCCTTTGGTTTTGGGCGGGCTTGGCGGCCGCTCTTTCTCCGCTCGTCGGCGAGCAGGAGCGTACCCAGCTCCGTGCGGCGGCTCAGGACATCCGCCAGTGTGTGTCGCCCGAGCGCGGCGTAGAAGGCTTGCAGGGCTTCGCCCAGCGCCCGTTTCAGCTCGCATGCGGGCGTGATCCGGCACCCGTTCTCAGCCACATCGAAGCACTCCACGAGTTTCCAGCTCTCCTCTGTCCGCCGGACCACCTCGGCCAGGTTCACGGAGCCCGGATCGCGCGCGAGCCGGAGCCCGCCGCCGCGACCTCGAGTCGTCTCCACGTAGCCGAGCCGCCCCAGCCGATGCACCACCTTCATCAGATGGTTGCGGGAGATGGCGTAGGCCCGCGCGATCTCCCGGATGGTGGCGGGGCGGGAAGCGCTCACACCCAGGTAGATGAGAACGCGGAGAGAGTAGTCCGTGTAGTGAGTCAGATGCATGGGAGTGGTGCCGATTCCATGATAAAGATGTATACAATATACATCTTTATAGAAAGGTGTCAAGGGGGGCGCGAAAGGCTCGAGAAAAAGAAAAGGCGGGAGAAGCTTCTCGCCTCTCCCGCCCTCGGAACTTCCGCCGGCGGGCGGATCCGCCCACCGGCGTGACGCTTAGAAAGTTCCCGTTACCAGCGCGGACGCGGCCGGCCGCCCGGACGGTGACCGCCACCGCCGAAGCCTCGACCGCCGCCGAAGCCGCCGCCGCCGTCGCGGGGCGCCTGCGGACGCGCCTCGTTCACCGTGATCGTGCGCTCGTCAAGGTTCTTGCCGTTGAGCTGGGAGATCGCCGCCTTGGCTTCCTCCTCCGTCCCCATCTCAACAAAACCGAATCCCCGGGACTTTCCGGTCATACGGTCGGTGATGACGTTGGCGGACTGAACGGCTCCGACCTGCTCGAATAACGCGCGCAGATCTTCACTGGTAGTACTGTAGGGAAGTCCCCCTACATAGAGTTTCGTGGCCATGTGGCCTCCTTTGTCACGCTCGTCCGGCTCTCACCGGTGCGAGCGACTCGACCCCCCTCTGCCGGGGGATGGCTCTCTTCCCTTCCATTGTTTACGCTTGCCTTAGCTGGGAAGAGGCCCGCCGGAGGCTGCGTCGTCGAGATCGCTTCGGTAGGATACATCCCCCTCGGGATCTGAACTGGGCGACAGTATTACCCAAGCGTCAACGAAAGTCAACTGTAATGAAAGATGCTCCTGACCTGCTGAAAAGACCAGGGTCCACGAAGCATGCTCCGGGTTCGATTCGCGAACTCGAGATAGGCCTTGGGCAACAATTGTTGACTTGACAACTCCATATATGTCAGCCAACATACCTGCAACTGACTGGTCAGCCAGTCATAGGATTTCATGCAGGCGGCTAAATGCATTCAGGAATCCGTTGACAACGCGCCCCTCGAGTCGCGTGCCCCAACCATCAAGTCAAGTCCCATCCCGGAGGTGAAGCATGAATGATCCAAGCTCCCTTCGACAGAAACTCGCCTGGAGTGGATTCATGCACGGCGGCCCCGTCCTTGCCCGGATCTATCGCGGGTTCGAACCGCGCTGGCGGCGACGCCTCGAACGCCATCAGGTCACCTCCTACGACGATCGCGAGCACGGCTTCCGGGGCGGGGACCTGCACGAGCTCACGACCCGAGTCTACGAGAAGGGATTGCGTCACATCTGGAAGGCCGAAATCCAAGCCCCCTTCCTCGGCTTCCATGATGCGTCCGCCCTCGAGAAGGCCGGCGTGGGAGAGGAAACCCAGCGCCACGAAACGCGCTCGCTCCTGAATACCGTGTCCGCCTCCGATGTCCGCCGCGAATTCGACCAGGCCTTCTCGCCGGAGCAACGCCAGGCCATCCTCGACATCACCTCCCTCATCGCGCACGGGGAGGCCTACGCCCTCTACACGAGCGCCACGCTGCTGCCGTTCGTATCCGGCACAGGCTCGAAGATGGGCATGGCGATGCAGGTGATGGAGGAAGCCAAGCACTTCCTCGTGCTGCGCGAGATGACGCGACTGCTTGGGGGCAGTCCGCCGCTGCGTGACTCGGCGTACATCCTCTTCGAACGCATCGCCCGCGCGGAGCCCTACGCCCGCCTCTTCGGCATGAACGTGATCCTCGAGAGCTGGGCCACCAGTCTATTTGCCCAATTCGCCGAGGTGCCCGGCCTGCGGCACGTGTTTGCCGAATTTCACCTGGATGAGTCGCGCCACGTCGGCTTCCCGAAAAACTACTACGAATCGGGCCGGATCCCGCCCGAGGTGACCCACGGTCTCCGGCCGCGGATGCGGCGCGAGCGCCTGCTCTTCCCGGCGATCGGGCTGATCTGGGACTACAAACCGGCGTTCGATACGCTGGGGATCGATGTGTTCGCCTTCTTCGGCCGCTTCCTCGCGAAGGCCTCAAGGCTCGCCGAAAACTCCGGCCTGCCCATCGTCGCGCCGCGCGAAAAGGTGATGGCCCTCACGAACCTCCTCTTCAATAGTTGCGTGCGCGCCTTCGAGCCCGAGCGCTTCAACGGCTACCAGGACTACACCCAACTCCACGACGGCTCGATCCGGTCCGACATCCTCGAGATCGAGAAAGAGGTGTTCGGGGAGGACGTCTTCTCCGCCCGCCCGGCGCAAGAAGCCGCCTGAGGCCCAGCGAGAACTGATCTCGGGCGGTTTTCAATGGCGGGGTGCCGGCGCTCCGCTACAATGGCCCGCGCGATGAGGATCCAAGCCTCCGACCACGCCTCCCTCGCCCCCGAGGTGGAGGCCTACTTCAAGGAAAGGATGTCCGACGCGCCCTTCCCCACGCTCCTCGGCCTCCGACTGGAGGAGGTCCGGCAAGACTACGCGCGCATGCGGATGCCCTACCGACCGGAACTCAACCAGCCCGCGGGACTCGTTCACGGCGGTGCGATCGTGAGCCTCATCGACACGGTGGTGGTGTCGGCCATCTTCTCGGGAGTGAAGGAGATCCCCCGGAAGCTCGTCACCATAGATCTCCACACGCATTTCGTCAGCCCCGTGATCCGACTGGATTGCATCGCCGAAGCCGTGGTGCGAAGGCGCGGCCGGAGCATGATCTTCCTCTTCGTCGAGGTCCGCACGCCGGACGGCACGCTGGTGGCGGACGCGTCGCTCTCCTACAAGCTCTCGTTCTGAGGGCCGGTTCGAGTCCTCGCCGCCCGGGCAGGCGCTGGGCCGCTACGGAAAATACTTTGTAAAGACCGACTCGGCAATCCACTCCCCCAGAGCGGCGATTGTCAGCGAAGGGTTCACCCCGAGTGCAGCGGAGCACGCGCTACCGTCCGTGACGACCAATCCCGGAGCGCCCCACACCTCGCCAAAGTCACCGGGCCGCCCGCTCACCACGGAGGTCGCAGGGTCGTCGCCCAGGCGGCAAGAGCCGAGCGGGTGGACGGACCCCGCGCCCACCGCCGAAAGGGGACCCTCGAAGCTCGATCCAATCAATTCCCCGCCATTTCCTTCGACGATCATCTTCACCGTTTCGTAGGTGTCCCGGTTGAAAGCGTTCAGCTCCGGGCTCGGCGCGAAGACAAGCGTCGGCTCGCCTGTGGAGCCGATGTCCACGCGCCCGTCGCCCGGGGTGATCCCGATCGTACCGATGAACAGCATCCGTGTGGACCAGAGCTTCATGAGGTCCTTGTTCGCGATCCCCCACCGGGAGGGTTCGGGTGCTCCGGGCCGGGCAAGCCCGATCGCCGCGGCTTGGCCCGGGAACAACGTGACGATTTCCAGCATGAATTTCTTCTCCCTCCAGAAGGCGAACGAAATCACGCCCCCATCCTCTCGACCCTGGTAGGTCGTGGGGAGAAGTCCGTCCTCGGGCGCGAGCGCCACGTAGAGGTTGTCGCCGCTCAGCGTCAGGTTCGAACCCACGTGCGTCCAGCTCATCTCCGCCGGCAGACCGGACCGCGATCGCAGGAGAAGGGCGGGCGTCCCGATCGCTCCGCACGCCACGACGAGCACACGGGCTTCGATCCCATGGAGAGCCCCGCTCGCATCGCGGTACTCGACTCCAAATCGGTACGGCAGCGACGTCGAAGGGAGAGAGAACAAGGTTCGCACATTGCACTCCGGCCGCACCTCGGCGCCCCGCGCTTCGGCTTGGGGGATGTAATTGAGCGTGAGACTCTGCTTCCGGTCGTAGATGCAACCGTAGGTGCACCACCCGCACTCCAGACAATCCACGATGGCGTAGGGCGCGCGCTCGCACGTGTAGCCCAGGTTGTCCAGCCACCGGGCGAGGACGCCGCCCTTTTTCGGGATCTGGGACCACGGCAGGCGATTCACGCCAAGCATGGTCTCCGCCCGCTGGTAGTACAGCCCAAGTGCCTGCCTGTCGATCACCGCAGGCCAGGACCTCGTTCCCGTGGATCGGTCCACCACATCGAAAGCCTCACTCGGGGCCTTGAGGGAAACGCCGCCATAGAGAACGGATCCTCCACCGACGCATTTCCCGGTCACCACCGCCACGTTGCCACCCCAGTGCGTATGGGCAAGGGAGAGGAAGTATTTCGGGTCCTGCGTCTGGCGCAGATCCCGCCCCATCAGGTACTTCCCCTTTTCGAGGACGACGACGGACCGACCGCGCTCCGCCGCGCGCAGCGCCGCCACGGCCCCGCCGAAGCCGGAACCCACCACGCAAACATCAACTCGCTCGGCCATCTCGGCTCCGCTGCTACGGCAGGCTTCCGTCTTCCGTCATTTCCTTCGCCAGATCGAGGCCGTGGGAGGAACGGCCGCGATAGCCTAGATTCGGGCCCGGGAAGCCCGCCAACTCCGGCCCCACGTCGGTCAACACGCCACTGTAGAAGGCGAGCCGGAAAAAGGCGAACACAAGGCTGTAGACGGAGAAGCCCGCGGCCTGGACGTCCTGGCCTTCCCTCTCCAGGACAACCTGCGTTCGTTCGGCGAGCCCGAGATCGGCAAAAGGACGTCCAAACATCCTCTTCGCCGCTGAGTCCACGTCGCCCACGACAACGGGGACGGCGTACTCGAGGCTGAAAAATGGATCGTAGAAGGTGCTCAAGACGCACGCCTCCACACCGCCGGGCGCTCCGCTCGGATCGTCCTGCGATCCGGGGATAGCCGTGTCGATCAGGGCCTCCAGAGTTCGTTTGGCGTGATCGGCGGGTTCGAGACAGTAGGCCGGCTTCCCGGGCCCCCTAGATCCGCCTCCCTTCGAAGGCAGACAGGCGCCCACGAGGGAACAGGCCAGCAGGGAGATGAACCTTCTCCTCGTCTCGGCCGCGGTGGAGAGGTGCTCGCGATCCGGCTGACCTGGGTCTGGACGCACCTCGCCCCTACTCGACCGAAAGCACAATCCCCGCCGGCTCCGCGAGTCCTGTTCGATCCCCCGCCAGCGTCCGCAGGGGCGGAACATCGCCCGAGGCGGACTTGGCGTGAACCACGACAGAATCCGCCCCCAGGTTCGCAACGTAGACTTCATCTCCGTGGAGCGCGATCCCCATGGGGGCTCGGATGCCTGTCCGCGACCCCACGATCTTTCGCACGGGCGCCATATCCCCGCTCGCCCCGAGAGGAAACACGGCGACCGAGTCGTCAAAGGAGCTGATGACGTATAACTCCGACGCCACCACGTCGATGGCGACGCCTTCCGGCAGCTCGATCCCGGAGACGGGGCCGGAAAGCATGCGGACCGGCGGAACATCCCCCGTGGCATTAAGGGAGAAAAACAGGATGGACTTCCCTCCCCAGTTGGACACGGCGAGTTCCCCCCGGTCCGGAACGGCCGCGGCGGCATCCGGCATGCTCAATCCCGTTTGCGGCCCCGAGATCGTGCGGATCGGTGCCACATCTCCCGAGGACGTGCGGTCAAAAATGCGGATCGCATCCCCGAAGATGTTGACGACGAAGAGTTGTGCATCGTCGGGCGACAGACACGTGGCCTTCGATCCGTCAAAACCCGTGGCCGGACCGGCAATCGCTCGATGAGGCTTTGCCGACTCGGAGTCGTCGAGGCCGAAGAAAAGGATCGAGTTGTTGCCCCAACTTCCCACGATGAGTTCGTCCCGTACCCGGTCCAGCGTAAGCCCCCACGGCGATTCCATTCGGCCCGGGCTCCAAAACCGGCGGAGCGGGGCTTGATCTCCCGAAGCCGCGGCATCAAAAACCGAGACGACGCTTCCCGAGAAGTTGCTCACGAACAGCTCGGCCCCCCCCCGGGAGGATCGCTCTCCGGCACATGACGCGAGGAACACGAGCAGGGCCAGAAAGATGCGGGTCATCCGACCGCTCACTTTACCCGCCCCCCCCGGCCCAGCGCAACGGGGCAAAGACGACCTTAATCCGTAGACAACGGCGGATTTCCCTGTCAGGGGAGCGCACCCGACGGGTGCGTGCTCTTCGTAGGGACCGATTCTCATCGGTCCGTCTTTTCGGACGCATAGGAATGCCACGTAACATGCCCCGCATCCTGCGGGGCTTCATCTCGTGGCACCAGGGCTCCTTGCCCAGGTGCGTCCCTACGCGACACGGTCGCCTGCCGACGGATTACGGATATGGGACGCCCACTCCGGTTGGGCCCCCCGTTCACCTCGATCGCAAAGACCAATGACCAATTATGAACTTGACAAATTACGCCACATGTGATTTCTTGTCCAACATGATGGCTGACATGGTTCAAGTGAGACCTGAATCGCTCGGCACGTCCCCCCCCCCCACACCCAGGTTCTTCGGTAGTCGCGGGCTTTCCGCCGTGGCGGACAGACAACCCGCGCAAGCCCCCTCGCCCCGCACGCACACAGTCTCACGCAGGTCTCCACCCAGCCCGGGTCACGCACACACTCCCGTTCAAGGCCTGATCGGATGAGACGGGCCCGTTCGCTTCTCGTCCTTATTGCACTCGTTCTCCTGATCCCATTCGCGCTGGCCCACAACAGCGATCAGCACGGGCCGGGCAAGAAACATCCCCCGCGCGAGATGCCACCCGGGCGCAAGTCGCTTGTGACGGGCGTGACCGCCGATCCCAACCCCTTCTCCCCCAATGCGGATGGCCGCCTGGATGCTTCAACGATAGCTGTGGAAGCGGTGGTGAAGGCAGTGGACGGCCTGCACGCCCGGGACCACGATCGAGACGACGGCGATGATGGCCGGGCGTCGTTCTACTTTGCCGCGACAGCCGTGATCGGAGATGACGTCCGCCGACTCCGCGCCCGCTCCGAAATCCCCCGCACCCATGACCGCTCCGTTCGCGTCCAGACCGAAACGGCCTTCGATGGCAACGACGAGACCGGCCGACTCCTTCCCGATGGGGACTACGATTCCACCGTCCTCGCCTTCTTCCTCCGCGAGCGGATCAAGCAAGGGGCGCTCTCCGGTGAGGCGCGGTCCCGCCTCGACGACTCGATCGACGCCCTCGCAGGCGAGCGCAACGCCACGATCGGCCTGGAATCGAAGTTCGAGAAGAGAAGGAAAGGGCGTGGTGAGGGCTCGTGGCGGGCTGAGGTCCGCGTGGACGGCATCGGCAAGGCCCTGCGCCACAAGATCCGGCCCCTCATCGAGGCCCTCGAGGCCGCCCTCGTCGCTGCCCGGCAGGAGGTCAAGGCCAAGATCAAGCTGATCGACTCGGAGGTGGTGGACGGCAACGCCTTGACGATCGACACCACGGCCCCCGCGCTCGTCTCGCTCCTCCCGCCGGACGGCTTCGCCTCGCCCTCCCCCGAGGTCGAGATCGCCGGCTCGCTTTCCGAGCCCGCCACCCTCTCCATCAACGATCTCCCGATCCCCCTGCTTCCCGACCTCTCGTTCTCCGCCACCTTCCCCCTCTCCGGCGGCGCCAACCTCTTCGCCATCACGGCCGAGGACCTCGCCGGCAACCGCACGGAGACCTCCCGAACCTACCTCTTCGACGTTACGCCACCCTTCATCGATATCGCCGAGCCGATCCCGGGCTCGTTCGTCCCCAACAACCTCCCCACGATCCGCGTGGTCTACTCCGACCCCGAGCCCTCCTCCGGTCTCGACCTCTCCTCGCTCGCGATTCTCTTGGATGGAACGCCGCTCCCTCTCACGCCCGATCGGATCGGCCCCACGGAGGCGATCTTCGTCCCGACCAACCCCCTCAACGACGGCGAGCACACGATCGAGGCGACGATTTCCGACAAGGCCCCGAATGTGGGCACAGCGGGACCGTATGCCTTTTCGATAGACACGCTGCCACCGACTCTCACCCTTTCGGAGCCTCCGGACTGGCTCGTGACGAACCGCCTCAGCACCCTCGTCTCGGGCACCTCCAGCGAGGCGGGCACGGTGACGGTCAATAGCCGGACGTTCCCTCTCGCGTTTGCCGAGACAGGCGGCCTGACCGGCGTGACGGGCTTCATCTTCCCCCCAGCGCTGACGCCGGATACCACCAGCCCAACCGGATACGTCCTCTCCCAATCCCCGCTCTCCTACCAAGGCCGGGACTTCGACCAGTTGCCCAACGATGAGGGCGGGATCATCGAAGACGTGGCGCTGTTCCTCCCGACCGGGTTCGAGCCTGGGGGAAGCGAGCCGCCACCCATCCTCATGCAATCCTTCACACCCGTTCCCGTGGACGGGCTCGTCGCCGTCCATCTCGCGCTGGTGGAAGGCTCCGCGGGCGACCGCGTGACCATCTACACCACGATGGAGCGGACCGAATTGGAGGCGTTCCTCGCCATGGTCGATCCGGTCGGGGCCACGATCTGGCTCTACCGCCAGGACGCCTTCCTGCCTCAAGG
>JACPQY010000038.1 GCA_016190245.1 Nitrospirota bacterium | reverse complement strand
CGGGAGCAGGGGAGCACGCGGGCGACGCGGGGCTGCCCGGTCTCACGCCCCGCTCCGAGGATCTACTCTCTCTTGCTCTCTTGCTCTCTTGCTCTCTTGCTCTCTTGCTCTCTTGCTCTCTTGCTCTCTTGCTCTCTTGCTCTCTTGCTCCCCGCCCTCCCCGCCTAGTCATCGTGGCACGTCTATCAGAAGCAGCCAATCTTGTCAAGCGTCAAGACATAATTACGTCACGTGGCGGCTCGTGTGGGGAAAAAGCCCACACATGTGCCCCGCTACTGCCTACAGAGTCGCAGCCGAGGTCAACATGGCAAGCCACGACCACCACACCGAGGAGTCGCAATCTTTGCGGCGCGGCCCCGTATGCATCCGCCGGCCGGCGGACTACACACACGTGGAACGTGGCGCGGCGGGGCGCGGCGACGTGGCCATGACTCAGCATGGCCGATTGCCCACGGACTGGGGTCGGCTGTGCGCGGAGCTGAGGCGCCCAGCCGGACTTGGCTCGCTACGGGGTGAAAAACTCCTGAGTCTCGCAGTCGGTGCAGTGGACGTTGGGGACGTCGCGGCCGTTGGCCATGTCGGCCACCCAGTCGCGCAACCGCACCCCGTTGACCTGGACCTTGTAGAATCTCTTGTGGGGCAGGTAGCAGTGGTTGTCGCCCCACCCCATGTAGTAGCGGAAGGCGGGAATCTTCTCGGCCAGTTCGAGAGTCTGCTTCTCCTGAAGCCCCCTCCACTCATCCTCGCGGCCGCCCATGGCGGTGTAGTAGAAGACCTGTGTTTTGTCCCCCACGGTGTTTGACTGTGAGATGCGATACTTCGGGTAGTACTGTGAGACGATCACGTACGCCTTCGCCATCGTCAGCTCCTCGAGCGGGGTGTTCGCCAACTCCGGAATCCAGGGTGGGAAGTTCTCCTGAGCGCCCCACGATGGGAAACTGTCACTCATGAACGATTGTGGGGCGACGCCGGATTCACAGTCGCCCAACAGAGCGGCGTCGGATTGCGGATAGTGGTCGGCGATGTACGGCGCGTGCATGGCGCTCCCCGGCGAGCCGCCGCTGCTCCCACTGATAAAGATGAACTCGGGATCCTTGAAGTTCTCGTAGATCCAGGCTCGCGCAGATGAAGCGTTCACGAACCCCCTGTGGTAGATCGTGACCTCCGGACTGCTGCCGATGGCGGGATAGGTGACGACCCGGTTCCCCATCTGGACATCGCCCGTGCAGTAGGGAATGAAGACCCCATACCAGTCCATGAAGGGGTTGTCCGGGTTGTCCAGCGCCACGACGCCGTTCATGTTCTCCGCGATCTGGGCCCTGTCCTCCGCCGAGGTCGAGAGGAGTGAGCTTTCGAAGGCGCAACTCAGGGCATTCCAGCATGCGCCGCCTCCCTGGAAGTAGATGCTCAGCTTGTTGATCTTGCCGGGGCGGACATAGAAGGCATAGGGAGTGCCGTGGGCGCAGGCGGTTTCCCCGCCGGGTTCGATCTTCGTCCACCCGTCGGGAAGATCCGGGACGCCGGTGAGGCTCGATGACTCGGCGCAGGAGGCGGCGGTCAGGGCGGCGGCGAGAGCGGCCTGAAAAACCGCGCCGCATGGCCAGGACGACCCGCTCATTCGCGGTCGGTTCCGACGCGATCGAAGCCCCGCCGGCCGAATGCCACCGCGAGGTGCGTCACGTCTCGGTAGACCCGCTCGACCTCGTAGTCCTCCATGTAGCCGTAGCCTCCGAAAACCTGGATGATGTTCGGCGACTGGGCCGCAAGCGATTCGATCGCCTCCGCATAGATCGCCAGCCGTCCATCCGGCCCCTCGCCGGTAGCACCCCCACGAAGCATCGAGACGGCCGTGGCGCGAGCGATTTCCCCGGTCGCTTCGAGGCGGGAAAGAATCTGCCTCAGTCCGCTATGGTGGATGATCGCTTGTCCACCTTGGTACCGTTCGCCCGCGTAGGCAAAGGCTCGCCTTGACCCACCCGCGAACACTCCAGCGGCAAGACTGAGGATCCAAGAGCGCGCGGAGACGAAAGTTTCATCGATGGCGCGCGTGTCGGCCGGGACCAGGCGGCCCCGGACCTCCTCACCCCCGCCCTCTCCCCTTCGAGGAGAGGGGGCCACATCCTCTCCAATCAGAACAGAGTCAAAGAAGACATCATTCAAGGGGCAGCCTCTGACGCCAAGCGTCGGCACGGGGTCCGACACGCGGACACCAGCGCCCCGGAGAGGCAGGCCAGCCAGCAGCTTTCCGGCTGGGAACCAGACCAGAACCTCATCGGCCGAGGCCGCAAGCGGAATGAGGGGCAGCCGGCCATCAGCGCAAGCGCGACCCTCGCCGCCGCGCACGATCCGGAGGAAGTCCTCCGCGAAGGCCGGTTCGATGAATAGCGGCGTCGTGAGCGGCTCTCGCGCTGACGCCGCCACCCCGACCGCGCGCAAGAGTCGTGTGGGGAGCAAACGGCTGACAAGCGCCACGCCGATCCCTGCGGAGAGCGTTTCCTCGCCGAGGACATGGAACAGCTCCGACAGGACGGCGTCCGCCTCCGCGCGGTTCCCCTGCATCAAATCGTCGACCCCATCCCAGCCGAACTCCAGAACCTCGTCGAGGACGGCCTTGAACCGCGGCGGATCGGGGGCCCCCTCGAGCGCTCGCGCCTTCGGAGCCAGCTCGCGCCGGGCGAATTTCCGGAACTCCTGGACGACGTCGTCAAGCGCCCCCATCGCGACCCCCCTCCGGCTCGCCTCCTCTGCGGAGGACCAGGCGCTCGAACAGATCAATGCCGTTGACTTGGTTCGTCCCTTCGTAGATCTGCAACAGCTTCGCGTCCCGATCGAGTTTCTCCGCACTCCCCTCTCGCACGCCGTCCGCTCCCATCAGCAGAACGGCCCGCCGCGCGTTCTCCACGGCCAAGTCCGAACCCGAGACCTTCGCGTGGTCGCCAAGGACGCTCGCGACGTCGCTCCGCCGAACCGCCAGGGCTGTCGAGGCTCGCCGGGCGGCAAACCTGGAGACCCACGGACTCGGGAGAATGAGGCGCTCGAAGAGGAACCGCTTGATGGGGCCCGGCACGAGCCGGTCGCCAGGAAACTTCATCATGCCCATCACGCCGGCGAGTCCCCACACGCTGTTCGCGAGGGACGCTTCCACGAACGCAGCCCTCGCGATCATCGCGTTGCGCGCCATGGCCGTGAGCTCGAACTGGACCCACTGGTGATCGATGAGGCGCCGACCCCCGGCCCGCGTGCGGAGGGCGTGATCGAGGGCCATCTCGAACGCCCCGCGGGCCACGCCCGCGCCGAATGCACCCACACCGCCCCGCGTCAGCCCCAGCACGAGAGCCAGAATCGGCATGAACTCCAACTCCGGTCGAATCACATTCCGATTCGGGATCACGCACCGGTCGAAGACCAATTCCACGGCCAGGGCGGCGAGGCTCCCCATTTTCTTCTCGATTCTCCCCACCTTGAAACCGGGGAGGTCAGGGGTGACGAGGAACGCGTGGACGCGGCCTTCGCCATCCTTCGAGGGCTCCGGCACAAAAAGGACGATCACATCGGCAATCGAGCCGTTCGAGATGAACACCTTCGACCCCGTGACCTCGAAACCGCCGTTCACCGGCCGGGCCGTGGTGGAGATCCGGGCCGTGCGAATGAGCTTGGGGTCTTCCATGTCCGAGCCCGCACCCGGCTCGGTGACGGCCGTCGCCACGAAGCACGGTCGGCCGGCCCGCTCGCCCTCGACCACCTTTCTCAAAACGCCGCTCAGGGCCTTGAAATCGAACGTGGCGGCCAGGGCCGCGATGCCCAGCATGTTGACAAAGAGAAGATTGGCGACACCCAGACACCCGGCTGAGATTTCCTCCGCGATGGCCGGAATCCCCCAGAACGGCAGGCCCAGGCCCCCCAAGGCGTCCGGCAGGGTCGAGGAAAAGAGCCGCAGCCTGCACGCCTCGGCCAACACATCCCGCGGCACATAGTCGTGCGAGCGGCGGATCTCCCGCTCGATCTCGACGGCCCGCGGGGCCACGACGTTCTCCCGGAAGCCGGCGATCTTCTCGTGATAGGAACGAAGCAGCTTCACCTCCGCGGGATAGGCTTGACCCAGAAAGGCGTACGTCGGGTACAACTCGTCGAACGTGAGCTTGTCCCAGATCGCCTTCTCGGCTCCCACGGCTCCAGCCTGCGCGGCGGACATCCGCCGCGATGCCGCCGTTCCGTTCGCCGAAGCCGGCAGCACGCTCACGCGCTCTTCCCCACTCGCTCGGCCTTTTCCCGGTCCCACGTCGCCGCCGTGACGCCCTTCACCTTCAGTGTATTCTTTTGCACGCGATGCGTCTCCGTCTTCGGCAGATCCTCCACCACCTCCACGTACCGTGGCAGGGCATAACGGGCGAGATGCCCTTCAAGAAACGTCACGAGGCCTGCGGGATCGATCGTTTTCCCCTCGACGGGAACGACGGCGATCATCACCTCCTCCTCACCGAGCTCGGAGGGGACGCCGAATGCCGCGCACTCGAGAACGTCCGGGTGCTTGGCCGCCGCGCTCTCGATCTCCGCTGCCGAGATATTCTCCCCGCGCCGCCGCATCGAATCGGTCTTCCGCCCGATGAAATAGAGGTAGCCCCGTTCGTCACGGCTCAGGAGGTCGCCGGAGTAGACCCAGCCGTCCCGACACTTCTCCCGGCTGGCCTCCGGATTACGATGATAGCTGACTTGCCGATCCTTCCACTTGCCCACCCAGGTCACGAGCTCGCCAGGTTGGCCGACGCCCACATCCTTCCCATCGTCATCGAGAAGCCGGTAGCGCATGCCCGGCATCGACTTCCCGATCGAACCGGCCGGGCCGGAGCCCATGTTGAGCGTGAGGAATCCCCCTCCGTCCACGGCGCCGTAGCCTTCAACCAGATGGACCTGGAACCGTTTCTGGAAAGGTTCCCACAGCTCCCGCGGGCAAGCGGCACTCCAGACGAGGCGCACATTGTGGATCGGGTCCAGCTTCGAGGGCGGCTGCTTCATGAGGATCGCGATCATGGACCCCAACGTGTTGAACAGCGTTGCGCCGCTCGCGCGGACCTCGGCCCAAAGCCTGGAGGCGGAAAATCTCTCCGACAGAACGACGCGGGCGCTCCCGTAGAGGGCTTGCAACGTCGTGACCATCAGGGCGTTCGCGTGGAAGAGAGGGAGACACGTGTAGTAGATGTCGTCTTCGTTCACCAGCAGGTGGGCGCTGAATCGCATGAGGCGGGCCTGGGAGCCGCCGTAGCGGTAGGACACGCCTTTCGGATGGCCCGTGGTGCCGGAGGTGTACATGAGAAGGCTCGGCGTTTCGGGATCCGGATCTACGCCCGCCCCCAGCGGGGCCCCGGCCTTGTCGAGGAAATTCTCGAAGGACTCCACTCCGCGCGGCGCCCGTGCCTTGCGCTCGATCGCCACGACGCGGCGGATTCGCGGCCTGTCGGCCTGGAGCGGGCGCACGGCTTCGTACAGGTCGGCGTCCACGAACAGGACGTCCACCTCCGCGTTGTCCAGGATGTGCGCGAGGCCGTCGGACTTGAGTCCGGTGTTGATCGGGACGCAGGTCAGGCCCGCCTTCTGAGTGGCGAAAAAGGCGTGGAGAAACTCCGGACTGTTGCCGGCCATGACGCCCACGCAGCCGCGATCCGGGAGCGTCTCTTTCAGGCCACGCGCCACGCGGCCCGCCTGCTCGTCCATTTCGGCGTAGGTCCAACGCTCCGGCCCGTAGTCGATGAAAATCTTGTGGGGGTGCCTCCTCGCCCGTAGATGCAACTCCTGGCCAAACGTCCGGTTCGTCTGGAACGTGAGCGTGCGCTTGAGAAGGGTCTTGGTGAGCGTCCCGAGTGCCTCACCTTGCCGGCGCTCCTCCCGGAAGAACCCGCGAAATCCCTTCACCACCATCGAGATGACTTCGCGATCATTGCGATCGACCATCAGTTCTCCCTTTCCAGGATGTGAATGGTGAGCGCAGCCTCTTCGAACGCGATGGCTCCGCCGCCGTTCTCCGTCAGCCCGATTCGCGCGCCCTCAACTTGGCGCCTGCCGGCGCGGCCCGTGAGCTGTTCGAACAGCTCGTGCATCTGGGCGATGCCGCTGGCACCGATCGGGTGGCCGCGGCACTCGAGGCCGCCGCTCGTATTCACGGGGATGCGGCCACCCAGTGCCGTGGCACCGCTCTCGGCCAGCTTCCCGCCCTCGCCCATGGCGCAGAAGCCGAGCGTTTCGCAGTGGTGAATCTCGCCAAATGCCGTGGCATCGTGCAGCTCGGCCACGTGGATATCCTTCGGGCCCACATCGGCCTCCGCGAACGCTCTCTTCCCCGCCCGCACGGCGAGATCCCCGCCCTCGTCCATCCCGCGATTCGTGCCGCTGACGAGAACGGAAGCCCGGATCCGGACGCGCGGGCCGCCCACTCCCGGCTTCTTCAGATACGCCTCACTGCACAGGAGCGCGGCCGCCGCGCCGTCTCCGATCGGGGCGCACATCGCGCGCGTGAGAGGATAGCTCACCTGGCGATCGGCCAGCACCTCCTCAACCGAGAAGGGCTTTCTCACCTGGGCGAGCGGGTTAAGGCTCCCGTGGCGGCGGTTCTTGGAGGCCACGACGGCGAGCTGCCGCTGGGTCAGCCCGTATTTCTGCATGTGGTACCGGGCCGCCATTGCATATACATCCATGAATGGCGAGCGATCCGCCCCACCCACGCCGCTCTTCTTCCCTTCCCGAGCCGCGCGGATCAGGGCCTTGAAGAGGGCCGGGCCGTACGCAATACGGAGAACCAGCGCGGCATAGAGGCTGTCCCTCAGCGTGGCCAGTCGGCCGGACCGCCGTTCCCCCGATCGGTGGGGACGGGCTCCGTTGCCCGCGGGCGCAGGCGGCAGGGCCTTGTCCAGTCCTTCGCGCGCCATCCACCCCTTCATCCCCTCGAGCGTCCGCGGGAGTTCGCCCACGTCCAGACCTCCCAGGAAAAACGACATCTGGAGGAGCGTGTTGGGATGCGAGATCCGCTCGGCGCCGACCACGAGGACCAGGTCGCTCGCACCCGCCAGAATCCGGTGATACGCGACGTGAACGGCGGTGGAACCCGACGCGCAGGCGTTCTCCACGTTGATGATCGGCATCCCTTCGATCCCGATGCCTCGCATCGCCACCTCGCCCCGGATGCAGGTCTGGCCTTCCGCCCGCTCCCACCCGGAGTTCGAAAAGACAACGGCATCTACGTCTTCGCTCGTGAGTTTCCATCGGTGGAGGAGCGGCAGCGTCGCCTGGTGGGCGAGTTGGCGAACGGTGCGATCGGGGTACCGGAAGAACCGGATCATGGAGGTGTCGAGGATGTAGACTTTTCCCGCCATGGCTACTCGATCACCCGATGGGAGGTGCCGGCCTCTCGGAGAATCTCCAGCGTCTCTTCGGCCCCGAACGCCTGCGCCGTGGAAATCACGCCCACGCGTTTGTGGGCTCCCGCCAGCAACCTCTGCGCCGCCCAACCGCACAGGACACCGGTGATGACATAGGGTCGGCTCCCATATAGCACACAGATCTTCCGATCGCCCTCGCTCTCGCCCGCGGCCATCACGACGAAGCGGGTCTGTGCAGGATCCTCCGGGGGGGGGGTCTTCCAGAACCACAGGACCAACCGATCGCCCAGCGGATCGAGAAGATCCCCGAACACCTTCGACAGGGCGGTCCAGATGCGCACGAGGCGGACGAAACGGGGAACCAATTCCGATGCCATGTACACCCGAACGTTGCGGACACCGGGCTCCGAGGCGAAGTGGAGCGCCTCACCGCCGGGCATCAGGAAGGCAGGTTTGGAAAGCACCTCTCCGGGGACCTGGATCGAGACGTCAGCAAGGCCGCGGTTGGGTTCCAGTTTCCCCTCGATCCAACTGAAGCCGGGACGCCTCGCCACGCGCAGGAGCGACTGGGTGGACGCGATCGTCGGGGTGCCGAGCGGACAATAGACGATGTTGTAGGTGTCCAGATGGGGAAACCGCTGGCGAAGATAGTGCGCCGCCGCTTCGCCCGGACCGAAGTACCACGAGTTCGCGTTCACGACGACACGCTTCTTCTCCTCAGCCTGACGCCCGAATCGCTCTTTGACGGCAAGCATGAAGTCCTGCTCGCCGGTTGTGTCCAGATAGTGGCAGTTGGCATCCAAAGCGGCCTTCACGACACTCTCCCCCAGGAGGCCGAAGGGGCCCGTCACATTGATCACGACCTCGTGCCCCCGGAATACCCGAGTCAGGTCCGCCACCGTGTGCGGCACCGCCGAGATCCCGCGTGCCGCCCCGCCCAGTTCTTTGTTGTAGGCTTCGAGGCGCGCGAGGTTGCGGCCCGCCATGGCAAAGGGGACGGATCGCCGCTTCAGCTCCTCGCAGATCAGGCGTCCGGTGTAGCCCGTGGCGCCGTAGACGATCACGCGCGCGTCACTCGCCATTCGACCTCCCAGCCAGGGGAGCCTGCCCGGCCTGCACACCCGACACCTCCGGGGCCGCCCCGACGAGCAGCCTTCTAAACTCGTGGTAGGCCGCGTCCGCCTCCTCCACACCCGTGTACATCGTCAGCATGTAGAGCCCGGTCAGCGCCGAAATGATCAGCGTGGCAAGGCCGGGGACTCTCGCGTCCGCCGCCGTCCCTGGGGTGCCGAGCACGGTTCGGATGCCCTCCACCAGGAGCTTGCGATTGGCGTCCACCAACCCGCGAAACTGCCCCTTGAGAGTCTCATCCCTGCCGGAACGCGCCATCTGATCGACGAACGTCAGGAGGAAAGGACTCCCCTGCTTCATGAGATTCCAGATCTCATCCAGTGCCCAACCCGCGTGTGCGGCGGAGGGCCCGAGCCGGCCCACCGTTTCCCGCACCCGCTCGGACACCGCCTCGAAGAGCCGGTGCTGCACCTCCATGAAGAGGTCGTCCTTCGTCCTGAAGTGGTAATGCACCAGAGTTCGCGACACGCCGGCCTCCTGAGCTATGTTCTCGATGGAGGTGGCCTGCGAGCCGTTCCGATTGAAGCACACGAGCGCCGCCCGGATGATCGCCTGCACCGTTTCCGCCGCCTGCTGCGCGCGGGATCTCCGGGGTGGCCTCACCACCCAGGTTTCAGGGACGTGTGCAGGTCTATCCATTAGATACCTTCAGTCGCGTTCTGAATCCTGACAATGCCGTCAGCAAACGCTTTTCTACCGCACTCCATGTCGCCTGTCAAGTTATTCCGTAATCATGATTACCATAGAGTACTTGACAAAATACTATGAGATAGTTTATATGTTCATTCACTGTCATGTCAGTCAGCGAAATGCATAATGCAAACGGATACAATGGAGACAGCAAGATGATCAATGCACTTCAACATGTAGCCATAGGAGTTTCCGACATGGACGTCGCCTATCGGTTCTATCGCGAAATCCTGGGCTTTCGGATGCACCTCGGCGGGCTCGATGGCAAGTTGTTTCCGCAGGTCTTCCTATCTGAGCCGCCGCAGAACGACCACGCGAAGCACAGCATCAAGATCGTCATGGCGTTGGCGCCGGAAAAAGGCCCCATGCTCGAGCTTGGACAGTGGGTCACCACACCCCCACGCGGCCCCAGCCGGCTCCAGTGGGGCGATCTGGGCGCCATCGAGCTCGGGATCGAGGTCCGCAATCTCACGGCCTTCCACGCCCTCCTGACGCGCAAGGGCGCCTCGTTCCTTACGCCCGTCCTCGACGGGGATCGCCTCGGCCCCCGCGGGTCGAAAACGGCCTACCTGAGAGATCCCGACGGGATGCTGATCCAACTCGTCGAACGAGCCGCACCGAACCGGAACGGAGCGAGCGGGTCGCCCCGGATGCTGGGCATCCATCATGTGGGTCTCGGCGTGCCCGACCTCGCCAAGGGTCGCGCCTTCTATTCCGGCGCGCTGGGATTCGACGCGCCGGAATCCGAGTGGCAGGGCACCCTCCCCAGAACCGCGGGCGTGACGCCTGAGCCGCTCGACGCGAGGGTCATCTTCCTCGGCCGGTCCCGCCCGTCGAAGACGTGGTTCAGCAAGGGGATGATCAAGCTGGTCGAGGTCCGGGGCCACAAGGGCACGCCGGTGGGCAAGGACCGCCGGTGGGGCGACCTCGGCCTCATGGAGATCGCGCTGGACGTGGATGACATTCAGAAGACGCTGGCGTCGCTCTCCCCCCCCCCATCGGCCGCGTGCCCGCGCACGTTGCTCACCATGGGCCCCGGCTCTCCGGCGTATTTCCAGCTCATCCGGGAGCCGTTCGGCAGCGCCCTCATCGAGCTGGTCGAGGCGCCCAGGCTCTTCTACCTGCCACAGAAAATCGCTTTCGGGCTCCTCGCCCCCCTCCGGTGGCTGGACCGACTCGCGCCCATCCGCGCGAACCTCAGTGCCCTAGCCCACCCGGAGATCCACTGGTCGTCATGAAGAAGCGGTCCGAGTACGGCCTCCCGGACGCGGGCTCAAAGCCCGCGGCTACCCCATGAACCTCTCGCACTCTGGTAGCCGCACCCTCTACAGGTGCATCCTCAGGTTGCGGGAAAAAGAGCCGGAAGGCAGATCAGATGTACGGACCCCTAGACGCAGCCCGCTTGCGGCGCACGCCGCTGAAAGGAGCCGCCTGCAACCATGAGGTACGCCATACAACCCCCCGCGGAGAACCCGACCCGCTACCCCATCCTCCCGCTCTACGCCCTCCCCCCCCAGGAGGCCCTCGACATGCACCGCCGCCTCTGCTGGGAGCTGGGCGATGCCGAGTACTACATCGTCCTCTTCCAACCCCACGACCGGGCTTTCGTGGAGCGCTGCGTGCCCCCCCCGCTCAAACCGGTCCCGCGCTCCCCGCTCGTGGCCATCTTCGTGCAGCAACTCACACTCAACGGCGGCAAGAAGAACGACTCCCTCAACTACGGCTACCTCGAGCTGATCCTCTCGACCATGACGACCTACCAAGGGAAGCTCGGCGCCTACCCTCTCGCCATCTTCATTGATTCGGATATCGGCGCCATGATCGGCCGGGAGATGTTCGGCACCGCGAAGAAATGCGGCCGGTTCGAGTACACGAAGAACGGGTCCCACTTCTCCTTCAGGGCGAGCCGCCGCGGCATCACGTTGGCGGAGATCGAGGGGGACCTCGTCGAGGGCGATCTGGAGCCGGACAACGTGAAGCGGGTCCTCGAGCAGCCCTCCTACCACATCCACCAGGTCATCGCACCGTTCGGGGTCGAGCTGCCTTATGCCTATCCACCGCGCCTCATGCAGATGAACCTCGGGGTCCGGAGGATCCACAAGATGCGGGCCTGCGACAATGTCCGGTTCGCGTTCCACGAGTCGCCCTTCGACCCGATCTGCCTGTTCCGGCCGAAGGAAATCCTCGCGACCACGTACGTGAACGCGGACACGGGGATCAGCACCGTCCGCGCCCTCGAGGACATGGACCCGGTCGCGACGCTCCCGTGGCTGTTCTCCAAGTTCGATCCGTTTTGAGGGGGAGGTCCACATGATCAACTTCGAACTGACCGATGCCCAGCTCGCGCTCGTGGCGCAGGCGCACGAGTTCGCCCGCGACGTCCTGCGCCCCGCCGAGCTTGAACTCGATCGCGTGGCCGATCCGGAGGCCGTCTTCACGAGCAAGCGGTTCCGGGACGTCGTCCGCGAGACGTATCGCCTCGGTTACCACAAGATGTCCTTCCCCACGCACATGGGCGGCCTCGGAATGGACCAGGTCACCATCCATCTCATCACGGAGGAGCTCCTCTGGGGCGCGCCGGGAATCGCCCAGGGGATCTTCGTGGGCGGCTTCGTGCCCTTCTCGGCCATGATGAGCGGCCAGTCCTCCCTCGTACGGGAGTTCGCCGCCCGCTACTGCGAGGAAGGCGAAGTCCACTTCAGCGCGCTGGCCGGCGTGGAGCCCCATCTCGGCTCCGACTTCCTCTACGTGAACGAAAACACGACCCGCCTGCGGACCACCGCCAGGAAGGTCGGCGACGAGTACATCCTCAACGGCTCGAAGGCGGCCTTCGTGTCGAACGGCGGCATCGCCGGCATGCTCGGCGTTCCGGCCTGCATCGAGCCGGAACGCGGCATGCTCGGCACGGGCCTCTTCATCATCCCGGGCGATCTCCCCGGCATCAGCCGCGGGAAACCCCTCAACAAACTCGGCCTGCGCTGTCTCAACCAGTCCGAGGTGTACTTCGAGGACGTCAAGGTGCATAAGAAATACCTCGCCATCCGCCCGCGGGGGGAGAACTGGCGGAATTTTGTCCACAGCTTCCTCTGCTTCGGCCAGGTCGGGGTCGGCTCCACCGCCGTGGCGCTCATGCGCGCCGCGTACGAGATCGCCTTCGCCCACGCCGGCGAACGCGTCCAGGGAGGAAAGCCGATCATCGAGCACCCGAACGTCGGCCTTAAGCTTTTTGAGGCCTTCTCGACGATCGAGGCCGCCCGGAACATCCTGCTCAAGGGCGCATGGCTCAACGCCACGCAGTTCCCCGGCGACCTCGCGTTCACGGTGGCCGCTCGCGCCTTCGCGTGCGCGCACGCCCCCCGGGTGATCACCGAGATGATCCAGGTGATGGGGGCCTACGGCATCTCGAAAGAGTCCCCCATCGAGAAGCTCTACCGGGACGCCAAACTCACACAGATCGAAGACGGGACCCTCGACACCGTGGGCCTTGAAGCCATGAGAATCATGCGGGAGTCAGCCGCTTCCACAAGCCATGCAGCCTGAAGGAGGTGATTCGATGAGCCAGAACCACAAGATCCCCGTTCCCGAGAACATCTCCCCGTGCGAGTTTTTCACGCGGTTCGTCCCCGAAACCTTCAACAGCCGCGTCAAGGACTTCGACATGTCCGGGTACAAGCCCCTGAGCCTCGATGTCCAGTTCGACATCCTCGATCTTCCGGAGGGGAGATTCGGAGTCTCTGTGAGGGAAGGGGCAAGAATCGAAGCCGTGCAGGGTGAGGTCTCGAACCCGACCGTGACGTACGCCTTGAGCCAAGCCCACTTCCGCGAGGCGGTAGAAGGACAACTGCCCTGGGTGCCGTTGGAAATGACCTACAATCCCGCCGCCCTGCGCAAGGGTCTGTCCCCGAACCAGGTTAAGGAGCAGATGGACATCATGAAGGGCGTGAAGGGCCAGGCCACGGTCTGCGTGAAACGGCACGACGGCCGGACAGTGGATGCAAAGCTCAACTTCCACGGGGCCGTGGAACCCGCGGTGGTCTTCAACGTCGCGCAGAAGGTCGTGGAGGAGATCGAGCGGAACGAGTACACCGTCACGGAGGCCTTCATGGCCGGGAAGATCAAGCTCCAAGGGCCGGTCGAGTTCGCCATGCACGTCATGGCCCTGATCCCGGAGAAGGAGGAAGAGGAGTAACCCTCCCCTACGTGCACACTCTGCACCTCCTCGCACGATTCGGCCGCCTCGTGGCGGCGGCGGCCTGGGTGGCCACCCGCATCACCGGAAGGCGCATCCTCCTCCTCGCCCGAAGACCGTGGACGCCGTCCGACGTCTACACCGAGCGGCTCTGGCGGCTGCGCGGCCTCGCCCTGAGGGCCCTCTGCCAGGACATGGGGGCCACGTTCATCAAGCTGGGGCAGATCCTCTCCACTCGGCGCGATCTAATGCCGCCGGCCGCGCTGGCCGAGTTGGAGAAACTCCAAGACGACGTCCCCGGCTTCGACGGCGCCCTCGCCAAGGCCACCTTCGAGCAGGAGTTCGGGATTCGGACCGAGGACGCCTTCGAGCGGTTCGACCTCCTTCCCGTGGCGAGCGCCTCGGTGGCCCAGGTCCATCGCGGGATCCTCAAGGATGGTCGAGAGGTCGCCGTCAAGATCGTGCGCCCGGGCGTGGGCCGGATGATTGAACTGGACACCCGCCTCCTCCTGATCCTCGTCGGGATGGTCGCGCGCCTCGTCCCGTCTCTCGCCGAATCCATCCTCGGCCTCTCCCGGAAATTCGCCGAGATGCTCCGTCAGCAGACGGACCTCCGCATCGAGGCCGTGAACAACCGGGGCTTCCGGCAGGACTTCGCCGACGATACTACGATCGTGCGCTTCCCCGAACTGATCGAGGAGTTCTGCGGCTGCACCGTCATGACCATGGAATTCATTCGCGGCTGCAAGCCGACCCACCTGGCCAACGGCTCGCCGGATCCCAAAACGCTCGCCCGTAATCTCCTCTACATCTACTACAAGATGGTCCTCCACGGCCGCCTCCACGCGGACCTCCACCCAGGCAACCTCCTCGTCGCCCCCGAGGAATTCATCTGGGTGTACGATCTCGGTCTGGTCTCCGCGTTCGATTGGGAAGGGCGCCGGGGGTTTTTCGAGGCGTGGGTCTCCTTCTTCATGAGCAATGGCGCCCCACTCGCGCGGTGGCTGGTCCAACTTAGCCTTTCCCACAAGATCCGTGACATGGCCCAGCTCGAGGCCGATGTGACGGCGTTCCTCAAACGCAGCGTGCCGGACAAGATCTGCGATCTCGAATTCGGGCGCATCCTGGTCTCCCTCACAGACATCCAGAGAAGATATGGGATGGTCGCGAAGCCCGAGCTCACGGGCGTGATGCTCTCGCTTGTCGCCGCCGAGGGGCTCTGCCGGCATCTCTGCCCCACCCTCAACCTCGGCCTCACCGTAGCCCCCTTCCTCAAGCGGTTCCTGAGAAAGCTCTACACCATGGATCCGCGGCTCCAAGCACCTCCTCCGGACCAGGGGCTTCCGGCGGTGCCTCCATCCGCGCCGTCCGCAGCCTGACCGATAAAGGAGGTCGACATGAAAATCTTCATCGCCGGCGCCGCCAGCTCGATGGCCCAACCCTTCCTCCGCCTCCTCGAGGCGGACCGGTCGTGCAGCCATATCACCGGCATTGACTTGAGACCGCCAACTCGCCCCATCCCCAAGATGACCTTCCACGCCGCGGACATCCGGGACCCCCGCATCGAAGACCTCATGCGTGGATGCGACGTCCTCGCCAACTTTGCCTTCGTCGTGGAGGAAATCCGCGACAAGACCAAGACGCACGACATCAACCTCAGGGGCTCCCAGAACGTCTTCGAGTCCGCGGCGCGGGCCGGAATCCGGCGGATCGTGTACATCAGCTCCCTGGCCGCCTACGGGATTCACCCCGACAACCCCGTCCCTCTCACGGAAGAATGCCCTCTGAGGGGGAACGAGCAGGACGAGTTCTACTACAGTTGGGCCAAGCGCGAGGTGGAGCTGTACCTGGATCGGTTCTGCCGGGAGAACCCCGCAATTGCGGTCACGCGCCTTCGCCCCGGCGCGGTGATCGGCCCCGAGGCCAACGCGCTCATCGGCGGTCTCCGGCGTCTCCCGTTCCTCCCGGTGTTTCCCGGAAAACACCACCCCTTCCCCTTCGTCCACGAGAAAGACATGGCCCGCGCCATCCACCTTGCGGTCTCCCGCGACGTTCCGGGCGCATTCAATATCGTGGCCGATCCTCCCCTGAAACTGGATGAGCTCGCGCGGCTCCTCGGAAAGAGATCCGTGCCCGTGCCCTGGGGTTTGGCCTGCGCGTTCTGCGACGTGATGTTCCACCTGGGTTCCGGCCTCGTTCCGGGATCGAGACAGAGCCTGAAGATCTTCGAACATTCGGTCGTTGCCGGCAACGCCAAGGCAAGGGAAGTTCTCGGGTGGAAACCCGAGCATGCGCCCCAGGAGGCATTCCGCGACTACATGAAGGCACACGGTGCTGCCAGAGCGAACGGTGTGCACAAGAAACCCGCCGATCTGGCCGCCCGTCGCATGGCCGAGGCCCACACCTCCCTGGCGGACCGCCGCTCGAATGACGCGCCCCCACCGCCCCCGCTCACCGCCGACTACCCGGCCATCCTGCGGGAACTCAGGACCAATCCCCGCTTCGCCTTCCACCCACCCGCTGCGGCGGACGAACGCGAACGCAGACTCGCCGAGTTCAAGCACGTCCGCAAGATCCTGAGCTGGGTCTACACGCAGGTGCCGAACCTCGCCTCCTACACGAAGCCGCTCTCCGTGCAGGACTACTACAAGAAGATCGAGTCCAACATCGAAGATGCCTGGCTCGAATACAACGGCCACAGGATCCACGTCGAAGTTCATCCGCACTCGAAGAAGGCGCCGACCCTGATCTTCAATCCCGGTCTCGGCGCGTTTGCTCGTGTGTACGCCTTTGCGCTCGGCGCCGTGGCCGCCGAAGGATTCAACGTCATCTCGTTCGACCGGAAGGGACACGGACTCTCCGATGGCGCGCGCGGCGTCTGCACCTTCCCGGAATCCATGGAGATCAACTCGCTCGTAGTTGACTACGCCATCCGGCGGTTCGGCGACCGGATCGGCGTCTTCGGCTCGAGCTACGGAGGCATCTACACCCTCTCCGCCCTCACCCACGATCCGCGCATCCGCTCCGGCCTCTGCCACAACGTCGCCGTGCCGGACCTCTACTACGACCCCCGCTGGCAGCCCTACCTCGGCCTCGCCAAACAGCTCGCGCGCCTCTGCCCGTGGCTCAAGATGGATCTGAGGTGGTTCGTCCCCAACCTGAAAGAAACCGGACTGTTCCCCATCATGGACGTCCTCTACCGGATGGGGCTCAGGCGGATGCTCTTTTTCAGGTTCTCCCTGGGTGTCCATTTCTCCTTCTTCGGCACCTACCAGCCCCGCGTGCCCTACGAGAAGCTGACCACGCCCGTCATGATCCTGGTCGGCTCGCACGATCCCCTCCTGCCCGTGGACTACCACCGGAAGGTCCTCGAGCACATCGGCTCACCCCGCAAGGAGCTCAAAGTTCTCGATGGCGCCGCGCACTTCCTCTTCCACGACAACATCCCCGAAACCGTGCCCATCGTCGTGGACTGGTTCCACAGGACTCTCGAAGAAAGATGAGGCAAGCAAAACGTGATACAGATGAACCGCACGGAAATGACCTGGAAGGAGGACACGCGATGAGAGACTACTCGTCCTACAAGTTCCTCAAGGTGGAGAAAACCGGCAAGGTTGCGACGGTCTGGCTCAACCGGCCGGAATCACTCAACGCGATCCATGGCGACCTGCACAAGGAACTCGAGTGCATCTGGCGCGACCTGGAGGAGGACGCGGACGTCAACGCGATCGTCCTCACGGGCGCCGGGAGGGCCTTCTGCGCCGGGGGGGACGTGAAGTGGATGGCCCAGTTCATGGGAGGCGAAAGGAAGGGCGCCGATCTGTTGGCCGCCACGGGCCGAGCGCGCCGGCTGGTGGAGGGCATCCTCGACGTCGAACAGCCCGTGATCGCAGCCGTGAACGGCGATGCGATGGGGCTGGGCGCCACTCTCGCGCTCTTCTGCGACGTGATCGTGGCCTCGGAGCAGGCCCGCATCGCGGACCCCCACGTGCGCGTGGGCGTCGTGGCGGGGGACGGTGGCGCGGTCATCTGGCCCCTCCTCATCGGTCCCGCGCGCGCCAAGGAATTTCTGATGCGCGGGCACGGCGTGACCGGGGCCGAGGCCGCAAGGATCGGGCTCGTCAACCACGCGGTCCCGCCGGACCAGGTGCTCGCGAAGGCCCGCGAGATCGCCGCGGAGATTGCCGAGGGTGCCACGCTCGCGATCCGGTGGACCAAGCGGTCCGTCAACCGGTGGCTCAAGCAGCAAGTGAACATGATCCTCGACACGTCGGTCGCCTTCGAGATGCTCACGTTCGAAACGAACGATCACATCGAGGCCGTGCAGGCCTTCATCGAGAAGAGAAAACCAAACTACACGGGACGGTGACACGATGGATTTCAAAGACACTCCGGAAGAAGCCAAGTTTCGCGCGGAAATCAGGGAATGGTTGCGGAAGAACGCGCCCAAAGGGAAAAGGCCCGGCGGGGCGTGGACGGGTTCCCTCATCGGCGAGGACAGCCTGAAGTTCCACAAGGATTGGCAAAAGAAGCTCTACGAAGGGGGCTGGGCGGCCGTGGCCTGGCCCAAGGAATACGGCGGCCGCGGCGCAAGCCTCATGGAGCAGGTGATCTTCTACGAGGAAATGGCGCGGGCGTGCGCGCCGAGCGTGGTAAACGTGATCGGTATCGCGCTCGTCGGTCCCGTGCTGATCGGCCACGGCACGGAGGAACAGAAACAGCGCTTCCTCAAACCGATCCTGAGCGGCGACATGATCTGGAGCCAGGGCTTCTCGGAACCCAACGCCGGCTCCGATCTCGCCAGCCTCTCCACCCGAGCGGTGCTGGAGGGCGACCACTTCGTCGTGAACGGCCAGAAGGTGTGGACGAGCTTCGGGACCATCGCGGACTGGATCCTGCTCCTCGTCCGGACGGACCCCTCCGCCCCCAAGCACAGGGGGATCTCCTGCCTCCTGGTTGATCTGCATTCCCCGGGCGTGACCATCCGCCCCCTGGTGCAGATGACGGGCGATGCCGAGTTCTCCGAGGTGTTCTTCGACAACGTCCGGGTGCCGCAGCAGAACCTGGTCGGCGCGCTCAATGACGGATGGTCGATCGCCATTGCCACGCTCATGCACGAGCGGGGCGGCGTGGCCGTGGCCATCCAGGTACAGATCGAACAGGTGCTGTCCTCGCTCTTTGATCTGGCCCGCCGGACGGGGAAGAACGGCCGGTCGGCGATGGAGGACCCCCGGATCCGCCAGGAGTTGGCCCGCTGCTACGCCGAAGTCCAGATCGCTCGCTGGAACGGCTACCGGAGCCTCACCAAGATCGTGAAGGACGGCATGCCCGGTCCGGAGGGTTCATTCGGCAAGGTGTTCTGGACCGAACTGAACCAGCGCATGCAGGAGCTTGCCCTGAACCTCAGCGGCGTGTTCGGACTGGTCCCGAGCGGGGACCCGCTCACGGTGGATTCCGGTCGCTGGGTGTACGGCTACCTCCGGTCCCGCGGGAACACGATCGAAGGGGGAACAAGCGAAATCCAGCGAAACATCGTGGCCGAGCGTGTGCTCGGGCTGCCAAAGGGGTGAGCCATGAACTTCGACCTGTCAGACGAACAAAAGATGTTGCAGGAATCGGCCCGCTCCTGCCTCGCGAAGGAGTTCCCCGTCACAACCACGCGGAAGGCGGCGGAGTCCTTGACGGGATACCCGGAGGAGCTTTGGAAAAAGATGGCCGACCTGGGCTGGTTGGGGCTCGCCCTGCCCGAATCGTACGGCGGGTTGGGACTCGGCTTCGTGGACCTGGCGGTGGTGCTCGAAGAAATGGGAAGGGAACTCACCCCGGGTCCGTTCTTCTCCACCGTCGTCCTGGCCGGTCTCACGCTCGCGGACGCTGGATCTGCCGAGCAGAAGAAGCTCTGGCTGCCGCGGATCGCCTCGGGAGGGGCGAAGGGGACTTTCGCGTGGGTAGAGAGATCCGGCGAATGGGACGGAGGCGCTCTCGTGACCGCCGCGCGGCGGGCGGGTGGGAAGTACGTCCTGAATGGAACGAAGTACTTCGTGACGTACGCCCATGTGGCCGATTTCATACTCTGCTTGGCAAGGACGGGAAAAGCCCTGACGGTGTTCCTGGTGGATGCCAAAGCCCCCGGCGTCAAGGTGGAGCCGATGGCGATCATGGACAGCTCGCGGCGCGTATCCAAGGTGGAGTTCCGGAATGTGGCCGTCGGCCCGCGCGATGTGGTGGGCAAGCCAGGCGCGGGCGCGCCCATTGCGGAAGGGGTCTTGTCCCGGGCCTGCGTCGCGATGGCGGCCGAGATGGCGGGCGGGGCCCAGCGCGTGCTGGAGATGAGCATCGAATATGCCAAGGCAAGGGTCCAGTTCGGTAAGCCGATCGGCAGCTACCAGGCGATCAAACACAAGTGCTCGAACATGATCCTGGAAGTCGAATCCGCGCGCTCGGCGGCCTACTACTCGGCGTGGGCCAACCAGGAGGGCTCCCCGGACGTCGTGGAAGTCTCCAGTATCGCGAAGGCCTACGCATCCGAGGCGTACCGCAAGGTAACCGGCGAGGCCATCCAGCTGCACGGCGGGATCGGTTTCACCTGGGAGCATCCTCTGCATCTGTACTTCCGGCGCGCGAAATTCTCCGAGCTCATGTTCGGCGACCCCGCCTTTCACCGGGAGCGCATGCTCCGCGCCGTGGAGAAGTCGGCGGCGTAGTACCGGCCGCGCGGTTCACGGGTTCCGGCGGCGGCGACCCGGTCTGCGATGCCAGCTCCGCAAAGCAGCTCAAAAAGCTTGACAGGAGTCCCACTCCGAGTATCGTCTGTACTATCTCAGTCCCCAATCCGGATTAGGAGGGAGGGCCGGGCTTGTGGAAGTCGTACTAGCACTACAACGCCCTTTTTTGATTGCCATCACAGCGGCGGAGTTGGGTGAGGTGGTACCCCATGCTGTGTAGCTCGCGAAGGCGCTTGCGGCGATGACTCACCCGGGCTTTTTAGTTGCGCTGTTGGGTGAGGTGGATATGCTCGGCCGTGCGTTGCAGACAGGCGTCTCGCAACTTGCGGGGCCAGCCCCGCGTGATCAACAGCTTCTCCATCGCCTCGCGGATCTGCGAGACCGTCACCTCTGGATTTTTTT
>JACPQY010000039.1 GCA_016190245.1 Nitrospirota bacterium | reverse complement strand
GCGCGGCTGTAGACCATCCCGACTTTCACCACGGGTGGAGTTCGGGGCCAAGCCGCCTCGATCTGGGCGGTCACGGTCGAGGGATCGAGAGGGAAGACCCGGCCGCGCGCCCGCGCGTCCTGGCTTGTGATCGCTGTGATCACCGCGGAAGGGCGCACGCCCAGCTTCTGCAGGGTGAGGAGATCGCGCGCCACCCCGGCCCCGCCCGAGGGGTCCCAGCCGCCGATTACGACAACCGGTATCGCGCCCATATCTCAATGAAGTAGTACGCGGCCGGCGCGACGAAGACGAGGCTGTCGAGCCGGTCGAGCACGCCGCCGTGGCCCGGGAAGAAGTCTCCCGAGTCCTTTACCTGGGCGGAGCGCTTGAGTTGCGATTCGGCCAAGTCACCCAGGAGTCCCATCACGTGTACGATGAGAGCGAGGCAGACGAGGGGGCCGACCGCGCCGGGGATCCGGAACGCGAGTTTGACGAGGAGGGCCGTTGCCAGGCATGTGAGGGCGCCTCCGAGCGCCCCCTCCCACGTTTTCTTGGGGCTTATCCCCGGAGCGAGGGGGTGCTTGCCGAAAAAGCGGCCGCCGAAGTAGGACCCCGTGTCGTTCAGCATGGCCAGGAACACCACAAGGAGGAGAAACACGAACCCGTCCTCGACATCGAGCGGCGAGAGATCGAACGGCATCGTCTTTTGACGAATCAGGTAGAAGTGGCTCATGAGCAGGCTGATGTAGGCCTGGGGGAAGAGCGTGCCGGCGATGCGCTGGAGAGCCGTCTCTTGGTAGGGGCCGAGGACGGTGCTGAGCACGAGCAGGATGGCAATGAGGGCGAATGTCACGGCGGCTGCGGCAAGACCGCCGAAGTAGACCGCGAGGTTGAGCGCGAGGGCCGCGACCACGGCTGTCCCCCGAAAGGCCAGGACGCCTTTTTTCTCCTGGAGATCGCAGAATTCGAGCACGCCCAGGATGCTAAAGGTGGTCACCAGCAGAAGCAGGCTCCACGTGCCCTGCCAAAAACAGTAGATGAGAACGGGAGCGGCGACGGCCGCCGTCAGGAGCCGATTGCGAAGCTCCCTTCGCTTGTCCGCTTCCGCCATGAGCGCCGCCATCATACTCAAACGCCACCCGTGTTGCACGGGGACGGGTGGCGTGCTAACTATCGCGGCATTCCACGACATGTCATCGAGTCCCGTTCGCACCCGCTTCGCACCCAGCCCAACGGGCTACCTTCACATCGGCGGCGCGCGCACCGCGCTATACAACTGGTTGTATGCACGCCAACACAAGGGCACGTTTGTCCTCCGGATCGAGGACACCGATCGCGAGCGGAGCCGGGAAGAGTACCTCAAGGATATCGTGGACAGCATGGGCTGGCTCGGGCTGGGTTGGGACGAGGGGCCGATTCGGCAAACGGAGAGGATCGAGCTCTACCGGTCGTATGTGGGGCGTCTCGAACAGGCGGGGCACGTCTACCGCTGCACCTGCTCTCCGGCCGAGCTGGAGGAGCGGAGGAGGGCGGCGATGAAGGAGGGGCGGCCCCCGAAATACGACGGGAGGTGTCGTCGCCGCACGGACTCGCCCGCGGGGCCGTACGCCCTTCGTTTCAAGGCGCCGGAGGCCGGCGTTACGGAGGTGCAGGATCTTATCCGGGGGACGATCCGGTTCCCCAACGAGGAGATCGAGGACCTTATCGTGTTGCGCAGCAACGGGATGCCCACGTACAACCTCACCGTCGTGGTGGACGACGCTGAAAATCGGATCACGCACGTCATCCGCGGGGAGGACCACCTCAACAACACGCCGAAGCAGATCCACCTCTATCGCGCGCTGGGACTCGATCCGCCTCAATTTGCGCACCTGCCGCTGATTCTCGGTGAGGACCGCTCGCGGCTCTCCAAGCGCCACGGCGCGGTGTCCGTCACAGCCTACCGCGAGGAAGGATTTCTTCCGGAGGCGCTTCTCAATTTTCTGGCGAGGATAGGGTGGTCCCATGGCGATGAGGAGATCTTCACCGTCGCAGACCTCCTCGAGAAGTTCACTCTCAAAGGGGTGGGCAAGACGTCCGGTGTGTTCAACGAGCAGAAGCTCGAGTGGCTGAACGCCCACTACACGCGGCAACTCTCGAAGGATGAGTTGAGGCGGCGCCTCATGCCCTTCCTGGTGGAGAGGCTTCGCGCCTCCGGTGGCGGCTCCGACCTCACGATTCACGATTCGCCCCGCACCGAGGTGGCTACCCCGTCCGACGGGATCTCTTCCGGGCATAGCAGGGAGGCCGAAGTGCCCAGGGGCGAATCCGAGCCTCTGGTGCGGGGTTCACGATTCACGCCCGATTGGTGGGACCGCGCCATGGACGCCTTCCGCGAGCGCGCCGGGACGCTGAAAGTGATGGCAGAGCAGATGACGTTTCTGTTCGTCGAGAGCGTGACGTTCGATGAGAAGGCTCGCGGGAAATTCCTTCGACCCGAGGCGCTGCCCTATCTAGAGCAGGCCGTTCGCAGTATTGAAGAGGCCCAGCCGTTCGAGACGGCGCCGTTGGAGGAGGCGTTCAAGGCCATCTGCGAGAGGGCCGAGATCAAGATGGGACAGCTCGCGCAGCCGGTGCGCGTGGCGTTGACGGGTAGCTCAGCCAGCCCAGGGATTTTCGATGTGATCTGGTTGCTGGGGCGCGATCGAACTCTCGAGGGTCTTCGGAAGGCGATCGCCGAGATTCGCGGCGAGGTAGCGGCGGGCTGAAGCGGGCCCGCCTGTGGCCTACCCCCCATCCTCTCCGCCACGGGCTGATCCCCCCCCAAGTCCGGTCCGCCACGGCGGACGGACAAGGAGGGAAGGAACAGACCGAGAGCGGCTCTCAATTCTCTCCTTTCCTTCCTGATGGGGGAAGGTGTGGGTGGGGGTGGATGCCGGCGTTTCGAGCAGCTCCTCCTTGAGCCTATTGAGCACCGCCCCGATCGCGCCGTGGGGTTCGGCATTCCGCGGGATCCAAGTGGTCACCTCGAAGGGCGGCGCCATCTTGTAGTCCGTCGGCCGCGCTTGAACGAAGCGGACGAGGCTCTCAGGTTTCACCGGCGAAACCGCCGCGAAGCGTAGGGATAATGTCCCCCGCTTGAGCGTGAGGCTCTCGATGCCCAGGCGTTTGAGGTCCAAACGCAACGGCAGCTCCCGGAACAGATCGAGCGTTTCGCCCGGCAAGGGGCCGAAACGATCGCGCATCTCCTCGCGGATCGCCTGAAGGGCCTGCAGATCGGTGGCGCGGGCGCATTTCCGGTAGAAATACACGCGGAGGGCGACTTCCTCGACGTACGCCGCGGGGATGGAACCCTTCCTCGGCAGATGCAGCTCCGGTTCGATGTCGGGGTGAACCGGTTGTCCCTTCATCTCGCGCACGGCCTCCTCGATCAGTCTGAGGTAGAGATGGAAACCGACCCGGGCGATGTGGCCGGACTGGTTCCGGCCCAGCACCTCTCCCCCCCCCCGGATCTCCAGATCGCGCCGGGCAAGGCGAAAACCGGAGCCGAGTCCGCTCTCTTGGATGGCCTCGATCCGTTTCACGGCGTCGCGGGTCAGCTCGCGGCCCGGCAGGATGAGATACGCGCGGGCCTGTATGCCCGACCGCCCAACGCGGCCCCGGAGCTGGTAGAGCTGCGCCAACCCGAACCGGTCCGCGTCGAAGACGATGATCGTGTTCGCATTGGGAATGTCCAGGCCCGATTCGATGATGGCTGTCGAGAGGAGCACGTCCACCTCCTCGCGGAGAAAGGCAAGCATGACGTCCTCCAGTTCCTCGCGATTCATCCGTCCGTGGGCCACGGCGATCCGCGCGGAAGGGACAAGCCTTTGCAGGTATTCTTCCATCGCGTGGATGCCTCGGATGCGGTTGTGCACGCAGAAGACCTGCCCCTTCCGTTCCAACTCCTCTTCAATGGCCGAGCGGAGGATCTCGTCCTCGAACGGCGAAACGTACGTGAGGATGTCCTTGCGCTCCTGGGGTGGGGTTTCGATCGTGGTGTAGTCGCGGATGCCGAGAAGGGCCATGTGGAGCGTCCGGGGAATCGGGGTCGCCGTGAGCGTGAGGACGTCCACCTTCTCCTTGAGTTTCTTCAGGCGTTCCTTGTGGATGACGCCGAAGCGGTGCTCCTCATCTATGACGAGGAGGCCGAGTTGCGCGAACGCGACATCGCGGCTAAGGAGCCGGTGCGTGCCGATCACGATGTCCGCCACGCCCGAGCGGATCTCTTCGACTACGCGCTCGCGCTCCTGTGCGGTCACGAACCGAGAGAGCATGCGGACGACGAGCGGGTAGCCTTCGAGGCGGGCGCGGAAGGTTTCGTGGTGCTGGTAGGCGAGGAGTGTCGTGGGCACGAGGACCGCCACTTGGCGCCCGCTCATGGCGACGTGAAAGGCGGCGCGCAGGGCCACTTCGGTCTTGCCGTAGCCGACGTCGCCGCAGACGAGGAAGTCCATGGGACGCGGCCTCGAGAGCGCCTCGTACACGCTGCGGATGGCTTCGTGCTGGTCGGGCGTCTCTTCATAGGGGAAGGTGGCCTCGAAGGCGCGGACGTACTCGCCTGGCTCCGGGTACGCGGTGCCGGGCTCCGTTTCGCGGCGGGCATAGAGCTTGGCCAGTTCGCGCGCGAGCGCCTTGATGTCCTCCCGCACCCGCGCCTTGCTCCTTTGCCAGTGGTTGGTGCCGAGACGGTCGAGCTTGGGTGTGAAACCCTCGGCCCCAACGTATTTCTGGATTAGGGAGATCCGGTCGACCGGAAGGTAGACGAGGGCATCGTCGGCGTAGCCGATCTTGACGAAGCTTCCCGCTTCTTCGCCCATCGTCAGTTCGACGACGCCGATGAAGCGGCCCACGCCGTATTCCGCGTGGACGACGTAGTCGCCCTCCGCGAGGTCATCGAGTTCGACTTCTTCGCCCTTTGCGCGGGGAGTCCCAACGGGTTTGAGCTGGCGTGGAGCGGGGCCGAAGATGTCCGACTCGGCGATGACGGCAATCCCCGCGTCGGGGATCCTGAAGCCGTCCTCGATCACACCCCGTGCGAGTCCCACTTGGCCGGAAGCTCCCGCGGAGACGCAGAATTGCAAGGGGGACGCCACCGTGTGGGCTTCCCATCCCTCCTGTCTAAGCACCTCCCCCAGCCGGACCTGCCGTTGCTCGCCATCAGCAAAAAAGAGGACGCGCCCGCCCGCCTTCGTGCAGGTCTCCACGTAGTCCAGGAGGGGGCGCATGAGGGGATCGGCGGACCCGGCCGGACTCGTACGCATACGCGTGCGTTGCACATGGAGAGCCTGGCGGAGGTCGAGGAGATCCCGACAAGCGAAGTGGAGGTCGTCTCCCGCCTCGGCTGGCGGGCGCAGCAGTGCGAGCGGTTCGACCGTCACGTGGCGATAGAGCGACAGCGGACCGTCCAAGTCGTTGCCGCGCAACTCGTTCAGCATCGCGTCGTAGCCGTCTATGACGACAAGCGTGTTTCGTGGCAGGAGGTCCACGGCGCGGGGGCCGTTGCCCGCTGCCGGTGTGTCCAAGGGCACCAGTTGAACGGACTCGATCCTGCCGGTGGATCGCTGCGTCTCCGGGTCGAACTCGCGCAGGTCGTCCACACGGTCGCCTTCGAACTCGATTCGCACCGGCCTCTCGGGAAGAGGTGGGAAGATGTCGAGAACGAACCCGCGCACGGCGTAGTCGCCCTTTCGTTCCACCAGCGTGCGGCGGTTGTATCCATGGTCTTCGAGAAACCCGATGAGGGCGGAGCGGTCGAATTCCTGTCCTCGGCGCAGGGATCTCGTGTGGTCCCGCAAGTTGGCCGCCTCGGGCGGTCGCCATGCCAGGCACGGCTGCGTGACGACCCATAGCGGACGGCCACCGCGGTGCTCGGTGCCGGCCGAAAGCGAGAGGAGGGCATGGAGGCCGGCAAGCGTGCGCGTGTGGGCCTCGTCCGGGTCCGAGAGCCGGCGACTCAACCTCGCGGCAGTGGATCCCGCCTCCCCGGGCAGTCCGAGGACGGTGAACGATTCCCCGGTGGCGACCGTTTGAAGGGTCTCGATCCAGTGGGTGGCGTCCGCCTCACGCCGGCAGACGACACAGACAGGCGAGGCTGCACGGGAGGCGATGGCCGCCACGACGAAGGGCGCGGCGCTCCCGCTCAGACCCGTGAGGTGCAGGGGGCGGTGCGGACCGGAGGGCAGCCGGTCGCAGAGCTGCCGAAGCCACTCCATGGCGATCCATTGTAGTCAAAAGCGGCTTGGAAAGGTCGGGAATCAGGCGGCTTGGAGGAGGGGCTCGAAGGGCATGAGCATCATAAAGGACAGGACGATCAGCGCGATGGAGATCCCGACCAGGAGCCCGGGCAGAATGAACCCGCCAATGAGGAGGGCTAGGATGGCGCGGCCGGTTGTAATCTGCTGCGTTTCCCGAACCGCCACCACGGCCAGCCTCGCGTAGTAGGCCATGTAGAGGAGCCAGCCGAGCACCGGGATCACGGTGAGCGCGAGCAGGGGAGCGGCGGCGCTGGCATAAGAGAGGGTGAGCGTCGATTGACGCAGCGTTGCGCGGCCGCCCAACATCCGGCCCACCGGGTGGACGAAGCAGAGGGCGAATCCAAAGATGGCGAGGGGGACGAGGATAGGTGCGAGGAGGATGTTCCCGGCGTGCCACAGATAGGGCCAGCGCAGGATCCAGCTCTGGGCCATCTCGGTCCCGAGCTGATCCTGAAGGGAGGGCCAGTGTTCGAACACGTTCTCCTCGATCTGGCGCACGGTCTCCTCGGCACGGAGGAGGGAGGCGGGCAGCGAAACGACGTGGCCAAGAACGCTCATGGCAATGGCGAATCCGAACGCGCTCCAGAGCGATGTGCGTCCGCGCGCCCGGCGGAAGAAAACTGTTGGGGAGAGGATCGCGCCGGTCCAGTCCTCCCAAGCCTGGCGAAACACAGTGGGTGATGGTTCCGGAAAGGGCGCCGCCGTGACGGGGGCCGGTGGTTCGTTCGCGAACCCACCGCCTTCGTCGAGCAGAACGGGGCGGTCCGACGGAAGGTCGTTCATGGGTCAGCCTGCGGTGGGCTCGACCCCATCGGGGGCGAGCTTCCTCACCTCTCCCGTCAGGTGCATGGAGCAGACCGAGGGGCAGCACATGGAGCAGAATTCCGCCGTCTTGAACGCCTCATGGGGAAGCGTCTCATCGTGCATGCGCCGCGCCGTATCCGGATCCAGAGAGAGGGCGAACTGCTTTTCCCAATCGAACTCGAACCGCGCCTTGGAGATCTCGTCGTCCCGCTTGCGCGCCCCCGCCCGGCCCCGGGCCACGTCAGCGGCGTGGGCCGCAATCTTGTAGGCGATCACGCCCTGGCGGACATCCTCCGACTCGGGCAGTCCCAGATGCTCCTTCGGGGTGACGTAGCACAGGAGCGCCGCACCGGCGTAGCCGGCCATCGTGGCCCCGATCGCGGAGGTGATGTGGTCGTAGCCGGGGGCGATATCCGTGACAAGGGGCCCGAGCACATAGAAGGGGGCCTCATGGCACCACTTCTGCTCAAGCTCGACATTCATGGCGACCTTGTCGAAGGGGATGTGCCCCGGTCCCTCGATCATGACCTGAACGTCGTGCTTCCATGCGATCTGTGTAAGCTCACCGAGCGCCTTCAGTTCGGCGAACTGGGCCTCGTCGTTGGCGTCCGCGAGGCATCCGGGTCTCAGGCCGTCCCCCAGGGAGAACGAGACATCGTAGCGATTCATGATCTCGCAGATCGCCTCGAAGTGCGTGTAGAGGGGATTCTCCTCCTTGTGGAGGAGCATCCACTGGGCCATGAGCGCTCCGCCGCGGCTGACGATGCCCGTGAGGCGCCTGTTCGTAAGCCCGATGTGGCGCCTCAGCACGCCCGCGTGGAGAGTCATGTAGTCCACGCCTTGGCGGGCCTGGTGGTCGATCGTGTCGAGCATGTCGTCAGCGGTGAGGTGTTCGAGCTGCCCGCGGACATCCGCCACGCACTGGTAGATGGGCACCGTCCCGAGGGGGACCGTGGCCTCTTCCAGAATGGCCTTTCGGATGCCGTCGATGTCGCCACCGGTGCTCAGATCCATCACCGTGTCGGAGCCGAGTTTCTCGGCGAGCCTAAGCTTGTCCAGTTCCTTCCCCACGTCCGAGGTGATCGCGGAGTTGCCGATGTTCGCGTTGATTTTTGTCTTCAGGGCGATTCCGATGCCCGTGGGATCCAACTTGCGTGAAAGGTGGTTGACGTTGGCGGGGATGATGAGACGGCCGCGGGCCACCTCGGACCGCACCAGCTCGGGATCCACGTCTTCCCGCTCCGCCACGCGCCGCATCTCGGGCGTGGTTGTACCCCGCCGGGCGAAATTCATCTGCGTTCGGTTCTCTCCGCTCGGGTTGTACGCCTTCATGCCGCTTGCCTCCTTCGGGTCCCCTCCACTCGGCCCACGCTTGGGCCGGGGACGGGACCGCGCCGAAACACAGTCAGGTTTGCTCGGGTGGGGGAGCGGAAGGGGTTGCGCGCGCGCTTACCTTCGCAGGCATGATCCTGATCAGGCTCCAAGAGTTCCCGCCGCTCGGCGGGTCTCAGTCTCAGGGACGCGCTCGTCCCCCCGGACACCCCCAGCGCTAGCAGCCGTCATCGTAGGGGTGCGCGGCGAGGTTGTCAATCCACGCCGACGGCTGTTCCGAATGATCAGCGACCGAGGCCGAAGCGGCGCAGGAAGAGCCGGACCGCCGTGTCCGGCACGGCGTGGGGTAGGGACCAGCGAAGCAGGGCCTCGGCTTTTGCGTCCGGTCCCACCGTGTAGCGCAGACGGGGCCGGTTCGATTCCACTACCCTCACGATACGGTCGGCCACGTCCTGGGGGTCGCGGCCGTTCTTGAGGGCGCGCTCGTAGATTTTCTCGATGAGGCGCTCATTGGCGGTGCGGTAGGGGCTCGCCGGATTCGATGATCCCTTGGCCGTCCGCCGGTTTTCGCTGAAGATTTCGGTGCCGAACGTGCCGGGCTCGACGACCACGATGCGGACGCCGAACGGCCCCAGCTCGTAGCGGAGGACTTCACTCACGGCTTCCAGGGCGAACTTGCTGCTGCTGTACGCCGACATCCCCGGCAGGGGAACGCGCCCGCTGATGCTCGTGACGTTGATGATCTTGCCGGATTTTCGCTCCCGCATGTGTGGGATGACCTCGCGCATGAGGGCAACGGCGCCGAAGAAATTGGTCTCGAAGGTGTCGCGGAGTTCCTGCTCGGTCATGTCCTCGAAGAACCCGCCCGTGCCGATGCCGGCATTGTTCACGAGGGCATCCAGCCTTCCCACGCTGCGCAGGACGGTCTGGACGGCGGCGCGTCCCGTTTCCGGCCGGGTCACATCGAGGGGCACGAGGGTGATCGGGCCCTGTCCGCCGATTGTGAGGCCTGCCTTTTCCGCGGCTGCTTTGAGCTTGGCGGCCTTGTCGAGGTTGCGCATCGAGGCGAAGACGCGGTGACCGCGCCGGGCGAGGGACACGGCGGTCAGGAGGCCGAAGCCGGACGAGGTGCCCGTGATGAGAATGACCTGGCATCGCGTCGGATCCATTGTTTCCCCGGTACCCGCCAATACGCGAGACACGCGCGAATGTCAACGCGCGGCTCGTGTTCGGGATGCGGCGTGTGGTAGGGTGGCGTGGATGGCCGGCATGGGGGTTTGGACGTGAGAGGCTACATCGAGGCGTGGGCGGTGTCCGCGCTCGAGCCGTACACGCGGAGGGATTTTTTCAGGCGCGCGGGGGTTCTGGGGGCGTGGCTCGCGATGGCGTGCGAGAGCCGCGCCGGGGGGGGGGAAGGCGAGCCGTTGCCGGATCGGATGCGGGCGATCGGAGAGGCCGTGCTGGGGCTGGAGCGCGGGGAGTCTTCGGGAGCGCCCGCGGCGCCCTTCGATCCGTCGAGGATGGTGGAGGTCGTCCGGCGGCTCTTCCCGAAGCCGGAGATCGATCTCCTCAAGGTGGCGGACTGGCTCAGCTTGATCATCGAATACCAGCCGTGGTGCACGGGTTACTTCAAGCGGTTCAGCGCGCTACCGCGGGACAAGCAGGAGGAGGTCTTGAAAGGCTGGGTCGAGAGCCGGTCGGAGACCCGGAGGTTGCTCATTATTCTCTTGCGCACGTTGTGCTCCATGTCGCATTACAGTCACCACGCCACCTGGGGCGAGCTTGGCTACGACGGACCGTGGATCGGCCGGATCCCGATTCCCCACGAGCCCGTGCGCGTGGCCGGCGTGCTCTCGGCGGATGACCCGGCCGTTCCCGAACGGCTCTCCGCCCACACCGTGGTGATCGGATTCGGCGCCGGGGGGGGGGTGCTGGCCACGGAACTTGCGGAGCGGGGCGTGGAGGTGTTGGCATTGGAGGCCGGACCCTACCTCACGAGCGATGGGATGACGCAGCGCGAGGAGGAAATGATCCCCTGGCTGTTCCGCGATTTCGGGATGCGGCAGACACGGGACCGAGGGGTCAACATTGTCCAGGGCCAGGGCGTGGGCGGATCGACCGTGCACAACATCAACCTCTGTTACCGGGCGCCTGAATGGATCCTGGAGGAATGGGCAGAGCGCTCCGGGCTCGACCTTTTCCGAGGCGGTGGGATGAATCCGTACTACGAGCGCGTGGAGGACCGCATCCGCGTCAACCGGATTCCCGAGCAGATGGTCAACCGGAACAATCGCATCACGTGGGACGGCGCCACGAAACTCGGCTGGGCGGCGGAGATCGCCCGCCACAACCGTACGAACTGCCTGGGCAGCGGGTTCTGCGAGATCGGGTGCGCTTATGACCGGAAGAACAATGTTGCCGTGGCCTACCTGCCCTCGTTCGTGGAGCACGGCGGGCGGATCGTGTCACGCTGCAAGGTGGATCGCATCGTCATGGAAGGAAAGGCCGTCCGTTCGATCGAGGCGGTCTCGATGGGAGGGCGGCGGCTCACGATCGACTGCAAGCGCGTTGTGGTTTCCGCGGGCGGCATCGACACGCCGGCGATCCTGATCCGTTCGGGTCTCAAGGATCGCAACGCCTGGATCGGTCGCGGGCTGCACCTGCACCCCGGCACCACCGTCGCGGGGCTCTTCGAGGAGCCGGTGGAGGGCTGGCGCGGGATCCCCCAGAGCGTCGTCGTCACCGAGTTCCTCGCGCCGCGTCCGGAGGGGGCGTATGTTATCGTGTCGGCCTTTGCGCATCCGCTCATGTTCGGGGCCATGGTGCCCGGCGTCGGCCGGTTCCATCGCGAGCTGATGACGAACTACAGGTACATTGCCGCTGTATCGCCGTTCATCCACGACCGAACTGAAGGTGAGGTGGAACCGGACGGCGAGGGCAGGCCACGGATAGCATACGAGCTGACGGAGCCGGACTGCGAGTCGCTCCGAGACTCATGGGTGAAGGGAGCCGAGATCCTCCTGGCCGCGGGGGCCCGCCGCCTTTTGCTCGCGATGCCGGAGGGGGTAATACTCGAGGGCCGGGACCAAGTCGCACGGATTCGCGGGTTTGACGTTCGCAAGTCTCCTCTGGTGTCGGTCCATCCGCAATCCGCCTGCCGGATGGCGTCCGATCCCGGCCGCGGGGCCGTGGATGAGGGGTGCGCCCTTTTCGGATGGGAGGGCGTGTACGTCTGCGATACGAGTCTCTATCCGGATTCGATCGGTTCCCCGCCCCAGCTTACCGCCATGGCGCTGGGGGCGAGGCTCGGGGAGCGCCTGGCCCTTGATCCGTAGACAATTGGTTCTGTCGCGTAGGGGCGCACCTGGGCAAGGAGCCCTGGTGCCATGAGCAGAAAGCAGTCCGCCGCGGGGGAGAGGGGCTGCCATCAGCATGGCACCTTGCCCTCCTCGGCAAGGGGATGCGGGGCATGTTACGTGGCATTCCTGTGCGTCCGAAAAGACGGAGCGACCCGCCTGCCAATCGGCGGGCAGGTGAGAATCGTTCCCTACCGGAATGGCCCACCCATCGGGTGCGCTTCTCTGATAGGGTAATCGGGCCTTGTCTACGGTCTGCGGCTGGCCGGCGCGGGTTGACGAGAGGAGGAGGCATTGATGAGAAGCAGGGTGCGCGCGCTTTTGGTCCTTGTGGGGCTGGCGGGTCTTCTCGCGGGGTACGGCGTGTGGCGCGTTCGGTATCGTGAACTCACGCCGGTTCAGCGCGGGTTCCGCGTGGCGGCTCGGTCGGGGTGTTTCAATTGCCACGGCGCGGGAGGGCTCCAAGGCATCGCGAACCCAGGTTCGGAAGAGGAGGAGGTGCCCGCGTGGGTGGGGGGCACGCACATGATGTACGTCGAGAACAAGAGCTCAGAGGAGATCCGCGAATGGATCCTCTACGGAGCGCCTCGGCGGAAAATGGAGCAGGTCGAATTTCGGGTCGCCCGCGACGCGATGAAGGTCAAGATGCCGGCCTATGCCGGTGTGATCTGCGACCGCGACCTCGAGTACCTCGTGGCCTACTTCCGGGCCGCGAGCGGAATGGACGCTCCTGCGAAGGGAACGCCCGACCACGATGGCTACCGCGAGGCCGGGGAACACGGCTGCTTCGGCTGCCATGGTCCCATGGGGCTCGGCGCGCCGCCGAACCCCGGCTCACTGACGGGCTACATCCCGTCGTGGGGCAGCCGGGATTTCGCGGAACTGGTGAAGACTGAAGAGGAGCTGGATGGGTGGATTCTCGAGGGTACTATCCCCCGCTTTGAAGAAAACCCCTTGGCGCGGTTTTTCCTCGAGCGCCAGAAGATCAAGATGCCGGCCTACAAAGGCGTGCTGGACGAGGACGACCTGGCCGCGATCAAGGCGTACATTCGCTGGGTTTCGTCTGGGCCCCGGCAGGAGGGGTAAGGGGAGCGGCACCCCGCTAATCTTCTGGAGAGGCGGGGTCGTGCTGCAAGAGGCCGCGTAGAACGGCGGCTGCTTCCGTCGGGGGTGTGTTCAGGCCCTCCGTCTGGTGGACGATCTCTCCGGCAGGGTTGAGCACGGTGAGCTTGTTGCTGTGGGAAAAGTCGCCGCTCTCCAGTTTTCGTACTTTGACATTGAGGACGGCTTCGAGCTCGCGCGTTTGAGATGGCGTGCCCCGTAGGAGATACCAGTTGACGGCGACCTCCCGCAACTCCGCCCTGAACTTCGCCAGGCGTGGCGGCGTGTCGTTCTCCGGATCGAGGGTGGCCAGAACCACAGAGACGCCGGAGCGCTCGCGCGGCGCCAGCGCGGCCAGGACCTTCTCTATCCGATGGACGATCAAGGGGCATGCCGACTTGCAGGAGGCATAGACCATCGCCAAGAGAACCGGTTTTCCCTCGAGAACGCGGAGCGAAACGAGCTCGCCGCGATCGCTCTGCCACTCACCCTCAAGCCAGTAGATGGATGACTTGGAAGGAGTCGTCGGCATGGTCAAGGTGGTGGCATAGGCGCGCCCCGGGAGGAGGAGTCCGAGGCTGCAGACGCATGCGAGTACCCGTTTTCTCACTGTGAGTGTCCAGTTTTCGTGCCGTTTCGTGCGCAGCGGAAGCCGAGGTTGCGCGTGCTGTAGGACGCATGGAGCGCCGAGCGGAAGGCGTAGCGCATGAAGGCCGCGTAGTCCGCCCGATCGAGGGCTTCCTCTGTGCCGCCGCCGCAATAGAGGTTTCGCTCGTTATCGCTGTCGGCCCGATTGTCTCCGCGCAGCAGGCTGGAGCTGAAATCCTCCACCCATTCCCAGAGGGTGTGGAGGCCGCTCACGCCCCAGGCGTTCGCCTCGGCGTTCGCCACGGGCGCCAGAAGCTCTTCGCTCGGGCGGGCGTACCATTCGAGGGCCCCGGCCTGGGCCGGATCATCGGCGGCGCGTCGTCCGGACGGCGTGGTTGTGGCGACGAACTCCCATTCGGCCGTTGTCGGGAGGCGTTCTCCCCGTGAGGCACAGTACGCGCGTGCTGCAAACCAGGAGACCTGGACGATCGGCCTCCCATGGCCGAGCGGCTCCTCCGGATCAACGGGGAGAAGGAGATCGCCGCGCCAATCGGAAAGATAGTTTGCGTCGCGGAAGACCTCGGGGGCGGAGGATCGCCGCCAGCGGGGGTTCGCCGTGATGAAACGCAGGAACTCGGCGCGCGTCACCGGGCGTCGGTCGATGAAGAAGGGATCCACGCGGACCGTGGTTCGGTTCTTCTCAGGACGGTAGAGCGGTGTCAGCTCTCCACCCCGCACGAAGGCCATCTCGTCGGCGAGGTCTGCCCGGGCGGGCACCGGCTTGAGCAGGGCAGAAGCGAGCAGAACGGCCGCGGCGCACGCGGCGGCGCGCCTCCCCGCTCCCGGCCTATTGCTTCGCCCTTTCAACCGCCACTTCCTCCGGCATTACCATGTCTCCCTTGTTCCCCCACGAGTTGCGAACGTAGGTCAGGATGGCTGCGATCTCGTCGTCCGTAAGGTTCAGCTTGGGCATTTCGGCGGCGTAGTCCACACCGTTCACGCGGACCGGCCCCTTGAGCCCGTTGAGAACGATGTGGATGCTTCGGGCCTTGTCCTCCATCAAGTAGTCGGACTTGGCCAGCGGCGGGAAGACGTTCATCAGGCCTTCGCCCGAGGGCTGGTGACAGACGGAGCAATTGGTGAGGAAGAGCTGCTGGCCCTCGCGCATCAGCACTTCCTTTGCGATCTCGCGGATGCGGGGATTGGTGCGTTTCTCCTCTTCGAGTTTGGCGCGCAACTCGGTCAGCTCCTGGCGAGCCTTGTCCGCCATGGGTGCCTGGGCGCCGAGATACACCTCGTCCACCTCCTTGCCGGAATAGATCGCCTTGTCTTCCGGCCCCGCGACTTTCAGCATGCCGAGGGTGCCCTTGTTGAAGGCGCGGAAGATGGAGTGGTCCACTAGGATGAACGTGCCGGGGACGTCCACCTTGAACTCGACCACCGCAGAGCCGCCGGCGGGGATGAGGGTGGTTTGAACTTGGTTCTGGCTGATTCGGATGCCTCCCTCGGCGTACACGCTGTCGAAGATCTCGCCGATGACGTGGAATGAGCTGAGAAGGTTGGGGCCGCCGTTGCCGATGAAGAGGCGGATCGTCTCGCCGACCTTGGCTTGGAGGGCCCGGTCACCCACGAGGGAGCCCACGGAGCCGTTGAACACGATGTAGCCGGGGTTCTCGTCGATCCCTTTCTGCATGTCGAAGGGCTGCATGCCTTTCTCGCCGAACCTGCCTTTCGTGTAGAACTCGCTTTGCATCACGTAGTACTCATGGTCCACGGGTTTCATGCCGTCCTTGGGCTCCACCAGAATCAGGCCATACATCCCGTTCGCCACGTGCATGGGGACGGGCGCTGTGGCGCAGTGGTAGACGTACAGCCCGGGATTCATGGCCTTGAACGTGAAGCGGGTTTCGTGGCCCGGGGCCGTGAAGGAACTGGCCGCGCCGCCGCCGGGGCCGGTGACGGCGTGGAGATCGATGTTGTGGGGGAGTTTGTTGTTGGGGTGATTCTGGAGGTGAAACTCGACTGTGTCGCCTTCGCGCAGGCGGATGAACTTGCCCGGCACCTTGCCGCCGAAGGTCCAATACAGATACTGGACGCCGTCGGCCAGATCCGCCACGCGCTCAATGACTTCGAGGCGGACGATGACGCGAGCCGCGTCTTTGCGCGTGATGGGGGGGGGGACGAACGGGGGATCCGTGAGCACGGCCTCCTCGGTCGGCGGTTCCGCGGCAGGCGCGAGAGCTGGGACGGCAAGTGTGAGAGCGAGGATGAGCGAGAGAACGAGAGTGGGAACCACGTGATTCCGGTGGCTGCGTTGCATCGTGTCGGGCTCCTTGGGGATGCGGACGAGTGGCCGAGACGGTTCCTATTGTGAACCGCGGCGGTCCAGTTTATCGGGCGATTATATCCGCTTGTTTTACCCGGTGCACGTGGGCGTTACGCCAGCCGGCGCTTAAGGCCCTCGGCGACCTTGGTGGCTGTGGCCATGATCGTGAGCGAGGGATCGAGGGAGAGTGACGTGGGGAAGACGCTGCCGTCGGCCACGTAGAGCCCCTTCACTTCACGCGTCTCCCCCTCGAGGTCCACGACCCCCGACTCGGGGTTCGCCGTCATCGGGACCGATCCCATGATGTGAGGCCCGATGGCGAGGCACTCCTCGATCCGCACGCCGTTCACGATGTCGTCGATTTGTGCGGCGTTTTGGATGTGTGTGCCCCGCAGATCCATCAGCCAGACCTCGCGCGCCCCGGCGGCAAAGAAGAGCGCCGCCGTCTTACGCAGATAGTCGCGCGCCTTGAGCTCGTCCGGCTTCGAAATCCGGTAGTGGGGGACTTCGCGCCCCCGGCCGTCCAGTTCGACCGTCCCTCCCACCTCGTCATCCAGGATGGAGAGCGTGAGGCCGTACCGATCATAGTGGCCCATGAAGTCCACGAGCGCGTCACCTATGCCGGGTGCCAGCGCCGCAAGCGTGCCCGGATGGAGGAAGCCGGGGAGGATCAAGTACCCGCCCTCGACGTAGCGGCCTCTGGCGTCGGTCCGGGTCTGTCGCCACTCGTGGACGGCAAATGGGGAGGGGATATTGCGGTGCGAGTTCATCTCCTCGTCGAACCGGCCGACCACGAAGTAGTTGGGGTTGAGGAAAAGCTGCTTGCCCAGTCTCGGATGACGCAGTCCGGATCGCAGGAGGAGCCCTGCCGAGCCCAGACCGCCGGCGCTCACCACAACGGCCTTGGCGCGGATCTCGATGGGGTGAATCGGGACGTCGGTCTGTGCATCGAGGAGCGTGCCGGCGATGCCCGTGGCGCGGCCGTCTTCCACAAGGACGCGGTCCACGCGGCAGTTGGCGAACACCTTGGCGCCCGCGAGGGAGGCGCGTGGGATGTATGTGACGAGCATGCTCTGTTTCCGATTGTAGGGGCAGCCGAGCGTGCAATAGCCGGACGAGGTGCAGTTCTTTCGCGCCTGCGGCACCGCGGCGCCTTCCCAGTGGAGCAGGCGGCACGCCTCGCGGTAGCGGCGGTTCTGCTCGTTGAAAAGGTATTCCGGCGCAACCTCGACGTGAATGTTCCGCTCGACGCGATCGTAGTAGGAATAGAATTCGTCGCCTATTCCGTAGCGGTCTTTCCAGAGGGCGTATCGGTCCGCCGGCAGTCGGAAACTGTCAGCCCAATACTTCACGGTCCCCCCCCCCACGCATCGGCCATATGACAGGATGACGCCCTCGGGGGTGGTGGTGAATCCACCCCAGGCCGCCACGCGCGGGAAACTGTCGATCTCGATCTCGTTGAAGTCCTCGGCCTTCCAGAAGCCGCCTTCCTCGAGGACCGCGACGGAGTGGCCGGCCTCCGCCAGCTCACCGGCGACGACACCCCCGCCCGCGCCGGAGCCGACGACGATCACATCAACCTTCTCCCGCACGGGGCCGCGGATGGAACGCGTGGTGTGGATCATGGCGTGGCTGGCCCCCTGAGCGGGCTCGGCTCGACCCCACCTATCCTCCCCTTACGAAGGGGATGGACCCCAAGGTGCTCATTCGTTCTCCCCTCTTTTGCAAGGAGGGGCGGGGGGAGGTAGAGCTTCGCCGTCACTGTGATGGAGGCTCCGCGTAGGCAGTTTCCACCAGCCCGGGGATTTCCTCGGGTGGAATGCCGTATTTGTCTTTCCAGGTCCCATCATACGGCACGAGCGTGAACACGCGCGGATCGCCGAAGTAGAAGAACGCGCTGGCGGACTTGAGCGCGTAGAAGCCGAGCCGCCGCCAGCCCCAGCGCGACCGGCCCCAGCCTTCGAGTTCCTTCCTGCGCGTCTCCAGCGGGAGGGCGGAGAACCGGCTGAAACGGAAGCTCGCGAGCCACGGCCACCACTCCACCAGACCAAGGAGGCTGCCGAAGTCCTGCACCACCTTCGGATAGGCCACGCCCATCTTCCCGAGGTGCTTGTCGATGCGTTCAACGACAGGGATGGCGTCCAGTGTCGGCCACTCGGAGCCGTTGGGCAGGACGGCCTCCGCCGCTGCGCGGAGCGTGTGGAGATGTGACGGGCTGAACGTGTTTCCCCGGCCGGGCGGGGAGGCTGCGCAGGCCACGCCGCCGAGCGAAGGCGCCGTGAAAGAGGTTGCTATCGCGGCAAGTGAGGAGGTCAGGAACTCACGGCGCCGCATGCGGTGAGGCTACGCAAACTCAGCACCGTTTGCAATCGGCCACTCGGGCGGACGGGGCCGCACCGCCGGGGGCTGCCTGCGGTGTGGGACGCGAGCGCAGGCAGCCCCGACTCGTCAAACTGCCGCTAGTTGAGCGCCGCCATCGACGCCTCGATCACATCCCACGTGAAGGTGGGGTTGTGGACGCCTTCCGCGCTCCCGGCATGGAGGAGGAAGTAGTTCCAGCCGGCCTTCACGAGGTTGTCCGTGACGGCGATGACCTTCGTCGTTCCTGCGGAGTCCGAGTAGAAATCGCCGAGCTGGACCTCGAGCTTGGTCACCGACATCGTGTGGGCCGATTCGCCGGTCGGAGTGTAGCTGACCGTGACCGCGTTCTTGAGGTTCACGAAGAAGCCCTGCTGTCCGTGGGGCTCCGTGGACTCGAGCGACGCGATGTTGTTCTTGGTGAGCGTCACCGTGGAGCTCTTCACGTCGTAGTCCTTGCCGTTGTACGAGTGAGGCATGTAGTCCTTGACGTAGAACGTATCCGGGAGCTTCCCGGTCAGGTAGGAGGCCATCTTGGCGGCCAGCCCCTTGAGTTCTTCCTCAGCCGCCCCCTGGAGCACCTTCATGTCCACGAAGGCGTTCGTGTCCTTGTTGCCGTGGCAGTTCGAGCAGATCTTCCCATCTGCTTCGAATGCGTGGTTCGTGCCTCGGGAGTCACGACTGTATTCCTTGGGGGGGTCGGTTTGAACCATGTGGCAACTCGTGCAGGTGTCTTTGACGAGCGCGTGCTTCGATGGTGTGCCTACGTTGACCAAGTAGGCGTTCTGGCCCATGAACACGTCCGTCTGGCAGGCCGCATGGGGGGCCGAGTAGGCCGTGACAGCCACGGAGTCGTTGCGCAGGCCGTTGCGCGAGTTGTGGCATGTCATGCACAGCGCGCCGTGGCCGACGTCTTTTGCCTCGAAGCCGGCAGGCAGCATGCCGGTGTTCCCTTCGATCCGCACGGTGGCGGTGTTGGGCTCTCCGGAGGTGGTGCCTTGTGCGTGGGGATCGTGGCAGACCACGCAGGTCTGGGGTTGGACCGAGTCTTTTGTCATACCCAAGGCCTTTAGTTCGTCCACGGTGGCGTTGCCATTCGCGCCCTGGATCTGCTTGGTCAAGTCGCCCTGGCTGGTCCATGCCAGAAAGCCCTGGGCGGAGTGACAGCGCCCGCAGTGGCCGGCCGTGGCTCCGCGGCCTTCCACGGTGGCCTGGGCGAGCGCCAGCTCGTAGTCGCCGTGCTTGCTCTCCTCCCACTGCTGATACCGCCCGTGGGAAGGCGGCTCGCCGTGGCACTTGCCGCAGACGCCGGAGGCGAGACTGACGCGCTCCGCATCGCTCTTGCTGTTGTTGTGGAGCGCGGTCCCGTTGGGCCCGTGGCAGCTCTCGCACTGGATGTTTGCCATCCTGGCCGTGGCGGGGTAGGTCGCGAGCACCGTATCCCAGTTGGTCGGTTTGGCGCTGCCGAGTACTTTCGCGTCAATGAAGGATTGGAAATCGGCGGCTTCGTCCACGCCGCCGTTGCTCACGTTCTTGTCGTAGCCGACCGAGTGGCATTCGAGACACGTCTCCTTGTAGGAGGCGGAGGTGTTCACGTTGTTGGTGAAGATCTCGGCATGACCCGATTTCTTCCAGGCCGTGAACTTGTCCGGCGCGATGCTGTTGTTGTGGCAGGTCGTGCATTGATCGGCATTGGGCCGGCCATCCGCCCCTCGGCCGGTGATCGCGCCCTGCCAGTTCCCGGCGTAGATGTTGAGGGTCGCGCCACTGTTGTTCTCCTTCGCGACGTACTGGCCTGCCGTGTCCGGCGTGAAGGCCGGGTTCTGACTGCCTGCGTCATCGAGCGCGGCCGATCCGCCGGGAGTGGTGAGCGACCAACTGTAGCCGCTCCCCTTCTTCGCGTGGAGAAGAACGGGAATTCCGACGGGAACATTACCGATGCCCAGTGTCGTCTCGAAGGCCGGTTTCTCGATCCGTGCGACGCCCTCGGCGGAGCCGCTGCTGATGGAGGTGACGACCGTGAGTTTGACCTTGACCGCAGTGGCCGAATCCAGGGAATGAGGGTCAATGGCCTGGACAAGCGCGCGATCCGGCACCTTGAGGATCGAGACGAGTTTCGCCTTGCTCGCGGCCGCGTCGGGGAGATTGAACGACACGGTCTCGGAGTCCGCTCCGGAGAGAGAGACGGCGGGGCCGCTTGTCTGCGTCCACTTCATACTGGCCAGGCTCGATCCGTCGAGGATCTCGACCGTGGCCTTCATCTCGATCGAAGCGCCGTACTCGCCTTTCTGCTCCTTGATCTCGATGCCCACCGATTTCTCGGGTGTGAGCTTGAAGCTCTTATCCACCGTGTCGTTGGGCAGGACCGAGGCCGTGACGTCCGGGGAAGGGGCCTTGAAGAAGGAGCGTTTGATCTTGAGCGTGTAGGTTCCCACGGGCAAATCGATCTCGAAAGCGCCCGCGGAATCCGTCACGATGTCCGGCTTTGGGGTTTCGCCCGGTTTCGACTCGACCGGCCCATTGGGCGGCGGATCGAGGGTGATTTCCACGTTCGCCACCGCGCCGCCCGAGATGCTGTTCGTGACCTTGCCCTTGAGAGTTCCGGTGCTTATGTCCTCCGAGCATGCGGCGAGGAGAAGGGTTGCCATGAGCGAGGCTGGAAGCCCTGCGCTGGCCACAATCCTTTTCAGGATCCCTTGATGGTGATTGTGAGCGGTGTTTGTCATGACAGTCGTCTCCTTTCGTTCCCTACGGAGCCATGGGACATGCGACATGAGTCATGGGCGCAGAAGCGTCCCAGTGAGCCGCAGGCCCTAGCGCGGTACGCGTGCGAATTTCCATACACGTGCACCCTGTCACATGGCGAAGGGGCGTGTGATGACAGGTATCAGCGCGGGTCGCTGCTGCGTTTGTGCAGCAGCGAGGGGTGGGGGAGGTGGGCTGGGGTTCGGGTAGGGGCCGATTCCTACCGCGGGGCGTTCTACGCCCTCGGTCCGCAGCCGGATCGATCGGCAGGTCCACTCGCGGATCGATGAGAATCGATCCTTCCGGGGCCCTCGGCCGGTGGGGCTCTTTACTCGCGCGAGGGAGTAGGGATGCCGTACCTCTTCACGAGCCGCTGCAGGGTGGTGCGGTGGATACCGAGGGCGCGGGCGGTGTGCGTGATGTTGCTGCCGTTCTGTTCGAGCATGCGGACGAGGTAGCTCTTTTCGTAGTGGCCGAGGACCGCTTCGCGCGGGTGCGGCGTTTTTCTCTGGGCTTGGGAAGGCGTGGCGAGCCCCGCGCCGCGACGCAGATCTTCGGCAGAGATGAAAGATCCTGTGGCGTGTGCAACGGCTTTCAGGACGGTGTTGCGGAGTTCATCCACATTCCCGGGCCACGGGTGTTCGACCAGGAGGGAGAGCGCGTCGTCCGTGAAAGCCTCGACGGGGATCTTGCTGTTCTCCTTCGCGAACCGATCGAGGAAGTGGAGCGCCAGTCGCGGGATGTCGTCGGTGCGTTCCCGGAGGGGCGGGACAGGCAGCTCGATCTGTCTGAGCCGACGCAAGGTATCCTCGCGGAAACGCCCGGTGCGGACTTCGTGGGACAGGTCACGGGAGGTGGAGGCGAGGACCCTTACGTCGGCCTTGCGGGGCGTGACCCGTTCCATGGCGAGAAGGAGGTTTGCCTGGGCCTCAACGGAGAGATCTCCGACTTCGGCCAGGAAGAGGCCGCCGCCCTCCGCTTGTTCGAAAAGGCCCGGCGTGACATCGCCCTTCCTGAGAGCCACGCGGCGAAGCAGGCGAAAAGGTTCCGGTTCGAAGGGGGGAGTGTCGGTTCCGGTGCATGTGACCTCGACGAGAGGGACTGGTGACCGCCTGGAGAATCGGTGAAGGGCGCGGGCGGCCATCCTTCGACCCGATCCGATTTCGCCGAGGATGAGGACATTTCCCTCCACTGTTGCCAGTCGGCGGACCTCGGCCATGAGCGCGCGCATCGCGGGTGAATCGCCGATCCATTCGGGCAGGAGCGAGTCGGTGGGATTTGTGCGGCGCAGGAGGTCGGCGCGGTCTCGGGCGTGGCTGGCCCGCAGTGCGCTTCCCACGGCATCGAGGAGTTGGTCGCCGGTGAAGGGCTTGGTCAGGTAGTCCACGACGCCTCCCTTGAAGGCTTCGACGGCAGACTCGACGGAGGGATAGGCGGTGATGAGAATAACGGGGAGGCCCGGCGAAACACGATGGGCTGCGCGCAGGACCTCCTGGCCTCCCCCGTGGGGCATACGGAGATCCGTTACAACGAGGTCGAGTTCTTCACGAAGGAGGATGGGTTCCGCTTCCACGGGCGAGGCGGCGCCCAGCACGGTGTAGGGCGCTCGCTCAAGGGCTTGCCGGCAGGTCTCACGCATGCCCTCATCGTCCTCCACGAGGAGGATCTTCGGGGGGGGAGTCATGAGGCCATTTCCATGGGAAGTCGGACGGTCGCGATGGCCCCACCGCCCGGACGTTGTTCAAGGGTGAGCGTTCCCTTGTGCGTGAGGACGATGGAGTTGGAGATGGCCAGCCCGACCCCGAGCCCCTGCTCCTTGGTCGTGAAGAAGGGTTCCTTGGCGCGCCGGAGCACCTCCTCGCTCATTCCTTTCCCCCGATCGGACACGCGCAGCATCAGCTCCTCGCTGTTGAGCGCAAGCGAGACGGTGATCTCGCTCCCATCGGGACTGGCATCCACGGCATTGGTCACGAGGTTGAACAGCACCTGCTGGAGACCCTGCTCGTCGCAGGTCACCTTCGGGAGGTCCGCAGGGATTTCCGCGCGCAGCGTGCATCTCGCGAGACGGAGCCGTTCGTCCATCAGGTCGAGGCAATCCCGGACCAGCGGGCCCAGGTCGGTGGGGCGAAACCGGACCTGATCGTGGCGTGTCGCATACTTCGAGAATTGGAGGAGTTTCTGCGCGGCGAGTGTGGCTCGCTTGGACGCGGCCTCCATTCTCTTGACCTCCGTGGCGGCGCCGGCGCCGATCTCCCCGGCCCCGATCCGGCGGGACAGGAATTCCGCGTTCATCGTCAGGATTCCGAGGGGGTTGTTGACCTCGTGGGCGATGGTGGCGGAGATTTCGCCGAGGTAGGCGAGTTTCTTTGCGGCGTCGAGCTGCCGCGTCCGGGCCTCGAGGCGATCCATCAGCTCTTCGAATCCCCGGGTGATCGTGGAGGCTTCGAGTGTGTCTCCCCTCAGTGGGGGGCCGCCCGTATCGCGGTCGAGCAGCACGGCACGCTCGATCGTCCGGCTGAGCCGTTCGAGCGGGCGGCTCACGTAGAGGGCCATGCCCAGCACGGCCACGAGGCCGACCGCGCCGGCGGCGGCCGCGAAGGTGTAGGTGCGGCGCATGAACGCTTGAATGGGCGCGAGGCTCAGGCCCAGCCTAAGCGTGATGCCGCTCCGCTTGGTTTCGTAGTCGTACGTCAGCCCGCTTTCGGTTCGGATCAGCCTGACGGACACGTCGCCGTCGGGCTGCGATTCGTGTCGCACCCCCAGCAGGTCCGCCGGGACGCCGTTGGGAAACGTGCTCCAGACGGGGCGGTTCTCCGAGTCCAGCACGGCCACGTAGCGCGTGTAGGGAATGGATTTCATCTGTTGATCGAAGAGGCTCGCGAGGCCCGAGAGATCGTCGTAGAGGACGAGGGGAAGGCACTCCGTCATCAGCGATCTCACGAGGTGGACGCCTTCCTGCTCGCGGTAGAACCGACGCGAGGACTGCCACTGCATGTACGTGAATGCCGCAAGGAGGAGGCCGCTCCAGAGGACGAGGAGCAGGAAAAACGAGACCGTGATCCGAGTCCTGAGCTTGGGGGGCCGCCGCGTGCTACTTCTCTCGCTGGAGGTAGGCATCGACTTTCGCGAGGATCTCCGGCGCCGCCCCATACTGCTCGGGCGAGGGCGGGTCGAAGCGAACGAAACCCAGGGTGTCCAGGGTTTTCTCCCCCTCCGGCGTGGACGCCATCTGGAGGAAGACCTGACGGATTCGTTCCCGTAGGGCCGGATCGCTTGATGCGGGCACAACCACGGGGCGGCCCCCGAGTGGGGGCGATACCTGAATCACGCGCAAAGCCTTGGCGAGACTCGGGTCGCGGCGCGCGGCCTCGTCGAAGACGCGACTGTTCACCGCTGCCGCGTCCGCCACGCCGTCCCGCACCGCATCCAGGCTGCTGTCGTGTCCGTGAGTGAATACCGTGCGGGAGAAGAAGTCCCGCGGTTCGATGCCGTGATCGAGCAGCCAGGAGAGCGTGTAGTAGTGGCTGATCAGGGAGGACGGATCCGTGAAGGCGAACGCCCGGTCACGGAGATCCGCGAGGGACGTTGCCGGCACATCCGCTCGGACCACGATGAGAGAACGCGTGGCGGCTTCCGGCGGATGGATGCCCACCGCCACGACATCCAGCGGGATTTCCTCTTTCCGGGCGCGCAGGAGAGCGCCGGTACAGATCACCGCGGCCTGGACGGCGCCGTGGCGCAGGAGCTCGTTGATCTCGCCATACGTCTTCTTTTGGATCAGTCGTACCGGGCGGTCCAAGCGACCGGCCAAGTAATCCTGCAGAGGTTCATATCGCTCGACCGTGGTCAAAGGGGAGACGAGGGGGGTCACGGCCAGCCTGAAAGGCGGGGTGGTGGCCTCATGCGGGACCACATCGGCCGAGTCGAGCCGCACCTCGATCGGCTCCTCTTCGGAGCGGGCCGTCCACCATGCCGAGAGGATGAGGGCTGCGGCGGCAGTGGCTACCCCGAGTGTGAGGATCTGCTTGCGAGGGCTCATGGGGCAGGCCGTTGCCGGTACTGTACACGATCAGGAAACGCGCGGCCAGACTGGCGCTCATCCGCCGAGACACGAAAGAGGCCGAGCCTCTGTTCCTCCGTGGACTTGTGGCCCGCGTGCGGCGCCCCGTGTCCCATCGAACCTACAGACGCATCTTCCCGGGCAGGGTGCGGAACTCCCGGGGCCTGCGGTCCGGCGCCAATTCCGACATGAACGTCAGCCAATCGATCAGGGTGTCCAGATCCATCGGTTTTGGAGGATTCCGCCGGAGCCGCTCGTGAAGCTCGCGGAAACTCCGTTCCAGGGATTCCCAGTAGGACTTGTCCCTCAGGTCTTCGATCTCTTCCGGGCTCAGCGGCATCGAAACTTGCGCTCCAGATCTTCGTAGAGAGGGGTCATCTCGAACGCCTCACAGTACTGTTTGACTCGCGCCCAGTCCAGACCTGAGGCATGGATCCGGACAAGGGCGTGGATGTCCGAGAGATCGAAGGACTCGCGCAGTGGATTGTTGGCCATTCCCTGAATCTTGAATCCGATGAGGTCTTCCGGTTCGAGCACTCGAAGAACGAACGATCCCTCAAGGACCGGCAGCGGCTTGGCGCGGGTCAGCATCGCGACGGAAAGCGGACGGAACGCGTGAATGAAATCCACGCATCCCCACGCCCGGTCCTCCGCCTGGTAGTGGGAGACATTCTGATCCACGTGCACTTTTCGATAGCCCAAGGCGGTCATGACTTCGCCCACTTTCGCCAGATCGTCCTTGTGGGCGAGGAAATCCAGGTCCGCCGTCGATCTCTGCACCCCCAGGGCGCTTACGGCGAAGCCGCCGAGGGCGGCGTAGCGGATGCCTTCCCGGTTGAACGACTCGATCAGGGCTGTGAGGACGCGCCGGAAATCCACCCCGCTATCGTAGACCGAACGGGGTGGGGAGGCAAAAAGTGAAACCCCCCTTCGCAGGAAGGGGGATTCCGGGAGGGACTGAACTCTATCGAGGCGTGGGCGGTCTCCCGCGCCGACTATTCCTTCTCCCTCGGATAGGGCGGCTTGTACGGGTCCCAGACGTTGTGCACGGTGGAGACGGCGAAGTCCCTGCCGACGCCATGGCAGGTCTTGCAGGATTCCTTTTCGTCACCGCCATACGGATCTTCGGGAGTGGGATCCACGGTCATCGCTGCGCCGTGAGCGATGGCGGCATCACTGTCATGGCAGGACATACACTGCAATCGTCCGGGGTTCTCGTTCCACGAATTGGTCTCCGCGTGGCACTTGGTGCAGTTGCGGATGTCCTGCGGGAAGATGATTCCGTTGAATGCGTTCGGGTCTCCCGCATAGACCCACTCCGGGTGATCCAGGTAGGCCCCTCGGTGGACACCGTGCACCCTGGCCACGATCGGTTTGGCGCCGAAGCCGGCCCAGCCGCTGGTCGAGTTTCCACCGACACGCGAGAAGAGGTCGCCGGTGCCGGAGCGATTGTAGTCATGACAGGCCTTGCAGTAGTCGGTATCGAAGGGTTCCGCGTGTATCGGACCTTCGTCCAGGTGCCAGATGGTGTCGCCGTGACATTGAGTGCAATTGGTGGCCGTCTTTTTGTCCGGAGTCTCCGTACCCACCTGGAACGTCAGGAAACCGATTCCCGTCTTCAGTTTGAAATTGGGAACCTTGTCGGCAACCGGCAGCACATACGAGTACATCATGTAAGTGCCGGATCTCAGGCCGCTTACGTCATCCAGCTGGTAGGTGATGTTGCCCGCGCTTCGGGTCACGTTCGGATCCGTGTAGTTCAGCGCGTCCTTGCGGGGCCGCAGGTCGTTGCCCGCGGTGGAAGCATTCCCGATGATCACAAACGGCTCCACGGTGGTACCCGGTGTGGCGCCATACACCTCGCCGTGCTTCTTGAGTTCCAAAGGACCCGGTTTCCAACCCATCTTGGTCGTGACGGCGCTGTTGTAGATGGCGATGATGGAACTCGCGCCCTGGATGTTGCTCAGGATGTTGATGTTGTTCGACGAGTTGGCGGAGACCGTGACATCTTTGAGGTTGGCCTTCAGCCAGTCCACCACCTGCGTCGGCGTCTGGGCTCCGACAGGCGCATCCAGCACCTGCACCGCTCCGCCGTTGACCGCGATCTTGAAGGTATCGCCCGCGGCGAAGGTCCACACCTTGGGATCCCCTGACGCCGCTTTGCTGCTGGTCGCCGAAGCACGCGACTTGGAATTCCCATTCTTCGCCGAATTCGTCAGCACGGGCTTCGTCCCCTGCCGCGGCCCGTAGACATAGAGGGCGGCCGTGGAGAAGGTGGACTCACTCACCGTGGTGTGGTCGATCGGGTTGCCGTTGTCGTCCTTGATCACCAGCGTGACCACGGGCTTCTCGCCGGCAACATAGTACTTGCCGTTTCCGGGGGCGGTCAGGCTGAGGTCGATCTTGTTCATCGGTTGGGAGACTTTGTGCACCACCGAGATGGGCGCCAGGCCGCCGGAGTCCGGCGGGTGGCAGGTCGCGCAATTCTTGTCGTCCGTCTGCACGCCACCGCTCTGTCCGCCTTCATGACCGCCATGGTTTTCTCCCGTTGAGAAGTCGACGTGGTCATGGCAGGCGCCGCAGGCCAGGCGTGAGGGTTTGTTTTTCCACGAGTCATCGAGGTGACACTTCGTGCAGTTCCTGACGTCCGCCGGGAAGACCACTTCCGTGTAGTCCTTGAAATCGCCGTTCTTGGGGTCGGTGTTCAAGGGGTTTTCCAGTTCCTCGCCCATGTGCACGCCGTGAACACGGCGAACGATATTGTCGGGCACTTTGTTGGCGGTGCTACACGGGCTTTCCGTGCGGCTGGCGCAGTACGCCGCGTATCCTTCCTGGTTGTGGCAGTTCTTGCACGTGCGGACGGGATCGGAATCGATCGACCAGCTTCCCGCGGGGTTCCGGCTGGTGGGGTCGGCATGGTGCAGGTAGAATCTCCCGCTCATCGCGCCCTTGTGGCAGTCCGCGCAGTTCCCGACGATCTCCTTTTGCACATCGGCCGTGCCGATCTGGACGTCCCCCAATTCGAAAGACTGGCTCAGCGCGTTGGCCGAGGCCACGCTGCGGAACCCCACCGTGTACGTGCCGGCCTCCTCGCTCGTGATAGGCCGGAGAGTGTAGGTGAGTACGTTCCCATTCACCTTGAGGTCGGTTGAGGCCAGTTTCTTGAGATCCACATAGTGATGAAGGCTGCCTTCGGCGTCCCGATCCGTCGAAGCATTCAGCAGCGCCGCTGCGGTCTTGATCGTTTGGACGTTCTTCGGGCCGTACATGTAGAGGCCCGCCGTGCTCAAGTCATCGAGCGAGAGGGCCGTGTTCTTTTCGTCGGTGAGCGTGATTGTGACTACGATCCGTTCGCCGGCGGCGAAGAACTGGCCGTTGGCGGGCTTGGAAGCGGACAGCACGACGGTCAAGCCGTCGGACTTGACTGCGCCGACTCCGGGAGGGCCCTGTTCCCCTTGCTCTCCTTCGCACCCGGCGAAGACGTGGATGGCGAGCAGGGCGACCACGGCCCTTGCGGCGGTGCCGAGGCCCCATGTTGCGCGAGCATTCCTATTCGTCATTGCGAACCTCCTTAGTGTTGTCCGCGGGGCCACCGCCGTTGGCCGTTCCTTCGGAGCGCCTGCAGCCCGGAGGGGCGAGGTGTGCGCAGGCTGGAGTGTGCGGTGAGCGCCGTCCCATTCGCGTGGAATGTCCCACAGAGGGAAAAGGCCCCGTTATGATTGAGGTCAGTTTGACGGCCGCTGCGGAATCGTTACAGTCAGTCTACGGGTGGGGGCCGGAAGATCGGGTGATGCCAAGCTTTCTCATCAAACGCTGGAGCGTGACACGATGAATGCCCAGCGTCTCGGCGGTATGCGTGACGTTTCCCTCGTGCTGATCGAGCATCTCGATCAGGTAGTTCCTCTCGTATTCCTGGAGGACGGCGCGACGGGGCGACGCGGCTCCGCGCCCGTCGAGAAGGGGCTGGCCGACGGCGCCGCTTTCCCGAAGATTTTTCTCGGTAATGACCGGTCCGACCGTTTTCGAGAGCGCCCGGTGGATCCAGTTGCGCAGTTCGATGGCGTTTCCCGATGAGGGGTCTTCCGCGAGGAGTTCGAGGGCATCATCGGAGAAGCCCGTGACACGCAGTCGGGGATTCGCCTTCAGGAAACCCTCCAGGATCTGGATGGCGAGACGCGGGACGTCGGTGGGCCGGTGACGGGGAGGCGCAGAGGGCTGCATCCGGCTGAGGAGGGCCGCATGCTCCCTCGCGCGACGGGCGCTGAGGGCGGCCCGAACGGCATCGAGGAATTGCTCGTCCGTGAACGGCTTCGTCAGGTAGTCCACGACGCCGCCTTTGAACGCCCCTACGGCGGTTTCAACCGAGGGATAGGCCGTGATGAGAATGACGGGAGTCTCGGGCGAGTTCCGCTGCACCGTCTCCAGCAGGGCCATCCCGCCGCCATGGGGCATCCTCAGGTCCGTGATCACCAGATCGAATTCGTCCCGCAGCAGGATGGACTTGGCCTCTTTTGGCGAGGGTGCGGACTCGACCTTGTATCGGCCTGCTTCCAGTGCCTGGCGGCAACTGGCCAGCATCGCTTGGTCGTCTTCGACGAGGAGGACGTGTACGTTTTGGCTCATGTGTCGGGAGTCGGTGGTGCGCCGGAACCCTCGGGCTCCGAAACCCCAGCCCCCTCTACCTCCCACGAGGGGGGCAGGTCAAGGGCGACGGGGGGGGAGACGTCGCGCGCCGGCAGCCGGACGGTGGCGGTGGTTCCCGATCCGGGCCGACTCTCGAGTGCAAGCGACCCGCCGTGTGCGCGCACGATCGAGTTCGAGATCGAGAGGCCCACGCCGAGGCCATGTTCCTTGGTGGAGAAGAAGGCTTCCGTTGCGCGTTGGAGCACGTCTTCGGTCATGCCGTGCCCGGCATCGGACACGCTGAGTGCCAGGCTACCATCCGCTACCGTCGCGCGAACCACCACCTCGGCTCCTTCCGCGCTTGCGTCCACCGCGTTCGTCAGCAGGTTGAACAGGACCTGTTGGATGCCCTGCTCGTCGATCAGGACTGCCGGAATGTCGGGTGGGATGTCCACGCGGACGGTGCAGCCGGCCAGTCGGACCCGGTCTTCCAACAGCTCCAGACATTCCGCCGCGAGTACGGCGATGTTCACCGCCTTCGGCCGGACCTCCTCCTTTCGTGTCAGGTAGCGAGCAAACTGGAGGAGCTTCTGCGTGGCCAGGGTGGCGCGTTTGGAGGCGGTGCGAAGACGGCGGACCTCTTCGGCCGCTCCCGAGTCGAACTGGCCCGCCCTGGCGCGGGTGGAGAGGAAGGAGGCGTTCAACGTCATCACGCCCAGGGGATTATTGATCTCGTGGGCGATGGTGGCCGAGACCTCGCCGAGGTAGGCGAGTTTCTTGGCCGCATCGAGTTGGCGGGTGCGTTCATCCAGGCGATCCATCAGCTCCTGGAATCGCTGCGCGATGCGGGACGTCTCGCGCGTCTCCTCGAATGGGTTCTTCCCGCCGGTTCTCTCGTCGAGGAGCACCGCGCGTTCGACGGCCTTGTTGAGCGCCTCGATCGGCCGCGACAGGTACACGGCCGTGAGAATGGCCGCCAAGAGGCCGGCGACGCCGATCCCAATCAACCAGCGCCCCACCCGGCCAACCAATCTGCGCAGAGGGGTCTGACTCATCCCAAGCCGGACGCTGAAACCCCGGCCGACGACTTGATAGTCGTACACAAATTCCCCGTCCAGGCGTATGAGCTGTGTGGAGACGTCTTCTCCGCTTGGAGCCGGGTGAAGGATGGCGAGAAGGTCGGCGGGGACGCCCTTCGGGAACGTGCTCCAGATGCTGCGGCCGGTGGAGTCCAGGACGGCGACATAGCGGGTGTCCGGAATGGATTTCATCTGACGCTCGAAAAGATCGGAGATGCCGGCGAGGTCGTCGTAGTAGACCAGCCGGGCGCATTCGGAGGCGAGAGCCCGTGCGATCTGCACGCCGCGGTCGCGATAGAAGCTCCGGGCCGACGTGAAGAGGAGGTAGCCCACCGTGGCCGAGATGATGGCGCCCCAGAGCATCACGTACGCGACGAAGGAGGCGGTGATGCGCGTCCGCAGCCGGACAGCGTCCCGTGCTATTTTTCCCCCTCCAGGTAGGCATCCACCCTGTCATGTATCTCCCTCGCAGAATCGTAGAGAGAGGGGGTTGGGACCTCGAACCTCAGGACTCCCATGGCCTCCAAGGCTTTCCTGCCCCGTGGGATCTTGTCCATGACCAGAAACGCTTTCTGGAGCCGACCCCGAAGGTAGGCACTCACGGTCGTCGGAACGACCACCGGCGGCGCGCCAAGGAGCGGAGAGGTATCGATGACTTGGAGTGCATCCCGTAGCGAGGGATTGCGATGTGTTTCGCGCCGGTAGGTGGGGCTGTCCACCGCCGCCGCATCCACCACGCCGCTCGCCACGGCCTCCAGGCTTCCGTCGCTGCTGTGCGTGAACGTCGTCCGTGAAAAAAAGCCCTGCGGTTCGATGCCGAGACTCAGCAAGCGGAACAACGGGTAGTAGTAGCCGGCGAGAGAGAGCGTGTCCGTGTACGCGAAGGCGTAGCCTTTGAGTTCCCTGACTGTTCGGGCCGGTCGGTTTGCGCGGACGACGATCAGGGCGCGGTCGACAGGCCCATCGTCATAGACGGGGACCGCGATATTCTCGATCGGAAGATTCACCTCCTTGGCGCGGACGTAGGCACCTGGGCAGAGCAAGGCCACCTGCACGGCCCCGTTACGAAGGAGTTCGTTCACTTCGGCATGGGTCTTCTGTTGAATCAGTCGAACCGGATGAGAGAGCCGGTTCTCAAGATAGTTGGTCAGAAGTTCATAGTCGTGTGCCGTCCGGTTGGGGGAAAGAATTGGACCGACGGCCACGCGATAGGGGGGGGCGTCCGCGCTGTCGCGCTCGGACACCGAGTAATCCATCCGGACGTCGATCGCCTTCTCCCCGACGTTCAGAAACCAGCCGGTCCCCAGCAGGATTCCCACGCCCACGACGGCCGGGGCAAGGGTGAGCGCATACTGGCGTTGGTTCATGGTGCCGGTGATTTCTCCATGAAAGCTACACGATCGGGGGACGAACGGCCAGATGCGCCTTGGTCGTCATAGCCGACGAGAAGGACGGCGGCCCGGTCGGCGGGGATGCCGACCCTGAAGCGCGGGCGATCGCCGCCGGCGGAAGACACGTCGAGCTCGCGGACGTCCCCGGTTCGTGGATCGAGGAGATGGATGGGGCCGTCGCCGTTGGGGAGGGAGAGCAGATCCGACCGATCGAACCGGGTGACATTGAAGAGGACGAAGACCTCGGCATTCGGCGCCGATCGGTGGACGATCCGGAAGGGGAAGGTGGCGACGGCCGCTCGAAGAGGGGGCTCGATCCCGGAGTTTCTCACGGCCTCGGCGAGCCCATCCGCACTCGCGACCTGGATCACCCGGTCTTCGAGCCCGAGTGCGATCTCAGCCACCCGGGCGTCGCGCGCTTCCCGCTCAGCCCAACCGGTCGCCCGCCGGGGCAGACCGCCGAGCACGAAGACCGGCGTGCCCGATCGGGCCACGCGTTCGATCGCTTCCATGAGCTCCGGCGCGGCACTCTCCAGGTTGGAGATGAGCAGGGCCCTGTACTCCGCCGCCCCGATCCGGATTCGGTTCTTTTCGACCCGGACGCCTTCCAGGTCGTGACGGCTGACGCGGTCGAAGGTGAGGCCGAGCCCCTCGATGACGGCCGACTCAGTCCCGCCACCCCGGCCGTTTCCGGGGTACCTCGCCTCGGGGTGGAGCCAGGCGACGTCGGCCTCGTTCTTCCCCACGGTCAGGGCGTAGGAGAGGCGCGCGATGTAGGCGTTGAGCGCGCGGAAGTGCGGCCAGACCGGATGGTTCTCGTCGCTCCAGCTCTGTGCGCCACCGCCACCGCCGAGGTCGAACGGGTGCCACGGCGAGCCGTTCGGCTTCACGTAGCGGTAGGGGTATCCGTGGTGAACGATGCGGTTCACCCCGGCCGACATCACGGAGCCGGCCGCGCGGTAGAAGTCCTCCAGGGAAAGCCCGCGGAGGGCGCCCGGTCCGACGAAGGTCTCCGCGGAAACGAAGGGCCGGCCTTTCACGTGACCGGCGGACGAGGCGAGTTTGAGGAAGTCGTACTCGCCGCGGGCGTAGAGCTGTTCCGTCTCGGGGATGTGCGCGATCTGGTAGGCGTCGAGATAGTCCGCCCACGCGCCGTGAGCCTGCACCCGCAAGGTCATGCCTTCGTTCGCGGTCCAGCGCGCCAGCGGTTCGAGGAAGTTCTCGATGAACAGGCGGCTTCGGACGTCTTCGTAGTCCTCGCGCACGCGGCGGTCCACGCCCGGGGCTCTGAACAGGGGCATGGAAGGGGGATCCTGGAGAAAGAACACCTCGCCCGTCTCGCGGAAGAGAAGAGGCAGGTAGGGTCGGAGATCGTAGCCCTTGCGGTTGCTGAACTCGTCAAGAAAGGCGCGGGTCCATGGGAGTTCGGCGATCAATTCGAAGCTGTCGATGAACAGACTCCGGGGGAGTCCGCCGTCGCAGGCGTGGAGTCCGTCGGCGACCGCCTCTCCGAACCCGCGAATGAGGTCCTGCACGCCGAGGGGCCCCAGATGATCGGCGACGAGCGCGCTTCCCTCGGTTGTGGGATAGGCGGCGCCCGGCACCTCATGGCCCACGGCGTTCTCGTAGAAGGCGAACAGGATCCAGTTTCCCTCGGGGACTTCCCAGGCAACCTTGTCGCCGGAGATGCGGGAAGTGAGGTCGGTGAAACCTTCGAGGATGGGGTCACGGCCGGGGGGGGTGGAAGACCGGGCTGCGGTGACGGCGAGAAGGATCTCCTGCTTGTCCACGGGGATCAGGAGTTCGCTCTCGAGGAAGGCGACCGGTCCGCTCGATCGCAGGAAGCGCCGGGAGTTCGGGGGACGGGACGGTGGGGGTGGCCAGGGCTGCCGGGTCGGCCCCGCCGGAGCGTGGGTGGACATCGTGAGTTGGCGCGCCGCGCCCTCCCTGACGAACGGGCCGCCCGAGGGCCAACTCGATCCGAACGTCACGTCCACGGCCAGGCCGAGTTCGCGGGAGAGGCGGCAGACGGTCTGGAGGCGCTGTACGTACGCATCCGTACCGACGGAAAGGACGGCCGGATCTTCCCGGTCCGGGGGGGGGATGCGCAGAGTCAGCGGTTGGATTTCGACGCCGCCGAAGCCCTGCTCGGTGAAGAGGCGGAGTTCCCTTTCCAGTTCATTGGCTTCCACGTTCCCGCCCGGCCACCACCAGCGGAAATAGGGTCTGAAGGCGGAAGGCGGTGACTGCCACCGATCGAGGTCGAAAAGCGCGAGGTCGGTTTCCGCTTGTGACGATGTGCGGCCGCCACAGCCCGCGGCCGCCAGAAGGAGGAGGCCGGCCGACCATCCCGCCCGCATTCGACTCACGGGCGCACCCGTCGCGTATCTTCCCGTCCGCACAGTATCGCACAGGCGAGGCCCGTCGTCGTCATGACAGCGGTCAACCCTGTCCGCGGAGGGCGACCCGCCGGCGCAGCCGACCGGAGGAGAGCGGGACTACGGCTCCAGGACGGTGAATTTCAGGGCACGCGCGGCCTCTGCCTGGACCCTGTCGTAGGTGGCGAATTCGATTGAAGATCCCTGCTCTCGGATGAAATGGGCCGTGGCCAGATGCAGGGCATCGAGCGTTCGGACCGGGCGCGGGAACGGTTCCAGGGCGCGGGCAAGGCTCAAGGGATGAAGCTCGACGAACTCGACACCATCCATCAATTCTAGAAGCCTTTTCCCGTGGGTCGAGGCGAGGTTTCTCAAATTCACGTTGACCCATGCCTCGTACTCAAGCAGACGGCTGGACACCGTCGGAAGTTGCCAGAAGCCGGGTTCAGGGGCGCGATCCTCCGCGAAAAGCTCCGCGAGAAGGACAGAAGAGTCCAGATAGATCACCGGTCAGCGCGCGACTTGGCAAGATCTTTCATGAGATCCTCGAACTTCATCACGGGATTCCGCGGGGGAAGGGGCCGACCCGGGCGCCGCGCCGGAGTGACCAAGCCCTTGCGTATCAGGTCCGCGAACAGGGCGTCGGAAGGCCCGGGGGCCCGGCCGGGCTGAGGCGGAGTGAGTTCTGCAACCACCTTGTCCCTGTCCGTGACGAGCACGGTTTCCCCGTTTGAGGCTATGCGGACGTATTCGCTGAGCCGATTCTTGAGGATCTTGATTCCAACCGCCCGCATGAGTCTATGGTAGCTACCGGTAGCTACTTTGTCAATGGGAGCCGGGTTGGGCCATGACCGGATGACAAGGAAGCGTCCGGTTTCCGTCCTTCCCCGCCAGCCGGCGGGGAATCGTGGGGTCTGGTCTGGACTCCCGCTTCCGCGGGAGTGACGATCCCTTTCACCGTAGAGGTGCATGCGATGCCCACGCAGAATCGTGGTCGTCAACGAATCAGGGGTCTGTGAGGAAAAGCCGGCCTTCAGCCGCGCAGACCTGACAGAGGCCAAGAGCGAGTTGCCGGAAAAAGCACGGCGCAGGTCATCTTGGCCCGCGCCGTACTATTCGTGTCTTATGTCCGACTCAGTCGCCGCTGATCAGGAAGTTGGCGTGGCAGCCTCCGCAGGAGTTCGGCATGATGTCCGTGTCCGCGCCCCCCGAGGCCTTCTTGAGTGCGCTCGAGGTCTCGAACTTGATCACGTCGAACACGTGGGAACCCTGGTCGCCCGAGACGAGCGCCGAGTTGCCCGCGGCGTCCTTGCCCGTCGTGTAGCCTCCGGACTTTCCGGTCTTGGGCATGTGACACGACTGGCAGCGTCCGACAGGCTTGGCGTCGTTTGTCGGATCGTACGTGGCGCCCATGCCGGGAACCTTGTCTTTCATGTGGTTCTTGACGGCATCGGCGACGGCGGTTGCGGCCGCGGCATCGCCAGCCACGGCTGCGCCGTTCTTGGTGGCTTTCCCGCCCGCGGCGACGTGGGCGGCCGCCACGCTGTCCTTGGTCAGGCTCGTGTATGGCCCATCGCCCGCATGGCATCCGAGGCAGAGCACGTTGTTCTTGAACGTCGGGGTTTCAAGCACGTACTCATCCTTCCCCATCTCTTCCTCGAACTTCTTCGGGCCCTGATACAGGGTGTGAGGATTGTGGCAGCTCACGCACGAGAGTTTCTCCTCGGAGTTGCTCCAGTGCTTGGAGGCCGCCAACTCCGGATATTGCTGCCGGTGCGCCAGACCATGCTTGCCGTCCGGCCACGCGTTGAAGGCGCCGCCGTCTTTCTCAAGGACCATGAACCCTTTGATGTAGTCCTTCAGGTCGTAGACCCCGGGGACGAAATGGCCCCCGCCGACCTTGGAGGCGTTCCCGGCATTGTAGGCGAAACCGAAGGCGCCATCGGGATCTTTGCTCGATCCATCGTCACCCGAGTGGCACGCGCCGCAAATCTGGCTTGTGGCTTCAGCGGTCAGGTTCCGGGGGGTGATGATCGTCAGTTTTCTCTTCTCGGTCGGCGCGGCGATGTGCTCCGAACCGGGCCCGTGGCAGATTTCGCAGGTGATGTTCAGGTCCAGGTAATTGTAGGATTCAATGTAACTCTTGCCGGAGGCCTTCTCCCATGAAATCTCCAGTCCCGTGTTGTGACACCCCGAACACTTCCGCGAGAAGGTGCGGCCCCGGCCGGTCCAGTCCGTCTCGTGATACTTGCCCAGTTTGGGCGATCCGTCGCCGGACTGCGTGATCTGGATGGGCAGGATCAGATAGTCCTTGTCTTTGCCGGCCGTGTAGGTCCATGAGGCCGCGAGGGGAACATCCGAGAGCTTGGCCAGGTACCGTTGTTTGAACTTGCCCAAGTTCGGCGTGTTCGCGATCCCGCCGTCACCTTCGCCGCCGTACGTTCCGGACACCGGAACAAACGTGCCGTCGGTGGTGACCGAACAATCCGCCGTCCCACCGAACTTCATCTGGTAGTCGCCGGCGGAGGGCTGGCACAGGACGACGGCCACCGAAATCTTCCCGGTCGCATCGGTGGGGTCCAGGGCGGTGAACTTCGTATCTTTCGTGGCGCCCACCGCAGGCCACAGGTCCTTGCTGATCATCCGGGTTTTATCGGGTGTGATCGAATGAGCGTGGGCGGAGCCGCCTTCGTCGGCAGCCTGCGTGGTGTGGCAGGCGCCGCACTGCGTCCCCCCGACGTACTTGGCGGAGTCGGACGGTCGGGACGACAAATTTATCGTGACCGATTCGGCGAGCGCACCGTTTTCCACTTCCACGGCCTCGTGTCTTGTTCCGCCCTCGAGATAAGAAGAGCCGGGACCTTTGGCCCTCAGAAACACCATGTCTCCGGAGAGGCCTTCGAGCTTGAAGGCGCCGGTCGCGTCCGTCGTCGCCGTGGCCGCCTGCCCTTCGACACTCACCGTCGCGCCCTCGATGGCGTTCCCGGCGGCGTCCTTCACGAAGAACTCGATCTTGGTCGCGGGTTTCACGACCTCCGTCGTTTCCTCATCGTCTTCGCCGCAACCGATGACGCCCGGCAGGGCGAGCAACGTGATCGCAAGCAACCAACCGCCGATTCCCTTCATCATGACCTACCTCCTTCGCTCATCGCGATGGCCCTGTGAGACGTCCCATCGAGGCTGGAGTGGGCACGAAAGAGATCGCTCCACACCCAGGTGAATCTGCCTCGTCGCCTTTCTCACGGCCCCAACATGCCAAAGCGGACGGCAGTCGGTTATGACAGCCGTCAAGTCTTAGACCTGCAACATATCAGAACAACACCAATATCTAGGCGACATGCTGCGCGTACGCAGCAGTCTTGCCAGACTTTCTCACTGTCATGCAACATATTTATTTGCCGTTGTTATTACTGAAATAGGTTCGGTCTAGTCACAATATCGTTCCCTGAAAGGCTTGTAGCTGCTGCATGTATGCAGCAGTTGGCGTGAAAAGATTCTGGGCGGAAAGGTTCTGGTGTCCTACCGCGAGAACTCGAAGAGGTCGATCGTCGGCCCCTCCGGCGAATCGGGGTTCGGCTGGAGCCGCTTTCGCCGGGACTCCACGATCAGGTCGAGCGCTTCCCGAACGATGAGGCCGAGCAGGACAGAGTGGCGGCTCGGCTCGACGATGGCATCGCAGGTCTATGCTTGACGGATGCTCCTTGTCTACGGACGGGGGGGCTATCGCCCGGAGCCGGCGATGCCGAACTTTTTCATCAGGCGCTGCAGTGTGGTTCGATGGATGCCGAGCGCCTGCGCGGTCTGCGTGACATTTCCAGAGTGGCTCGCGAGCATGCCGGCGAGGTACTTGCGCTCGTAGTCGTCGAGCGCGGAGCGTCTCGGCGAGGCGGGCTCGTCCGCCGCGCCGGCTTCGCGAGCGAGCGCCCCGGTCTCCAGAAGATCTTCTTTCGTAATGAGGGGGCCCGTAGCGCGCGCAACCGCGTTGCGAAGGACATTCGCAAGCTCCCGCACGTTTCCGGGCCACGAGTGCTCCACGAGGAGCCCGAGCGCATCCTCGCCGAGGCCCACGATCTTCCTCGCGTCCAGTTCGGCGGCGAAGCGATCGAGGAAGTGCACGGCGAGCCCGGGGATGTCCTGCGGTCGCTCGCGAAGCGGCGGGACCCGGATCTCGAGACTCGTGAGGCGGTAGTAGTGGTCCTCCCTGAAGCGGCCTGCTTGGACGTCTTGGAGGAGGTCCTTGCGGGTTGAGGCAACGATTCTGATGTCGGACGATGGACGAGGGACGTCTGACGCCGGCGAGGTCGTTTCCCTCCGGCTGTCCGGGATTCCGAGAAGTCGGGCTTGGGCGCCGGGAGCGAGATCACTCAGTTCATCCAGGTAGAGAATCCCGCCTCGAGCCTGTTCCAGGGCCTTGTGCAGGACGTCCCCGCTTCCGGCAAGGGGCGATTCCTCCAGCGCGGCGCAGCTCGCAGCCACGAAGCGGCCTGAGGCGCGGTTCGAGAAGCGGTGGAGGGTTCTCGCGGCGAGATCTTTCCCGGATCCGGGTTCACCCGAGATGAGCACGTGGGCCTCGAGTCTTGCCACACGCCTGAGTTCGGACAGGAAAGCGAGCGTTCGCGGCGACTGGCCGATGAGGTCCTGCGCGGCAGGATCGGACGGTCCCATCCGGCGCAGGAGGTCGGCTCGATCCTTGGCCTGGCTCGTTCGCAAGGCGGCTTGGACCGCCTGCCGGAGTTGCTCCACCGTGAAGGGCTTTGTCAGGTAGTCGGTCACGCCTCCCTTGAAGGCCTCGACGGCGGATTGGACGGAAGGGTAGGCCGTGATCAGAATGACGGGGAGGTCGGGCGACACTTTGCGCGCCGCTCGAAGGACCTCCTGGCCGCCGCCTTGGGGCATCCGGAGGTCAGTGACGACGAGATCGAACTCTTCGCGCAGGAGGATCGCCTCGGCCTCTTTGGGCAGCGCCGCGTCCATGACCTCGTAGGGAACCTTCCGGAGGATCTGGCGGCAGCTCTCACGCATGGCCTTGTCGTCCTCCACGAGGAGGATCTTCGCGAGCGGGGTGGTCACAGGGTTTGCACCGGGATCCGGACGCTCGCGAGGACGCCTCCGCCCGGGCGATTCTCGAGCGTGAGGGCCCCACCGTGGGCGAGGACGATCGTGTTCGAGATGGCGAGTCCGAGCCCGAGACCCTGCTCCTTGGTGGTGAAGAAGGGCTCGGGAGCGTGGCGGAGGGCCTCCGGCGTCATGCCTTGTCCCCGATCGGACACCTGGAGGGTGAGCTCGGGGCCATCGAGAGCGACCTGCACCGTGATCTCCCCGCCCTCGGGGCTCGCGTCCACCGCGTTGGTGAGGAGATTGAACAGGACCTGCTGGAGGCCTTGTTCGTCGCACATCACGCGGGGGAGGTTCGGAGAGATCTCCGTCCTCAGCGTGAGACGGCCCAGGCGGAGGCGGTCTTCGAGCAACTGGGCGCACTCGCGGACGACGGTTTGCAGGGCGGTCGGCCGCAGCCGCATCTCGCCACCCTTTGTGGTGTACCGGGCGAACTGGAGGAACTTCTGCACGGCAAGGGTGGCGCGCTTCGAGGCGATCTGGAGCCGTTCGACCTCCTCGACCGCCTCCGGATCGAGATGTCCCGCCTGGGCCCGCTCGCCGAGGAACTCCGAGTTGATGGCCAGCACGCCCAGCGGGTTGTTGATCTCGTGCGCGATGGTGGCGGAGACCTCGCCGAGGTAGGCCAACTTCTTGGCGGCATCGAGCTGGCGGGTCCGCTCCTCGAGGCGATCCATGAGATCCTGAAAGTGCTTCCCTATTTTCGAGGTCTCGAGCGTGCCTTGAAAAGCCTCCGGGCCGCCGGTCTTCCGATCGAGGAGCACCGCTCGCTCGATGGTGGAACTGAGGGCCTCAAGGGGCCGGCTTATGTAGAGCGCAATGATGAGCACGGCCAGGAGACCTCCGAGGCCGATGCATGCCCCGTAGAGGGCGACACGCCGACTCAAGTGCTCCACCGGAGCCAGGCTCATTCCCATTCGAAGGACAAAGCGACCCTTCTCCACCTGATAGTCAACGACTCGTTCGCCACTGAGTTGGACCAGTCGCCAGGAGACGGCCGTGGCGGAGGGAGGGTCATGCGGCACGGCCAGGAGATCCGCGGGGAATCCCGCCGCGAAAGTGCTCCAGATCGGAACGCCGGCGGGATCCACCACGGCAATATATCGCAGGTCCGGAATGGATTTCATCTGGCTCTGAAACAGGCTGTCCAATCCCGTCCAGTCCTCGTAGTACACGAGGGGGCCGCATTGCGCGGCCAGGGCGCGGATGAGGTGGACCCCGCGCTCGCGGTAGAAGCGGTGGGACGAGTCGAGGAGGATGTAGCCCAGGGAGGCCGCAAGGATGAGGCCCCAGACGGAGAGGACGAGGACGAAGCTGGCCGTGATGCGCGTCCGCAGTTTGAGGGGGGGGCGCGGAAGGAACGCCATTCTAGGCTGCTAGATACGACAGGACAGGCCCAGAAACAACGGTGGTGTTTACCTTCTTCCCTACCTCCGCTCTTGCAGATACCGGTTCACCTTGGCGACGAGTTGGGAGGCGGAGTCGTAGAGACCGGGGGGGGGGACGACGAACCGCTCGATACCGAGCGACTCCACCGTCACATGGCCGCGGACCGAGTCGGATATCCCCAGGAAAGCCTTCTGGAACCCCTCCCGGAGCGTCGGGTCGAGGGAGGCGGGAACGACCACGGGCTGCGCGCCCAGCGGAGGGGAGCGGTGGACAACCCGCAACGCCTCGCCCATTCCGGGGTTGCGACGGATGATATCCTCGTACACCAGGCTGTCCACGGCGGCGCCGTCGGCGATGCCGTCCAGCACGGCCCTCATGCTTCCGTCATGGCTGTATGTGAATGTGGTTTTCGAGAAGTAGGCGGCTGGATTGGCGCCCATGTCCAGAAGCGCCGAGATCGCATAGTAGTGCCCGCTGAGGGAGAGGGGGTCGGTGAACGCGAAGCTGCGGCCCTTCAGGTCGTTGAGGCTCCGGGCGGGATCGGCCGACCTTACGACGATCAGGGAATAGTAGACCGGACCGTCCTTGTAGCTGGGGACGGCGATGACATCGAGCTTGATGTTGTCCATGAGGGCGCGAACGTAGGCGCCCGTGCAGATGATGGCGGCCTGGATGGTGGCGTGGCGCAGGAGTTCGTTCACCTCTCCGTAGGTCTTGCGCTGAACGAGCCGGACCGGGCGCGGCATTCGCGCGGAGAGGTAGTCGGAGAGGGATTGGTAGGCCTCCACGGTGAGGTCCGGCGAGAGGACGGGCGCGATGGCCAGCCGGAGCGGTTCCGCGCCTTGCCCCGGCCGCACGAGGTTCTCCGAGTCGAGGCGCACCTCGAACGGCTCCTCCCGCTTTTCGAGTGTCCGCCACACGGCCAGTGAGAGAACTGCCGCCACCAGCACAGTACCCGAGGCGAGCATCCAAGCGGTTCTTGTCAACCCGGGGCATGGTGCGGGCGTTCGAGTAGCCGGGGCATGACGGGGGTCAATCTTTCTGGCCTTGGAGGGGTTGCTTCGGCCCACAAAGTCAGCGCAAAGCCCCGGCGATGAAGGAAAAGAAGTTCTGCCTGGACAACACGCAGGCCGACGCTGGCACACGGTCGACAGGCGTTGCCGTGACGGCGGCGCCCTGAAGCGTGGGCATCTCGCTGCTGCCGGATACGAGCTTCGAGTTGCAGGGCGGCCTCGGCGGCCGGTACTACTTTTGGGGCCGGGGTCTCGGGTCTCTCAGGCGCAGGGGCTCAGGATATCCGATTCGGAGGCCACGAAGCCCATCGTAAGGTGAGCCAATCCTTTGAAGTAGTCGCTCCCGGAGTTTTCCAGGATCTGACGGCAAAGAAGTGGAACCCACTGCGCCAAGTGGCGCTCGAGGAAGGCTTTCTGCCAGTGGCGGACGTTGCCTGCTTTTTCCGCTTCTCCTGCTTCGAGCGCCTTGCGCTCTTCTCCCAGAAGAAAGGCCATGAACTCCATCTCTACACCGACATAGTCCGGCACCTCGCGGAGCTCGAGGTTCAGTCCGGCATGGCGGTAGAATTGCTCGACGGCAACCGTGGAGGGGCCCCAGGTGAGGCCGCCCACTTCGAACGGTCCGGGCCGCCCGTCCCGTGTGGCGTCCACCACACGGGAGTCCCGGTACACCGCCTCGTAGGGCCTCGTGTACTTGCCGGTCGGCACATGAAAGAGGTCGTAGAATTCCTGCCGGAGCCGCCCGACACAGCCGGCCGCATCGCGTTCGAGGGCGGCCAATTCCCTCGAGAAGTGCTCGCCTGCCTGAGGAGAGAGCGCGCACAGGTCCTCCACCTCGCCGGCCAACCTCTGCAAGGACCCCAGCGACGGGGGTTCGATGAACGACGCGGCGAGGAAGCGGTAGAGGTTTTCGCGGGCGCGGGCGTCGGCGCTCGGGGTCAAGTCGGGTCGGCCTGACCCCTCGATCGAGCCCCCGGCCTCAGAACTCATAGTTCCCGAACTGGATGGACGGTTTGGTGAACTTCTCGTCCGAGAAGTTCGAGGGTTTGTTCTTCCCCGAGTCGCCATCCTGGAAGTCCAGCGTGTGGGTCAGCGCCCGCCCGGCGCAGGTCGTTACGCAGGCCGGCAGGAGCCCCTGCTCGAGCCGGTGGATGCACCCCGTGCACTTCTCCACCTTGTTCGTCCGCGAGTTGAATTGCGGCGCGCCGTACGGGCAGGCCCAGATGCAGTACTTGCATCCGATGCACTTGTTCTGGTCGATGAGCACCACGCCCGGCGCCGTCGGATCGTCCGCCGGCCGCTTGCTGATCGCGCCGACCGGGCAGGATTTCAAGCACGCCGGCTCTTTGCAGTGGTTGCACGCCGTCGTAAGAAAGGTCATCTTCACGGCCGGGAACGTGCCCTCTTCGAAATAGTACACGAAGCGGTAGTTCACCGACTTGACCTTCCCCGCGGGCGTCATCTCCAGCGGGCTCGTCTGCGGGTAGGTGTTGTTTTCCGCCTTGCACGAAATCGCGCAGGAGTGGCAGCCGACGCACTTGCCCAGATCGAGTTTCCAGCCGAATTGTCCCATCGCTCACCTCCTACGCGATTTCGACCTTCACCCAGGTGTCGTTGAACGCCACCGAGGTGCCGATCTTGTCCTGGAGCGAGGAGTTCGAGGCTCCCCGGTTCCCGTGCGACTCGTCCAGCCGCATGATCGTGTTCGGGGCTATGCCCAAACCCCTGCTGGGGTCGTAGCCCGGTTTCCCATCCTCGGTCTTCCACTCGGCGCCGTCTTCCGTGCGGGGCTTGGAGCCTTCCGCCCAGTGTCCGTAGTGGTGAGAGATCCCCACCACGCCGGGCCGCATCCCCTGCGTCACCCAGACCTTTCCGGTTACGCCGGCCGTGCTGGAGGCCGAGGTGACCTTCACCGTGTCGCCGGTGACGACACCCAGCTTGGCCGCGTCCGAGGCGTTCATCTCCACGAAGTTGAAGAGGAACTGGCTTCCGTGGAGGCCGATCTGGACGAGCCACGGGCACTGGATCGTCCGCGCCTGGCCGTGGAGGACGCTCTTGAACGTGATGAGCTGGTAAGGATAGCCCGCGCTGTCGTCCACCGCCACGTCGTCCGCGCGACTGATGGGAACGTACCTGGGCAGCGGATCCCATCCGTTTCCGTTCATCGAGTCCTTGATGGTCGCCAGATCCTCGATGTAGATCCTGACGAGGCCTGCGTACTGCCCGTGCAGGTAGCTGCCATCGTAGTCGGCCCCGGGGTCGGCAAAGACGCCGCCCTTGGAGACGATCTCCTTGATGGACTTCCCGGAATCCGCCGAGAGGTTCTCGAGCTCGGACTTGATGAAGTCCCAGGTCCGGTCGAGGTTTCGCACGGCCGTTCCGTCCGACTTGACCATCGCGTTGGAGCCGACGCCCGGCAGGCCCAGCTTGGTCGCCAAGGCGATGAGGATGTCTTCCAACTGGCGGGCATCCGGGACGGCTGCAGGTTTGTAGGCGTTCGGTTGATTCGGATCGAACTCCGCGTCCCATGATCGGTCGTCGAAGCTCCCGATCACCGGCTGGCGGAGTGATGTTGACTTGGTCAGCGCCGCCGGCACGCCCGGGAACGACCACCGTTCGAGGTAGCCGCACTCCGGCAGGAGATAGTCCGCGTACTCGTACGCCTCGCCTATGACCGTGGTGATGCCGACGACGAGCGGGATCTTGCTCTCGTCCCTCATCGTGGCTTCATAGAGCGCTTTCGCGCCGGGCACTGAATAGGGAATCGCGTTCCAGTACAGGAAGAGGGCTTTCAACGGGTAGGGGTATCCGTCGGCCATGCCGGGAATGATTTCCTGGTAGTTGCCGTAGAAGCCGAAGGGGAACCACGGCCGCTTGGCAGGGTAGCCGCCGCTGTCCTTCCCGGCGGCCTGGAGGACAGACTTCACGTCCTCGTAGTCGTTTCCCGAACGGTCGATGCGCGGACCTTTGGCGCTCACGCCGCTGGGGACCTTGCTGATGTCAACCTGGCCGGAGACGCCGTTGATCTTCCAGCCTCCACCGCCCTTCGAGCTGCCGCCCTTCCAATCGTAGTTGCCGATGAGCGTATTCAGGAGCATGCAGGCGAAGTGGGCGTAGATGCCGTTCGTGTGTTTCACGACGCCTCGGTAGGTGTCCACCACCGCCTTCTTGCCGTGGGAGGTGAACTCCTGAGCCACGGCGGAGATCGTGCTGGAATCAATCCCGCAGATCGCGGCGTACTCGTCAATGGATTTCTCCTGGACCCGGGCCTTCATCAGCGTAAAGACCGATTTGGCGGCCACACCGTTGACGGTCGTATCCACTTCGAGGTCGGCCGCAGAGCTCACGTCGATCGAGGCCGCGCTGTTCCGGTAGACGACGAACGGTGCCACCACTTCGGCTCCGCTCGTGCCGGCCGCCGCCGCGCCGACGATCCCGCGCGTGCACTCCTTGAAGTTCGTCGCGTCGGTGCTCTTGTAGTAGATCACCTCCGAGCCGATCTTGATGAAGCCCTTGCTCGGGAAGGCCGAGGTGTCGGCCGCAGCGATGGTCGTGGCCGAGCTTGTGACGTCCGCGCTGAGCGTGGTGGTGGCCAGCCCGGCGTCCTTGGAGGTGAGGAGGGCCTTCGTGCTCGTGTTCACGAGGTAGGTGGCGTCCGACCAGGACTTCTCATTCACCGCGGCCGCCGCCGCGGAGCTTGGCGCCTTGAGGAAGTTGGCGTCGTACTTCGCGTTGTCGATGATCCATCGCGCCATGCCCAGCGCGAGGGCCGCGTCCGTTCCGGGCTTCACAGGGAGCCACCGGTCCGCCTTGGCCGCGGAATTCGAGAAGCGCGGGTCCACCACGACGAGCTTCCCGCCCTTCTTCTTCATCTCCACGACTTTCCGGGAGAGGGCCAGCATGGGGAAGTTGGCTTCGAGGAAGTTCGCGCCCCACATGATGAAGTACTCCGCACCCATGATGTCGGCCCGGAAGAAGTTGTTGCCCTTGGCGGACTTGGCTTTCTTCCGCGCGCCGGTGATGAGATCGGTCCCCACGTGGCGCGAGGCTTCGCAGATGGACGTGTGATCGAGACGGTCGTTGGCCGTGCCCCACGAGCTCTTGAAAATGCGCGAGGTGAAATCGCCGTCGGTCGAGCGACCGGGAGAGAAGGCGAGTCCGTTCGCTATCGGCCCGACCTTCAGCGCCGTATCGCTCGAGTAGATGGGGGTCGAGACGCGGTTGGTCACGTCAACGAGCGACTTGAGCTTGTCGGCGATCTCCGTGAGCGCTTGGTCCCACGAGATGACCGTCCACTTGTTCTCGCCGCGCCCACCCGCCCGTTTCAGGGGGTGCTTGATCCGGTAGGGATCGTACACGACCTGCACGCCGGCCTGACCTTTCGGACACAACCGGCCGCGGTTCTTCTCGTAGTCGGTGCCGCTCCACGCGGAGACGTCCGTCGCGTAGGCGAACCGTTCGTCCTCCTCGCGGTTGTTCGGATGGAAGGGATTGCCATCGATCTTGACGAGCACGCCGTCCACCACCTTGCACATCAGACCGCACCGCGCGTGGCAGTTCTGACAGACGGAGAAGCGGTAGCGGATCGTGCCGGTGAGCGCGTCGGGGGGGACTTCCCCGTAGACGGGCGTCGCCGCATCTTGCGCCAGCGCGAAGATCGGCCTGGCCATGACGGCCGCCGACAGCGCGCCGGAGACCTTCAGGAACGATCGGCGGGTGACGCCGTTCAGCCAGTTGTTCTTGGAGTCGTTCGCCATCGCACACCTCCTCAGGGAGCGGACAGGAAGAGCGTCTTCGTGCCCTCGGCCGGGGTGGGGCCGTGGCATGCCGCGCACGTCGCGGTCGAGACCTGTTTGCGCGCGCCGGCGCCCGAGTGCTCAATCTGGTCGACGTTTTGGTGGCAGTGCGTGCAGACCTTGGTGTCCAGCCCGTCCCAGCCGTATTTCGTCTTGTCGTATCCGGGCGTGGCGGGGATCATCCGGGCGTGGATTTCCTTGATGACCGGGTTGAGCGTTTTCCGGTACATCATGTGCCCGTGGCATTGGAAACAATCGGGCGTCGCCGCCTGGCCCTTGTAATTGTGGAGAGAGACGATGTTCGCGGTGATCGCCGCCAGGTCGGGGAATACGTGGGCCGAGGTCGTGACGTCGGCGGTGCCGGACGGATCCCCCTTGCTCTTTCCGCTGTAGGCGGACACGCGGTACACGAGCGTGGAATCCTCCGTGGCGGCTTTGTCGGAATAGGCCTTGGCGTTGGCCGCGGCTTTTCCTGCCACCAGGAAAGATCCGGTCGCGTCATTCTTGTCGCGGCGTTCGATGTAGTAGCCATCTTCGCCGTCGGCCTCGTCCGTCCAGGTGAGGTCCACCTGCTCGAACGACACCGCGGTCGCTTTGAGGCCCGACGGAGAACCTGTCGAACTGCCCCCGCCGCCGCACGAGGTCATCACCAGCGTGAGAAGCGCGCCGAGGATGGCCGCGCAACAACTGTTTCGGCTCAACATGCGATCCCTCCTTTCCGAAGAGGAGACCTGCGACAAGACGATGTATGGATGCGTGCGGGCGGCCCGGCACTCATGATCGAGAGCGAATGGCCGTATCGGGGAGCGTGGAAGCCTTGGCGTCTCTGCTGCCTCCTTGCGCACGCTGCATGGATGCGTCTGCTGCATGTCAGCAGCACCCTATTACATGAAAAAGGGCCGTGTGATGACGGCGGTCAATGTTGCACAAAAGCCCAATGGACCTGGCGACAGGGCCGGCAGCCGCGGGCTTTATGCCCGCGTCCGGGGCCCGAAAGAGCGCACCCTGAGGGGTGCGGCTACGAAAAAAGGGCTGTAGAAGGAGTGTGGCAGATGCATGCCTGACCTTGACTGCGGCTGGCGTGCCAGGTTGACCGAGGTTAGTGAAATCCTGCCGCGTCTCCGCTACTCTCGCTGGACGAATAGTGGTAGAAACCAACCTGCCGGAACAAAATCTACCGTAAAACCAAGAGGATAGGCTGATGGCGTTGTGGACTGAACTGGTACTGTTGTCTCTGATCGTTTCACCGGATCCGGGCGGGCCTGACGAGTGTCTGAACTGCCACGATATCGCGACCCCCAAGGTGAATCTGGAGCATCGGGCGAGCATCCATTTCGAGACGGACGTCACCTGCGCAGCCTGCCACGGGGGCGATCCCGACGCGCGCGAGGAGAAGGCCGGCCACGCCGCCGCCAAGAAGTTCCGCGGGAAGTTCTCGAGGCCGGAGACCCTCCGGATGTGCGGCGAATGCCACTCCGATGTCGAAAAGATGAAGTTCTTCCGCGTGGACACGAACGTCCTGCGCGAGTATCAAACCAGCCAGCACGGGGAGCTGCTGGCCAAGGGCGACAAGAACGTGGCGATCTGCACCTCGTGCCACGGGGTCCACAAGATCCTTCCAAAAGATAATCCGGAGTCGCCGGTCTACCGTCTGAAGCTGCCCGACACCTGCGGGGAATGTCATTCGGATCCCAAGCTCATGAAGCCGTACAAGATCCCCACCGACCAGGTGGACGAATATAAGAACGGAATTCATGGCGAGATCCTGTATGGGAAGCGGCCCTCGCCTCGGGCCGACGATGTGCCCGTATGTGCCGACTGCCACGGGATCCACGGGGCACGGCCGGCGGAGGTGAGCCAAGTGCCGAAGGTCTGCGGCACGTGTCATCGGGAGGTGTACCGCCATTTGCGCACGAGCGCCCATCGCGAGGCGCTGCTTCAGTTCGACGAACCGGAGTGCACGGACTGCCACGGCAACCATCGGAACAGCATCCCGCCGGGCGGCCTGTTCACCCGACCACCTGCAACCCCCTCGGGACGAGGCGCTGCCGCGCCGGCTGCAGGTGGTCGGGTCACCGGTAACGCCGAAGCGGAAGGGAACTGCCAGTCGTGCCACGACGAGGACGAGGAGAAGGTGATGCAGATGGCGAAGGACCTCCAAACAGCCGCCGATCAGGCCGAGGCGCTGGGGGCCCGGTTCGACAAAGCTGTGGACACGTACCGCGACCAGCCGGAGGCCGCAAGATTCCTCGACGGAGAAGCGGAAGAAGTGCGCGAGGCGCGGCTTAAGGTCCTTCGCGCCACGCATTCGCTTGACGTCGGGCGCGTGCAGGTCCAACTCGGTGAGGCGAAGGCGCTCGTCGAGGGCACGATCCGTTTTGCCGAGCGCGTCATCCTCAAGAAGCCGGAGAGCCCGGCCGTTGTCTTTCTGCTCATCGGCGTCACGGTCGGCGGGCTGTTCGTCGTCAGCACTCTGGTCGCGGTGGGACTGATCCGCCGCTGGCGAAGAAGATGAGGGCGGGTTACCGGGCTTCCGATGTGAGATGAATGTAGGGATCGATTCCGATCGATCCGGGGCCGGACGGATGAGAATCCGCTCCTACAGGGGCCTTGGGATGGTGATCGTTGTTCTGGGCTTGCTCATCTGTCTCGAAGCACCCGCCGGATCCGCCGACAAGGACTGCCTCGAATGCCACGCCGAGGAAGAGCCCATCGTGGACACCTCCATCCTGAAGAGGTCTGTTCACAAGAAAGAGCCCTGCGCGAAGTGCCACACGGATGCCGATGAAAAAGACGATCACGACGACGAGGGCGTCACCCTCGATCGGGTCGACTGCGTCCGGTGCCACAAGGACCCCGCAAAGGACTATGACCGGAGTGTCCATGCCCAGGCGGCACGAGAGGGGGATGAGGACGCGCCCAGGTGCTCGAGCTGCCACGGAGAGCACGACATCTACCCAAGCAAGGACCCGGACTCGAAGACCAGCCATTTCCGTCTGGCCGACACCTGCTCCGAGTGCCACACGGACGAGAAGATCACCCAGGGCCACGAGCTCCCGGAGCCCGAGTTCGTCCGGAAATACCGGGACAGCGTTCACGGGCGCGGCGTTGAGATCAGCGGCCTCGTGGTCTCGGCGGTCTGTTCCGACTGTCACGGAAATCACTCGATCCTCGGCAAGGAGAACCCCCAATCGAAGGTGCATCGCCGGCAGGTCCCGATCACATGCGCGAAGTGCCACGAGGGCATTCTCCGGACGTTCCGCGAAAGCTCCCACGGGAAGCTGTGGCTGGACGAAGACGACGAGGGCCCCGTCTGCATCACCTGCCATACGGCTCACGGCGTGCAGGAGCCGACCAGCCGCGCATTCATGGCCTCCGTGGCCAAGGAGTGTGGGGAGTGTCACGAGGACGAGGCCCCGACCTACAAGGATACCTTCCACGGTCAGGCGTTCTCGCTGGGCTACTGGGTGGCGGCGAAATGCTCCGATTGCCACACGCCTCACCACAACCTGCCGGCGGACGATCCCCTCTCCAGCGTCGCCCCCGAGAACCGGCTCAAGACGTGCCAGAAGTGTCATGAGAAGGCGTCGGCGAAATTCGCCACCTACGATCCACATCCCAATCCCCGGGATCGCTCGCGCTCGCCTCTCATCAGTTTCGTTTTCTGGGCGATGCACGCGCTGTGGATCGGGGTTTTCGGGTTCTTCGGTTTGCACACGCTGCTCTGGCTCCAGCGGTCCCTCGTGGGCTACTTCCGCGGAGAGTTTCAGAGATTCTCCCCCGCCGCCCCCGGCCCCCACATCCGCCGGTTCACCACCTCGCAGCGGGCTACGCACGTCACGATCGTCGTCAGCTTCCTCGGTCTGGCCGCCACGGGGTTGCCCCTCAAGTTCCACGACGCCCCCTGGGCGCAGTTCATCGGGCTCTTCCTCGGCGGCGTGGAGACGGCGCGATACTTTCACCGTGTCTTCGGCGTGATCACGTTCGGCTACGCGATCTACCACCTCTCGGAAGGGATCTGGAGGAAGCTCCGGGGCAGGAATACAGGGGAGTCCCTGGGCTTCTGGGCGATCGTGCCCAAGCTGGCCGATGTGACCGCGATCTACCGGAACCTGCGCTGGATGCTCTACCTTGGGCCCCTGCCCAAGTGGGGTCGCTGGACCTACTGGGAGAAGTTCGATTACTTCGCGGTGTTCTGGGGAATCCCGGTCATCGGGCTCTCCGGGCTGTCGCTTTGGTTCCCGGAGCTGTTCACCCGGATCCTGCCGGGCTACATCCTCAACATCACGTTCCTCATCCACAGCGAGGAGGCCTTCCTCGCCACGGGTTTCATTTTCATCTTCCATTTCTTCCACAATCACCTTCGTCCGGAGAATTTCCCGATGGACGTGGTCATGTTCACCGGCTCAATGCCGGTCGAGCGTTTCAAGCATGAGAGGCATCTGGAGTTTGAAGAGGCCCAGGAGAAGGGCACGTTGGACTCCATGTTGTGTCCTCCCCCGACCCCGACACAGATCCGCGTCGCGCGCCTCTTCGGATTCGCGGCTCTCGCCGTGGGGACCGTCCTCGCCGTGGGGATGATCACGGCGGTCTTGTTCTTCTCGGGCCGATGAACCGCTTGATTGAAACGGCGAAAAAGGCCAGGGCCTTGGGCGCGAGGCTTGAACGGCACCTCCTCGACCTCCTTCTGGGGCAGGGGAGGAGGAGGCAACTCGTGAGGCGGTTCGTGCGATGGCTGACCACCTTCGACCGCCAGGATCCCGCCGGGATCGCCCTGCGCGTAGGCACGCTCGCCGGGATCGTCTTCGTCGTGCTGTTCGCCGCCGTCTTCGCGGGCTACGAGTTCTCCGTGACCCCCACCTTCTGCAACTCCTGCCACTTCATGGAGCCGTACGTGGAGAGCTGGAAGCATTCCAGCCACAAGGACGTGTACTGCGTGGAATGCCACTTCGAGCCCGGCGCTCTCCATGAGTTGCGCGGAAAGTGGAAGGCCCTGAAGCAGCTCGTCTCGTACGTCACCCAGACCTATACGAGCAAGCCGTTCGCGGAGATCAGCGACGCGTCATGCCTGCGCGGCGGCTGCCACGAGACGCGGCTCCTCGAAGGGAAAGTCACGTGGAAGATCGAGGGTCGCGAGATCCACTTCGACCACCAACCCCACCTCACTCAGATGCGCCGCGGGATGAAGCTCCGCTGCACGAGCTGCCATTCCCAGATGGTGATCGGATCCCACGTGCAGGTGACGGAGGGGACCTGCTTCCTGTGCCACCTCCACGAGACGGAGAGAGTGTCCCCCGATAGCAAGCTCGGGAAGTGCGGTGTGTGCCACGGTCCCCCGGAGAAAACCATCGAGGCCGCGGGCTTCAAAGCCGAGCACAAGGATTTCGTGAAGCGGAACATCGAGTGCACGCGGTGCCACGCGGACGTCATCAGCGGCGACGGGCGGACCGACAAGAGGCGCTGCTTCAACTGCCACAACGAGCCCGACAAGATCGAGAAGGCCGGGAACACGGACGAGATGCACATCGAGCACACGTCCGTACACAAGATCGAGTGCGAGTCGTGCCACGATCCCATCAAGCACGAGTTCAACAAGCACCTCGCGGAGACCCAGAACCAACAGTGTCAGAGCTGCCACACGCGCATGCACAATCCCCCACGGGACCTCTTCCTCGGCGTGGGCGGAGAGGGGGTCAAGGTTCGGCCGGATCCGATGGCGATCGTGGGGATCAGTTGCGCGGGATGCCACGTCATTCCTCTCCACTCCGGAACGGATGCGGTGTGGGAAGGTCAGACGAAGGTGGCGGGGACGCTCTCCTGCGCCTCGTGCCACGAGAACGAGTACAAGCGCTTCGACAAGCACATGACGCCGGTGGTGGAGGACATGGTTTCGACCGTCCTGATCGGGGTGGAGAAATCCCGGCAAAAGACCCTGAAGATGAATGGAGAAAAAGGACGAAAAGTGCACCGCCTCCTCAAGCGGGCCGAGTCCAACGCGCGGCTCGTCCGCACGGCCCATCCCATCCACAACCCGTTCTATTCGGTGGACCTGCTCAAGAAGGGCGCGGAAGATCTGAAGATGGTGGCTTCCCTTGTCGGATTTCCTGTTCCGGTCGCCTTCTCGCGCGCGTTCGACAAGGAGAACTGCACCGTGGTTTGCCATGGCGGTCTCGAAGGGGCGCGATTCGTGGATGCGGCCGGGACGAAGATGCGCCACGATGTCCACATCGAGAAGGGGACGCGCTGTCTCGCCTGCCATCCGGGTGACCACCCGCCGGAGGCCAAAGTGCCCGCCGATAGCTGCCACACCTGCCACCACGAGGAGACGCGGGAGCGATCCTGCCTCACCTGCCACAAGGAGATGGAGGGGGTGGAGGTGGCCGTGAAGTATTCCGCGGAGCCATTCGTGCACGGCGATCACTTCGAGGAGTTCAAGGAAGGCACGGCCAAGGAGAAGATGTGCGGGACCTGTCACGAGGTCGGCTCCCGTGGGCCGGTCGCCATTGACCGGGAGTCCTGCCGGGAGTGCCATGAACCCGGCGAATTCAGTGCGGGTTTCCTCCCGGAGGAGGCCGAAGAAGAATAGCGTCTCGATGGTTGCGACCCAGGTGGGGGTGAACACCGGCATTGACCCAACCCGTCGGAGTGCGTACACTGTACATATGCTTGGCCTGAGCTTCGAATGGGATGAGGCAAAGAACAGGGCGAATATCAGGAAACACGGCGTGTCCTTCGAGGAGGCGCAGACCGTGTTTCTCGATGAAAACGCCGTGCGGTTCTTCGACCCGGACCACTCGCAGGATGAGGACCGGTTCATCATGCTTGGAATGAGCTTCAAGTTGGGCGTACTCGTCGTCTGCCATTGTTTCAGGAAAAGCGACGATGTCATCCGGATCATTTCAGCGAGAAAGGCGAATCGGCGTGAGGAAACAGCCTACTGGAGGTGACGCGATGAGACACCACTATGAGTTTTCGAAGATGAAAGGCGAAAGAAACCCCTACGTATCCAGGTTGAAGCAGCCCATCACCATCCGTCTGGACAAAGCCACCGTGTCCTACTTCAAGGAGCTTGCCGGCCGGCTTGGCATGCCTTACCAGAACCTCATCAATCTGTACCTGCGGGAGTGCGCCCTGCACCGCAAGAAACTTGAACTCAATTGGGCGTAGAGTGACCCATCCGGAATCCGGCCGGAACATGCACAGTTCGCCGTCCCCTCCTTTCTCAGGCCCGGGAGCCCGGAATGGTGTGGAAACGGCCGTCCCCGTCGCAAGAGAGGCAGAGCGTGAACCGGTCCACGGGCTTTGGCTCCTGGAGGAGAGGAGGAAGAGTAGGGGGGAGATCCGTGGGCGTCAGGCCCGCCGTACCATCTCTGGCGGGCGGGCCCGCCGTGTTTCTCGCTTCGTCGTCCACGGAGGAGGTGTCCGGCCCACCCGCGACAGGATCTTCTCCCGTTCCCGTATCTGCTCGAAAAGGATCTCCCTGAGGAGGTCGTAGGCCCGGAGCATCTTTGGAAAGGCGAGGCGGTAGAGAATCCGCCGGCCGATCCGGCGCGAGGCCAGCACACCGCTCGCCCGCATCACGGCGAGGTGCTGGGAGAGGTTGGCCTTGGCGTAGCCCGTTGCGTTCACCAGTTCGGAGACGGTTTTCTCGCCGTCCCGCAGGTGGTGGATGATCTCCAGACGTCGGGGGCTGGACAGCACGCGGCACACTTGGGCGTGAAGCTCGAAGAGGTGCTTGTCGCCGCCGCAGCGGGTCACGTCAGAACTCGTATCGCAGGTTCAGGTACACGTTGTCGTTCCGATCGAACTGGCCGAAAAACGTCGTGCGTTCCTTCCCACCGAAGATATTCCCCCCGGCGGTGGCCCATAAGCCGTCCGCCATCGCGTACCGCGCCTCCGGGATCAGGTAGAAGTCCTCGTCCGTCGGGCTCCAGTAGCCGAACAAGGACAGCCTCAGGGTCTGGTACCTCATCAACCCGGTGAGCCGCAAGGTGACGAGCTGCCGCCAGGCGTCCTGTTCGGGAAAGTCCTGGGGGAGGGCCGATGCGTAGCGGTCGTGCTTCATCATGACCTCGCCGTAGTATTGCACACCCGCCATGAAATCCGCCATGAGCTGCCGTTGGTAGCCGAGGAGGTGGATCGCCCGCGAGTTGGAGACGAGCGGATCCGAGCCCGCGTGGTCTTCACGCGAGTCGTAGAAGCCGCCTTCAAGGTTCACCACCCCACCCGCCGCGGGACCGCGCGCGGAGAGGCCGTAGACGGCCAGCCTGGGGAAGCGCATGTCCAGCCGCGTCGGCGAGGCCGGATCGTCCGGCACGAGGGTCGGCGTGCGGAAAAAACCGCGGTAGGCGTAGGCCGCTGCGTCCCAGTTCGCCACCGGGTGGGAGAGCCGAAGGGCGAGTTCGGCGTTCCCGATCTCTTTCTTGGGCGGCGTCATGCCCCTTGCGCCCACCTGCGGGAACGGGTCAAAGAAGAAGAAGCGGTCCGGTCCGGGGAGCCGATCCGCCTCGAAGAACGGTACCACGATCCCCTCGATGGAGAATCTTCCGAGGAACAGGTCTGTCTTGAGGGCGTCCGACCCCACCTTCAGGTACTCCAGGGGCCTTCCCGAAAGAAGAGCCGCCCAGTCCTTTGGGAACACATCGTTCACGAAAAGGAGATCGCCCGTCCCCCACGTGACGATCTGCCTCCCCACCCGAAGCGCGGCTCGGTCCGAGCCCATGTCCACGTATGCCTCGCGGACCTCGACGCTGGCCCCTCCCGCCACCGCATCATGGAAAATGTCGGTCTTCGCGAGGAAACCGCCGCCCGCGGCGACTTCGGACCCGGAAAGGGCGAGTTGAACGCGCTCTTCGCCAATTAGGAAATCGCCGGCCTCGGGTCGCACGTCGCCCCCCGTGACGCGCGAGGCGTAGTTCGCCTGCGCGAAACCGTGGACCTCCACCTCCGTCCCGAAGGCCCGGTCCGCTTGGACGGCGAACACGAGCCAGGCCGCCGAGAGCCGGACGATCCTCAGTGGTAACCGTTCAGCACCCCCCATCCTCACCTTCCCCCTCAAGGGGGGAAGGGAAGAAAGAGAATGGGGTGTTCCCCATTTTCCCCTCCCCCTCGACGGGGGAGGGTTGGGGTGGGGGTGAACGCTTACCCTCAGTGAATCCATTTCCCGGGGGGCTTTTCGAGGTAGCGCTCGGCGAAAAGACCGTCTTCTAGGCCGACGTCGTAGTCCACGCTCTCGAACACGACCTCCGTGTAGTGGTCGGACTGGACGTCCCGCATCGTCCGGCGCACGATCGTCGGCCGCCCTTTCACGGGTCGGATCTCCTCCGCGGTGAACACCTTGAGCACGCGGCCCCGCGGGTCGTAGGACTCCTCCTTCAGCGGCAGGAAGGTCGTTTTGTCGATCCACGAAACCTTCCGGGCCTGCACCGAGGTCTCTTTCGGGGTGCTTTCGACGACGTAGCAGGCCTTGTCGCCAAGGGATTCCTCCCGAAGAAGCTCGTAGCGGTCGAGTCCCACGTCGCGACCGGAGATGTCTTCGTACGTGAAGTCCGATCCGACGAAGCTGGACTGCCTGTCCTTGGCGGCGACACGCGTCGTCAGATGAATGGCTGGGATGTGAAGCCAGCGATCGTCATCCTTGTCCGGATACTTCCACACGAGAAAGGCCGTGCCGCGCACGTCCGCCGGCTGATGAAAATAGATGTAGTACTTCTGGTTCCGGCCGTCCGAGGCGTTGGCTCGGAGCATCGTCATCGTCCGGCCACGCTCTTGTCCCTGCCTGTTCACCAGGCGCATGGACACCTTTGCTTTCATATCCCGGCCCGCATAGAACATCGCCTCGTGGAACCGTTGCATGATCTCCTCGGCCGAAGGCGCGTCGGATGCCCGAACACCGGGGGCCGGGCCGATCGCGCCCACAAGGGCCAGGAGCAGGCCCACCCATCGTTTTCTTGCCACCATCAAGCACCTCCGTGCATCAGGATGCCCTCCCGAACAGGCTGCCCTTGAACAGGACGATGAGTGCCGGGAGGTAGAGAATCGTCATCAGCGCGCTGAGCGTCATCATGCCGGCGATGAAGCCGCCCACGGTGACGTAGGGCGTGAGGGGAGCGAACAGCATCACCGAAAAGGCGGACGCGAAAAGGACCGCGTTCCGCATGATCCCCTTGCCGGGCCTCGCCGCCGTCCACCTGAGCGCTTCCAACAGGACTTCCGTATCCGGCGCCCGGCCGCTCTCATGGCCGATCTCCGCCAGCCTCTGCTTGAGGCGGCTGATGAAGTGGATGGCGAAGTCCACCGCCATCCCGAGGGAGAGACAGGAAAGCACGGAGATGGGCATGTCGAAGTCTTTTCCCGCGAACCCCAGAACGCCGTAGATCAGCAGGATCGTGAACAGCAGGGGAACGTAACCGACGACGGCCCATTTGAAAGAGCGGAAATTGAAGACGAGGATCACGAAGACCACGACGAGGGCCAGGCCGAACCCTTTCACCATGTCCCACAGCACTTCGTCGTTCCAGACGAGGTTGAAGTAGGCCGTGCCCGCCGGTTTCAGTTCCAGGGGAAACGGCGAGGCCCGCGCGTAGGCGTCCTGGGCCGCGATCACCCCCCTCATCGCCCGCGCATCCCACGTCTTGAGTTGTATCCAGATGTTCGCCTTCTGGAACCGGTAGTCCACCACGTTGTCGAGGTCGGCGGGCTTGGCCGACATGCCGAACAGAAAGAGATACTGGGCGATCTCCTCCCGGCTGTCGGGCACCGTGTCGTATCGCGGATCGTCGCCGTGGAGGACGCGATTGATTCGCTTCACGTAATCCACAACAGACGTGGTTTTCCCCACCAGCGGGAGCTTCTCCAGATCGCGCTGCAGGCCTTCGATGTACCGCAGGGCCTCCGGGGTCTTGATGGAGTCCTCCTCGTGGGAGGACGCCACGATGTAGGCGAGGGAGGTGCCGCCCAGAGCCTCGTTCATGACCCGGTCGGCCGTCCGCACCTCGCTGCCCGCTTTGAACCAGTTCACCATGTTGTTGTTGACGACCGTTCGGGTCGCGCCCGCGACGGCGAGGGCCAGGGCCGCCAGTCCCGCCAGGACCGTGGCCGCCGGGTGACGCGCGCCCAGGTCGCCCAGGCTTCGAAGCCACCGCGCCGCCCGATCCGCCCCGACATCCTCCGTGCGCGAGGCCCTCTCCATCTTTTCTTCACTGACGAACGTGAGGATGGCGGGAACCAGGCTGAAACTCAGCAGCCGGAGCGCCACGGTGCCGAAGGCGACCAAGCCACCGAAGACCCTCACGGGGATGATGTGCATGAACAGGAGCACCGCAAACCCCGCCGCCGTGGCCAGGGCCGTGTAGCGAACGGGGCGACCCACGGCGCTCATGGTTTCCCGAATGGCCTGCGCTTTGTTTTTCCTTTCGCGATAGCGGAAATAGAACTCGTTGAAGATGTGGATGCTGTCCGTGGCGATCGCCATGAGGAAAACAGGGCTCATGGAGCTCATGATGTGAATGGGGAAGCCCAGCCCGATCAGGAGGCCGACGCTCCAGACGATGGCGATCATGGCCACGCCCATCACGAGGAAGGCGAGCGACAGGCTCCGGAACATGAGGTAGATCGCCGCCAGCATGATCATTCCGGCCAGAGGGGAGAAGAGTCCCATGAGCTTGAACATCTCCGCCCCGAAGGTGTCTCGCGCGACCGGGTCACCCGCGATGTAGTACGCCTCGGGACCTTTCAGCTTGCCGACGGTCCTCCGGAGGTCGTCGGCGATCTTTTTCCCGTCGGCCCCGCGTTCGAGCGGCACGTACACAGCCGTCGTGTTGCCGTCCCTTGAGATGAGGCGGCCGATCAGGAGGGGGTTTGCGAAGATCGTCCTCTTGAGGGCCTCGACCTCCTCCTGGGACTGCGGCACCTCGGCCATCAGGGGACTGACCTTGAGCATGCCCTCTGCCGCGGTCACATTATCCACATTCTTGAGGCTGGTGACGTCCTTCGCCGCCACGCCGGGGATCGTGCCGGCCTCGTCCGTGATGCGTGCGATTTTGGCCAGGGTGTCGGGGTTCAGGACGCCGTCTTCCCTGGCGACCCCCACCACGATCGTGTCTTCATAGAGCGCAAACGTCTGGTCCACCTCGTCGTTCCACATGCGCACGTCCGAGGTGGCGGGGAGCATGTTCTTGGGGTTCGTGTCCGTTTTCAGTTTCGGGAACTGTGTTCCGAAGGCGGCCGTCAGGACGACGGCCAGGGCCACGACGCGTTTCGGCCTTCGGATGGACCACTCCACCAGCGAGAACCCCGCGAGGCCATTGTTCATATTGTTTCGCATATGCGAAACCAATTATCAGTTTGGGCGCATCGTGTCAAGCCCTCAACGGACGAGGCCGGCCGTGCCCGACGCGCCTTAACAACGCGCTGCCGTCGCCCGTCCGCTGCTACTCGTACGCTGCGGGTGGACGAGCATGCCGCGCCAGGTATTCCATGATCGTTCGGGCGTCGGCGTCCGAGGGCACGTGGAGGCCGGACTTCGTCATGCCCTGCACGGTCTTCATGCGCTCCATCATGCGAGCGATGGCGGTCCTCCACTCCTCGGCCGTGTGCATCTGGGGAGAGGGCAAGGCATGACATTGGGAACAGTACCGAGCGTAGAGGCCTGCCGCTTCTGACCCGGTGTCCGGCAGGTGCTCGGGGTTCAGCGCGACGACCGGCGCGTGCCCCATCATGGGACACATGTCGGCCATCATGCCCATTCCACCTTTCGCGTTGTGACCTTCCTCGTGACCGCTGCTCCCGTGGGATTTCTCGTCTTTCTGAGCGTGGCCGCCCTGCATCATCCTGTGACCGTCCCACATCATGAAGCCCATCACGGCGCCCATCATCAGGACCATGGCCGCAATGGCCACGGCTGAAACAGGTTCGACGAGACCCCGTTGATTGCGGAGAGCGCATCTTGGCCGCTCGTTGTTCATGATCACCTCCCGTTCCCAGCGTAGTGATTCTAACGCTTCCTTACTTTTGGAAAGCCGTCATTCCGGCGAATCCGCCTCAGGCGGACGGAATCCAGAGGCGTTCTGAGGCCTGGACCCCGGCCTTCGCCGGGGCGACGAATGTGGGGGAACTTATGAATCACCACACTAAGCCCTCTTACCAAAGTCTTTTGAAGTAAATCGATGGACCTGACGAATAGGATGATGGGGACAACCGGGGGTGAAGGAGCGAAGGCGTGTGAGCCGTCCAAGATTCGTCAGGGAATTGACGGGGAGAGAGAAATCCGAGTTGGCCAAGCTGATCCGGACAGGGCGGGATGGTCGGGTGGTCCGTCGAGCG
>JACPQY010000037.1 GCA_016190245.1 Nitrospirota bacterium | reverse complement strand
GTCCCAAGTTGTGTGGTAGCCGCACCCCCTTGCCGAGGATGGCATGGGGCCATGATAGGTTGCGGCCCAGGAAGGGCCGCATGGAACATGGCCTTCACGGGTGCGTCTTCAAGTCCCACGAGAATGTGCCAAAGGCCAGAAGTACAACCTATTGAGAATGCGACCATGTGTGCTTGACGCCAATCCCGGCATCCACCGCGATCGTCGTACGCAGGAACGCTCAAGTCGCCGCCCCCCGACACCGATAACTCTCCATGAGGGACATGGAGGGCATTTACTCCTACGAGCAACTGAGCCTGTCCTACCAGAGGCTCACGCTCGCCTACTATCAGGGCGGGCAGGTCACGGAGCAGCAGCAGCTCGAGGGGCAGGATTTGAAGGGCCTCGCCGACCAGCTCATGAACATGCCCGGAGAGGACCTGCAGATCGCCGAGGGACAGGACCCCTTCGATGCCATGCGGCAACAGGTCGGGTCAGGCACGGCCGTTTTCATCATGTACGAGGAAATCCACCTCGAGTTCACCCGTTCGCGCTTCGAGTTCGGGAACGACCTGTCCAACCCCGAGGGGATGGACGATGCGAACAACCTGCTCGACCGCGTGGACCGCGCCGTGCAGGCATTGCGCAGAAGCTTTGCCGGACCCCAGGACACGCTTAGGGGTAAGATGGACGCCCTGTTCGACCGGGCCTTCAACGGGGGCCGCGATCGCATCGAGGATCTCGGTGACACGACCAAGGAGGCGGACGACAGCCTCCATCGCCTGTTCGGCGACCTCAAGGCCCTGCTCGACAAGATCTTCGCGTCCCTTCAAGAGCCGCAGATCGAGCCGTAGGGGGCGATTCCGACCCGCCAGAGCTGGTACGGCGGGCCTGCCGAGCCGCGGGCAGGTCGCTCCGTGATACCGGAAGCGTAGGAACGCGTCCCTGAGAGCACCCCCTGCCGATGGGCTGGAAGCACGTCTCCCAAATGAATTCGCCCCCGCCCTGATATACTGGGGCGGCTCCATGGCCCCCCCCCAGGCCCCGCGGTACTCCATCGTCTCCAAACGGCGGCATCTTGACCGCCTCCTGGGCCAGGTCACGCGCCTCTGCCGCGGCAGCCCCGAGTTGAGCAACTTCGTTTACTTCCGGCTGTTCTTTGCCCGCGATCGTCACCGGCTCGACTACATGAGGGCCGGCAGTCCCCTCAAGCACCGGAGGCTGATTCAGCGACAGATCTACGAGGCCGCGTTTGCCCCGCACCTGCTACGCCTGCGACCGGGGCACAACGTGCTCGACATCGGCTGCGGAGTCGGCCGATTTCTTCCCTCGTTGGCGGCCCGACGCCTCTCGGTCGTGGGGATCGAGCCGGAAGGCCATCATGCTCGCGCTGCTCTGCGAGTGGCGCGGGGCGTTCGGGGACGCCCCGTGGGCGTTTGTCGGGGATTGGCCGAGGCGCTCCCCTTCCCGCCCCGATCGTTCGATGCGGCACTGGCCGTCGAAACCCTCTCCTATGTGGGACAGCCCAAGAGGGCCTTGCGCGAAACCCACCGAGTCCTCAGGCCGGGCGCCCTCCTCTTCGTCTCCGTCGAGAGTGTGATCGGCGGCCTCCTCTCCGATGGACACCTCACGTTGTCCAGCCTGCCCAAGGTGCACCAAACTCACACGTTCAAGCTCCCAGGGGCCGGCTACACCCGCTACTACACGGAGGATGAACTTCGGTCCCTCCTCCTCGATGCGCGATTTCGGCCGCTCGCGCTCCGCCCCGCCCACTACCTGCTGGACGGTCCGTTGGACCCACGCGTCGAAGAGACCGCGCTTTCGAAGCCTGTGATTCAGCGTCTCATCCTCGATCTGGAGCGTCGACTCTCGAGAGACCCCACCTGGCGCGGTTTGGGGCGGACTTGGACGGCCGTGGCGCGCCGGATCTGATTTCGGGACCCCCCCCGGACTTCGATTGAACCCTCAACCTCGGGCACGCTATACTGACTTCGTGGGTGGAGAACCGCGACTCTCCGTTGTCATCCCCGTTCATAACGAGGAGGAGGCGTTGCCGTCCGTGGTGAATGAGACACTTGACGCGTGCGCCCGTATCGCCGGCCGGGGGCCCTCGCCGGGGGGCTGCGAGGTCATCGTGGTGGACGACGGCTCAAGCGACTTCTCCCCAAAGATTCTCGCCCGAACAAGCGGGATCCACACCCTGCGCCTGCCCTGCCGACGCGGGTACGGCGCGGCCCTCCTGACCGGTTTCCTCGCCGCGCGCGGAAATCTCCTCGGGATGCTGGACGGCGACGGGACGTATCCGCCCGACGCCCTGCCCCAACTGGTGGAGACCTGGTTCACAACCGGCGCGGAGCTCGTGGTGGCCACACGATACACGCGCGATTGCCGGCACCGCCCCGTTGCACGGCGCCTCGGTAACCGCGTGCTCAGGACGCTCATGGCGCACGTCACCGGTGCAACCGTGAGCGACCCGACCTCGGGGATGCGCGTCTTCCATCGCGGCCTCCTCGCCCGGATGGGCCGTCTTCCCCACGGCTTCGACTTCGGCCTCGCCATGACCGTGAGGTCCCTTCGTCTCGGACTCCGGATTGAGGAGGTCGCCGTGCCCTCGCGACCGAGACTCGGAACGTCGAAGGTCCCGCTCATGAGGGAGGGCATTCGCTTCGCGGCGCAGATCGTCCGGTCCTCGAGATGGCCCGCTTCAGGCGAGGGGACATCGTGGGCGCAGCGTCCCGGCGCACTGCCCGTTTCCGGAGGAATCTGACCGCGGGCCGGAGCCCGCCCCCTTCCGAGTGCCGCTCCCTGCCCGCCGCCCGCCCCGGGGCACCACCGCCCCGCCCGCCCGACCGTGAAACGCTCCCCCCCCCCGCTGCTGAACTGGTCCTTCCTCATCGCCGATGCCGCGATCTTCAACTATGCAACATTCAAAACGGTGGAAGCGGTGCTGCTGTGGAGCGAGTCCCCTCTTTGGAGATACCACGCCTGGATGTGGGCCTCGGTGGGGCTACTCCTCCTCGTCGGACTCGAGCGTGTGTACACCAACCGTCTGGCCTCTCCCACCTCACGACCCAGCCGGCCGCTGTGGGAGGCCCTCGCCTTCCTCCTCCTCGCGGTTGCGATCCCCAGGGGGCTCCCTCTCGTGCCGCCCACCATCAGCACCGAAGCAAAATCCTCCATGCACTTCCTCTGGCTCCCCATCGAATGGCACAAACTCCCCCACAACATCGAGCTCATTGCACGGCACCAAGCGGCCTTCGCGGCCCTCGTCGGCGCCCTCCTGCCTCTGCTGCTGGCCGCCGCCTTGCGCGCACCACGCATCGCCGCGCTTGCATGCGTGGGCGTCGCACTCGCCGTCGCCTCGCGTCTGACGCGGGAAGACATCGGCTTCCGCGCCCCCTTCTATCAAGCCGTGTTCGCAGCCCCCTGGGCCATCTTGGCGCTGTGTGCGCTTCGTGGCGCGCACCGCGGCTTCGCCCGTCTCCTCCCACTCACCGGCGCCTTTCTCGTTCTCTGGGCGTTCTACACGGGCCTCCTCCCGCTCAAACCATCCCGACTGCCCCTACCCAGCGGCGTGGAGGTGGTGTATCCTCGACCCGGGGAGTCCTCGAAATTCCCCCTCCAATATGTGCGCGCCCTTTGGCTCGATCCCGATCGGCACGAGTTGTACGGCTCGTACGGCCCCACCTCAGGGCTGTTCAGAATCCATGTCCCCACGGGGCAGGCGGACCTTCTGGAGACACCCGGGGTGATCCGCCACTTCTGGGCCTCCACTTCCGATCCCACTCTCCTCGCTCTCGAATGGATCTACGATGACCTGATCCACGTGGAAAGGGCGGCGTTCCAAGTCGGATCGAGGACTCACCTCATGGACGGCGTCATCATCTCTCCCATTGATCTCATCGTTTCGGCCCGGGATCTGTTCGTCCTCAGCACCGAGCTCCCCGCCGTCACCCGCCTCGACCGCGCGACGCTCTCGCGCGTGGCGCAAACGAACTTCAAGCAACTCGGCCTGACCCAGTTCAGCAGCGGCGCGTGGACCATGGCCCTGGACAACACATCCGGCCGCCTTTTCGTTCAACTGGGCATGACCGACCTGTCCGACCGATTTCTGATGGTCGAGCTCGACACCTCCTCGCTGGGCGTGCGGCGAACTATGGACCTCCCCGCCGGGGGCCTCGAACTCAAGTTCCTTCCCGATCACCGTACGCTCCTCCTCCCGGATTTTTATTCGGACCTCATCTACGAGCTGGACGTCGATGCCTGGACAATCCGACGTTCCATTCCGGCGGTAGCCAACGCTCGCTCGCTGGCCTACGACCCGCGGCGCGGTCTCTTGTTCGCCGCCAGTTTCATGTCAGGCGACCTTGACGTCATCCGCCATTCGGATGGGGCGAGGATTCGGAGAATCAACATCGGCAGCAAGCCTTCATCCATGCACTACGATGAGGTGGGGGAGGACCTCTACGTGGCCTCGAGCCGGGGCGTCCTTCGCTTGCGTCTGTCCGAGTTCCTGGAGGAGCCACAGCCGTGACCGCGGCCGCCTTCACCGGCCTGCTGCTCACAATCCTCTCGGGCCTGTACATCCACCTCACCGAAACCTGGACCACGCCCTACCGATTGAATCTCATCCTCCACCCGGTCGAGGGAGCCCTAACGGTCGCGCTGCTGGCCCTCTACCTGCGCGGGCACGTACAGCAGAAGCGGCAGGGCCGGAGGTCGGGCGTTGCCGCAGGTTGGTTGTCCGCCCTCCTGTGGGGCGGCGCGCTCGCGACGGGCCTTCTCATCGCCCCGGGCGCGGGCCACCACGTGGACCGGATTCTCGTCCACCGCTGGCTGGCGTACGGTGCCGCCGCGGTCGCCCTCGTTCACGTGGCGCCGGCCTGGACACGTCTGGCGCCCGCCCCTCGACGCGCCGCTCTGACGCTCCTCCTCGCGGGTCTCGCCGGCCTCGGCGCGCTTGCCGCCACACGCCCCACGCAACCTGTCACCGTGGACTTCGAGGCGGCGCTCGCCGGCGAAACGTCGCCCCCAACGAACACCGACCTCCGCCTCTTGTCCGCCACGAAGACGTGCGGGGCCACGGACGGTTGCCATGCCGAGCTCACTCGAGAGTTCGAGGCCGGCACCCACCGCCTCGCGCCCACGGCGCCTCACTTCCGCAAGATCGTGGCGCTCCTCGAAGAAGAACGAGGGGCGGAATCCACGCGTTTCTGCGCGAGCTGCCACGCTCCCGGCGAGGCGCTCGGCGCAGCGCCGCCCAACCATCCCCGGCCGGCGTTCGGGTGTCTCGTCTGTCATGCCATGGACCAAGCCCACATCGCTGACGAGACCTCCGTGGCGGCCGGGCCCGAGGCCGGCTACGCCGGCCCCCGAAAAGGTTACACCCTCGGCCTGCCGGCGGCTCATCTGACCATGTTCCCGCCCGATGGTGAAATGGAGCCTGCGGGTATCGACCGTTACCTGATCGAGCTCAATCCACTGGGCCATGGTCGGGCTCTCCGGCCCGATCTGCTCAAAGCCGACGCACTCTGCCGGAGTTGCCACCAGGAGCATATCCCCGCCGCCCAGACCGGCGCGTTCGAACGGCTGGGCTGTGTGGACTGTCACATGCGGCTGCAGACCCCCTTCTCGAAATCCGGATCGGACCGGCCGCATCTCTTCCTGGCCGCCAACGTCGTGTTGCCGCGCCTCACCGAGGACCGGGAGCGCCTCGCCTCCACGCTGAGTTGGCTCAGCGGGAATTTCCCGCCCGCGGCAACGGACTCGTTCTGGGAGCTGCGTACGGGAAACGACGCCCGTCCGAGCCGTGCGTTCTGGCTCGTGGTCAGCATCGAGGCACTCGAACAGGCCGGCGTCGAAGCCAACCTTCCGGTCCGGGTCCACACGTCCAACGTCGGCATCGGCCACCCGTTCCCGACAGGCGTGCTTGACATGTACGATGTCTGGCTGGAGCTCCGCGCCGCGGATGCCGACGGGCGGGTCTTCTTCACGAGCGGGCGACCCGGCGGCATCTACCACACGGAGGACGGCATCCATCGCCTCGGCGGCACCTTCTTCGATTCGGCGGGCCGGCCGATCCTCCGCCACCGCGTGTGGGAGAAGTCGCGCGTCTCGAAGCGGGTGGTCGAGCCGGGACGCACCATCGAGGACGACTTCGACGTCCGGATCCCGTCCGGCGTGGGGCCGCGGATCGTGCTGACGGCACGGTGGTTGTACAGCCGTATCAACTCACCTTTCATGCTCTGGGCGTATCCCGATCTCCCCGGGGCACGCGACGGATTCGAGGCCGTGGAAATGGCGGCCGCCCGGCAGCAGATCGTCCTCGAAGGGCCGGTCGACCGTGCCCAGTAGAACCGGCTGGGCGAAGCTCCCCGCGGCGGGCTATCTCCTCCTCTTCGCCCTCGTCTCCGCGAGCGGCGCCCTGCTGTACTTCGCTCCCACCGCCGGACGGCTCTTCCCGAGAACCGTGGACCTGCACGTCACGATGGGGGCGTTCCTCTTCGCTCTGACTCTCGTCTACGTCCATGCCCACCTCGCGCGGCATTTCAGCCGGAAGCTCGTCTGGCTCGGTGTGGCCTTCACGCCCTTTGTGATCTGGGTCCTCATCTCTCCGACACCTTCCCTCGTGACCTTCCTCGGCGCTCTCTTGCTCGGCGCCCTCCTTGCCCTGCGGTACGCGCGCACTTCCGATTCGGCGGACGCGGCTCCCCGCCTCTGGGCCGCCCTGCTCTGGCTCCTGATCGCCGTGTCGCTCGCCAACGGCCTCTACACGGTCATGGGAAAGAGCGCCATCCGGTTCACATCCTTCCATCGCTCCCTCCACGGGCCGCTGGCGCTCGCCGGTGCCCTCCTCATGGCCGTTCACGTGCTGGAGCGGGGTCGCTGGCGACGTTGGCTCGCCCCCGCGACCCCCCTGCCCTTCCACGCGCTCCGCCTCGGGATCGCCGCCGCCGGCATCCTCCTCGCCCTCGCGCTCGGACGGATGCGGGCGAACACGGACCGCATCGAAGCCGATGCCCGTGGCCCCCGCCTGTTCCCCACGCAGACGTACGCAAAAGCGTACGGCCTGGCGTTCGAACCCCTCTCGTCCCACACGCTGGGTCGATCGAAGGACTGCGCGGGCTGCCACGATGTTGTCTTCGAGCAATGGAGACAGTCCACCCATGCCTATTCGGCGCGGAACCTGCCGTACGTGCGCTCGCTCGAGAACGCCGTGAGCATCGCGGGGCCGGAGATCGCCCGCTTCTGCGCGTCCTGTCACGACCCCACCGCGGCGTTCTCTCCCGACCTCGCTTCCCTTCATGATCGGGACGCCATCGCCCGGCGCGAGGGAGTCTCGTGTCGGGTGTGCCATCAGATGGAGTCCGCGGACAAGGCCGGAAACGGTTCCTACCGGCTTATCACGGGCGTGCTGGATCCTCTCGACCTCCCAAAGGAAGAGAAGGAGCACCTGATACTTCGACGGACCCGCACCCACCTTGGCGACTTCAGCCGGCCACTCGTCCGCTCGAGTCAACTGTGCGCCCCGTGCCACCGCGTCGCCCTGCACGTGGGCGAGGAGAGCGAACCGCGCATTCACCTGGAACAGTTCGATTCATGGAAGGAGTCGGAGTACCGCGAGTCCTTGGGATGCACCGACTGCCACATGATCCGGCTCCAGAAGGACGCCTACAGGTACAGTTGGAAGGACCACCGCTTCTTCGGGATCAATGAGGCGCTTCCGATCCTCGCCCTTTCCGCGCCGGACGACGAGGAATCCCTTCAGGCCTTCGCGGGAGAGACGCGCCGATGGCTCGACGGGAACCTGAAAATGCTGCGACTCCACGAGGCGGCGTTCGACGAATCCTTCAAGGCCTACCGGCTCTATTTCGACCTCCCGCGCATGCTCCGTGCCCGCGCCGTTGCGACGGGCGGCCAACACTTGGAGATGGACGTTCGCCTGGAGGCCCGCGACGCTTCGCAGGCTGACCCCCGGCGGCTCCAAGTCCGGACGACGAATCGGACCATCGGCCACACCTTCCCTGGCGGCCCCCTCGACCTTGTCCGGGTCTGGCAGGAGGTGGTGGTCCGCGGCGCCTCGGGAGATGTGCTATTCTCCCACTCGGACCCCGAGGATTCGCACCACAACCTCGGCGGCCGGGAGTTGTACGAGAACGGAGCCCCGGTGGAACGGCACGAGATCTTTCTGACAAAAACGATCGCGCGGACTCGATCCATTCCGCCACGCGGGTCGGTCGAAGACATCTACGCCCTCCCCTCCATCGGCGACGGCGATTGGCCCGTCACCGTCGAGGCCCGATGGATGTACCGGCGGATCAACGACGACTTCGCGGCCTGGATGGCCGGGAATGCGGATCTCGTCGTGCCTGCCTCGGTGATCGCCTCGAAAACCGCAACCCTGCCCCGTCCTTGAGAGGTTTTGTTTCAGCCTGCGTCCCGGCGGGCGCGGCGCTGTTTGTCTACACGGTTCATCTCTTTCCGATCGCCTTCCTCCTCAGCGCGCCCCTCCTCGATTCCGGTGCGATCTTCTTTCTCCCGCTTCTCTTCCTCCCCGCCCCCCTGATCCTCCGGCCGTTGCGCCGCCTGCAAGCGCGACCCGTCCTCCGGTTTCTGTACTACGCCACGATCACGGCGTTTCAGGCCGGCGTCATCGTGCGGGGTCCCAGGCCGGTCACCATGACCGTCCTGGCCGCGACCGCCGCATTCGCGTGGGTCATCGCCCAGCCTCGGTACCCCCGCGCGGCACTGGCCGCGCTGTGGGGAGCAACCTTCGTCACGATCTGGCACGCGTACTACGACATGGCCACGCTCCTCGCGATGCTCTGCATCCCCTTCTGGCTCGGGCTCTTCGCAACCCGCCGGCGGGAACCCCGACCGGTCTCGGATGCCGCGCTTGTCTTCTTCGCGCTCTCCTGGGTTCTCGCCACCGGCACACTCTGGTCCTCCACCTACGCGACATCGGACGTTCGCAACCGCGTGCTCGATCAACCCGGGGTACGGCCGGTCGTCCTCTTCAACATGCCCCGGCCCGCCGGCATCGTGAACACCAACGCGATCCGGTACGTCCGCGAGGCCTGCAACGGCAAAGAGCTGCTCGCCGCATCTCGGAACGGGATCCAAGGGGTGCCGTCGCTCGTTCGCTTCGACCCCGCCTCGCTCCGGACCACCGCCGTCCTGGAGAGTGGAGGCGCCGGCGACTCCTTCCGCGTGGATTGCGAGGCCGGAGTGGTGATCCTGCCGGACATTCACGGGCACCGCTTCCTCATCCTGGACGAGAAGACCCTCTCGGTGATGCGCGAGATCCCTGCGAGGAGGCCCCTCCACGCCCTCGGGATCGAAGGGACCCCTGGGGTGATCCTGGTGGACGAGGCGGGCGCGGTGGGTATCCTCGAACCCCTCGATGGCCCCGTTCGCTGGGTCGACACCGATGGTGAGCGCATCAAGGGGGCTGCCGTGGCTCCCCCAGGACGGTACTGGTTGACGACAGGCACGCCCATGCGAGCCGATTTTTCTCAGGCCCTGCGCGAGTGCTGCGACCTCCGCCCCCTTGGGCGGCTCCTCGCGGCCAAGTACCGGGAACGGCTCAACGGCCAGACGGGGCCCCTCGCGAACCTTCGCGCGGCCACATGGGTCGTCTCCACGAGCCTGCGCGAAGGCTCGCTCCGACTGGAACGAAAGATCCGCCGTCTTGATCTCTCTGACCTCACGTCGAAACTCCGCCAGCGCCACGACGACCGCGGGACGCGCCTCCTCCGCGGCGCGATGGATGCGACCCCGCCCGAGGAGGTCGCCCCGCTGGACAACGACATGTTCGTCCTCCTCGAGGCTTGTCCGGCCACCGGCCTCCTCTTGGAGGTCCACATGGTGCACGGCCGGGTGGACGTCCGCCGGACCGATGACCTCTCTCTCGTCCACAGCATCCCCTCGGAGCGGGGCGTCCGCTTCGCCCGCTGCGCGCCGGACGGGAGAACCGCCTACGTCCTCAACCACTTCACGGGCGACCTCCTCAGGCTCGACCTCGCAACCGGTATCGCCACCTCGGCCCTGAATCTGGGTTCCCGGGGGCACCAGATTACTCTCTCGAACGATGGCCGGTCTCTTTACGTCGTCACCTCTGTCGGAATCCTGCGCCTGGAACTCGACACCCTCGACGCACCGGCTCGGCCCACCACCAAGCAACCCTGAGCGATCGCTTCGCAGCCAAGGCTCGGGCTCCCGCTCCGGCACTTGAGTTGATCGAGCGGCAGCACGGTGCGAACACGACGCGGGCCCCTCCAAACGCCGCATACCGAAGCCCCGGCCCATGCGGCGCAGGAGCGCCCGCCCTCCTGGAGTTTATGGAATTTCCTTCGTGGTGAGGAGAGCAGGATTTCCTCCCCTTTGTAAGGGGAGGCCAGGTGGGGTAGAGTCCGAGCGGATGCCGAGAACGCTCAAGGGATCCCGACAGAATCTTCGCAGAAAGCAACAACTTCGAGGTCAGATGACCTCGGCTGAAAAACAGCTCTGGTCCCATCTCCGGAATCGGCAGATCGAGGGCCTCAAGTTCAGGCGTCAACACGGCATTGGGCCGTATATCGTGGACTTCTTCTGTCCGGAGCGGCGGATCGTGATCGAGGTTGACGGGGACGTTCACGCATTTCCCCAACAGACCCGAAAAGATGCAGCCAGGCAGACCTACCTTGAGAGCTTGGGGCTGTTGGTTGTGCGCTATGCCAACACCGATGTACTCGGCAATCTTGAGGGTGTGCTCGAGGATTTGCAGGCACGCCTGCGATGGTGATCGACCTCCCCTTACCCCTCCTTACAAAGGAGGGGGATCGCATAGGCCCCTGAAGATTCCATAAACTCCCGCCCGCCCTCGCCTTGACAGGCCTATCGGCCGCGACTAGTGTGCTTGTAGGAACGTGTCAGTCTACGAAGGTGTTCCGGGGGCAAGCACGCGAGGTACAATCCTGCTGCTCCAACCGGCGGTGGGTCACATGGATGATCTCCGTTCCAGCCCCACGCTGCCGGTGGCGCTCCTCCATGCGTCCGCGCTGGTGGCCCAGGAGTTTCCCGTCCGCTTCTTCGACCGGCGACTCCATGTCGAAGACTGGGAATCCGAGCTGATCCGCCGGCTTACCCCAGATGTCTTTCTGGTCGGGGTCACGGCGTTCACGGGTCCCATGATTCGCTCGAGTCTGGAGATGTGTCGGCTGGTCCGACGCCTTCGCCCGGAGCTGCCGATCGTCTGGGGGGGGATTCACGCGAGCCTCTTGCCGCAGCAGACGGCGGCGGACCCTCTCGTGGACTATGTCGTGGAGGGCGAGGGCGAGTATCCGCTGCGGGACTTGGCCCGCGCGCTCGCGGCGAACCGCAGACCGACGGACATCCCCGGTGTCTGGTACAAAGAGGGAGACCAGGTCAAGGGGATGCCAGGGGCGCCCCTGGGACGTCTGGACGACTTGCCGGCGCCGCCTTGGCACCTGGTGGAGATGGACCGCTACCAGCCCCGCTACAACGGGCGGCGCTCCCTGTGCTTTCAGAGTTCGAGGGGTTGCCCACTGAACTGCTCCTACTGCTACAACGTGGTATTCAGCCGGCGCCGCTGGCGCGCGCTCTCACCGGAGAGGACGATCGAACAGGTCCGGCAGGTGGTTGAGCGGCATGGCGTGGAGGACGTGTACTTCGTGGACGACATGTTCTTCACGAACCGGAAGCGTGCTCTCGCGATCGCGGAGGCCCTGAAGCCGCTCGGCGTCACCTGGCAGGTCCAGGGCGTCGATATCCTCGGCTTGAAGAGAATGAGCGATGACGACTACGGCCGGATACTCGACAGTGGTTGCGGCAGGCTGACCGTCGGCATCGAGTCCGGATCGCCAAGAGTGCGGGAAGCCATTCACAAGGACGGGACCATCGAGGATATTTTGGACGTCACGCGCCGGCTGGCCCGATTCCCGATCACCTTGTTCTACAGCTTCATGTGCGGGATCCCGACGGAGACACTCGAAGAAGTCAGAATGACCGTGGATCTCATGTTCAAGCTTATGGCCTTGAATCGGAACGTGCGAGTGTCCCCGGTATACACGTTCACGCCCTACCCCGGCACGGAGCTTTTCGAGATCGCGCTGCAGCACGGGCTGCGGCCTCCCTCGACGCTGGACGGCTGGGCGGACTTCCGCTACGACCAGAGCCGCCTCTTCCCCCAGAACAAGGCTCTCTACGAGGCCCTGTACTTCACCTCCCTATTCCTGGACGACAAAGCGCGCGAATACGGGGCGCCGGGCTGGGCCCGGGTGCTGGCGAAGATGTACCGCCCGGTGGCGCGGCTCAGGGCCAAGAACTTCTTCTTCAAAGGTCTGGTGGAAAAGCGAGCGATGGATCTGGCGATGACCGGGTGGAGGGGAGAGGGGGGGGATCATCCCGCTACCAGCGCCGCGCATACCTGAGCGTGGAGACCGCCGTTCACCGGACCCATAGCATCTGCCCTCAGTGCGAGAGGGTCGTCCCGGCCGTCCTCGCGGCAGAGGTCTCCGGCATGACGGTGCGCAGCTCGTGTCCCGACCACGGCCCCCGGAAGGCCCTGTACTGGAAGGATTCGGCCCTTTACCACGACCTCACGAAGATCGCCGGCCGCGACGCCTGGTGCACGACGTTCGAATGCCTGAAGGGCGAGGCCTGCGACGAGTGTCTCGAGAAGACGTACAACATCATGATCGACGTGACGCAACGCTGTAACCTCGATTGCCCCGTGTGCTTCGCGGACGCGAATCAAATCTCGAGACCGGAGCCGACGATCGACGAGATCCGATCCCGGCTGCCGCCGGCCGGCCGCAACTTCTGGGAGCGGGTGAGGCAACCCAACGTCGTCCTGATCGGCGGCGAGCCCACGATGAGGAAGGATCTGCCCGCGCTCATCCGGACCGTGATCGAGCGGGGCTACATCCCCCGCCTCTCCACCAACGGCCTTCGTCTGGGCGATCCGGCATACGTCAACACGCTTTGGGAAGCCGGTCTGCGATGGGTCGTGGTGCAGTTCGACGGGTTCGACCGGGACGCCGAGCAGCGCTTCAGGGGAGCCGCGTTCCTCGAGGCGAAGTTGAGGGCGATCCGGACCCTGAGCGAGAGGGGATTCAAGATCCAATTGACGATCATGATGGCCAAGGGCGTCAACACGCCCCAGATCGGCGAAATCCTGCGATTTCTGGGCCGCGAACCCAACGTGTTCTGGGCAAGTCTCTACCCCCACACCTACCAGAGCCGCGCCAAGCTGCCGGACGAGGAAACCCACGTGTCGGACATGCTGGACGAGATCGAACGATACACGGGCGGGCGAATCCGCCGGGGTGATTTCCTCGTGACGATGCGCGTGCTGGCAGGTCTCCACCGGCTCCTTAGGATTCCCAATCTGCAGCAAAAGGTGAGCACCTTGCCGATGATTCTTGTCTTCAAGAACGGGGACTACTTTCCGCTCAGTCGGATGCTGAATCCTCTGCGCGCTCTCCGGCACCTCGACGTGTTGGCCAGACTGGCGTGGTCCGCAGTGCGGCTCCTGCGCTTTCAAGAACTGCCCACGCCCAGTTTCATCCGGTTCCTCTCGATCGAGAAATTTCAGGCGAACGGCGCGCTCGACCTCGAAGAGGCATCCAATTGCCACATGGCCTACATGACGCCGCGAAGCTTCGTCCCGTTTGACCTCTACAACATCGTCGCCAAGAGACGCGAGGCGGACGGGGTTCCCGGGCCGAGGTCCTCGCGACAGGCCGCGGCGTAGAGCCCGACACGCGGATGCAGGAAGTGCGCGAACAGCCGTTGAGACCCCTCGTCACGCTGATCCGTCCGCCCACCGTAGTGCCCCGCGATGCGTATTCCCGAAACGGCACGCCCCCTCTCACGCAGGCGTATCTGGCGGGCAGTCTCACCGCGGCGGGCCACCGCGTGGCCGTGATCGATGCCGTGGGAGAGGCACTCGATCGGTGGACGCCGAGCTACCGGCCTGGATTCTTCGCAAACGGCTTGAGCATCCAGGAGGTCGTGGAGCGCACCGATCCGAAGTCCCTGTGGATCGGCGTATCGGCGCCTTTCTCCCACGAGTGGCCCGTTGCAAGGGAACTGCTGCACGCCCTCAGCCGTCGTTTCCCCGATGTGCCGCTCGTGTGCGGTGGTGAACATGCCAACGCGCTGCCCGAGGTTGTGCTCGCGGACGTTCCGGAACTCGCGGCATGCGTCCTGGGCGAGGGGGAGGAAACGGTCATCGATCTGTCGCGTGCTCTCGAGAGCGGACGCGACCTCTCCGAGGTGCCGGGCTTGGTGGCCAGGCGCGGCTCCCGCCTCGTTCGCGGTGCCCCTCGGCGCCGTCTTCAGGATCTGGACGCGATCCCCCGCCCCCGCTGGGACCTCGTTCCCCTCGAAAACTACCTGGAGAGGGGCCAGTGCATGGGGCTGCGCCGGGGAAGAACCATCCCGCTTCTCGCCAGCCGCGGCTGCCCGTTTCAATGCACTTTCTGCTCCAGCCCGAACATGTGGACGACACGGTACCTGACGCGATCGCCGGCCGACGTGGTGGACGAGATCGAGGAGTATGTCCGGCGATTCGGCGTGGAGAGCGTCGATTTCTACGACCTTACGGCCATCGTGCTCCGCCCATGGATCATGGACTTCTGCCGAACGATGATCGAGAGACGCGTGCCCGTCGTCTGGCAGCTCCCGTCCGGAACGAGAACCGAGCGCGTGGATGAAGAGGTGGCCCGCCGCATGTACGAGGCAGGTTGTCGGAGCCTCGTCTACGCGCCCGAAAGCGGTTCCGTGCGGACCCTGGTGGAAGTCCGGAAGCACGTGGACTTGGAGCGCATGGTCAGGTCCATGGCCGGGGCGATCCGGGCCGGCCACACGGTCAAGGCGCATGTCGTCGTGGGCTTTCCCGGCGAGGGACACGGTGACCTATTGCGCACGCTCCGCTTTGCGTTGCGGCTGGCCCTTCTGGGGGTGCACGACTTGGGGGTCTACTCCTTCTCGGCGTATCCCGGTTCGACTCTCTTTGAAGACTTGCGGAAGTCGGGCGCGATCGCTCGGATCGATGACGACTACTATGCGTCCCTGGCCTGCTTCACCAGCCTTTTGCGCGCGTCCTCTTTCAACCCCACCTTGAGTCCCGGAACTCTGCGGCTCTTCAGACTCTCCTGCCTCACGTTATTCTATCTTGCCGGTTTCCTGCTGCGTCCGTGGCGCTTCTTCCAGGTCGCGACGGACCTCGTTCGACGCCATCGGCGCTCGTTTCTCGCCGAGGCCCTCGGCAACCTCTTGTATCGGCGCCGGGGGATTCGGAGCAGCGCAGGCGGCTATCCCCTTCCCTACGCAACGAGGCCGCCAGGCGCCGCCCCCACCAGGGCCTACGCGCCATGAATGGATCACGCGTCCTCCTGGTCAAACCCAACAGTTTTCGGGACTCGGTCCAGCCTCCCATTGGGCTGGGATACCTCGCATCGTCCCTCCGCCGGCGCGGCTTCGAAGTCGCGATCCTGGACGCCATCCGCCACGACCTTGATGAGCGGGATCTTCTCCGTCGCGTCCTTTCCTGGGAACCGGATGCGGTCGGCACACAGTGCTTCACCACCGATGTGGCGGCGACCAGGAGGCTTCTAAGCGGGATCAAGCTCGCCCGGCCCGGCATCCTCACCATGGTGGGTGGCCCCCACCCCACCACCAATCCCGCGGGCACGGTGGGGCCGGAGGTGGACTTGGGGATTCGCGGAGAGGCCGAGGAGTCCCTTCCCGCCTTCCTGGAGCGGGGGTTGGATGCGGGTTCCCAACGAGCCGTGTTCGACACCCTGGCACGTGACCCCATCCCGGGGGCGTTCTGGAACAACGGGAACGGGTTCCACGGAAACGGAATCGCCCGAATCGCGGAGTTGGACGAGCTCCCCATGGTCTCGTGGGACCTCCTCGAGCCCGAATCGTATCCCAAGGCCCCTCAGGCGGCGTTTTACGAGCAATTCCCGGTGGCCCCGATCTCGATCTCCCGCGGTTGTCCCTATGACTGCGTCTTCTGCGCTGCGCAGACCATCTCCGGCGCCAAGATGCGCTACCGCTCGGTGGAAAACGTGATGGAGGAAATCGCCTATCTGCATCGCGCGCACGGCATTCGTGAGATCCATGTGATCGACGACAACTTCACTCTGCATCGGCGTTACGTCGAGACATTCTGCGAGGCGCTGCTGTCCTCGGACCTGAAGCTGTCCTGGACCTGCCCGAACGGCGTCCGGCTGGACACGCTCACCAAGGACCTCCTTGCCCGCATGAGGCAATCGGGTTGCTACGCGCTGGCCGTGGGCATCGAATCGGGAAGCCCCCGCCTCCTGAGGGACATCGAAAAGGCCTCGACCCTCGACGTGATTCGCGAACGGGTGAACCTGATCCACGAATCGGGCATCCACCCGGTGGGCTACTTCATCCTGGGATTCCCGGACGAGACGCGCGACGAGATGGATCAAACCGTGCGCCTCGCGCTTGATCTTCCCCTTCGAAGGGCCCAGTTCATGCTCTTCCACCCGCTGCCCGGCACACGGGCCTACGAAACAATCCGCGGCCGCAACGGCCTCGAGCAGGTGGATGGGTCCTCCACCAGCTATGCCCAACCCGCGTATGTGCCACGGGGTTTCACGCCACACTCGCTGAAGAACCTCCAACGTCGGGCCTTCCTCAGGTTCTACCTCCGCCCCGAGAAACTCCTGGCACTGCTCCGGGACATCCGCTCGTGGGACCACCTCCTCCAGATCATCGGGCGAGTGTACCGGTGGATGGTCTGAGCGTGACGTGAGGATTCTGCTTCTCAACCCACCTGCACGCAAGCCCTACCTCCGCGACTACTTCTGCAGCACCTCGGCCAAAGCGGGCTACTACTGGCCGGCGATCGATCTCCTGGTTCAGAGCGGTATCCTGTCGAGCGAGGCGGACGTCGAGGTGATCGATGCCGTCGCTCTCCGCTTGGACCCGGGGAAAACCCTCTCACGTATCGCGGCTCTGCAACCGGACGCCGTGCTCTCCCTCTGTAGCGCGCCGAGCATGGGCGAAGACCTCTCGTTTCTCGAGGAGATTCGTCGGCTCCTGGGCTGTCGCCTTTTCGCCATCGGCGAGCCGATGCTCGACCATCCCGAGCGGAAACTCCGCGACTACCCCTTCATGGATGGCTTCCTCACGAACTTCGTTTCACGGGACGTCGCCCTGTGGATGAAAGGCCGGTTCGACCGCCTGGAGAACGGAACCTTCAGGATCCCCAGCGCCCGCGCGGGCCGGTGCGGGGACATCGCGCTCCGGGCGCAGCCGCTGAAGAACGGTTTCCGCTATCCCCTCCCACGCCACGAATGGTTCCGGCGTACCGCCTACCGCATGCCTTTCGTGCCCTCCCCTTTCGCCAGCGTCCTCACAACGTACGGCTGCCCCCACCATTGCGCCTACTGCAACAGCGGTTGGATCGGCTTCGCGTTCCGGGATCCTGATAACGTCCTCGAAGAGGTCGAAGCCGTCGTCTCGCAGGGATACCGTCACGTTTTCTTCAAGGACATGACGTTCGGCGCCGCCCGTCGCCATACGGAGACGATCCTGCACGCTTTGGTGGATCGAAGATGGCCTCTCACCTGGCATGGGTACGCGAGGGCGGACACGCTGGATGAGTCCTTCCTCGATCTGATGAAACACAGCGGATGCGTCCTTCTTCAGTTTGGGGTCGAGTCCTCCGATGCAGGTCTCCTAAGCAGGCTCGGAAGAGACGCCCCGATAGAGAAGGTCCAGGCGACCGTCCGCTCGTGTGCGAGACTTGGGATCCGGGTGGGCGCCCACTTCGTGCTGGGCCTGCCCGGCTCGACCGAGGCCACCGTCGCGCAGACCGTCGGGCTGGCATGCGAGCTGAACCCCGACTTCGCTTCGTTCAATATCGCCGTTCCACGAGCGGGCACACCGCTGGCGGCGGATGGCGGGGCGGGACGTCCGGCGGCCGACAGCTCCACGGGGGATGGAGGCTTCGCTCTGCCCGAACTCCCGCCGGCCCTCCTTCGGCGTCTCCAAACCCGCGCCTACCGGCGCTACTACTTCCGGCCCGGCTATCTTCGGAAAGTGATCCGGCACCCTGCGGCATTCCCCTGGGGGATGGCCCTGGCCGGCCTTCGGAATTGGGCGGGGCAATAGACCCGATCCGGGTCCGGCACCTGCCCTCCCCGCCCGGAGGGCGACCCCCATGAGCCACCAGGCCACGGCGGGCAACAAGGGCGGATGCGGAGGTCGAGCCCACCTGGCCGCGCCTACCTCCGCTCTCGGCCGCGCGGCGGTCCGAAAGGAAAACTGGGGCTGGCCCCCCAGCCCGAGCGGGCGATCGCGAAATCGAACAGAGAAGCGATGACTTCGGCCCCCAGACGAAGCGCGTTCGGGCCGGACATCGCGCGCGAGTCCTCCCCGTAATGCGTGGGGATGGAGAACTCGCGTACGCGCATGCCGCTCGCGGCGAACTGAAGGATGATCTGAACGTCGAAGGCGAAGCGATTGCTGTTGCGCTCGAACGGCACCTCTTTCAGGCTCGCCACCCGGTAGGCCCTGAATCCCGAATGCCACTCGGTGAGATGCAGCCCGGCGACCCGGTTCTCCATCCAGGTCAGCGAGCTGTTCCCGACCCACTTGTAAAGCGGCATCCCTCCGGCCAGGGGTCGGCCGGAAAGTCGCGAGCCGAACACCAAGTCGGCCCGATCGAACACGATCCCATCCACGAGCCGGCCGATTTCCTCCGGAGGGTATTGGCCGTCGCCGTGGAGCACGGCGACCCCCTCCGCACCCTGCTCGACCGCCGTCCTCAATCCCACCTTGCAGTTGCCTCCGTAGCCGAGATTACGCGCGTTGCACCGCACCTCCAGCGAGCGAAAGGCCCTCGGCTTTCGGTAGGCCTTGACGACCTCGACGGTGCGGTCACGGCTCGCATCGTCCACGACCAGAACGTCCCACGCCTTGGCTCCCGCGCAGGCGGCCAGCCGGTCGAGAACTTTTCCGATCGTCAACTCGGCCTCGTAGGCGGGGATGAATACGAGCGTCTTGCTCACACCCTCTCGTCCCTCCCCTGCGCGGGTACGACGATCATCTTCCCGGATCGGGTGGCCATGTCCTCGCCGAGGTCACTCCGGCCGTGATCCTTCGCTCGCCTCCGGTTTTCCCGCCGACGAGAGAACACGTTCCACGTCCACGAGAAAAACCCCGCACGCGCTTCCGACAGCGAGCCGACCCGAGGGCAGGACGCTTGCCACCCGACTCCCCCTGCCCACATAGGTTGTTCCAACCACGGAGCCGGACTCGAGGTCAAACACTCGCAACTGGCCGTCCATGTAGTCCGGCGCGTAGCCCACTCGCCGGCGACCATCCACCGCCAGCGATCGGATGATCCTTCCGACACGATAGGACCGCTTGAACGTGAAATTGGGGTCGTACACATCGATCTGGTTGGAGAAAGCCCCCCCCGCGTAGATGTCCCCCCCCACCGGATCGTAGGCCAGATTGTGACCTCCGAAAAGGTACCGACGCTCGTCGGGCGACGCCAATACCTCGCCGGTCCGAAGATTCACCGCACAAAAGTCCGGCGCGCGGGACCTGTAGTGGGTCAAGATCGGCCCACCCGAAGAAACGTAGTTCCAGGGCCCCACTTGGAGGTGGTGGACAACCGTAGGTATGGGACAGAGGAAGTACTCGGAAGGCGTTTCGAAGTTCCGCAGATCGGGCTCTGCTCGCCGCACTTGGAGCTCGTTCTGAATGGGATACGCCGAGAGAATGTGGAGCCGGCCATCATGGAACGCCACGGCATCACTGTAGTCATGCGCCCCCCCCCAAGGCAGCTCCACGCGGCGGATCACACGGCCCGACGGATCGAAGGCGATCATCTCTTTCTCGGGCAGGCCGGGCGAGCGGGACGGATCCCGCACGACTACCATCGCCACCTCTCCCGTGTCCGGGTCGCTCCCAGCCCCGATGACTTCCCCCAGCCCCTCTAGGGCCGGACGCACCTCCCCGGACTCGAGATCAAGAAGGTCGATCGGGGCACTGGGCGAGACCATTCCCGAGAAAAAGCTCTGACGGTAGCCCACGAAGAGGAGGCGCTCGTCGCGCGTGGGGATCAGAAACCGGGGTATCGTGCTGCCCTGCCGAATCCACGTCAGGGCGCGAATCCCCGGCGAACGCCCGGCCTGCTCGCACTTGCTCTTCGAGGGAATTCCGACCACGGCCGCAGTCAGCAACAGCACGCCGAGCCCCGTGGAGACCAAGGGGCCCTGGAGTCGCGTCAGGCCGCCCCATCTGAGCGCGCCAACAACCAAACCGCCGAGGACGACGCACAGCAGGGAAACCTTCCACCACGACCCACCGCGGTAGAAGAGGGCGCTCAGGAGAAAAAGGTCGTTCACGTAGCTCACCAGCAGCAGCGCATACACAATTCGTGTGATCCACATCCGACCCAATCGGTCCCAGAATCGCGCGGCGAAACAGGCCGCGGGAACGCCCAGAAAAAAGAAACCCCCGCCGAACACGCCGCCCAGTGAAAACAGGCCCGTGAAGGTAGTGATGAAGGTGTCCGCCAGGGCGCGGACGACGCGGTGACGCCTCAGATCATGACGCATGAATCAGAGCAGGCGGCTCGGGAAGGAGAGAGCATACTCTGCACAGGTGCTGGCCGCAAGGCGGCCCTGAATAGGCGAATCGTCCCAGCCCGGGTCACGCGCACACTCCCGTTCAAGGCCTGATCGGGTGAGACGGGCTTGCTCGCTTCTCCTCCTTATTGCACTCGCCACCCCAGTCGCCAAGGCGTGTAATGTGCCTCCCCCCGTGATCGAGCCTTCCCCGAAACGCCTGTCCGCCACGGCGGACAGGCCCGCTCCCCAACCTTCGAAGAAGTAGGGCCGGACCCTCAGCGGGCGTTACTGTACAATGGACGGCCGTCCTCTGTACAGTATGGGGTTTGGGCGGATCGGAGCCGAAGGGCGGGGGCGTGCGGGCGGCGACGGGACCCGTGCCCGGCCGGAAGAGCTGGGAGACGGTCGTCGCACTGTGCCGGGAGCATCCCACCTTCCCGCCGGGCCAACGGGCGGGTAGCATAGGCGGATGGGGTTCATCGAGGTCTTCGGCATCGTGACCGGCGCCGTG
>JACPQY010000044.1 GCA_016190245.1 Nitrospirota bacterium | reverse complement strand
TTCCTTGATCCGCTCGCGGAGGAAGAAGGCGAGGACGGTGGAATCGTAATCCCCATCGGGAAGGAGTCGGCCGGTCTCGTCGTTGCCATCGAAGGCCGTTTCGGTCCGAACCCGAACGGTGCGGTCCTGGGTGCGGGGGATTTCGAAGCGGGCGCGCAGTCGGCGGGTGTGGGCTGCGGAGCTGTCAGCAACCAAGACTGTGTGCGTGCGGGGCGAGGGGGCTTGCGCGGGTTGCCTGCCCGCCGAAGTCCGTCCGCCGTGGCGGACTGGATAGGCGGGAAGGCCGCGACTACCGAGGAACCTGGGTGTGTGTGGGGGGGCCGAGCGATTCAGGTCTCACTTGAACCATGTCAGCCATCATGTTGGACAAGAAATCACATGTGGCGTAATTTGTCAAGTTGATAATACGTTCTGGATTACGGCTTCCGCTGGAACGACGGCCTCCGCATGACCTTGCCGTGTCAGTGTTGCTCCGTGGCTTCCGGTGGCTCGCGCTGACCAGCGCGCTACAGGAGGCGCGCGGCCTTGGAGGACAGCAGTTGAATACGGCCGGTGCGTTGCTATAATCCCCGCGCCATGCACACTGTGAAGGACCTGAGCGATCGAATCGAAGAGTTGCGGACGGAGTTCGACAAGATCCGAGGTCATCTTTGACCTCGACGCACTGCGCCTTTCCATCCAGGACATCGATCGACAGCTTGAGGCGGCCGACCTGTGGGCGACGGAATCGGGGCGCCGCGCTCAGGATCTCCTGAAAGAGCGCTCGCGGCGGATTGACGACCTGAACTTCTGGGACGGGGTGGGGCACAAGCTCGAGGACGCGCGAGCGATGGTCGAGCTGGTCAGGGAGGATCCCACAGCCGAGGCCGTCGGCGAAGCGGACTCGATGCTGGACGGTCTAGCTCAAACCCTTCACTCCGCCCGCCTCCGGCTGCTCCTGGACAAGGAGGACGACGCCCGCAACGCGATCCTGAGCCTCCACGCGGGCGCGGGCGGTACCGAGGCGCAGGACTGGGCCGAGACGCTCATGCGGATGTACACGCGCTGGTGCGGCGAGCGGGGCTTCAAGGTCGAAGTGGTGCACTGTCTGGACGGCGAGGAGGCCGGCGTGAAGAGCGCGACGCTCCTCGTGGAGGGCGATTTCGCGTATGGTCTGCTGAAGACCGAGAACGGAGTCCATCGGCTCATCCGCATCTCGCCCTATGATTCCAGCCACCGGCGGCACACGTCGTTCGCCTCGGTGTCCGTGATCCCCCAGATGAGCGAGGACATCCAGATCGAAATCCGTCCGGAGGACCTCAAGGTGGACACGTACCGGGCCGGCGGCCACGGGGGACAGAACGTGAACAAGGTCGAGTCGGCGGTCCGCCTGACGCATCTTCCGACGGGGATCGTCGTCCAGTGCCAGAACGAGCGCTCGCAGCACAAGAACCGGGATATCGCCATGAAGATCCTCCGCTCCCGCATTTATGGAATGGAGAAGGAGAAGCGGGATCAGAAAGTGAAGGCGGTTCACGACCAGAAGGCGGACATCTCTTTCGGGTCGCAGATTCGGACGTACACGCTTCAGCCCTACCGCCTCATCAAAGACCACCGCACGAACCTCGAGCGTGGCGACGTGGAGCGGGTGCTGGACGGCGACATCGAGCCGTTCATCGAGGCCGTGCTCTTCGCCCAACTCAAGGAGAAGGGCGGGGGATCGGCGCGGGCCTGACCGTGGACGAACGGGCTGCACGTCTCCAGAGGCTGGGCGAACTGCGGGAGGGCCGTCTCCCGCTCTACGGCAACCGCTTCAGGCCGACCCACTCCATCCCCGACGTCATCCGCGACTTCGGCCCGAGGACGAGCGAGGAACTGGAGAAGGCCGACGGATCGTTGAAGATCGCCGGGCGGGTCCTCACCCTTCGCTCGTTCGGCAAGGCGATCTTTGCCCATCTCCTCGGAGGTGGCGCGAAGCTCCAAGTCTATTTTCGGCGGGATGCGATGGGCGAGCAAGGGTTTGCCCAGACGCGGTGGCTGGACACGGGCGACTGGGTGGGCGCCGAGGGCCGCCTGTTCAGGACGCGAACCGGCGAACTGACCTTGGCGGTAGAGTCGTTCCAGATCCTCACCAAGTGCCTGCGACCGATGCCGGAGAAGTGGCACGGCCTGGCCGACGTCGAGCTGCGCTATCGCCAGCGGTACCTGGACCTGATCGTGAACCCCGAGGTGCGCCGAATGGTGGAGGTTCGACAGAAGGTGCTGGCCGGGATCCGGCGTTTCCTGACTGATCGGGGGTACGTCGAGGTGGAGACCCCCCTGATGCAACCGCTGGCCGGTGGAGCCTCGGCCCGTCCGTTCGTCACCCACCACAACACGCTCGACATGAGGTTGTTCCTTCGGATTGCCCCAGAGCTCTACCTCAAGCGTCTGGTGGCCGGCGGACTCGAGCGCGTGTTCGAAATCGGCCGGAACTTCCGAAACGAGGGAATCTCCACGCGCCACAACCCCGAGTTCACGATGCTGGAGTTCTACCAGTCCTTTGCCACCTACGAGGACCTGATGGACCTCACGGAGGCCCTCATCGGAGAGGTCGCGAAGGAGTCCGTCGGCGGCCACCGCGTGACGTTCGGCGAGGGCGAATTGGACTTGACGCCTCCTTGGCCGCGGCTCACGCTGGCCGAGTCGCTCGTCCGCGTGGGCGGGCTGCCGGAGGAGAACGTGGGCGATCCGGACCGGCTGCAGCGGCTCGCGGTCGAGCGCGGGTTGAAGCTCGACGCGCTGGAAGGCACGGGCGGCCCCGGCGCCCTGCAAATGGCCCTCTTCGAAGAGTTGGTGGAGCCGAAACTTGTACGGCCCACATTCATCACGCGCTACCCGATCGAGGTCTCGCCGCTCGCCCGACGCAACGATGAGGATCCGAGCGTGGTGGACCGTTTCGAACTGTTTATCGCCGGCCAGGAAATCGCGAACGCCTTCTCGGAGCTCAATGATCCCATCGACCAGCGGCGACGCTTCGAGGAGCAGGTTCGGCATCGGCGTGAGGAGGAGCGCGAGTGGGCGGCGGTGGACGAGGATTTCCTGACCGCCCTCGAGATCGGGATGCCTCCCGCGGCGGGGGAGGGGATCGGGATCGACCGGCTCGTGATGCTCCTCACCGGGTCGGCGTCCATCCGCGACGTGATCCTTTTCCCTCTGCTCAGACCGCCCAAGGTGGACGCGACGTGAATGTCCCTCTGTTTGTCGCCCGCCGCTACCTGCTGGCCAAGCGCAAACAGGTCTTCATCTCCGTCACCACCGGAATCTCGGTGCTGGGCGTCGCCTTGGGCGTGATGGCGCTGGTCGTCGTTCTTTCCGTGATGGGGGGCTTCGAGGAGGAGGTGCGGAGCAAGATCCTGGGAACAAACGCGCACCTCGTGGTGCTTCGCCGGGGGGGGGGAGGCATGGAGCCTTCCGCGGATCTGCGTCGCCAGATGGAGTCGGCGCCCGGCGTGGCCGCGGTCTCTCCGTTCATCTTCTCGCAGGCCATGGTCCGGTCTCTGGGGAACCTGACCGGCGTAGTGATCAAAGGCATCGAGCCCGGAGGCCACGCGAACGTGACCGACCTCCTGCGCAACATGGTGGAGGGGTCGCTGGATGCGCTGGACCGCGCCGTCCCCGGCGAGCCGGCCCCCATCGTGGTGGGCCGCGAGCTCTCCCGCAACCTCGCGGTGTTCATGGGCGATACCCTCGATGTCATCTCACCCCTGGGAGAAGTTACCCCGGTGGGGATGGTGCCGAGGTTTCGGACGTTCCGCGTCGCCGGCATCTTCCAAACCGGCATGTACGAGTATGATTCGAGCTTTGTCTACATCGCGCTGCCGGAGGCTCAGGAGTTCTTCAACATGAGCGGGCGGATCACCGGCTACGAGGTGAAGGTACACGATATCTACGGAGCACATCGCGTGGGGAGCACCCTCGAGGAGGGGCTGGGCGCCGACTACTTCACGCGCCACTGGATGGAGATGAACCAGAACCTGTTCGCCGCGCTCAAACTGGAGAAGACGGTCATGTTCCTCATCCTTCTCATCATCATTGTTGTGGCGAGCTTCGGCATCGTGGCCACCTTGGTGATGATGGTCATGGAGAAGGGCAGGGACGTGGCGATCCTGCGCGCCATGGGGGCCACCGCGCGGATGGTGAGCCGGATCTTCGTGTGGCAGGGGCTCCTGATCGGCGTCACGGGGACAGGTCTGGGCCTCGCGGGCGGGTACGCGCTGTGCCTCCTTCTCAAGCAGTTCCAATTCGTCCACCTGCCGGCGGACGTGTACTATATCACCACGCTTCCGGTTAACATGCAGCCGCTGGTGTTCGGTATCGTGGGCGTGTCGGCTCTGGTCATCTGTCTGGCCGCCACGCTCTACCCGGCGAGGGCGGCGCGGCGGCTCGATCCGGTAGAGGCCCTTCGGTACGAGTGAGCACGCGTGCTTTCGATTGATGTTGTAGATTAGATATGGATCGTAAGTACTTATTTGTAGGCTTTTTCTTTACAGCGCTCATCCTGCTCTTGTGGGCCTTCTACCTGATCATCGAGCCGTTCCTCCTTCCGATCTTCTGGGCCGCGACCCTGGCCGTGGTGTTCTTTCCGGTCCAGGAACGCCTTACCCGGCAGCTCGGAGGCCGAAAGGGACTGGCCGCGGCGCTCGTCACGGTGATCATCCTGCTTGTCCTCCTGGTGCCCCTCACGATGATCGCCACCACGTTGGGGGGGGAGATCGTGGAGGCGTACACCCAGTTCGAGAACTACATCAAGCACGAGGACATGACCGCGCGGGTGCGGCAGTTCCTCGGGCTCTTCCCCTCCACGTGGATGGACTTCGCGGAGAACCGGCTGAACATCGAAACCCTCTCAAGCCCCGAACGGGTGCAGGCCCTGCTCGATCGGACGGCCCGCCTCGTCATCCGCCTCATCCCGACCGGAGCGAAGGGCTTTCTCAAGGGCATCGCGTACCTGGCCATCCTGATTTTCACGCTGTTCTTCTTTCTGCGGGACGGGCCCGGGCTGGCCCAGAACATCAAGAGCCTCATCCCGATGAACCCGGAGCAGAAGGATCGCATCTTCCACCGCTTCTACGAGATTCTGAATTCCGTCATCACCGGCGTGCTCACCACTGCAACCGTGCAGGCGACGCTCATCGTGCTTCTTTTCCTGGCCCTCGGCTTGCCGTTCCCCATTCTGGCGGGCGTGGTGACCTTCCTCGGCGGGGTCCTCCCCATCGGTGGGGCGTCGCTCGCGTGGCTGCCGGGCTCGATCATCCTCTTTGCCGCGGGCGATACCCTTCGCGGGGGAATCCTGCTCGGCGTAGGTGCCCTATTGATCAGCACCGTGGACAACATCCTCAAGCCGATGATCATTGGCGGGAAGGCGAAGCTGCCGACGGTGTTCCTTTTTTTCAGCATCCTGGGCGGGATCAAGCTGTTCGGGTTCACGGGGATCATCCTGGGGCCGGTGGTGCTCGCGATCATCCTGAGTTTCCTCGACATCTACCGGCGGGAGTATCATCGCCCCGAGCCTGCCGGCCCACCGCGCGGTTCACCGGCTCAGGACAAGGACGCTGCGCGACCCGCGGGACCACCGTCCGCGGCCTGATCGTTTCAGATCAGGGTTTGCGCTGGGGCGTAGTCTTCGTCCAGTTGGACTCGGCCGGCGGTTGAGCCTCGAGGCCCTCTTCCTGGGCCTCGATGAGGCTCTTCCTCAGGTGAGAATCACGCACCAAGCGGCTGGCATCGCGCTGCAGCCCAATCACTTCCGATTCACGTTCGGCGGGTAGCGGCTTCGGTTCGGGGGCAGCCGCCTTCTCGTCTTGGCCCGCGGGGCTTTCGGCCGGCGGCGGATGGATCAGCGATTTGATTTTTTCGCAGCCACTCAGGGCCGGCAGGGCCGCCAAGAAAAGGCCCGGAATACCGAATGGTTTCATCACGCCTCCAAGGCTTTCAGGACCTCAAGCGCTGAATCGAATCGGCCGGCCGGGTCTTTGTCCAGGCAACGCAGGATCGTCTCGGACCACGCGGTCGGCAGATCCGCATTGAAGAGGGCGGGGTCGGGCGGCGGCGAGTGCCGGTGGTGGTAGGGCACGTCGCCCTCCACGAACGGCGGGCGACCGCCCACCAGTTCGAACAGCGTCGCGCCGAGGGAATAGAGATCGCTGCGGTGGTCCGTGTCCGCGCCCTCGATCTGCTCCGGGGACATGTAGTATGGCGTGCCCATCACCTCGCTTTTGGTCGAGGCGCCCCCCCCCAGCTTCTTGGCCAGGCCGAAGTCCATGATCTTGACGATGCGGTCAGACGTGATCATGACGTTCCCGGGCTTGATATCACGATGGATGATTTTTCGGGAGTGCGCGTAACCGAGCCCTTGACAGAGCTGGCGCGCCACCCCCAGGCAATCCTGCATCGAGAGTTTCTTGGCGGCGCGGATGAGGCTTTTCAGCAGCGTGCCTTCCACGTATTCCATGACGATGAAATACTGCTCGTTTTCGCGGCCCGCGTCAAAGATGGTGACGATGTTCGGGTGGTTCAGGGCGGCGGCCGCGCGGGCCTCGCGCATGAGCTGATCGATCGCCTCGGCGTTGCGGCTGTACTCGTCGGGCAGAACCTTGAGCGCGACGACGCGGCCGAGCACCTTGTCATCGGCCTTGTAGACGATGCCCATCCCGCCGCGTCCGAGAACCTCGTTGCGCTGATAGCGCGAGACCGCCGGCTTGGGTTTGACCGGCTGGGCCTGGGCTGCGGCCGCAGTGGCCGCGCCGGGCGGTCGCCGCCCGGCCTTGACATCGCACTGCGCCGCTTTTTCTTTCTGCCCGGCTTCGCGATAGAGGTCGGCCGCCCAGGCGTACTGGCCGTCCCTCTCGAAGCAGTCGGCTGCCTCGCCCAATCGCCCGAGCCTCCACAGCAAGCCGCCCGCCTCCGCAAAGCGAGAGGCCGACAGGTAGGCCTTGATGGCGGACGGGAGGTCGCCTCGTTCCTCATGGTGGCGGGCTTGGAGGAGCCACGCCTCCTCGCTCTTGCCTGAGCGGGCCGCCAGTTCCGCCGCGCGCGCATAGTTGCCCAGGTCCTCGTAGAGCTTGATCGCTTTCTCGGTGTCTCCCGCCTTGGCATAAATGGCGGCGGCCATGTCCAGGGCCCCGACGCGGAACAAGAGGTCGGCCGATTCCGTGAAACGCCCGAGCTGATAAAAGAGAGAGGCGCAGCGGGTGGCCAGGGGCTGCAACGTGTCCGTCGCATGGCCGGGTTCCAGATGGTGCCGGTTGAGATCCAGAAGGAGGACCTTCCGCCAGAGTTCCGCAGCCTTAGCGATCTGGCCCGATTGCTCGTAGAGGGCGGCGGCCTCCCCCGGCATGTCCGCCTTCTCGAACAGTTCGGCGGCGAGGGCGAATTGGCCTCCGGCCTGGTAGAGTTCGGCGGCGCTCATGTATCGGCCCGCCTCCATGTAGAGCTTGGCGGCCAGGAGGGCGTGGCCGTGCTTCTGGAGAAGGCGCGCCCCTTCATCGCGGCCCTTCATCCTTCGGAGCAATTGATAGGCCCGCTCACCCTGGCCGGCCCGCAGATACATCTCGGCCGCCAGCTTCGGCTGACCCATCTTGATGTAGAGGCGGATGACCTCGTCGTTGCGGCCGAGCCGCCGGTATATCTCGATCGCCTCTCCGGTCTGGCCGGTCTGCTCGAGCCTGACGGCCCGCTTGAGATCTCCCTCGTCTTTCGGACCGAACAGTGCCATCAGTCGTGCACGAGGCAGCCGCCTCGATCGGGGCGGGGGACGGGTAGAAACGTGCCGGGCTGCATCCCAACCTTAGGGTATCACGCCGCAATTCCGGCGGTCAAACGGGGAGAGCGGGTGGAAATTGTCTTTGACGTGGGGGAGCGGTGCCGGTATAATCTACAAGGCGGTGGAGCAGCGAAAACCCGAAGGGCAGATGGACCTGTCCGACGTCCTCCGCGTCATCCGGAGGCGCAAGCTGGTCATCCTAACCACGTTTGTCGTGGGGATGTTTGCCGGCTACCTGATGGTGAAGGACAAGCAGCCCGTCTACGAGGCCCAGGCGAGCATCGAGATCAAGCGCGAGACGACGTTCCGCGAGATGTACTCCCTCGTGGCCACGCGCGGGCGGATGGCCACGGAGACCACGATCATAACAAGCTTCCCCGTGCTCGCCCGCGTGGCCCGTCGCCTCGGACTCGTGCCGGAGGAGATGACGGAGGACCAGATCCTGCTGAATGAGGACTACGTACGCATGGTGCGCGGACTCCAGGGCGACGTCCGCGCCCAGGTGCGGGAAGAGACCACCATCTTGGATATCTGGGCCCGCGCCGCGGACCCGGTGGCGGCACGGGAGTTGGCTCAGGCCGTGGCCGAAGAGTACCGCGACTACAGCCGGGATGCCACGGAAGCCAAGCACCAGGAGGCGGGGAAGTTCGTCGAGACGCAGCGGGGCACGCTCATCGACAGCCTCTCCCGCGCGGAACAGGCCATGATGCGGTTCAAGGAGGAGAACAACATCGTCGACCTGCCGCTGGAGACCCAACTCTACCTCCAGCGCTTCGAGGCCCTCATGGAGGAGCGGGCGGTGCTCGAAACCAAGCTGCGCAACATGGAGGCATTTCTCGATCGGTTGCGGAGCCCTTCCATGCAGCAAGGGGATGCCGTCTCGCCCTTCAACGAACACGAGGTCGGCAACGCCTTCAACAACGTCTACGTGAAATGGACCGAGGTGGCGGCGGATCAGCGGATCATGGCCACCACCTTCACCTCGCAGCATCCGGCGATGAGAGAGGTCGAGTTCCAACTCGAGACGCTGAGTCAGGACCTGATCCGCCAAGGGGGGAGGATAAGAGACCAGTGGACGGCGCAGCTAGAGGAGATCTATCGCAAGGTGATCGAACTGGATGAAAAACACCGTGCCGCGCTCAAGCACCAGGTGGAGATTTCCCGCATGACCCGGGGGATCGAAATTGTTCAAAGGATCCTCGAGTCCCTGGAGGAAAAATACCAGGAGCTCCGACTGCAGGCGACCGTGCGAGGGGAAGACATCCGGATCGTCCAGCCTGCCATCACGCCGCGCGACCCGATTGTGCAGAGGTCGTGGGGCGCGATGCTGGTCGTCGTTGTCCTGATGCTCGTGCTTGGGGTGGGGCTGGCGTTCGTTCAAGAGAGCCTGGATTTCTCCCTGGTGACCATAGAGGAGGTTGAAAAGTACCTGGGATTGCCCGTGCTGGGCGTGATCCCGCACCACGAGTTGACCGACATTCAGGCCGAGCTCGCGCCTTCGCTGAAAGAAGCCGTGGACGGTCTGGGCGAGGAAGTGTTGCGCCTCGTCACCCATCTCCAACCCAAGTCGGTCATGGCGGAGAGCTACCGGGCGTTGCGGATGCACCTCTCCAAGGGAGGCGAAAAGGGCAAGGCCTACGCCGTGACCAGCGCCATGCCGCAGGAGGGGAAGTCCACCACCATCCTCAACCTCGCCCTTTCCTTCGCCCAAGGAGGCACGCGCACCCTGGTGATCGAGGGAAACACGAGGCGACCCGTTTATCGCAATGTCCTCAAAATGCCGTCCCAGCCGGGCCTCGTGGAACTCGTCCATGGAACCGCGCCCCTCCAGGATGTGATCCGGGATGTAACGGATCTGATGCTCTCCGAGTTCAGCCTCGATTTCCTCAAGCTCACGCCCGGGTTCGAGAATCTCTGGGTGATCCCGGCCGGCGCCACGCCGCTCAACCCGCCCGACGTACTGGGCACGTTCGTCCGAAGCGGGGTGCTGGACGAGCTTCGTACCAAGTTCGACATGATCCTCGTGGACTGCCCGCCGATCCTGCCGGTCTCGGATGCCACCATTATTGCGCCCGCAACGGACGGGGTGGTTCTCGTCTACCGGTGGGGCAAGACCAGCCGGCAACTCGTGCGACGCGCCGTGGAGGGAATCGAGAAGGTCGGGAGCAAGGCGGTGGGCGTCGTGCTCAACGACGTGGACTTCCGGATCGGCGGCCTCTACCCGGCCTACCGCTACCGCTTGGGCCGGGGCACGTACAGCTACGTATATGGCGGCAAACCCCAGAAGGTGAGCACGGGACTGGCGGGCACCGTGAAGCGCCTGAAGGACTACATCCGGGCGGCCCGCGATCGGGCGCAACTCCGGAGCTGAGTGCCGCGCCGAATGAGCGTGAGTTTCTCTCGGCTGCCGCGCAGTCCGCTGATACGCCGGCGCGACTCGATGGTCCCGGTCCACCGGAAACGGGTACCCCTCCATCTGGTGCGGTACTGAGGATTGTCTCCCCAAACTTGCGACTACTTCTGACGGGCGGGGGGGGGTACATCGGTTCGGTGCTGACGCCCCGGATCCTCGATCAGGGCTGGAGCGTGACCGTGGTGGACAACCTCCTGTACGGCCAGAGCGGTCCCGCGGCCTGCGCAGCCCGTCCCGGTTTCCGCTTCGTCCTGGGCGACGTCCGCGAGGAAGGGGTCATGCGATCTCTTGTTGAAGAGGCCGATGTCCTGCTGCCGCTGGCGGCGATCGTCGGCCAGAAAGCGTGCGAGCGGGCCCCGCGGCTCGCCCGCGAGGTGAACGTAGACGCCATCGCGCTCCTCAACCGGCTGCGGCGGCCCGACCAGTTCGTCATTTTCCCTATGACCAACAGCGGATACGGCGCGACCACGGGCCAGGTGCTGTGCACGGAAGAGACGGAGCTCTCCCCGGTTTCGCTCTACGGGCGGACCAAGGTCGAAGCGGAGCGGATCCTGCGCGCCACGCCGAACGTCGTCGTGCTCAGGCTCGCCACCGTCTTTGGCCCCTCGCCCAGGCTCCGGCTCGACCTGCTGGTGAACGACTTCGTCTATCGGGCACTGAGGGATCGCTTCCTCGTCGTGTTCGAGAAGGATTTCAAGCGGAACTTTCTCCACATCGAGGACGCCGCCGACTGCTTCGTCCACTGCATCCGCCACGCGCGAGAGATGGGAGGGGAGGTCTACAACGTCGGGGCGGACGAGGCGAACATGAGCAAGGAGGAGCTTGTCCGGCTTGTGAAGACCTACATTCCGGATCTTTACGTGCACTTCGCCGAGGTGGGTTCAGACCCAGATCGCCGAAACTACATCGTCTCCAACGAGAAACTCCGGCGGGCCGGCTTCGTCGCCCGGCGCACGCTTCAGCAGGGGATCGAGGAGCTGCTGAGGAGCTACGCGATGCTCCGGCCCGGTCCCTACCACAACGCGTGAGAGCGGCGGCCGCCGGTGAAAGGGAGAGCGCGCCGGTAGCAGAACCCGGGCGCCTGAACACGTCCAAGTTTCCCCCTCTCGACCCCCAGACCGTCCGCGAGATCGTCATCGTGAACCTGGGGGGTATGGGTGACGTTCTGCTCTCCACACCGGTCCTGCGCTCCATGCGGAACCACTTCCGGAAAGCCCACATCACGTTCGTGGCCCACTCGCGAGGGGCGCAGGTGGTGCAGGGCCTTGGGGTGGCGGACGAGATCCTCAGCGTGCCCGTCTCGCGGCCGCGAGCTTGGCTGGCCGTGGTGTGGCGGCTCCGGCATCGGCGCCCCGGCCTCGCGGTGAACATGAGGACGCTTGCCACGGCGAGGGGCGCCCTGTTCATCCGAAGCCTGTTCGCGGCGCTGAGGGCACGACTGAGGGCGGGGCGGAACACCGATGGGCTCGGAGAGTTTTTCAACATCTCCGTGCCCGAGACCTATGTCGCCGAGCGCGCCGATCTCGCTTACGACGAGGACTTGGCCCGAGCCCTGGGGGTCACGATCGACGAGGCCCCCCCCGAAATCGCCGTCACCCCGGCTGACCGGCACGAGGCCGGGGTGCTCCTGGGCCCGATCAGGACGAGCGAAATCCCGGTCGTTGTCGGGCTCGGGTCAGGCTGGGAAAGCCGCCGCTGGCCGACCGACCGCTTCGCGCGTGTGCTCACCCGACTCCGCGAAAGCCTGCCCATACGCCCCGTCCTCGTGGGGGGACCTGCCGAACATGGCTTGGGCGCTCGCCTCGTTGAGCTTGCGCCGGCCCTGAGTCCCATCGATCTGATCGGGCGGACCAGCCTGGGCGTTCTCTGGGAGGTGCTGAAGAACGCGGCTCTTGTCCTGGCCAACGACTCGGGGCCGATGCACATGGCCGTTGCGGTGGGCACGCCGGGCGTGTTCCTGTTCGGGCCCGGGCAGGTGACGCGCTATGGACCGCAGCGGAACAGGGAACACTATCGGGTGATGCACACCCCCGTGCCCTGCGCTCCCTGTGAGCACAGGGTGTGTCCCAATCCGGGCGACGAGAACCTCATCTGCCTGAAACGCGTTGAGGAGGAGCGGGTGTATCAGGCCTGCGTGGAGCTCCTTTCCCAACGGCGTTCGACTCCTGCGGAGCGGTGAGCATGCGCAGGGTTCCCGTGACGGCCGTGCCCATCCGATGGGGCGACATCCGGCGGGCTTGGCGCACGAGCGGGCCCCACCGTGCCGATGCCCTGCGGACGGTGGTGGCCGCCGAAACCCGGCAACGTCACGCCTTCCTAGCGGGGTCGGGCAGCACCGCCCTCTGGATGCTGCTGCGGGCGCTCCGCCAGTTCAAGCCGGACCGTACGGAAGTCGTCCTTCCGGCCTATGGCGTCCCCAGCCTCCATCTGGTCGTCAAGAAAGCCGGTCTGACATCGCGCCTGTGCGACATTGACCCCGAGACCCTCGGGTTCCAAATGGGCGACCTGGACCGGGTTGTGGGAGAGAGCACGCTCGCCGTGATTGCTGTTCACCTCTTCGGCATTCCCCAGCCACTGGAGGAGGTGGCGGCAAGGGCCAGGCGCGTGGGGGCCGTCTTGATCGAGGATGTGGCACAGGCACTCGGGGGCAGGCTGGGCGATCGGCCGGTGCCTCACGTGGGCGAGGCGGGTTTCGTCAGCTTCGATCGAGGGAAAAACGTTTCCGCCTACGGGGGGGGGGCGGCCGTCACGAGCGACGAACGCCTTTCGGAGATGCTGCGGAGCGAGGAGGCCGCGCTCCATTCCATGCCGACCGCGCGGCATGGGCTGTGGCCTCTTGTCCTCCCTCTCTACATGCTCGCGATGCGACCCCGGTGGTACGGGGCATTCTTCCCCCTCGTGCACCGGTACAAGCTTGTCGCGCCGCACGCCGACCTGGTCTTCTCGCGGCTGCGCCCCCTCCAGGCGAGCCTTCTTCTCGAGCTCTGGCCTCGATTCGAGCCGATCAACTATCGAAGGGGACTCACGGGGCGCTATCTCAACGACTGGCTCCGCCGCCTCCCCGGCTTGCGTCTGCCGCGCGTCCCCGAGGGCGCCTACCCGGTGTTCAACCGCCTGCCCGTGATCTTCGAATCGTCCGCCGTCCTCGCGCGTGTACAGTCCAATCTCTTTGCGCGCGGCATCGATTCCGCTGTGATGTATCCCAAGGCGGTTCACCAAGTTTACCCCGAAGCGGGGGAGGGGCGCTCCCTGCCACATGCCGAGGGGGTGGCGCCGCTGGTGCTCACCCTTCCCACTCATCCCTACTTGCGTCCGCAAGACCTTGAAACCATCCTGGATGTGTTTGAAACCTGCCTTGGCCGCTGACCACCCGGAGCAGGCGGGCCGCGGAAGGATAGGCTACACTACGGAGCACAAGCGTGAACACGTTGGCAACAAGTCTTGGAGAGGTGGCTGAGCGGCCGAAAGCACCCGCCTTGAAAGCGGGCCCCGTCGAAAGGCGGGCGGGGGTTCGAATCCCTCCCTCTCCGTACAAGGAAGTACGGCCCTCGCAGAAGTGCCGAGGGCCTGGATGGCTCGAGGTTGTCCGGAGAGGGCCGCGAGAAGATGCGCGTCTGCCTTGGGGATGCTGGAGCCGCAGGACAGCGGGCGAAGGATGCCTCCCTCTCCGCCATGCGAAGCGCAGTCGCGGAGATCTTCGACGTAGCCGGGAACCGGACGGGATAAGTCGCAACGGTGGAATACTCAGGCGTCGTCCTTGACCGCTTCCAGGAGGAGGCGGTGCGCGCGTTGGGCCAGGGGCGTTCCGTCCTCGTGGCGGCCCCGACGGGGTCCGGGAAGACCCTCATCGCGGAGTACGCCCTCGAATCCTGCCTGAGCTCGGGCAAGCGAGGGATCTACACGGCCCCCGTGAAGGCGTTGAGCAACCAGAAGTTCCGGGAGTTTTCCGGCCGCTGGCCGGGACGCGTGGGCATCGTGACGGGCGATGTCTCCCTCCACTCGGATGCCTCCATCCTCATCATGACGACGGAGATCTTCCGCAACGCGCTCCTCGAGGCCGATGGCACCGAAGGGAGCAAGGGGGACTTCCTCGACAATGTGGCCTGCCTCGTCATGGACGAGATCCACTACCTGGACGATCGCGAGCGGGGCACGGTGTGGGAGGAGTGTCTCATCCTGGCCCCGGCCTCGATCCGCGTGGTCTGCCTGAGCGCCACGGTCTCGAACCTCGGCGCGATGGCATCCTGGCTCTGCGGGATCCGCCCGGAGGACGACCTCGTTGTGGTGGAGGAGAACGAGCGCCCGGTTCCGCTCGAGGCCCACGTGTATGTGCCGACCATGGGTCTGACCGATATCGGGCGTGTGGGACGCCACCTCATCCGATTCACGAAGAAGAAGAAATTCTGGGAGGCGCGGTTGATCCTCGATCTCGAAGAGGCGGACCGGCTTCCGGCGCTGTTCTTCTGCCTGAGCCGGCGGGACGTCGAGTTTCTGGCAAGCGGGAAGCGCATGCCGGACATGGGACGGGGCGTCGCACGCAACCTGCTGGAGGAGTACGGTCGGCTGTGCGAGCAGTTCTCCGTCCGCGAGTCCCCCCAGATGCGTGGAGCGCTGGCCCGGGGCATGGCGTACCACCACGCGGGCCTCCTCCCGGCCGAAAAAGAGGTGGTCGAGCGGCTCTTCTCGACCGGACTCGTGCGCGTTCTGTTCGCCACCGAAACCTTTGCCATGGGCGTGCACATGCCGGCCAAAACGGTCGTTTTCCGCTCGCTCTTCAAAATGGATCGGTTACTGAAAGTGCGCGAGTTTCAGCAGATGGCCGGCCGCGCGGGGCGCCGCGGCCTCGATGTGCGTGGCTTTGTCGTCCTCCCACCGGAGGGCATCTACCTTCACCGCGATGTTCTGGAAAACCTCGTGGAGGGCGAGCCGGAGCCCATTCAGAGCCGCTTCCGGCTCTCGTACGGGACCATCCTCCACCTCTACGAGACCCTTGGTGAGCGCCTGTTCGCCATCATCGAGAGCTCTTTCTCGCAGTTCGATGGGAGCACGAAGAAGGACCTGGCGTGGGTGGAGCGCGAGTTGAGGCAGAAGTTGCGGCTGCTGGAATCCATGGGCTATGTCAGCGGCACCGAGCTGACCGACAAGGGTCGGTTCGCGTCGTCCCTGTACGGATTCGAGTTGCCTGTGGCCGAGGCCTACTGGCAGGGCCAGCTCCGGAATCTCTCGGTGGAAGAAACGGCCCTGGCCCTCAACGCGATCTCCTACGAAGGAGATGATGAGGGCACCCGGCTCCACGTTCCGGGGGGGATGCCGTTCCGGCGCGAGTTCAGGGCGGTGTGGCAGATCGTGGAGGACCTGCGCCGGGTGGAGAATTCCCTCAGGATCTTCCCGCCGACTCACCGTGTCTGCTTCGATCTGGGACCGGCGCTCTATGCATGGATGACGACAGGCGACTTCGGTCAGGCGGTGGCCCGGGCGCCGCGCGATCCGGGGGACCTCGTCCGATCGTTTCGTCTCACGGTCCAGATGCTGCGCGATCTTGAAGCGGCCTGCCGGGAAGCACCGCTTCGCGCCCGCATCCGAACGGCCATTGAGCGGATCTCACGCGGCGTGGTGGACGCCCGGGCGGAGCTGCTCGCGGGGATGGAGGAGGAGGCGGCGGGCGCCGGCCTGTCCCCGTAAGGGCCTGTCCGGAGCCCGCCCCGACTTGCTGCTCGCCCGTGCCCTACGGTCGCGTACCCATGGGCGGGGTGGGCAGGGGGATCGTGTTCATCACGTTGGCCCCCCCGCAGATCAGGCTGTTCGCCTGATCGAGGGGGATGGCGTTCGGGTTGCCGGGATCGCTAACCGTGGCATTGGACGCGCGCACCAGAGCCTCGTTGAACGTC
>JACPQY010000035.1 GCA_016190245.1 Nitrospirota bacterium | reverse complement strand
TATTCCGGGTAGCCGCAGCCTTCAGGCTGCGCCCTGGACGCGGGCTGAAGCCCGCGACTACCGGCTTCCGTCTGGGAAACCGGGGAATCCTGGGAGGGTGCGGGGCTCGCGGCGCGGTCGGCGCGTCGTTGAAGATGCGTTCTCGAACTAGCGTAGTGCGTCCGACACTTCAGATGAATGATGAGGCTGTCATTCCCGCCCCGCCGCCGGCGGGGGGAATCCAGGGCAGAAAGACTGGATTCCGGGTCCCCGAAATGACGGGGCGCGGCAAGCCCGGAATGACGGGCAAAGCAAAGAGACTTCTGACCCACTACATTGGTCTCGGACTGGCTGTTCTCCTGGCGCTGGGGTGGGCGCGGCTTGGCGAGGCCGCCACCATCGCCTCCTACGACTTCGAGTCCGACAACGGCGGCTTCACACCCACCAACGACTGGGAGTGGGGCACGCCCACCTTCGGCCCGGCCTCCTGCCACGGCGGCTCGAACTGTTGGGCCACTCAGATCGATACCCGATACTCCGCGGACACCACCAGCATTCTGACCTCACCTCCCACTCCCTATGACTTCAGTCCCTACGCCAACGTCTACCTCAGCTTCTGGTTCTGGCGGGGGATCGAAGAGGGATTCGACGGCCTCAGGCTGCGCGTCACCAGCGATGGCGGGCTGACGTGGAGAAACCTCGACAACACGTTGGTCTTCACCTCCTTGGACCCTGGCGGGAAGCTCGGCCTCGCGTACGACGGCCTGATCGCCGATGGCAACGCCGCCTGGTTCGGTTTCGATTCCGAGTGGGTGGCCGTCTCGGCCGATCTGTCAGCCTTCGCGGGCCAACCGAGTGTCCAGTTCCAGTTCTACTTCGATTCCGACGCGACGAACCAGGCCGCCGGCGCCTACATTGATGACGTGACCCTCTATTCCAAAGTTTCCAGCATCACGCTGGCATCGGCCAACCCCGCGGTCGTCATGAAACAGGAACTCGGCTGGCTCGACATGATCGTGACCCATTCTTCCGGCGAGGCCCCCATCAAGGAAGTCACGGTTTGGATGGACTCGCCCTGCAACTCGGCGGACGGAGGCGTGAACAGCAACGGTATCGTTCCCTACCCGCTGAGCATCCCTCCCGCCGGCTGGGTGACGGCCGGCTACTCGATCGACGATTCCATCTATCCCGCCGGCTCCCGCTGGGGCACCCGGTTCCAGGCAACCGGCAGCAACAGCCTCGCGGTCGGTGCAAACATGACGATCCGTCTTGCCGTCATCGGGTTTCCGGAGACGGACCCAGCACCCGGCGCCTGCGGTTACGTCCCTGCGGCCCTGCCCCTGCGTCTGTTCGACGCCACCTACAGCCTCTCCAAGGCCTCCGGCGACCGGTTCATCAACATCACCACCAACAACAGCGCCTTCGAGCTCGCCTCTCTCCTCGTCGTGCCGTGGGTGAAGTCCTCGATCGCGCCGGACCCGGACACGGGCGACACCATTCCCACTCGGCTACATACGGAATGGCAGATCAACAACCTCAGCCTGACGGATCATTTCGCCCAGATTGTCAACCCTCCCACGATCGTCAAAGGCACCGCCGGCCAGCAGTATCTCCTGCCGGCCCCCACCTACGGCCCCTTCTACAGCCGCGACCCCGCCTCCATTCTGTGGACGAACCTCAACAGCACCGAGGCCACCGCCCTCCAGACCGACAGTGTCACGGGCTACAAGAACAACGACGGGCGCCTGCGGGTGGACGACGAACTGATCGACTATGTGTCCATCACGAACAACGCATCGCCGCCGGACACGTTCAACACCCTGTCCCGCGGGGCCGGCGCGACCACGGCGGTCAGCCATAGCGTGGGCACGATCCTCTACAACACCAACGACACCTACAAATACATTCAGCCGGGAGGTTTCGCCCACGTCAATTTCGTGTACACGATCGGCGGCACGCCGGGCTACTTCGAGCTCGAAGACTGTGCCGAAGGCAAGCTGATCGCCCCGCCCACGGCGGGGCTCCCGTGCGGTGACGATCACCCCTTCTCCTCGCCGCTCGTGCGCACGCGCGAGATCCAGGTGGCAAACATCGGCGTCGAGGCGATCGTCACGAAGGACATCGTGGTGGACGGCGAAGCGATCGACATCCAACTCCGCGTGAAAAACAACGACACGATCAGTTACGGCGACGTGGTCCCCACTCTCCAACTTACCGCCGACAGCACCGCCGCCTCGAGCTGCGGCGCCCCTTCTCCCGCTACGCTGCAATCGCTGACGCCCGGTTCGGTCTCGATCTTCAACTACTCGTGCACGATCAACGGCACCCAGGAACAGACCTACCAGTATCAAGGATACGTCAGCTACACCACGCCTGCCCCTGGGAACACCAGTGCGACGAAAGGAACCAGCCTGAAGGGGCGGGTCCGGCTGTTCTCCCTCACCATGAAGGACGCGGCCGACGGGGACATCTACGTTCCCACGGGCACCACCCCGGTTACGCTCAACTTCACCGTGTTCCACGGCGGGCCCGAACAGATCAACCGTTTCCGCTTGTGGTGGGACCCCGCCAAGATGAGGCCGGAGTCGGCGAGCACCGGCACGCTGCCGGCCGGGTGGACCAACAACGAGTTGTACTGCAACATGGTCGGCTTCACCTCCAACAACAACACGCCCCTACAGCCCGGCAACAACTACAACTTCAGCATCACGTTTCAGGACGGGGTGTCCACGTGCGATGCGAGCACCAAGGCCGTGCCGCGCACCCGCACGGATTTGCGCATTATCTTCACCCAGCAGCTCTTCAACAAGCAGGGCGTCAAGAACGCGCGCGTGTGGGTCACGGGGGGGTTCTTCATCGTCTCGGGGTTCAAGCTCTCTCTACTCCCCACCACGCCCGGAGGGACCTGTCCGGACTGCCTGAATGCCGATGGCCAGTCCACCTACGTCATCACCGTGGAAGCGAAGGACGCCGGCGACAACCCCGAGCCAGGTCTGCCGGTCGAGTGGGCGTCGGACAACGGAACGATCGTCCAGTCCACGTGCGTCACGGACGGCCTCGGGAAGTGCATTGTGAACCTGATTGCGCCCATCAGCATTGGGAGTGGGACTGTCACGTCCACCGTGACGGCCTGCTACCGGGATGGCTGCACCACGGGGACGAAGCAGTTCAACAAGGTCACGGGCATCGTGACCAACTACATCGGCGGCACGCTGGCGCCGACTACGGTGAGCGCCGGCAGCAAACCCTCCTACACGATGAACGTGAGAAACAACGGAAACATCGCCTACACACTGTCCACGGCGAGCACGATGTCCTTCACGGACGGGACGAACAGCAGCACCGCTACGCTCTCGACGTGCAGTGGAGACTGCATCTTGGGTGACGCGGAGGTCGAAACGCTCACGTTCGTGACGGGCACGACGATCACGACGGGCTTCTGCAACGGGTCGTTCACCCCGGTCCTGACACTTGAAGGGACAGGGCCGGACGACTACAACGGCGGCGACCCGGACACCAACCCGGACCCCGTGACGCAGCAGCCGACCGTGAGCGACAAGATCACCGTGACCGGTGGCGCAAGCTGCGCGGGTGGCTTGCCCACCTATGTCTCCGGAACGATCTTTCCGGCCTCCCAGAGCGCGACCGGCCCCTGGGCGCCCTCGATGAGTATCAAGAACGTGGGCGTGAAGGCTATGACGGTCAAGGACCAGATTGCCGGACCCTTCTACACGGAGGTCACCCTCACCGATTTGAATGGGTACGGAACGCATACGTACACCACCCGTGTCCCTGTGGCCACCTCGGTGGACCTCGGCGCGGGGGGGCAGCCGTCCGACACGGCGTCCTTCAGCTTCAACACCAATACCGCCGCACTCGGAGCGGTGTTTTGCAACGGGCCGGCCAAGGTCACCCTTCGCGTCGTAGGGAACGACATTGATCTGGCGACCGTGAACTCCACCCCCATCGTGGACGACACGGTTACCGTCGTGGACGGCGACCCCAACTGCTCCTTCGCCACCGTCGAGTACGTCGCCGCCACGCTCGACACCACTCCTCTCGACGGCTGCTGCACGAACACCCTCGCCGCGGGGACCGTGCCCCAGGTGGCCCTCGAGGTGAAAAACACCGGGAACGACGCGATGACGATCAAGGATAACCCCCTCGGCAACTTCTCCAAGCTCACCGTGAACGGCTACAAGTGCCTCCTGAGTTCCTGCACGCCGAGCCAGACCGTCCCCGCCAGCTACGCGATGGAGTACCGCCAGGTGACCACCACGCTCGCCGCGGGCGGCGGCCAGGCCCGAATCAGTCCTTTCGTCGAGCCCTCCAGCGTCACCCTCACGACCGACTTCTGCAGCGGGACGGCTTCGGTGTCTCTCAATATCATTGGCACAGAACAGACGGATGGCGATGCCGTGAACCAAACACCCTCCGTGGGCGATACCGTGGTCGTCACCGGAGGAAAGAACTGCAACGCGTCGGCCAACAACCCGCCCAACACACCGACGTCCCTCGCGCAGAAGGACGGTTCGGGCTCGATCATCCCGGACGCGGGGACCACGGCCCAGACCACAATCAAGTTCAGTGGGACGGTGTCCGACCCGGACAACAACACGGTCATGCTCCAAGTGGAGGTCGTGACCACGGGGTCGAGCTTCGCAAACAGCCCCACCTACAGTTCGCCCCTCGTGGCCAGCGGGACCACAGTAAGCATCACGGCCACGATCGCGGACGGCAACTACAAGTGGCAGGCCCGCACCGTGGATGTGGAAGGCGCGTCCAGCTCCTGGGTCGAATATGAGGAGGGTGCCTCGGAAGAACTCGACTTCATGGTGGACACTGTGAACCCCGACGCGACCGGTCTCACAGCGGCCGAGGCGGGCGCGTGCGACGTCGGGCCGGGACCCGGTGATACCGTGACTGTTCTCTTCAACGGGAGCACGAACGGCGCCTACGGGTGCGGCTCGATCAACACCGAATTGGCGTTGAGCAACGGCCACACGTGGGGCACGGTCAGTTGCGCCTGGTCCACCGGCAGCCTCGCCAACGATACCCTCACGATAACCATCACCGGCGGCTCACCCACCGTGGCCGTGGGGGATACGATCACGATCGCCCCCAACACTATCGAAGACGCCTCCGGCAACGACGCCGTCGGCTCCCCCCCCAGCATCACCGGCACCTTCGATTCCACGCTGCCCACCGATGGTGTGATCCTCTCCGCCCTTGCCAGCGACGACTCCGGGAACGGGGCTGGCGCTCAGGCCGGTGACGCAGTTACGCTGACCTTCGACAAGGGCACCAATGGGTGGGGTGCCGGCACGCCGTGTCCAGGCAACCTGGACGCAAACTTGACCCTATCGGCGAGCCACACCTGGGGATCCTCCCCAAGTTGCGCCTGGTCGAGTGTTGGCTTGCTAACCAACAACCGTCTCAAGATTACCCTCGGGACATCGCCCACCGTCACGGTGAACGACAGCATCACGATTTCAGCCTGCTCGATCCAGGTGGGCTTAAACCCCGTTAAAGGCTCGCCGCCGAACATTGGAGGCGATCTGGGAAGCAAGATCACGACTCTCGCTGTCGCGGGCGCTGCGCAGACGGCCGCCTACAACGTTTGGAGCTTCTGCACGTCGACCGACTCCAATTACGATGATCCGGATCTCTCGACATTCCTGGGCTCGTTCGTGTCTTCCCGCGAGGGTGCGGCCGGCTCGGGTGACAAGATCTATGTCGTGAAGTTCGACGCCTCCGGATTCCGGGCGACCTATTCCCTCCCCGACCTCTCCGCCTCCTGTGGCGGGGGGAACTGCGGCGATCTCGTGGGGCCCCCTTGGCACTGGACCGAGGATTATGCGACCACCTGCTCGGCCACCGAGAAGGAGGCGATATTCTTCGGGACGACGGCTGGCTACGTGTTTCGCTTGGATTTTACCGGCACCGGGTTTGGTGCCTCACCGCCGGCTTGGACGTTCAAGTCGGATTCTGAGATCAAGGGAGGTGAGGCAAGGAACTTCGACGAGATCACCACGGCCGTCACCGGCGACGGGGAACTGCTCTTTTTCGGGGCACGCCAAGGGCTGAGCCAGTTCATGTGCTCGTTGTGCTGGTTTGATCTCGCCGGGGCCACGACTTGCGATGGGGTCACGCCCCCTCGACTGTACGACTGTGTCGCCCACACGCCGGCCGCCGCGCATCTTCCAAACACCGACTTCTCGGGAACGGTGTGGGTGTCGGGCACTGATGCCATGGGTGTCTCGACTTTCAAGGCGGACGCCTCCTCTTTCTCCAAACCCGGACCCAACTACGCAGTCGACGGGGCTGGCCCGGGATATACGGTCTTCGGCTTTCCTTATCGTACCTTCTTCAACAGGTTCTACGTCGGCACATACAAGGACAGCAGCACCGGTGCCCTGCACGTGTTCAACAACGACGCTTCCTTCAGCGCCGCCTACCCGGCCTGGGCCCCGGCCGGGACCGGCTACACCTCTGGAGTCGGAGGAATAAGGAACTTCGCTCCTTGGATCGCCTACGGCGGTATCTTTGTCGGCGACGAAACCGGGAAGTTGCACTGTCTGAAGGACGACGCAACCGGCGGGACTTGTGGCGCTGGATACCCTCTCCAGTCCGAGTCGTCTGCCATCCGAAGCCAGCCGATCGTCCTCACCGGGGTCCTTTATCTCGCGCATGCCAACGGGAAAGTGTACGCCTATGACATCACTTTCCCCGGGACCACTCTTCGGAGCTCCCCGATTCAACTCACCGGCAAGGGGTATCCATATGCCCTGGGTCAGACTTTGGATGGCAATATCGTCGTGTCGTACGATGGGCAACGTTTGGTGGTGGTCGGCGCAAGCGATACGGTTTGGTACCTGCCCGTTTGGACCTCCGACCCCTCGCCGTGACGCCATGGAGGTGATTTGATGGAACGAAAAACGCACGCTGACGATGCACGCGGGGCCAGCGTGGGTACCGGCGCTCGGACGGGAAAACTCACGTACGTCCGGCCTGCAATCGTCGCAACGGAGACCGCATTCGAGCCGCAGAGTCTTGTCGCGTGCGGAAAACCCGCGCCTCCCGAGCCGCTCAACTGTGGGATCAATGGGAAGGCTTCGTGAGTAGTTCGAAGCTCTTCAGGGTGAATAGCGGTGTCAACCAACTCCTAAGGAGGATACATCCATGACTAGAACGCTCCGAATCGCTGCGGTTTCCGCAGCGTCCGCATGCGCTTTGGCCATCTTTGTCATCGGTCGCGGTGGCGAACCGGACGCGAACCGGCCTGCCAAGACCCATCCTCGGGCTGCGTTGACCAAGCCCCAAGTTCAGGCCTTTGCAACGCGCCAACTGATTTTCGAATCCAATCAGGGTCAAACCGACCCCTCGGTTCAATTCATCTCCCGTGGCCCCGGCTACACCCTCTTCCTCACGTCGACCGAGGCCGTTCTCGTTTTCGCGGGCAGATCCCCTCACGCCATCCAGAATGGGTCGAGGGAGTTCCCTCTCCTCGAAGAGGAGAGGGCGAGGGTGAGGAGTTCCGGAGAGGCCGACACCGCCTCCAAGATAGGCTCCAAAAGACTTTCCCCTCTCCCGCCTGCGGGAGAGGGTGAGGGGATATGGGAATCCTCCGTCCTCCGCCTCAAACTCTCCGGCTCAAACCCCAACGCAAGGTCATGGGGTCAAGTCTTGACTTGATACTACTTGGATGGATTTGATGGCGCGGCCGTTGCGAGTCGAATTCCCCGGGGCGTACTACCACGTGATGAACCGCGGCCTCGATCGGCAGCCGGTCTTCGAGCGGGAGGAGGATCATGGGCGATTCGTTGATCTGCTTGCGGATATCACGACGCGGTGGGACGTCAGGGTAATGGCCTATTGCTGCATGAAGACCCACTACCATCTCTTCTTGCAGACCCCTCGCGGCAACGTGTCCCGAGTGATGAGGCATGTGGATGGACTGTACACCCAGCGATTCAACCGGGATCGCGGGCGTGACGGTCCCTTGTTCCGAGGCCGCTACAAGGCTCTTCTGGTGGATGCGGATGTCTACCTGTTGCAACTGGTCCGGTACATTCACCTCAACCCCGTTGAGGCCGGCTTGGTGAGGGCCGCGAGGGCATACCCGTGGAGCAGTCACGTCTTGTACCTTGCTTCGAGGAAACCGGGATGGTTGGCCTGGGCGGAGGTGCTGGGTCGATTTCCGAACCCTGGCGCCTTCGAGCGGTTTGTGGCGGAGGGGAACGAGGCTGCGCTGAGGGCCTATCTTGAGGGCGGGCGATGGAGCCCGTTTCTGGGGGATGGGGGCTTTCTTGCCGCGGCGATCAGGAGGGCTCGACCGTCTCGGGAGCATGCGCGGAGGGAACGGACCCCGCAGTTCCCCTCCTTGGGAGCCGTGGTGCAGGCAGTGGTTCGGAAGACGGGTCGCACTTCACGGGATCTCTTGACGGGGCGGCGGGGTCGGACGAATGACGCGCGGAACTTGGCGATCTACCTTTCGAGCCGGGTGGCGGGGTATCCGAGTGCGGAGATACGGCGGCATTTCGGCTTGGGGAGCGACAGTGCCGTGACGAAGGCGTGCGTTCGAATGGACAGCCTCGTTCGGGCGGACCAGAGAATCAGAACGCTTCTGATCGGGATTGTGGAAACCACGTAGGTCAGGAGGCAAACCGTGAATCACTTTCGGGGAGAGCCAAGAAGTATCAAGTCAAGACTTGACCCCAATGGCGCAATGGCGGGCGGAGGGCAGCTAGGGCGCGAGCGGGGGTCGGCCTGTCGAATGGTGGAAGAATTTGACGAAGGGAAGGGGGTTTAGTACCATGAACGAAATATCAGCGGTGTCCGAGTCGGCCGGGGAGGGCTAACAGTGGAAGCTCGGCCGCTCATTCGAAAGAACGAAAACGAGCAGGATCGGCTGCATGTCCGGTCCATCGCACGCTCGGTCCTGACGGAGTTCCGGGACTTTGTCGAACTGCTGCGAAATCAGCGCGACATCCGGGACCACCGCCTGTTCTCGGTCTACTCGACGCTCGCAGAGGACATCCCGATCCGCCGCCGGTTCTGGCTGGAATTCGTGTTCCGCCCGACCCCCGAGCCGGTGAACGGCGAGCGGCTGTCTGTGGAGGCGCTCAACGTCAGCATCCTCTCCATGGAGATCGGCCGCGATCTCGGCTACGCGGGTCGCGACCTCATGCTCCTTGGGATGGGCGCCCTCCTGCACGACATCGGCCTCTTCGACGTCCCCCATCAGGTGCTGGAGGTCGAGCGAGCCTTCACGCCGGAGGAGCGTTCGATCGTGAGCCGCCATCCGGAGCAGGGATTCAAACTCCTGCGTCACTCCGGTCTCTCGCGGTCGTTCTCGGAGGTCGTTCTCCAGGAGCACGAAAGGCAGGACGGCAGCGGCTACCCATTCAAGCTCAAGGGGCCCGAGATCCATGGCTTCGCCTCGATCGTGGGCTACTGCGACACGATCGAGAGCATGACGCACCCGCGGCCGCACCGGAAGGCCCGGCCCTTCATCCGGGCATTCACGGATCTCCTTCACGAGCACAAGGCGCAGTTCCCGCGCGAGATCTGGTCCGCGGGGCTCCGGCGGATCACGCCGTACCCGCCCGGCACGATGGTCCGCCTCTCCAACGGCCAGCTCGGCCGCGTGTACGAACCGGACCCGGAAACGCTCATGCGGCCCACCGTGGAGGTGCTCCAGAGCGAAAAGGACCCGGAGGGAGACGTTCTTCTCGACCTGCGGCGCTACCCGCTGGTCACGATTCAGGAAGCGCTGGCATAGGCCGCTTCGGCTTGAAAAAGGGGTGAACCATGGCACGCCGTGAAGCCGCAACCTCGCTCCCGGACATCCTCCGGGTGGTGATCAAGCGGAAGTACATCGTCCTCATGTGCTTTGTTCTCTCGGGGATGGTGGCCGCCTTCTTCCTGAGGGGGCAGCAGGAGTTGTTCAGGACGCACGCGTCCGTCGAGGTAGAGCAATTCTACGAGATGCGCAACGGCTTCGGATTCAACTTCACGGACTTCGAGACCGAGCGCAACATCATCACCAGCCTCCCCGTGGTCTTCGAGGTGGCGCAGCGGCTCGGGCGCGTTCCCGAGTCCCTCGGATTGGAAGAGGCCGGGCGCGATTCGGCCGTTCTAGCCGACTTGCGCCGCATCCAGAGCCTCATCAGCCCGGAGCAGAGGGGCAGCACCACCATCGTAGATATCCACGTTACCTCACCGGAGGCCATGGAAGCGCGTGATGTGGCGAACTTCACAGCCTACGCCTACCGGAGCCACCGCAACCTGCGGTCCCACGAGCGCGTGGAGCAGGCCCGCGAGGTCGGCCGCTCCTATCGCGAACGCCTGGAGGAGTTGCTTGGCCAGGCAGAGAAGGAGTTGAGCAACTTCAAGCTCGAGCGCCGTGTGACGGAGGCCCAGGCCGCCATGGATGTGCAGCTCAACCGCCAGGTTGAAGTCGAGGAGCAGGGTGCGGAGTTGTCTCGCCGCGCCGAGGTCTATCGGCAGATGTTGTCCTCCTTGGGCGCGGAGCCCGGGGAAGCGGCGGCCGCCCCCGCCGTTCTCGCGACCGCGGATCCGTCTGCGATCGAGCGCCTGCGGGAGAACTACCTGGCCCTCCAGGTCGAGCGGGACGAAGCCCGCAGCATGCTGGCCGTGGCCCACCCTCGTCTGCAAGAGCTCGACGAGCGGATGACAGCCCTGCGGGGACGCCTCGTGGGCACCATCGGGATGCTGTTGGAAGAAATCGGGCGCCACCGCGAGCAGCTCGAGGCCGAGCGCGCAGCGATCGAGTCGGCGCGCCACAACTTCCTGAAGGATGAGATTGAACTCGTCCGGCTGCGGCGGAAGGTGGACAGGTACCAGTCCATGCTCGAGCAAACCGAGCAGTCTCTCCAGACCGTCGAATTCCAGGAGAGCTACCGGGGGGAGCATGTTCGCGTGGTCGAGATGGCCGTTCTGCCCACGGAGCCGATGACCCGGCTGCGCCTCGGCCCGACCGTCCCCATCCTGCTCCTCGGCCTTGTGATGGGGATCGGGCTCGCCTTCCTGCGCGAGGCGTTCGATTTCTCGATGGAGGACATCTCGGAAGCCGAGCACGTCGTCGGGCTGCCCGTCCTCTCGGTCATCCCTCACTTCGACGCGGAGCAGGCCGAGGCCCGGCAAGGTCGTCGGCCGCCGCCGAAAGGCAACGGAGCCGAACTGCCGTACTTCCGGTCCAAGATGATTGCCCATTTCTGGCCCAAGAATCCGACGAGCGAGAGCTTCCGGATGCTCCGGATGGCGATCCGAAGGGGGACTGAGGGGCCGCGGGTGTTCCTGGTGACGAGCGCGACGCCGCAGGAAGGCAAGTCCTTTATCACCTCGAACCTCGCCATCACCTTTGCCCAGGCGAACTACTCCACGCTTCTCATCGAGGCGAACACGCGGCGCCCCACCATGCACAAGATCTTCCCGATCAAGCATGACCAGGGGTTGACCAGCGCGGTGTCCGATGCCGTTGTCTGGCGGGACCAGATCCGAGGCGTCCACGACTTCATCCTGGAGGGACTCGATCCGAAGTCCATCCAGGACGCGCCCGGCTTGGAGAACCTTCGCCTCCTGCCCGCCGGACAGACGCCCGTGCATCCCTCGGAGACGCTCATGCAGCTCATGGATCGAAATCTCATCGGCCAGGCCAGGAAGGAGTTTGAGATCGTGATCATTGATTGCCCGCCCATCCTCCCGGTGGCGGATGCCTCCGTCCTGGCCCCGCATGTGGACGGTGTCATCCTGGTTTACCGCATGGGGCGAACACCGCGCGACATGCTCATGCGCGCGATCGAGACCATCCGCGGCGTCAAGGGCAACATCATGGGGATGGTGCTCAACGATGTGGACTACCAGGGGCCGAGCTTCTACCCGCGGTACCTCTATCGGTATCAGTACCGCGGCTACACACCGGAGGCCGATCGGGCATCCGTGCCCTTCTGGAAACGGTGGCGCCTTGGGGGCGCGCCCGATCATCAGGCGCCGGCGGTAGCAAGCGCCGACCAGGATGTGGGGGCGAATCCCGCCTGAAGTCGCGGGACCACCACCGTAGCGAACGCTCGGCGTGGACCCCCCACCGGATGGCTGTGGGGGGGGAGAAATATTGGAGGCCGTCCGGCGTGCCGCGCCGGCGGCACAGTGCGGCGACTTTCGTTGACTTTCCTCACTCTGTTCGATACAATATGCAACCGGTGGGCTAATTCCGATCACGCACCGGAACGGTGGCTGGTATAGGGACACATTCGTCGAACGGGAACGATCCTGAGAGGAAGAAGGTTGAGGCGCTCAGGCGCGCCGTGCTGGAGGAGCTTAACCACCTCATGGGGCAGCTCCACAACCAGCGCGATGTGAGCGATCACCGACTCTTCGCCCTCTTCACGGATCTCACCGAGCACTCGGTCGCTTGGTCTCAACTGTGGCTGGAGCGGGTGTTCCGCCTGACTCCCGAAGTCCAAGACGCCGATCCGGTCGGGACGCATTCCCTAAACGTCAGCGTCATCTCGCTCAGGCTCGCCGGCGAGTTGGGCCTACGGGGGAAGGACCTGCTCCTGGTCGGCGTGGCTGCTCTCCTGCACGACGTGGGAATGCTGGGTCTGCCCTCGGACATGCTGCGGCAGGACGGTCCCCTCAGCGACGATCAGCGCCGTCTCATGAAGACGCATCCCGATCGGGGCTCGCTGATCCTGCGCGATTCCGGCCTGAGCCGCGTTTTCGCCCGCGTGGCCCTTCAGGAGCACGAGCGCGCGGACGGCAGCGGGTATCCCCAGGGTCTCCGGAGCGATCAGATCGACCTCACGGCGCAGGTCGTCGGCGTCTGCGACACCCTCGAAAGTCTCACGCATGCCCGGCCGTGGCGGCGGGCGGTTTCGTTCTTCGAAGGGATTTCTCACCTCCTTCGATCAGGCCGGGACCAGTTCTCGCGTCGTCTTTGGGTTGCCGCCTTCAGGAGCCTCACGCCGTACCCTCCCGGCTCTCTAGTGCGCCTCTCCAGCGGCCGCATGGCCCGCGTCAAAGACGTGCGTCCCGAGACGCCCATGCGTCCCCTCGTGGAGGTGCTGGATGGGGATCCTGCCGAGGTGGAGCATCGGCTCGTTGACCTCCAGCGGCACCCCATGATCACGATCCGCGAAGCACTCGTGTGAGTCCCGCCCCGGCATGACGAGCCGCGGCCGCTTCGAACGCTACGCCTCGCTGCCGGAGGTCTTCAGGGTCATCCTCAAGCGGAAATTCATCGTCTTCCTTGCGGTTGGGCTTTCCGTTCTTGTTGCCGCGTTCTTTCTGCGGCGCCAGGAAGTGCAGTATCAGACCCATGCCAGTGTCGAGGTCCAGTACTTCTTCGCCGCCCGGGGCGGCTTCCCCTACGGCATCACCGATCTCACGACGGAGTTGAACGTGGTCACGAGCCTCCCGGTGATGCTCGATGTGGCCAAGAAGATGGGTCGGATTCCGGCGGAAACGACGCTCGAGGAGGCCTCCCGCCAGGAGACCGTGTTCTCCGTGATCCGCGACTACCAGAGCAAGGTGGAAGCCCGCAAGCGGGAACGCACGGCCTTCATTGATATCGTGGCCACCTCCGGAGAGCCGAGAGAGGCCAGGGACCTCGCCAACTACACGGCCCAAGCCTACCGCACGTACCGCACCCAGAGGAGCCGCGAACGGGCCCAGCATGCCCGCGACCTGACCGGCGGGCACAAGCAAAAGCTCGAGGAAATGGAGGAGAAGGCCGAGCAGGAGATGAACGAGTTCAAGCTGTCCCACCGCCTGTCCGATACGGGCTCCACCCTGAGCGTCCAACTCAACCGTTTGGTGGATCTCGAGGAGAAAGACCAGTCCCTGGTCTGGCAGGAAGAGGCCGTGCGAAACGTCCTGGGTGTCCTCACGTCCGATGTTGCCTCCCAAGAGGGCACGTTGAACTCACTCACCATCCCCGAAGCGCCGCCCAACTACGAACAGCTCCGTCAGGACTACACGCAACTCCTCCTGAGGCGCCAGGAGCAGCAGTTGCTTCTCACCACCTCGCACCCGCTCGTGCGGGAGATGGAGGAACGCCTCGCCGTCCTCCGGGCTCAGTTGGTTCACACCCTTGGAGGGCTCTTGGAAGAGAGCGGACGCAAGCGTCTGGAGATCGACCAACAGAAGGCACAGATCGAGGCGGCGCGCTCGGACTATCTGAAAGATGAGATCGAGATGGTGCGGCTGAGGCGCCGGGTGGAGCGATACCAGTCCATGCTGGAGCAGATGGAGCAGGCCTACCAGACCGCCGAGTTCGAGGACAGCTTCCGCGCCGACTACGTCCAGGTTGTGGAGTTGGCCCTCCTGCCCACCGAACCCGTCCACAAGATCCAGCTCGCGCCGGTGCTGCCGGTGATGTTTCTCGGCCTCATCGCGGGGATTGGACTGGCCTTCCTCCGCGAGGCGTTCGATTTCTCGCTGGAAAACGTGGCGGAGGTGGAGGCCCTGGTGGGGCTGCCGGTGCTGTCCGTGATCCCGCACTTCAACCCCCAGTCGGATCGCGTTCACAAGGGCCGGGCTCCGCCCGCGGTCAACGGCAGCGGGACGCCGTATTTCCGGGAGAAGATGGTGGCCCATTTCTGGCCCAAGAATCCGACGAGCGAGAGTTTCCGGATCCTCCGGATGGCGCTCAGAGGAGGTCTGGCCGAGCGACGGCTGTTCATGGTCTCGAGCGCGACCCCCCAGGAAGGCAAGTCCTTCATCACCTCGAACCTTGCCATCACCTTCGCCCAGGCGGGCTACTCCACGCTCCTGGTCGAGGCCAACACGCGGCGCCCCACCATGCACAAGATCTTCCCTCTCCGAGCCGACGACGGGCTCACGAACGTGGTGCTCGACAACCGCCCCTGGCGCGACGAGGTGCGGAGCATCTACGATTTGTTCGTGGACGGGCTCGATCCGAAGACCGTGCAGGAATCGCCGGGGCTCGACAACCTCCACATCCTGCCCGCGGGCCCCACGCCCGTGCACCCGTCGGAGACGTTGATGCAGCTCACCTCGCGCGGTTTTCTGCAGGAGGCGAAGCGGGCCTTCGAGACCGTGATCGTGGATTGCCCCCCGATCCTGCCCGTGGCGGATGCGACGGTGATCGCGCCCCACGTGGATGCCGTGATTCTCGTCTACCGCATCGGCCGCACACCGCGCGACATGTTGATGCGCGCCATCGAGACCATCAAGGGCGCGGGCGGCAACCTCATCGGAATCGTGCTCAACGACATCGATTACCACGGCCCGTATTTCTACCCGCGTTACCTCTACCGCTACCAGTACCGCGGCTACACCCCGGAGGCGGATGCGGCGTCGCAAAGGTGGTGGCGGCGGCTTTGGAGGGGAGGGGCTGAGAAGCCCGTCCCGCCGCACCCCGAGGCCCAAGGGAGTGTCCCCGGTCGCAACGGGGAAGCGGGGCCATCCGCACACTGAGCTTCTCTTTCAGGGAGGGGTCATGAGAGGGCTGGGGAGCGGTTTCTTCCTGCTCTCGTGTCTGGCCCTCGGCGGTTCGTGTGGTTCGTCGGCCTCAGCAGGCCCCCGGCTCCACCACATCCAGATGAAAGGCACACACAACAGCTATCACCTGGCGCCCTCGCCCTTCGTGGTCGTTGACCTCGACTACAGCCTTCCGCCGCTTGAGGATCAGCTCTCCTCGATGGGGGTGCGGCAGTTCGAGCTGGACGTCCACTGGAGAGCGGAAGCGTCCCGTTTCGCCGTCTACCACATTCCCTATGCGGACGAGGGAACGCGGTGCTACTGGTTCGCCGACTGCCTTTCGATTTTCAAGGCGTGGTCCGACGCACACCCCCATCATCACCCGCTGTTCATCTTCTTAGAGCCCAAGGACGAGATCGATCCGAGCCCGATTCTCGGGCACTACGAAGACTTGGAAGCGGAAATCCTTTCCGTGTGGCCCGGGGAGCGGGTCCTCACGCCGGAGGAGGCGCGTGGGTCGGCTCCCACCCTTCGCGAGGCGGTTACGCAGGATGGATGGCCGCCCGTATCGGACCTGCGCGGCCGCGCCGTTTTCGTCATGCTCGACACGGGCACCCACCGGGCCCGCTACACGTTCAGCCGGACCTCGCTCGATGGCCGGCTGATGTTTGTCACGGCGGAGCCGAGCGACCCTTTTGCCGCCGTGCTGAAGCTGGACGATCCGCTCGCCGAGGACGCCTCGATCCGGGCCGCCGTTCAGGCGGGATTTCTCGTTCGGACGCGGGCCGACAGCGTGACGGAGCCTCGCGCGGGTGACACCCGGCGTCGAGACACGGCCCTGGCCGGCGGCGCGCATATGATCAGCACGGACTACCCGGCGCCCGGCCTGATCGAAGGATACTGGGTCGAAATCCCGGGCGGGACGCCTTCACGCTGCAACCCCGTCACGGCACCGCCGGATTGCGTGGCCGCGGACTTGGAAGATATCGGGAGCCCGTGAGGAGCCCTAAGCTGGTAGCCGCACCCTTCATGGGTGCGTCTTCGGACGTGGGCTGAAGCCCGCGGCTACCACCAGAGTTGCAGCCCGTCAGGGCGCCGGTTCGATCAGCGTGAGCTCGACGCGCCGGTTCTCGGCCTTTCCCGTCTCATCCTCTTCGCGCGCCCGCGGACGGGTGTCGCCGTAGGCGACCGTCTCGATCCGCGCGGCGTCCACGCCCCGGCCCACCAGCGCCAGGGCCACCGTCTTGGCCCGGAGCAAGGAGAGCATCCGTTTCCATCCCTCGGGCCCGGAGCCGTCTGTGTGACCCTCGATCCGCACGCGCGTCCCCGGCTTTTCCGACAGCGCCCGTGCGATCTCATCGAGGAGTGGGTCCGAGCCGGGCGGCGGCCCGATCCTGTTGGAGTCGAATCGGACGGACCAGCGGGCGGGCCTCAGCAGAACCGCGTCCACGGCGCGATTGGCGGCGCGTCCTTCCTCGCTCTCGTTGCCCGCGGCAGGCTCGGCCTCGCCCAATCCCACGGGGACGAGGCGGGAAGGGTCCACGCCCGCGGCGGCCATGAGATCGGCGACGGCCCGGGCGCGGTTGAGCGAGAGCGTCTTGTTCGCGGCGGCTGTGCCCCGAGCATCCGCATGTCCCTCCAGGCGCAGGCGGGCCTCGGCCTCGGTGCCCAGGAGTGAGGCCAGCTCCCGCGCGCGGGCTTCCGTCTCCGGGGGGGGGGAAGCGCTGTACCGCTCGAAGCGGAAGCTCCAGGACGAGGGCCTAAACAGGACGAACTCGGCCCGCCGGTTGAGCGCCCGGCCCTGCTCCAGCTTGTCCGGCGCCACCGGCCCGCTTTCGCCGAGACCGACCGGCACGATGCGTCCAGGCGCAATCCCCCCCTCCGCAAGCGCGCGGGAGACCGCCCGGGCCCGACTTTCGGAGAGATCCTGGTTCGCTCGATCGTCGCCGAAACCGTCCGTGTGGGCCTCGACGCGCACGCTCCACTCCGGGTCCGCCAGAAGTGCGAGGATGGGGGCGAGTTGGGCGAGAGATCCGGCGTCGGGCACGGCGCGCCCCCTCTCGAACGAGACATGTTCGGTGAGGCGGCGCTCGCGCTGGGCGGGTTCCGGCGGCAAGGGTGGAGGCGGAGGCTCCGGCGCCGCGGGGGGCGGAGGAGGTGGGGGCACGGCGGCCACCGCGGGTGAGGGTTCGGCTTTCGCCACGGGCGGGGGGGGGGGAGGAGCGTCGCGGGCGGGGATCCAGGAAAGGCCCGACCAGATCCTCCAGCCCGGGACGGCCCGGTGCTCCGCGGGGAAGTTCGAGGCCAGCACGCCGAGGTCGATCGCGGCCTGCACCTGGATCTCGTCGCGCACCGAAACTTTCAGCCCGGGTGTGAGAAAAATGGGCAGGTACCCGCCGGGTAGGTCCACACGCTCCCCCTTGGAGTTCAGGGCCTTCCCATCGGCGTCTTTCCACAGCGAGACCTCGAGGAAGGCGATTGGGCGGGTATCCCAGCCCTGGAGTTCGGCGGAATACCCGCCTCTCAGAATGTAGGCATTCTCGCTGACCGCGCCCTGAGCCAACCGCGTGCGCCGATTGGCGCCCGCGTCGGTACGCTTCAGGACGGCGTTGGCCTGATCCGCGAAGTAGCCGACGTTCAGATCCAGGCCGTGGGACAAGAACTCGGAGGCGCTCCGACTCCGGTAGGAGGCGGCGACAAGGATTTCCGGGCTTGCCGAGTTGAGAGAGGGGCCGCCACCGGGCCGCGCCAGGATCCGGATGGGCGCCAACAGGGCCACCGCCGCTTCGCGGCCGGTCCACGCGGCATAGTGAGCCGTGAAGGTGGTGTCACCCAGCGTGAGCGTCGTCGCCTCGTCTTCGCTGGAGGAGAGATCGTACCTGCGACCCTCGACGGAGACGGCGAGACCGAGCCGAGAAAGCGAGCCGGCGTACCAGGGCCGATAGGCGAGCGCGTAGTGGCCCTCGAAGGAGAGGTGTTTCTCCCCGTCCTGCGTGAGCGCCTCGTCCGCATAGATCCCGAGGAGCGAGGTGTGGGTCCATCTCCCCCAGTGCATGGGGAATCCTGAGAACGTTCGCAGCAGGCCCGGTTGCCCGGTCCAGGCGGCGGAGTGGGGGGGGGGCTCCGCGGCGCTCGCTTCCGCTGGGCAGCAGGCGACGGCGGCCAGACAACACAAGGTCGCGGCAAGGGCCAACCGCCAAGAGGCGTGCGGGCGGGTGGGGTTCGTGACGGCTCTGGACTCTCGACTCCCGGCTCCCGCTTCCCGGCTCATGGGCACGGTGTGACTTATATCACAAATCGTCGTATCCGCTACCGCGAAAGGTGCCGACTTTGCTTGACTTCCCGCGCTCACCGTGTGAGAAACACAAGAGCAGAATTCTCATGGGGGGTCGCACGTGGTCAGGCGGGTTCTCCCCACGACTAGTGGGGGAGATTCTATTCGCGGCGGGCGCCGCGGTTTTGGGTGGTGTCGCCTGCATCAACCAAGTCGAAGATCTCCCGTTCCGGCCTGATCCAGGCCAGGGGATACCGCTCGAAATCGGAGTCCCTCTCGCCCCCGAAACCGCCGCTGCCCTGAACGGCGTTTCGGCTGAAGAGGACCTTGTGCTGAATGTTTCTGTCAACGGTGAGCCCGCGGCCCAAGGCGTAAGAGGCACGTTGCAGGCCGGCGTTCGCGGCCAGGTGCACACGGGGATACGGGGAGGGGTCCGCGCAGGCGTTCGAGGCGGAATTCGCGGCGGGATTCGAGGTGGAGTTCGAGGCGGCGTGCGCGGCGGCGTCCGCGCCGCCCCGGCCCGACAGGCGGAGGGCGGGAGCACCGACTCTCCCGGGTCGGCCGGGGGCGAAGGGAACGATCTGGTTTTCGTCTTCCTGGCCGACTTCGATGTCCCGATCAGTTCCCTGCAGCCCGGTGACAACGCCTTTCAAGCTCAGGTGACTCCGGCCTCTCACTCGGACGTGCCGCTTGTCGAGGTCAACACCACGGCCAAGATCCGCGCCATCGCCGCCCCTTCCCCCGTAGCGGGGACGCCCGAAGATGCGGTGGCGGACATGGCCGTCGAGGAGACCCCCATTGTGGAGGATGAAGTACAGCTTCCCGACTACGACGGGAACGGAATATCGACTCTCATCGAGGTCGTGACCGTTCTCTCGTCGGCGGAGCCCGGTGCGGTGAAGGTCAATCTTTCGGCCGCCATCGAGGTCGCGAAGGATGAGACGAAATCCGTCTCCGAGGCTCAGGTCCAGAAGGCTTTCGTGGGCCTTGCGACGGGTCTCCAGCAGAAGACACAGGCCGACCTCAAGGCGGCGGGCGTTGCGGCTCCCTCGGTCGCGCCGCTCAAGATCGAGGTTGATCTCACCCCCCCCGAGACCGGCGTCACGGCGGCCGTTGGCCCGATCCCGCTGGCCACGGGTGGCTCCGTCGGGGTGACGGACAAGGTTACGCTGGCGTTCACGTGCACGGAATCTCCATGCACCTACCGGTGCGCTGCGGATGGAGCGCCCTTCGCGGCCTGTGCCTCGCCTGTCGGTCTCACCGCCGCGGTCGGGAAGCACATTTACGATGTGAAAGCGGCGGACAGGCTCGGGAACGTGGACCCCACGCCCGCGCAGTTCACCTGGACGGTGGATGGGGATACACCCGATACCCTCCTGACCGATGCCCCGCCCGGCCTGAGCGCCAGTGCAGCCGCGACGTTTAAGTTCTCGAGCGACGATCCCCAGGCGACCTTCGTCTGCCAGCTTGACGGCGCCTCCGTGACGGGCTGCGTCTCCCCTTTCTCATTCGCGGGTTTGTCGGATGGGGACCACACGCTCGTTGTCTTCGCCAAAGATGCGGCCGGGAACGCGGACCCCACCCCTGTCTCGAAGACTTGGACGGTGGACACCACCAGTCCGCCCACGCCGAACGCGGGTCTTTTCCACGTTGCGATGAATCCGCCGGGATCGAGCGATCAGTTGTCGGCTTCCCAGGGAGCGGTCCAAGGCGGCGCCGTCGTGAAGGTCTACAAGGACTCTGTCTTGAGCACCGCCGTCGGCCAGTCTCAGGCCTCGGGGGACGGGAGCGTGGCCGCCTTCAGCATCGGCGATAACCAGGCCGGCCCGTCGGACCAGATCTTCGTGGTCGCCTACGATGCCGCGGGCAATGCAAGCGCACCGGTGACGCTCGCCAACGACGTAGCACCGCCCCCCGTGCCTCTCCTGTCCGTATCGGACATGACGTCGGGAAGCGCAACGCTCACGAACTCGCCCCTCGTTTCGGTCCTCGTCTATCAGGATTCCGCCGCCGTGGTTTGGTGCCTGTCCGAGCAGATGACGTCGGCCCCCGCCACAACCGACCCGTGTTTCCAGACCGTGCGCCCGACGTCTTACACTCTCTCAGCGGGCGACGCCGCCAGGACTCTCTACATTTGGGTGAAGGACGCGGCCGGCAACGTCAACGCCGAGAAGAACTCTGCGACGATCACGTTGGACACGTCGCCACCCGCCCGTCCCAGTCTGACCCTCAAAGACCAGACCAGCGGCGCCGCCTCGCACAGCAACAGCCGCTGGGTCACCGTGACCATCACCTCCGAGGCGGCCACGGCCGGCTGGCTTCTCTCCCAGACTTACGACTCCCCCCCCCCAGAGTTCGAACCCGCGTGGAAGACGACGAAGCCGACCACGTTCCAGCTCACGGACCAGGACGGACTCAAGACGGTCTACCTTTGGGTCAAGGACGCCGCGGGCAACCCCAACTCGACTCCGGTCGTGTCGGCCTCGATCACCCTCGATTCGGTTCCGCCCTCTGCCCCCAGTGTGGCCGTGAGCGACAGGTCGAGCGCAAGCACGATCTACACCAATGACCGGCTGGTTGACCTGGCCATCGACGATGACGGCACGGCGGCGAAGTGGCTCGTCTCCGAAACGCAGGTCGCGCAGCCCGCTGAGTGGTACTCCACGTGGACATCCTCCAAGCCGACCTCCTTCTATCTTCTCGGCGTGAATCAGGGCACCCACACGGTCTACGCATGGGCCAAGGACTCGGCGGGGAACGTGAGCGCGTCGGCCGGGATTGTCTCCATCATCCTCGACACGATTCCGCCGGCAAATCCCACCCTGGCGCTGACGGACAAGTCGAGCGCGAGCGAGACCCACACCAACGACGTGAATGTTGACGTCGCGATCACGGGCGACGGGACTGCTTCCAACTGGATTCTCTCCGAGACCCATTCCACCGCACCGGGGGAATTCGATGCGGCGTGGAGCGATTCCGCGCCCTCCGTGCTTGCATTGACGTCTGGAGACGGCACCAAGACCGCCTATGCCTGGTTGATGGATGAGGCCGGAAACGTGAACACCGGCCCGGCCGTCTCGGTGGATATCGTTCTGGACACCATCCCGCCCGAGCCGCCCGTGGTCACGCTTGCCGACGAGACCAGCTCCAACCCGAGCTACACGAACTCGACCGTCGTGACTGCGGCGATCGAAGACGACGCGACGGCCTCCGATTGGATCCTCTCGGAGACGCAGTCCACGCAGCCCTCCGAGCTCGACGAGACGTGGACCAACCCGGTGCCCACATCTGCCACCCTCTCGACGGGCGATGGCGCCAAGACCGTCTATGTCTGGGCCAAGGACTTGGCCGGAAACGTGAGCGCGGAGCCTGCGGGTTCGTACGCCATCACCCTCGACACGATTCCGCCCGGCACGCCCACGCTGACCCTGACGGATCAGACCAGTGGGAGCCCGGACTTCACCAACGACGTGCTGGTGGACGCGTCCATCCTTGACGATGAGAGCCCCGTCCTCTGGAATCTCTCGGAAACCCAGTCCACCGAGCCGGGAGAGTTCGACGCGGCCTGGGTTGGCGTCAAGCCCACCACATTCACTCTCACTTCGGGAGACGGGGAGAAGGTCGTTTACGTCTGGCTTCAGGACATTGCCGGGAACATCAATGTCGGGCCCGGCGTGTCGGCGGGGACCACGCTCGATACGATCCCCCCGGCGGATCCGACGCTGGTCCTGTCCGACCCGAGCAGCGCCAACACGAGCTACACCAACGATCCGCTCGTGGACGCGGCCATTGGGGACGATGCGACGCCGTCCTACTGGCTCCTCTCCGAGTCGCATTCGACCCAGCCCACCGAATTGGACGAGTCCTGGGCGGCCGGAAAGCCGACGACGTTCACCCTTTCCGGTGGCGACGCAATCAAAACCGTCTACGCCTGGCTCAAGGACGCCGCCGGCAACGTGAACTCGGGCCCGGCCGTGAGCGCGGCGATCGAACTGGACACCACGCCCCCGGCCGACCCGACCCTCACTCTCACGGACCAGACGAGCTCGAGCGCGGCCTACACGAACGACCCCCTCGTGGACGCGTCCATCGTGGATGACGGCACGGTCTCGTATTGGATCCTCTCCGAAACCCAATCCAGCCAGCCGACCGAGTCGGATGGTGCTTGGACCACCCCCAAGCCGACGACGCTGGCGCTCTTAGGTGGGGATGGCCCGAAGACCGCCTATGTGTGGCTCAAGGACGCCGCCGGGAACGTCAATGCGGGCCCCGTGAGCACTCCGATCACCCTGGACACGGTCGCCCCCGGCGGCCCGACCCTCGCCCTCGCCGATCCCACCCCTCAGACGTTCGGCTACTCGAACACCAACCCTGTTGACGCCTCGATCGTGGACGACGGGACGGTTTCCTACTGGCTCCTGTCGGAAACACAGTCCTCTCAGCCGACGGAATCGGATGGATCGTGGACAACGCCCAAGCCCACGTCATTCACGCTCACAGTCGGGGATGGGACAAAGACGGTGTATCTCTGGGTGAAGGATGCCGCCGGGAATGTGAACGCCCCTCCCGTGGCGTTTGACTCGATTATCTGCGATACGACCTTCCCCGCCCAGCCCAACCCTTCCAGTGTGACCGTGACCCAAAACGCCCCGGGCGCCCTGGACAGCGTTCAGGGCACGGCGGGCGCCGTCGAGGCCAATGCGTCCGTCAAGGTCTGGGCCGACGCCCTCCTGGGGACCCTCATCGTCTCGGGTGGCGCCGCGGGCGACGGTTCTTTCTCCGCGCTCAACATCGCCGACAACGTCTACGCCACGGTCTGGGTCACCCAGACCGATCTCGCAGGAAACCAGTCGTTGGCCACCTCCAAGACCAACGACATCGCGCCCCCGGCCGTGGTGGACAACATGATCGGCGACGACACGTGGCGGAACGCCGACCCCAGCGCGATCTACGACGTGGACTTCAGCGACTTGGGTGGCAGCAACCTGGACTATGTGCAGTACACCGTCTGGACGGGGGTCGGAAAGACCGGCAGCGAGGTGATCACGTGGAGCACGATCGCAAGTGGGATCGGCGCCGGGAGCTACACCACGGACTGGAGCGTCAATTTCAGCGCGTTGGGCGAGGGGACCAACTATGTGAGCAACATCGCCTACGACTATGCGGGCAACTCGGTCGAGTTGGACGACAATTTCTACATCAAGAAAGACACCGTGGCGCCCACAACGGGCTCGGTCAACGACGGCACGGGCCCGGATCTGATGTACCAGACCTCCACCACCACGATGGACGCCAACTGGATGGGGTTCGACGACGCCACCAGCGGGCTCGCCTCCTACGACTACAACCTGAGCACGACCACCGGATGCGCGGGGGACGTGATCACCACCGTGAACGTCGGACTCGTGACGACCCGGAACACCGGAAGTCTGACCCTTTTGGACGGCTCGATCTACTACAACTGTGTCCGGGCCGTGGACGCTGCGGGAAACCCGTCGGTCTTCGTGCCGTCGAGCGGAGTCACCGTGGATACGACGCCTCCGTATTCGTCCGTGACCTTGCCGGCGGATGGGGCCAAAGTTCTCGCCCTCCCTTCCATCATGGGCGCCTGCGCCGATTCGGGCAGCGGCGTCCAGCAGGTCGAAATCTCCATCCAGCGCCTTTCGGACAGCAAGTACTGGACCGGCGCCACCTTCAACCCCGGTGTCACTTGGCTCCTCGCCTCAGGGACTCTAAGTTGGAACTACACGAACGTGCCTTCATGGGCCGATGCGGAAGCCTACAACATTCAATCCAAGGGGACCGACCAGATCGGGAACATCGAGACCCCATCCCCCGGCAGCACGTTCACGTTCGACGTTTCGCCGCCGACGTTCGGAGGGGTGGAATGGGTCGGGGCCGCCGGCCTCTCGATCAATCTGGGCTGGTCCGCCGCGACGGACGTCGTCAGCTCCCCCTCGGCCATCGTGTACGACATCTGCCAGACGACCACGCCGGGCGGGTGCTCGGCCTTCATCCCCACCTATACCACGTCGCCCGGAGCGACGTCCTACACCGTCAGCTCGGGTCTCACGAAGAACGTGGCCTACTACTTCGTTGTCCGCGCCCGCGACGAGGCGGGAAACATGGACAGCAACGGCATCGAGAAGGGCGACGTGGCCGGTGGGAACGTGTGGGCCGCCAAGACGGCCATGCCCACGGCGAGGCTTGGTCTCGCGGCGGCGGCCGTGAACGGCAGGATCTACGTCATCGGGGGAGCCAACGGGACCGAGCTTGCGGTGAACGAGGAGTACGACCCCGTGGCGAATACGTGGGCAACCAAGACGGCCATGACCACGGCAAGAAACAATCTCGCGGCGTCGGCCGTGAATGGCAGGATCTACGCCATCGGGGGATACAACTTGGGCTATCTTGCGGTGAACGAGGAGTACGACCCCGTGGCGAATACGTGGGCAACGAAAACGGCCATGACCACGGCAAGACATAGTCTCGCGGCGGTGGCCGTGAACGGCAGGATTTGCGCCATCGGGGGATGGAACGGGAGCGGCAGTCTTGCGGTGAACGAGGAGTACGACCCCGTGGCGAATGCGTGGTCCGCCAAGGCGGACATGACCACGGGAAGAAACAATCTCGCGGCGGCGGCCGTGAATGGCAGGATCTACGCCATCGGGGGATACAACTTGGGCTATCTTGCGACGAACGAGGAGTACGACCCCGTGGCGAATACGTGGTCCACCAAGGCGGACATGGCCACGGCAAGAAACAGTCTCGCGGCGGCGGCCGTGAACGGCAGGGTCTACGTCATCGGGGGAGCCAACGGGAGCGCTCTTGCGACGAACGAGGAGTACGACCCTGTGGCGAATGCGTGGTCCGCCAAGGCGGACATGCCCACGGCAAGAGAGTGGGAGGCAGCGGCGACCGTGAACGGCAGGATCTACGCCATCGGAGGCGACAACGGCAGTGTTCTCGCGACGAACGAGGAGTTCATTCCCCCCGCCGTTGGCGTCCCGGTGGACGCCTGGGAAGCAAAGACGGGCATGCCCACCGGCCGCCGCCTCCTGGCCGCGGCGGCCGTCAACGGCCGGATCTACGCGATTGGGGGCGAAGCGGGTGGCGGCGGTCTGAACGCGAACGAGGAGTACGACTCCGTCGCGAATTCTTGGGCCGTCAAGGCCGGTACCCCAACCCTCCGACAGTGGGCTTCCGCCGCGGCCGCGGGAGGAAGGATCTACGTCTTCGGCGGCTACGGACCGGTGGGCACGACGGAGGAGTACGACCCGATCACCGATTTGTGGGCCACCAAGACCGCCATGAGTCTGGCCCGGCAGGGGACGGGCGCGGCCGAGGTGAACGGGAAGATCTACGTGATCGGCGGACACGATGGAAGCTCCTACTCGCCCGCTGTGGAGGAATACAATCCGGTCAATGACTCGTGGGCAGGCAAAACGGCGATGCCCGCCGCGAGACAACTCCTCACCGTGGCGGTTCTGGACGGGAAGGTTTTCGCGATAGGCGGCGAGGGAGCGGCTTGCCCGGGATCGGCCCTCGGCACCGTGCAGGTGTATGATCCCGTCGTGGACGGGTGGGCGTCGAAGGCCTCGCTGTCCACCGCGAGGCGCGGACTTCAATCGGCGGCCGTGAACGGGCGCATCTATGCCTTCGGGGGAGACGACTGCTCGATCGCCCTAACGAGCGTGGAAGAGTATGACCCCGGTGCGGATTCCTGGACGACGCTCGGGGCCATGCCCACCGACATCAACCACGGGGCCGCGGCGGAATCGAATGGAAGGATCTACGGCGTCGGGGGCTGTTGCTACGCGACCACGAACCTCGCCTACGCTCCGCCTCTGCCGTAGCCTTCGGCTGGTGTTGTCCGGGCAGGCGAGTCCCGTGCGGGGCCACCGTGGCCGTCCCATTTGTTGAAGGAGGTGTCCGATGTCTGAACCGGCTCGCGAATCCGCGTTGGGGCGGAGGCGACACTACTTCGTCGAACGCAGTCTCCAGGCCGCGTTCGTGGTGGAGGTGTGGACCTACCTCGCCGCCTACACGGCGCTGCTTCTCCTCTCGCTTCTCGCTCCCGTCCTGCTCGCCTGGTGGAATGACGCCGGCGTGGCGGACGTGCGGATGCGGGCCGCCTCCCAGTTCCTCTTCCTCGATGGGTGGGTCCTGCCGGCCAGCCTGGCCGTGTTCGCCGCCCTTGGTGCCGTGGCCGTGGTCCGGTCCAACCGGTTCGCCGGCCCCGTCCACCGACTCAAGGCGGTCACCCAGCAGGTCGGACAGGGCGACTTCTCCGTGCGCGTCCGCCTCCGCGAGAGAGATTTCCTGAAGGATCTCGCCGATCTCTACAACGACATGCTTCAGGGATTGGGCGGACGGATCGGAACGACGCGCGAACTGGCTAAGAAAGCGCAGGGTGACCTCGAGGCGCTGCGGGCCGACCTCCGCACCAAGGGACTGAGCCCCGATGAGATTGCCGGCCGGTTGGCCGAGATCGAATCCCGGCAGGCGCAGGCCGTTCAGGCGCTCGATCGGTTCTCTCTCTGAGCGGCGATACGTCCCCGCGGTGTGCAGAATGATTTTGGGCAGGGACTTCAGCCCACGAGATTGCTTCTCCGCCTGCGGCGGATCGCAATGACAAAGCGATGGGGGGGCGTCCGCCGCAGCGGACGACCGAGGCAAGCTCATTCATGGCCTGCCCCACGAGCGGCTAGATCGACATGCGGCTGATCGTCCTCGCCGGTCTCTTTGCCCTCATCGCGGGGCTCGCCGTGATCACCCGCACCGGTGCGCTGCGACCGTGGGCCCTGCGGATGCTCGACCGTCCCCCGGACGGCCCAACCACCGTTGCCTCGCAGTTCGGCCGCAAGGTGCAGTCCGACTGGTCGGAGTTCGAGGTCACCTTTCTCCCTTTCCGCGGGGGGACCATCATCCAGTACGACGCGAAGGTGGGCTTGGTCGGGCGAGACGGCGCCGTGCTGAACCCTCCCACTCTGAAGGGGGTCAGGCGGATGTGGCACCAGGCGGGTTTCACGAGCGAACAGGCGATCGAGGGGGTTCTGGAGGGCCCGCCCAGCCAGGATGGTCGGCTGCACCTCGAGCAAGCGGGGCGCTTCTCGCTCACCGGCGTGCCCGGTCGTGGCGAAGGTGATGGCGCCGTGTGGCCGCTCCTCGAGGTTGCCTGGCATGAAGGGGAGCGGCCCAGCTCTCTGAGGTCCTACCCCGTGACGGCCCACTGGACCCATGCTTTGCGGGGGATCGAGGAGGCCATCCTCTTCACGGGGCCGGCCTCGGTGTGGTGGCCAAGGGTGTCGACCGCATCACCCGAGCAGGGCCACGCCTTCTACCTCCGGAAATCGGGAACGGCGGATCCCTATTTCGCCGACGCCCTCGAGGGCGGTTCCGAATCGTCCGAGTGGGTGGTACTGGGGCAGGATGCTTGGCTCTTCTGGCACCGCATCACGGACTCGGCCGGTCGCCCGCTCATCGCGCGCGGTTGCGGCAGGTGGGAGGGAACCTCGCTGGACGATGCCGAAGTGGACTGGAATCCACCGCTCCGCAAAGGGCAACGGGAGGAGCCCGTTTCGGGAATTCCGAGAGTTGTTCGGTTGAGTTCGGACAGGGCGTCGGCAGCCTATCGCGTGGATGGGGCCTCCTCAGCCACCTTCGGAGACGGGACTACGGCCTACGCGTTCACCTGCAACCTCCTCCAGGGCCGGGCAGGAGCGGACCGTTGCCACGGCGCAGGGATCCGGCGGGTCTTGCGGGGCTCTCGATGAAAGGGGACGCCATCGTCCGGCCCCCGCGAGCGCCGGACTGCGGCTGTTCCCTCCTCCTTCCGATGTGGTACGCTTCTCCCACCTGCGCCTGTAGCTCAATTGGATAGAGCTACGGACTTCGGCTCCGTAGGTTGGGGGTTCGAGTCCCTCCAGGCGCATGTGCCGCGAATGGCCAACGAAGCGCACAGGTTCACACGAACATGTCGAGATTGCTTCTCCGCCTGCGGCGGATCGCAATGACATCACGGCGTCATCGCGAGGCGAATCCCCGTCAGCCGGCGGGGATGCCGCGGCAATCTCAGTAGCCCGACACGAACTCATGGACATGCCTGCCAAGCTCGGCTCGTCATGGTGAGTCGCGTGAAAAGAAGCCTCAAGGCCGCCCTGGCGGCAAGTCCGAGGCCGACCCTTGCGGCCCAAAGCTACGAGGCCCTGCGGAGCGCGGCGCCCGACTCGCTACGGCAGGTTCAGGATCTCGACCTGTTGGTCCATGTCCTCGGCCTCACGTGGCCGCTCTCCAGATTCGTGATCTCCCATTTCGAGGACCTCGCGCCGCTCTTCTCTCCGGAAGGACGTCACGCCGCACCCCCTCACCTCATCCCTCTCCCGCCCGCGGGACCTGCCCGCCAATCCGCCGTTGGGCCAACAGGCGGGGAGGGTGGTCCGCCTGTCCGCCCGCCGGCGGAGAGGCCGGGTGAGGGATCTGGGACCCGTTCAGAGTCGACCGCTACCCCCAACCCCGCCGATCTGCTCTCCCAACTGAGGATCGCCCGCCAAAAGGCGACCCTGGCGATGTTGGTCCGGGATCTGGCAGGCGAGGTGGACCAGACGGCCTGCGAGGCCGACCTCACCGAGTTGGCGGACGGGATTGTCAATCGAGCGATGGAAATGCAACGCGCCCGATCCGCCCCCGAGGCATGGTTTTCCGTCTTGGCGATGGGGAAGTTCGGCGGCCGCGAGATGACCTATGAGTCGGACGTGGACGTGGTCCTCCTGCATCTCGGCGGAGAAGGGTATCCCGCCACCCGGGCTGCCCAGGCGTTCGTTCGCGATCTCAGTCTCGTGGCCGAGGAGGGGACTCTCTACTCGGTGGACACCGAGCTCCGCCCGCACGGTAATGCCGGCGTCCTCGTGGCCTCAGACCAGGGATTCCTGCAATACCACTCGGATTCGAAGGACCTGTGGGAGCGCCAAGCGTTGATCAAGGCCCGACCGGTTGGCCCCTGGGAGCAGCCGGCTCGGCTCTCCCGAGCCCTTGAGAATCTCGTCTACGTCCCTCGGGACGAGGCCGACACCCTCCGTCAGGTGCACGACATGAAACTCAAGATCGAGCAGGCCTACGTCCACAGGAATCCGAACGTCCTGGACATCAAGAACGCACCGGGGGGGATCGTGGACATCGAATTCATCGCTCAGGCGGGCCAGTTGGTCCTGGGTCACTCCTGCCCAGAGGTCCGAGTGGGATCCACGCGTCCCGCGCTCGACGCCCTGGCCCATGCCGGCTGGCTCGAGCCCGAACAGGCGCGCGCCCTTCGCGACGCCTACGACGAACTCAAGCGTGTGCAAGGCCGCCTCCGCCTCGTGTCCGGACGGCCGGAGAACCGCGTGTGGACGCTCTCTCCGGACCTCGATGCGCTCTGCCGCTCCCTTTCGCCCCGGGGCCGGGTCCGCACGGCACAGGAGTTCGTGGAGGCGCTGCGGGTCGAAATGAACGGTGTTCGCGCGATCTACAAGAAGAAGTTCTGAACGCAAGCGTTCGGCAGTCAGCGGGCGGCTTTCGGCTTCGGATGGGGGATCGGGGATCGTTGTATGCGAGGTTCCCACCGGTTCCGAGGCTGATCGCTGATAGCTGCTGCGTCCGACCACCGGCGGAACCGCTGAACGCTTACTTGGCAGGAATACAGCCCGTTTCCGTCATGCCCGGGACCACCGCCCCTCACGAGGGCGTGGAGCCCCTCTTGGCGGACTCCTTCTTCATCTCTTCCTGCCTCTTGCGCGCAAACTCCTGGATCTGGCTTTCAACCTCCGGGTAGTTCTTCAATACCCTCTCGAACGTCTCCTTATCAATCGTGTAGAGGTCGGAGTAGTCCGCCGATCGGATGCTGGCTGTCCGCGGCTGGTCCAGCAGGAGCGCAATCTCGCCGAAGAAGTTCCCGCCGGTTAGGGTGGCGAAAACCGTTTCCCCGTCCTCCGACACAACCTCAATGGTTCCCCGGCTGATGAAATACATGTTGCGTCCCACGCTTCCCTTCTTGAACACGTAGCTCCCGGGCGGATAGACAACGGGTTTCAGGCTCAGAACGATCTCCGTCAGGAAGTCGAGGGAGGCCCCCTCGAAGATGGGCACCTTCTGGATCATCTCCCGGTTCAGGAACATCAGAACCTCCGCGCGCAGGGGCCTCGGAAAGTCTTCCACGATCTGGAATTCGTTGTACCCCCGCCGTGTCTCCCAGAGATAGCCGTAGTAATCTTCGACCTTGTTCTGCGTGTCCGCCGGGATGCTCTTGTATTTCATGAACGTCGCGATCTTTTCCATCTTCTCCCGGTGCTGCGCCTTGGCCACGTCCAGGTTGGCGATCAAGTTGGCAATATTGCCGATGACGAAACCGTACATGCCGGCGCCCATGAGTTGAACAAACATGGTGAAGACCGTCTGAACGTTGGTGACGGGCGCGATGTCTCCGTATCCGATCGTCGTCAGGGTCGTGGTGACCCAGTACAGCGCCCGAACGTAGTTCCGGACACTGTCGTCCATGGCATAGTTCCCACTCGTCCCCGCGGAGTTGCCCGCCCCCAGATAGAGCCAGATGCAGGCCGTGAAATGGGCGGCCATGAGGATCCAGAAAACGAGATAGGCCATTCGGAGCACCCCGGGAGCCACGGCGCTCCTCCGACTGATCTTCCGCATGAACTGAGCGAGCCGTACGAGCCTCAGAAGTCGCGTCAGGCGCAACAGTCGAAGCATCCGGTTGGCGGTCCCCCCTGCCATTCCACCAAGAAGCAGATCGAAAGGAAGGGCGGAGAGGAGATCAATCACAAACCAGCCCCGCAGATATCGCCCGGCGATCATGCGCGGATCGGTGATAAGCTTCTTCCCCTCCTGCAGGGGAGCAACGAAATTGATCATGACATCCGCAACAAACATGAGGGAGACCAGGAGGTCGTACCGGAGCAGCCCGTCCGTCATCGGGTAGTTGAGGGTGATCCGGAGGGGCGACTCCACGCAGGCGATCACGGTGGCCACGATGACCAGCACGTCCCAGATCGTTTTGAGGGGATGATTCGGGTGGAGGAACCTCATGCCCCGGTTTGTATCAAACAACCTATCCGGGTGGCAAACGGCAGGCGACTCGCGACTCCTGTGCGCGGCCCTTCTGGCCTCTCCTGCCGAAGTTGACGACGGCCTTGTCTCTGGCTCTCTCGTGACCCCAATCCGCAGGCAAGAGGTTTGATCGCGTAGGGGCGAGCTTGCTCGCCCTCTTGGCGGGCCGCCAAGGCGGCCCCTACGCGGCCCACCCAACGGGTGAGCCGGTTTCCCTCGGCAGCCAGGCGTTGTCTACCGATTAAGGTCGTGAGCGGTTGCCTTGACAAAACGAGTCCCGGTGGGATAAGAAAGACCCCCTAGGAGGCTGCGATCCATGGCCGTTCCCACCAAACTCATCAACAAAGACACGGTCATCTTCAGAGAGGGGGCCAAAGGGGATGCGGCCTACCTGATCAAGTCCGGGAAAGTCGAGATCACCAAGACGGTGGACGGCAAGAAGCTCCTCCTCGAAACCTTGGGCCCCGGTTCTCTGTTCGGCGAGATGGCCCTGATTACCCAGCAGGATCGCTCCGCCTCGGCCATCACGCTCGAGCCGACCGAAATTCTGATCCTCGACCTGGACGGGTTCACCAGCCTTCTCAACCAGGCGCCGAAGATTCTATCCATCCTCATCCGTTCCCTCGTGACTCGCCTGCGGAAGACCGTAGATCAGGTCAGCGCCCAGGTGAGCGACAACCCGTTCCTGAGCGTGGCGGTGATTCTCGACCTTTTGGCGAAGTCCCAAGGGGGTGGGGCGGCGGCGGGCGGTGGCGGCGAGAAGGGTGGCGCTGGCGGGAAAGACGGCGGGGTTGTGGCCAAGAGCGTGACGTTCCCCTTCCGCGACGTGCTGACGCGCATCCGCGAGGCCCTCTCGCTGACCGGCGCGGACGTGGAGAACATCCTCAAGAAGATGGCGGGAGTCCGCCAGATCGTGATCACCGCCCCGTCCAAGACCACCGACCGCATGCTCACCATCACGGACATCGCCAACTTCCTCGAGAACGTCCGCGGGATCGCCAAGGAGATGGACTCGTCCGTCACGCAGGGCTTCAAGCAGGAGCAGGAGCTGATTGACATCAGCACGTTCTCGCAGCTCGTGGGGACGAAGTCGGATAACGTGTACAAAAAGATCGCGGCCAAGGAAGTGCCGGAGAACATCTTCTTCTTCCGCCGCAGCGAGGCCATCGGCTGGGCCACGGAGAAAGGGAAGGACTTTTTCGAGAAGACCTCGCGCCGGGCCAAGAAGATCGAAGAGCTGGAAGGGATCAACGACGTCATCTTCGTGGACAACACGACCCTCCGCCAGATCCTCGGCCAGACGGATGTGATCAACCTGTGCAAGGTCATCAAGCACGCCGAGGAAGACGCCCAGAAGAAAATCTATGCGAATCTCTCCGACCGCATGGCCCAGATGGTCAAGGAACAGATGGGCCAGGTGGAAGACGCGGACGAGATCGAAGTCGCGGAGATCGAGGAGAACATCATCGGGCAGATCAAGGCGATGAAGAAAGCCAGTGCGGGCGGCGCGGCCCCTGCGCCTGTCGCCTGAGCCTTGGACTGACGAGGCACCGTGAATATCGCGACCTTGCTCGGGATGGTAGCAGGTATGACCATCCTGATTTGGTCGCTGTTCGCCTCCACCCCTCAGGTGGGGGTCTTCTTCAACATCCCCAGCATAGGCATTGTGCTGGGAGGAACCATCGGGGCCATGTTTGTTTCCTTTCCAATGAAAGACGTCACCCGTTCTCTCCGCGTGGCCATGGACGTGTTCAGGCAGGAGGACCTGCCGATTGACACGTACATCAACCAGATCGTCGAGCTCTCCAAACAGGTGTTTGCGAAAGGCACCATGAAGATGGGCGGCGCGCTCGAGGGTCAGGAAAACGAGTTCCTGAAGGACGGCCTGCAGATGCTGGTGGACCAAAGGCCGATAGACAAGATCCGCGAGTACCTGCAAGCGTCGATGCAGACGATGTACGACCAAGGGAAGGGCGAGGCCGCGGTCTTCAAGTCCCTCGCCAACTACGCCCCGGCGTTCGGCCTCCTCGGCACGCTGATCGGTCTGATCGCCATGCTCCAGGGCTTGGGAGCGGGAGGGGCCCTGGAGACGATCGGTACGGGCATGGCCGTTTCGCTCATCACCACGTTCTACGGCGTCATCCTCGCCAACATGATCTTCCTTCCGATTGCCACGAAGTACGACAAGCGGATCGAGCAGCGCACGGTGCTCATGAACGTGATCATGGAAGGGCTCACGCTTCTGGCCACGCGGCAGCCGCCGGACCTCGTGCACGATCGCCTCAAGGCCTACCTTCCCATGCGCAAGTGGGGTGGCGTGAAGTCAGTGGCCGCGGAGGGGCAGAAAGCCGCCCCGGCCGGCGAGGCCAAGGGAAAGGCCGCGTAGCTCCCCGGATCGGGGAAATCCACTGTGCCCCTCCCACGAAAAGCCGGCGGCGGAGACGAGGGGCCGGGTTGGCTGGCCAGCTTCGGCGACCTCGTCACGAACCTCATGGTTTTCTTCGTCATGCTCGTTTCTATCTCGACCATCGATGAGAAGAAGCTCGCAGCCGTGGCCGGGGCCATTCAGGATGAGATTGGCGGAGTCGAGATCCCGGAACGCAAAATCAGCGAAGACTTGATCCAGGACATCAACCGCCTGATCTCCCTTGCGGATCTCCAGGATGTCATCACCGTGAACCAGCGGCCCGACGGGATTCTCCTCACGGCCAAGGGCGAGGCCTTCTTCGCCTCGGGTAGCGCCGAGTTGCTCCCGGAGGCGCGGCGGAAGATGACGAAGGTGGTGGAGCACCTCGTCTCGATTTCCTACAACGTCGAGGTCATCGGCCACTCGGACACCGTGCCCATCCGGACCGAGCAATTTCCTTCGAACTGGGAGCTGTCCGGCGCGCGCGCGACGAACTTCGTGCGCTACTTCATCGAGAGCGGCTTCGCCCCCAACCGAATCCGCGCGATCGCTGCGGCCGATACGCTCCCCGTGGCCCCCGACTACACCGAGGAGGGCGTTCCGCTCCCTCAAAACCAGGCCCTCAACCGCCGAATTGACATCATGATCTATTCCACGGCCCCAGCCCCGACGGAGAAGATGGCCCCTGCGAAACCTCCGAAAGGCTGACCCGAACTTCTTTCGACCCGGGCGTTCGATCCCGGATCTCCCTTCGGTCATCCCCACAGTTCCCCTCAGGGTGTTGAGATGAGCAGGAGGACCCGATGAAGCCTCCGGCCTTGCACTCACAGCCACTCCCGAAACCCTCACCCCCGCCAAACCATGAACAAGGCTGAGAGCCGCACGGGCGACATCTGGGGAGGCGTTGCCGCGACGCTCGTGGCCCTTCCTTCATCCATCGCCTACGGGGTTGTGATGTTCTCCGCGATGGGTTCGGCCTATGCCCCCCAGGGTGCCCTCGCCGGTGTTATCGGAGCCATTGCCTTGGGGATCTTGGCGCCGTTGTTCGGCGGAACTCCGAGGCTCATCACCTCGCCCTCCGCGCCCGCCGCCGCCGTGGTGGCTGCAACTGCCGCGGAATTCTACCGCCTGATATCCTCGGCGTCGGATCCATCGGACGTGGCCACCGTGTTGTTGCTGCTCGCGGTCACCGGCGTGTCCGCCGGGCTGCTCCAGCTTCTGATCGGCGCGCTCGGCGGGGGAAAGTTGATGAAATACATTCCCTACCCTGTGGTGGCCGGATTTCTCAGCGGGGTTGCCATTGTGATTTTCACGGCGCAGATTCCGAAGTTCTTCGGCTTCCCCAAGTCCACCGGCCTCTGGGGCGGCCTCACCGATCCGGGACTCTGGCGCTGGCAGGGAATCGTGGTCGGACTGGTCACGGTCGGCGGAATGTTGATCGGCCCGAAAATCACCCGACGTCTGCCCGCCGTCATCCTGGCCCTTCTGGGAGGAATCGGAGCCTACTTCGCCATGGCCTATTTCCAGCCGGCCCTTCTGGAATTGACCGACAACCATCTCGTGATCGGCCCCGTCGGCGGACGTGAGGCCCTGTCCCTCTCCAGCCTGGTCGGTCGGTGGAGCGCCCTGTCGAGTCTCGCCCTGCCGCAACTCAAGTGGGTGATCATTCCGGCCCTGACGCTGGCGATTCTCCTTTCCCTCGATACGCTGAAAACCAGCGTGATTGTCGACGCGTTGACACGATCCCGGAGCAATTCGAATCGCGAACTGATCGGACAGGGCATTGGCAATGTCGCGTCCGGCCTCATCGGCGGAGCGCCGGGTTCCGGAACGATGGGCGCGACTCTGATCAATCTGAGCAGCGGCGCGAAGACCCGCCTCTCGGGGCTCATGGAGGGAGTTCTCGTCCTGGTGGTCTTCCTGTTGTTCTCCCGCTGGGTGTCGTGGATCCCGCTTGCGGCTCTGGCCGGAATTCTCCTTGTCGTGGCCTACCGCATGGTGGATCGGGACAGCTTCCACCTGCTCAAGAACCGTTCCACGAGGCTGGACTTCCTCGTGGTGGCCGTCGTGGCCATCGTCACGGTCACGGTCGATCTGGTCACGGCAGAAGCGGTCGGACTGGGCATCGCCGTCTTGCTTTTCCTGCGCGAGGAAGTCAGGGAGCCGATCGTCCGCAGGAAGACGACCGGCGAGCACACCTTCTCCAAGAAACGTCGGCTGCCCGCTGAAGCCGCCGCCCTCGAAAAGAAGGGCGGCCAGACGGCCGTTTACGAACTCGTCGGGAACCTCTTCTTCGGCACAACGGACCGTCTCATGATGGAACTCGACGAGGACCTGAGAACGCGGAAGTACATCATTCTGGACATGCGGTCGGTCCGATCGGTGGACGTGACGGCCGCGCACAAGTTGGACCAGATCGAGGCCCAGCTCACCGAGCGTGAAGCATTTCTCATCTTTGCCGGCCTCGAGCATCACCTGCCGTCCGAACAGAACCTTGAAGCCTACTTCAGCGAGGTAGGACTCGCCAAGCCCTCTCGAAACGTCAAGATGGTGGAGGAGTTGGACGATGCTTTGGAATGGGTGGAAGACCGCATCCTCGAAGAAGAAGGTCTGCTCGCCAAACAGGCGGAGCCGCCGTTCGGGTTGGACCAGTTCGATCTCATGCGCGGAATCGATCCGAAGGATTTGAAAGAGGTGGAGGCTGTCATGGAGGCACGTTCCTGCAAGGAAAGAGAGAAGATCTTCAGTGTTGGGGTTGCTGGCGACGAGATCTTTTTGATCCGTCGCGGTGAGGTGCGCATCAACCTGCAGCTCCAGGGAGGCGAGCACCATCATCTCGCCACCTTTACGCGCGGAGATTTCTTCGGCGACATGTCGTTCTTGGACCACACGCCACGGTCGGCGGATGCCGTCGCAAGCGCAGCAACGGACCTGTACGTTCTTTCCCGCGCCAGGTTTGACGCGTTTGCCATGCGACACCCTCTGGTTGGCAACAAGATCATGGCCCGTCTCGCCCGCGCCCTGGCCCTCCGCCTGCGGCAAACGGACGCGGAACTTCGCGCCCTCGAAGAAGCATAGCCCTCTTGCTGCGAACGTTTTTCGAGGGCGGGTTGGAGGTGGAGCCCGTGATGTCCTGCGGGCCCTCGCCGGCCACACCCTCCAGTGGCCGACACGGTGCCGGGATACGCCTGAGAAAAGAGACTACTTACCGGCCAGGTCCACGTCGTAGCCGTTCACCCACCCTTCTGTTCCTTTGGGTGAGCGAACCTTGAACCAAGCCCCGGACCGGCCCACAACTTCCAACGGCATTCCCTTCGGGGCCCAGGTGACGATCCTGCCCGACTTGGCCGCGGCTTTGCGAAGAGGGATCTTCGGCTTGTTCGGCAGAAGGATCATGGCGGCTCTCGGCGGCGCAGCCGATTTCGCCTGGGGCTGCGAGGGTGCGGCCGGCGGAGCCGCGGCGGTCTCGGTGTCTTTCGGAGCGGCTCCAGCGGGGGCCGCAGCCTGCTCCGATTCCCCGCCCACCACCTGAGCCGCCATCTGCTGAACGTCAATCTCGGGCTTGGCGGATGTCTTTCCCTCCTCGACGGGCTCCTGCCCCAACAGCCAGCCTGTCACCCAGCCCTCGCCCTGGTCGCTCAGCACGAGGAACCATTGCCCGACGCGCTTGGGCGATGTGACCTTCGCATTCCGCTTCAACTGGCCGACGATGGGATAGTAGTAGCTTGGTCCCTTGCGTAACTCCGCCCGAACGGCAGTGACGTAGAACGTCTTGTCCTGGCCCCACGCCGGTGAGGCCAAGAGAGCGGCGAGGCAGGCTCCGAGGAAGGTCCGGCGCATGGTCGGCCCGATTGTAGCCGCCGGGTTCCGGGTTGTCCAGGATCGAGGCCCAGGCATCTCAGCCGTCCTTCAATTGACATGGAGTGGACGTTCCTGTTCCATACCGCCATGTCGGGTAGCCTCCCCGAGCGGTTGCGCGAACGCTACGCGCTCTTCCTCCTCAGACGCAGGGGGCCCGTGCTCGGGGTGTGGGTCGTGGCCACACTGGTCCTCGCCCTCCTTGCGGGCCGCCTCGAGTTCGACTTCAGTTTCGTCACCCTCTTCGAGAGCCGGGGGGGCGAGATGGAACGCTTCCTCGAATACCGCGACACTTTCGGAGATGACGCCTCGAACCTGTTCGTTGTCGTTCAGAGCGATCACCTCTTCACACCGGAGGTGTTGAAATGGATCGAGGAGGCGGGGCAGTCGGCCGCCGGCGTCGAGGGGGTGAGGGGAGTCACCCACCTGCTCAATGTGAAAGTGCCCGTGGCGAAGAAGGACGGTTTCGAGATCCAGCCTCTCTCCCGCGGCAGCCCAAAGACGGCGGACGGCGCTGCGGCCCTCGCTCGGACCGTCTCGCAGTATCCATTCCTTGAAGGCGAACTCGTGTCGAGCGATCGCACGATGACGGTCATGCTGGTCGAGTTGGAGAACGACGCCGACCTGGCCAGCGAGCGCGAGCGCGTCATCCGCGAGGTGGAGGAGCGGGTGGCCGCCCTGGCCGCCGGAAAGCCCATCGAGACCTTCGTGACGGGCATCCCCGTGGTCCAGCAGGGGTACAAGGATCTTGTCTTCGAAGACCAGGCGCGCTTCGTGCCCGCCGCCGTGATCCTTCTGCTCATCATCTCCTATGCGTTCCTGCGCCGGGCCCTTTGGGTCGTCATTGCGCTCCTTCCCGTCAGTGTCAGCGTGGTGTGGCTGCTGGGCCTCATGTCCCTCGCCGGTCAGGGCGTCAACATCATCAACCAGGTCATTCCCACCACGATCATGGTGATCGGGATCGCCGATGCGATCCACATCATCCTCCGGTTCAGGGAGGAGATGGAACGAGGGAAGAGTCGCGAAGAGGCCATCCGCGCCTCGGTGGTGGCGCTTTCTCGCGCATGCTTTCTGACCAGCCTCACGACGGCCATGGGATTCTGGTCGCTCCTCGGCGCCCACACGCGGGTCATCCGGGATCTGGGCATTTTTGCCGGTTCGGGAGTGATACTGGCCTACCTGAACACGATGGTTTTGGTCCCGGCGCTGCTTTCCTTTGGCCGAAATCACCTGCTGTCGAGCGCCGGGGCTTCGGCGCCCTCTCCGTCCCCCCCGCGACGCGCGCTGGACAGTGTCCTGGCCCGCGTTGCCTCCACCGTGCTGAGCCGACCCCGGGCCATCTTAGGGGCGATCGCCGTCCTCACCCTGGGATCAGCCTGGGCGGCAACACGCCTGGAATCCCACCACTATCTTCTCGAAGAAATCATGGAAGATGACCCCCTCAGCGTTCAGATGCGGCTCGTCGAGAAGCACATGAGCGGCCTGCTCTCGTTTGCCGTTGTCATCGAAGGCGAAAACCCCGATGCCGTGCTGGACCCGGCGATTCTGCGCGTTGTTGAGGGCGCGGAGAAGCTCATGAAGGAGCGTGAGCCGGTCTTCATCAGCCGCACGAATTCGCTCGTGGGCCTCGTGAAAGAGATTCACGCACGCATGAACGGGGGGGATCCAGCGCACTATCGCCTGCCGGAAGAGAAGAACCTCCTCTATCAGTATCTCTTGTTCGTGGACCCCGATGTGTTGCGTCCCTTCACCGATGAGTCGTTTCAGAAACTCGCGATCCGGGTCCGCGGGAAGGACGTGGGGAGCGAGCGGTGGCTCCGCCTCAAGCCGGTAGTGGCGGAGTACCTGAAGAAAGAACTCCCGTCCGGCTTCACGGTCCACATGACCGGTACGTCCGACGTGGCGATCACCGGCCTCACGTACATTGTCCGGGACATGATGGTGAGCCTGAGCTGGTCCTTCGTCATGATCTTCGCCGTGATCATGGTGCTCTTCCGCTCGGTGCGGATCGGTCTGATCAGTGTCATCCCGAACGTGCTGCCGCTCGTGGCCACGCTGGGTTTGATGGGGCTGGTGGGCATCCCGATGAGGACGGCCTCGGTTTTCATTTTCACCGTCTCTCTCGGGATCGCCGTGGACGACACGATCCATTTCATTGCCCGCTGGCTCGAGGAGCGCAAAGGGGGGCTCGGCCCGCGCGAGGCGGCGGAGCGCACGATGGGGACCAGCGGCCGGGCCATGGTGGCCACCACGGTGATCCTGGTGGCGGGCTTTGCCGTCTTCTTCTTCTCTCGATTCAAGGCCGTCCGCGACTTCGGCATCTTCGGGGGATTTGCCCTCCTCGTGGCCCTGGCCCTTGATCTGACCCTCACCCCGCTTCTGTTCACGCGCTACTACCGCCGGTCTTGAGGGCTGGGCCGGGGTCAAGCCCGGAGGGATTCCTGCCGATTCTGAGGATAAGGGATGGTGTGCCTGCACCGATGAGGCCCCGAATCGTTTGGGTTGGTTCGTGCTCTTTCAAGGAGGAACTCCGCCGGGGTTTCGATCTGACGGTCGTCTCTGCTCGCGGCCCGGCCGACGCACCCCCCGAGACCTGTAACATGACGATCGAGGGCCTACGCCGCTCTCTCGGCGCGTGCCCCGACTTGGTGGTCTGGACGGATGGCGACCTCGGCCACCTCGTTGACTTGGACCGGTGCGAGGTTCCCACCCTCTGCTTCTTCCACGATCCCCACTTGCTGGCGACCTGGGCGGAGGACTACGCCACGGCTTTCGACCACATGGCGACCACTCAACGTGCCTTCGTGGACCGGGTCGGAAAGGCCATCCCCGGCCTGGCGGAGTGGATCCCCTACTGGGCGGACCTTCCCGAAGCGCCCCTGCGTCCGGCGCCTCTGGCGGAGCGTGAGATCGACGTGGCGTTCGTGGGCCATGTCAAGAATCCAAACCACGTTCACCGGGCGCGCTTTCTGGCGGAGGTCTCAGAGAGGCTATCGGCGCGGTACCGCCTTCATCTTGGGGAGGGCGACTGGCGCAGCGCATACGCCCGGTCAAAGATCGTTCTGAATGTCCCGGTTGCGGACGACGTCAACATGAGAGTGTTCGAGGCCACGGCTTGCGGCGCTCTCCTGGTCAGCCCGGCGGGAATTGCGGGCATGGACGAATTGCTCGGGCCCGGAGTCGATTTCGTGGACTACCCTGCAGGGAGTGGGGAGCAAGCCGCCGCGCGCGTGGTCCAGGCCCTGCGCAATCTGTCGGCGTCCCAAAAGATGGCCCACAACGGATTCCTGAAAACAGTCGGGCAACACCTACGGACGCACCGCGGGCGCCAGGTGACCCGGATGATCCGTCAGGTGCTTCGGACGAAGATCCGGCGCGATTCGCCTGCCATGCGGGGTCTCAAGATGGCCCGCGCTCTGGTAGCGTTGGCCTTGGATACTCCCATGGTCCCGGCGAGCGGCTGGAACGTCTGGTTCGATGAACGACTGGAGCTGGCTCGAGAGCGGCTCCAGAACGAGTTCGGCCCGGGGCCGGAGGCTGGAGAGCAGGCTTTTCTCGGAGCGCTCGTCGGGATCTTGCAGGGCAGGTTGGAAGAGTCCTCCGCCGCGCTCGCCCAAGCGAGCCGGGACCCGGAACTGGAAGGCGTGGCCCGCTATGGCGCCTCGCGGGTGTTCCGTCTCATCGGCGATCTGCCGCAGGCGAACCTCTGGTATCCGCGCGGATTCCGCTCGGGCCAACTCCATGGCAAGGCCAAGCGATACTGGGGCCTGTTGTGGGCGGCGCTCAATCACGCCGTACGCGACTACTCCATCCGGATGCCGGACGGGCGTGTCGAACTGTTCAGGGGCCCCGCCCGCGAGACCCGGATCAGCTTCGAAAGCTCTGCTCAGGGCCCAGCGTAGGCTCCGGTAGCCGCAGCCCCTTGCCCAGGAGCGCATGGGGCCATGACAAGTTGTGACCCAGGGTGGGCCACATGGAACATGGCCTTCAGGCTGCGTCCGAACGCGGGCTGCCTGCCCGCCGAAGTCCGTCCGCCGTGGCGGACTGGACAGGCGGGAAGCCCGCGGCTACAAGTCCGATTGCGTGCGGGGCGGGGACGAATCGGGCGAGAGTGCTGAGCGTCGGTCCACTTGAGCCGGTCCTCAGCCGTGTGGTTCCAGTTCGTCCACCAACTCGAAGTGCAGGAGGACGCGCATCTCGTATTCCAACTCGCCGCGCGGGCTCACCGCGGCGGTTCGACCAACAACCTCGATTTCGCGGATGCCGATCACCGTCCTGTAGGCGCGCCGAAGAACCTCCTGCACGGCATCATCCCAACTCCTGCGAGATCGGCCGATAGCCTCAACGGTCTTGACAACGGACACTATGCAGCCTGCCCTTTGAGCGTGTAGCGGTCAACCCCTGATGTTCGCGTAGTCTCCACTCTACCTTCGTCCACGAGGATTTCAAGGTGCCCGATCACCTCGGACATGGTGAGCATCATCTGCGTTCGCGCCCTCCGCCCGAACACATCCACGGAGAGTTCATAGGCGGTTTTCGGGCGCTCCTCCATCAATCGCTCGATCTTGCGGCGCCGCTTGAGGTAGAGCACCCGGTATCGGCGGATGAGTTCGAGGTGGTCTTCGAACGGCTCGCCGTGGGAGGGATAGACGCGCTCCACGGCAAGGCCGATCAGCTTGTTGAGGGAGCTCATGAAGTCGGCAAGGGACTTCGGCTTGGGCCGACCATCGGGGAACTGGAGGAGCGGAACGGGCGTGATCGTGGGCAGGAGATGATCGGCGGAGAAAAGGATCCTGTGCTCGGGCATGTAGAGCACCATGTGGCCGTAGCTGTGCCCGGGCACGTGGATCACGCGCAGTTCCTCTTGGCCGAACCGGAGGACTTGCCCATCGGTCACGGCCTCGTCCACGCGAACGCTCTCGCGGATCATGAAGCTGGCCACCGAGAGGGCGAAGTTGGCCGCGATCAGACGGTTGGGAACGCCCTGAGTTCTGAGATAGCGGATGATGCGCGGATGGAGATAGAAATCGAAGCTGCCTTTTTGAATCGCCGGCGTTTCCCACTCGTGGGCGAACACGCGCGCCCCGCTGTGACGCTTGATGCGGCGGGCCTGGCCGGCATGATCGGGGTGGACGTGAGTGAGCAGGATGGAGCGGATGGAAGAGACGCGGTGGCCGTGGGCGTGCAGCCCCTCGCGCAGGGTTCGCCATGAGGCCGGCGTGCGCACGCCGGTATCAATCAGAACGAGCCCGTCGCCCGTCTCCAGGAGATAGACGTTGATGTCCTGTATTGGAAACGGAAGCGGGAGGGTGAGTCGGTGGACGGTGGGGGACTCACTCATTCGCGGCGATTGTAGCAGAGCATGACGCGCTGCGCCATGGAATCAGGAGGCCCGGGAGCGAATCGGCGCGGGTGGGTGGAGTGTACGGCACTCCTTGAAATCGCGGGGCCAGCGGAGATAATGGGCGCATGCCGGAGGTGATCCTCCTCCAAGAAGAAGGCCACGTGGAGCCCGCCCTCCGGGAGTTCTGCAAGGATCGGCACTGGGCGTTTTCGCATGTTTCGAATCCGGAGAAGGCGCTGCAGGGGCTCCAGGCGCCGCGCGCGGATGTCTATTTCGTTTGCAGCGAGCTCGCGCGGCGCGCGAACGATGTGAAGTATCCTCCGCTCAGCTTCATCCTCACCACCCCCCCCCGCGTGGGCGAGGCGATCGAAGCCATGCAGCGAGGCGCGTTCGACTACATCTTGAGGCCGGTGCGCCGGGAAGAGGTGGAACTCAAGGTCGAGCGGGCCCTCGACGCCACGCGCTGGTTGGACCGGCGCATCGAGCGCATCCTGAACGGGATCCGCGAGCGGCGCACGCAGCTCCACCGGATCGTGATGAGCGAGGTCGAGCGGGTGCTCATTCGAAAGATCATGGAGCGGACCCACGGCAACAAGCTCCAGGCCTCCTCGCTCCTGGGAATCAATCGGAACACGCTGCACAAGAAGGTGCGGGAATACCGGCTCGGATGAGAACGCGGGCGGCGTGGGCCGCAGGCTGGTTGATGGCCATGGTCGTCAGCGCCGATTCCTCCGCGGCCGCCACGAAAATTGAAAAGCCTTTTCGATCGGTTTACTTCGCCTTCGGAAACGCCGAACTCACCCCCGAGGCGAAGGAGGTGCTCGCTGCGCACGCGACGCGTCTCCGCGAACATTCCAACCTGCGGCTGGAAGTGCAGGGGTGGGATGACTATTTTCTGGGCAAGGCGGACCTGAGACTTTCGCTCAAACGAGCCGAGGAGGTCCGCGCCTTCCTCGCGGCGCAAGGATTGGACTCGTCGCGACTGAAGGTGCGCGACATGGGAGCGGCCCCGTGGGACCCGGGGCGGAGGGCGAGTCCCGCCACGCTTCGGCGAGTGGATTTCGCCGTCCTGGAGGAGGAGCCGGTGCCGGCGTCTCCGGCCCCTGCGCCGGTGCCCGCCGCAGCGCCTCCGACTCCTGTCGAGGTCCCACCGCCCCCGCCGGCGGTGGCGCCTCCGCCGCCCAAACCTGCTGTCGCCCCCCCCGCACCCGAACCGGTAGCCTCGGCCCCAGCTCCCGCCGGCACTCCTGAGATCCAGAACCCGCTGGCGGAGGAGCGCTCCGTGGCGGCCGTGGAGCCCAAGCGC
>JACPQY010000036.1 GCA_016190245.1 Nitrospirota bacterium | reverse complement strand
GGGCGTTTGGGAATACGGTTTATGCGGTGGCTCGGGGCGAGTCTGGGAGTGGCGGGTGCGAGATGGTGGGGACCGGCTCGGGTTCATCGGGTATGCTGACGGTGTTGCTGGCGCTGGGCGGCCTCTTCGCCGCCCGGCGCCAGCGGGTGTAGGCTTCAGGCTCGAGCGGTCACCAGCATCAAGACGAGTTGAAGTGCCGCTTCCGCATCCGTGGCACCGGCCGCGCGGAGGTCTTCGCCCGTGGCGGAGAGGAGAATCCTGCCCGTCCAGCCGCTCGGAGAGCGGGTGAGTTCGATATCCTGAACCCCATTCTCACGCAGCCAAGTCTTGGCCTCGTGGAGGCCCCAGACGAGGAAATCGCCCTCGTGGCAGGGCGCAGGGAGCCGCCACACCGTCTGGGGCCGGCCGCGGCAGACGTATGTGTCGCCCACCTGTGGTTTCCAGGGGACGTGGGACGAAATCTCCCGTGAGAGTTCGATCTCGCGTTGGGTCATGGCTGTTTGACAGCGGAGTAGTCGTAGCCTATCATGGATGAAGCCGCTTGGACCCACCCACCCCATGTGGTGGGGGGCTGAGACGGAAGCCTTCATTCGGTCGCTATTGCCGACCCACGCGAGAGTCGGCGGGTTCGGGCGGGCGAATGAAGGCTTTTTTCATGGAGAACGAGAAGATCACCGTCCCAAAGATCCTGCGACTGAAGCAGGAGAAGAAGAAGATCGTGGCCCTCACGGCGTACGATTGCCTCATGGCTCGACTGGTGGACGAGGCCGGTGTGGATGTGATCCTCGTGGGCGATTCCGTCGGCTCGGTCTTCTCGGGGTATGACTCGACGCTTCCAGTGACTCTGGATGAAATGCTCTATCACACGCGGGCCGTGGCTCGGGCGCGTCCGCGCGCGCTGCTCGTGATGGACATGCCGTTCCTTTCGTACCAGTGCGGCCCTGACGATGCCGTGCGCAACTGCGGGCGCGCGCTCAAGGAGGGCGGGGCTGTGGCCGTGAAGATCGAGGGCGGGGTGGCGATGGCGCCCACGGTGCGGAGACTCGTGGAGGTGGGCATTCCGGTGATGGGCCACGTGGGGCTGACGCCGCAGTCCATTCACCAGATGGGCGGCTACAAGGTGCAGGGTCGGGAGGAACAGGATCGCAAGCGCATTCTTGCCGACGCCCTGGCGCTCCAGGACGCCGGCGCCTTCTCGGTGGTCCTCGAGTGCGTCCCGGCGATTCTGGCGCGTGACATCACGCGGGAACTGAGGATCCCCACGATCGGAATTGGGGCTGGGGCCGACTGCGACGGACAGATTCTGGTGATCCACGACCTGGTGGGCCTGACGGTCAACTTCACACCGCGCTTCGTTCGCCGCTATGCGGAGTTGGGTCGCGAGCTCGGCCGGGCTGTCCGCGAGTACGCGACGGATGTTCGAGAAGGGCGGTTCCCGACGCCGGATCAGGCGTTTTGAGGGGAGAGCGTCATGCGAGTGATCCGCTCCCTTCCGGCGATGCAGGCGTGGTCCGTGCGGGAGAGGCGCGCTGGGCGGCGCATCGCGTTCGTGCCGACGATGGGAGCGCTGCATGCGGGACATCTCTCGCTGGTGCGGCGGGCGCGCTCCATCGCGGATCGGGTGGTGGTGAGCATTTTTGTCAACCCCCTCCAGTTCGGCCCCAAGGAAGATTTCCGGCGCTATCCTCGCGTGCCGCTCAAGGACATGACCCTGCTGCGCCCGCTCGGAGTGGACGTGGTGTTTCTCCCGGCGGCGCGCGCGATCTATCCCGATGGCTTCCAGACGCATGTGGAGGTGGAGCAGGTGTCGCGCGGATTGTGCGGCGCCTCGCGCCCGGGCCACTTCCGGGGCGTGGCCACGGTGGTGGCGAAGCTGTTCAATCTGGTTCAGCCTGACGCGGCGATCTTCGGCCGAAAGGACTTCCAGCAGGTCAAGGTGATCGAGCGGATGGTGAGGGACCTCGGCTTTCCCGTGCGGATCGTCGAGGCGGCCACCGTCCGCGATCGCGACGGAGTTGCGCTCAGCTCGCGCAACGCCTATCTCACGCCGGACGAGAGAGTTCGGGCGCGGGCGATCCCGCAGGCCCTGCGCGAGGCGAGGGCCGTATCTCGGCGCAAGGGGGCCTCGCCCGCACGGGTGAGGGCGCTGGTCCGCCGAAGACTTGCAGAGGCGGGGCTGAAGGTGGAATATGTCGAAACACGATCGGCGCGGACCCTGGAGCCCGTCCATCGCCGCGAGCGGGGGGTGGCCCTTCTTGTGGCGGCGGGTGCGGGAGGGACGCGACTGATCGACAACACTGTGCTAGACTAAGTACTCGTTCGAACGAAGGAGGTACCCATGAAGCGGACCTTACTCAAGTCGAAGATCCACCGGGCGGTGGTGACGGACAAAAACATCTCCTACGAAGGCAGCATCACGGTTGACCCCGAGTTGATGAAGCGTGCGGACCTTTTGTCTTTTGAACGCGTGGACATCTACGACATCAACAACGGGGAGCGGTTTTCCACCTACGTGATCCCGGGTGAGCCGGGGCGTGGTGAGATGGTGGTCAACGGTGCCGCGGCCCGGAAAGTGGAAGCAGGCGACCTCATCATCCTTGCGAGCTACGCCTCCTACAGCGAGAAGGAGGCGGCGCGCCATCGGCCGCGGCTCGTGTACGTCAACGCGCAGAATCGGCCGGTCGAATCGGACAACGTCCTGCACATCAAGCACGCGACCGGAGCAGCCCGAGGCGTTTGAGCCGGGACCGGACCGCGTGCAGTCTCTTCTGAAGAAGATCCGGGAGCGCCGGGCCCGGATCGGTGTTCTGGGCTTGGGGTACGTCGGCCTGCCTCTGGCCGTCGAGTACGCGCGGGAGGGCTTCGCCGTCACCGGCTTCGACGTCGATCCGGGACGAGTAGGGCACATTCGCTCGGGCTCCTCGTACGTGCGCGACGTGGACGCAGCGGACATCAAGGCTTTGTCCGCGGCGGGACGGCTGAAGGCGACATCCGACTTCTCCTTTCTTCGCGGTCAGGACGTGGCGATCATTTGCGTTCCCACCCCTCTCTCGAAGACGCGCGACCCGGACATGTCTTTTGTTCAGGGCGCGGTGGAGCAGGTCCGGAAGCACCTGCACCGCGGCCAACTCGTGGTGCTGGAGAGCACCACCTATCCCGGCACGACGGATGAGGTCATTCTGCCCGCGCTGTCGGGATCGGGACTCAGGGTCGGCCGGGACTTCTTCCTGGCCTTCTCTCCGGAGCGGATCGATCCCGGGAACCAGGAGTACAATCTGCGGAACACGCCCAAGGTCGTGGCGGGCACCACGCCGGCGTGCAACCGGATCGCGCGCACCTTGTACGAGACCTTGGTGGACCAGGTCCACGTGGTGAGTTCCACGCGGGCGGCCGAGATGACAAAGCTGCTGGAGAACACGTTCCGCGCCGTCAACGTCGGTCTGGTCAACGAGATCGCCATCATGTGCCACCATCTGGGTCTGGATACGTGGGAAGTCATCGGGGCGGCCGCCACCAAGCCCTTCGGCTTCATGCCCTTCTATCCCGGTCCCGGTCTGGGTGGCCACTGCATCCCGGTCGATCCCCAGTACCTGCTCTGGAAACTCAAGACCCTCAACTACACGGCCCGCTTCATCGAACTGGCGAGCGAGATCAACACGAAGATGCCTGAGTACGTCGTGGAGAAGATCGTGGATGCGCTCAACGAGCGCTCTCGTTCGGTGCGCGGGTCCAGAATCCTCATGTTGGGTGTGGCGTACAAACGTGACGTCTCGGACGTCCGGGAGTCTCCCTGCCTGGACATCCTGGCTCTTCTGCTGCGCCGCGGCGCGCGGCTGGAGTACAACGACCCCCACGTGCCGCGCCTTTCAGTGGACGGCCGGGGCTTCGCATCCGTTGCCGTGGATCGTCCACGGCTCCGCCGTGCCCACTGCGTCGTCATCGGAACCGATCACTCGAGCTACGACTGGCCTTCCATCGTCGAGGAAGCGCAGCTGGTGGTGGATACGCGGAATGCGACGCGGGGGATCGACGCTCCCGGCAAGATCGTGAAGCTCTGAAGGGCGGTCGGGTCGCCAACATGCGGGCACTGGTCACCGGCGGCGCTGGATTCATCGGCTCCCACCTCGTTGAGGCGCTCCTCGCGCGGGGGTGGCGCGTGAGGGTTCTGGACAACCTGGCGACGGGGCGGAAGGCGAATCTGAAGCGAGTTGAGCGCCGCGCGGAGCTTCGCATCGGTGACGTTCGAAGCGAGCGGGCAACTCTCACCGCCGCGCGGGGCTGCGCCGTGGTGTTCCACCTCGCCGCCATGGGCTCCGTTCCGCGGTCCGTGGCAGAGCCGCAGTATGCGCACGACGTCAACGCGACGGGGACCCTCAATGTACTCAACGCGGCGCGCGAGGCGGGCGTGGGGCGGGTCGTTCTGGCCTCCACGTCGGCCATCTATGGGGACGTCGCGGCCCTTCCCAAGCGGGAGGATCTCAAGCCCCAACCGCTCTCCCCCTATGCCGTCTCGAAACTGGCGGGCGAGCACTACGCGAAGGTGTATGCGGATCTCTACGGGGTGGATACGGTGTGTCTGCGTTATTTCAACGTCTACGGTCCCCGGCAGGATCCGCTCTCGGAGTACGCGGCGGTCGTTCCGCGTTTCTTCAGCGCGGCGATCGGGGGGCGGCGGGCGGTCATCTACGGGGACGGAGGCCAGACTCGCGATTTCACGTTCGTCCTGGACTGCGTCGAGGGCACGATTCGTGCGGGGACGGTCGGCACGTTGTTGCGGGGGGTCGTCCTGAATATCGCGGGAGGGAGGAGGACGGATCTGAACCGCCTGCACGCGATCATTCGAGGGCTCTGTGGCTCGAGGCATGAGGCGCGTCACGCGCCGCCAAGAGCGGGGGACATCCGTCACTCGCTGGCCTCGATCGCGCGCGCCGGGCGGATCTTGGGCTTCCGTCCGCACTACGGCCTGGCAGACGGGTTGAGGGAGACCTATCCATGGTACGCGGCGCGCAACGGCGCGTGAATTCGGTGGCGCGCGAGCCCCGCCAACGCAGCGGTGGGGCATGCCATTGGGTTTGGCTGGTCCTCCTGGTCACAGTGGCGGCCTGCGCGGGCACTCAGGAGAAACCGGACCGTCCCCCGGAGGAGCTGTACGCCCAGGCCATGAAGCACGTGGAGGGGACCAAGCTCTGGTTCCTTCCGGCGCTGCCCGACTACGAGCGGGCCTTGGATTTGTTCAAACAGGTGGTGGACGACTATCCGTACAGCGAGTACGCGGCCCTCTCGCGGCTCATGATCGGCGAGGTGCAGTTCAAAGATCACAAGTACCTCGAGGCCGTGGTGGGGTACGAGGATTTCATCCGCATGCATCCGAGCCACCCGAAGGTTTCCTACGCGGCCCACCAGATCGGTCGCTGCTATGAAGAGGAGATGCTCTCCAAGGACCGGGACCAGACGTCCACGCTGAACGCCATAGACCAGTACCGGAAGGTCGTGGATCAGTATCCGAACACGGAGTACGCGGCCGAGGCGTCCAAGAAGCTGGAGGGGCTGCGTCAGCGCGCGGCGGATCATGAGCTGTACGTTGCCGAGTTCTACATGCGGCGTGGGGAATACCGCGCCGCCCTGTTCAGGCTGCACGGCTTGAAGGCCGAGTATTCGGATCGCATCCCCGCCGAGCGGATCGAAGCGATGATCGAGAAGGCGAAGAAGGGATTGACCGCCCTTGAGGCCGAGGGGGAGGCGAGAGAAGGAACCCTGCCGCCCTGAGCGCCGGAGCGGACCGGCGTTCGGCGACCCGGCCGATGAGCGGAAGCGTGACCGACGTTCCCGGCGTTCGGATCGGGCACGCGTCCACCCCGGGGGGGGGGAGCGGGATCACGGTGGCGCTGTTCGATCGCCCGGCCTTCGGCGCCGCGTTGCTCCTCGGGGGGGCGACGGGGACGCGTCAGGTGGACGCCCTCCTTCCGCATCATTCCGGAGGGTGGGTGCATGCCGTCGTGTTCGCGGGGGGGAGCGCCTTCGGGCTGGACGCGGCAGGCGGAGTGGTCCGCCATCTTGAATCGGCGGGCGTCGGGCTGGACGTGAAGATCGCGCGGGTGCCCGTCGTCCCGACGGCCGTTCTGTTCGACCTGCCGTTCGGCCTGGCACGCAGTGGACGGATCGAGCGGCCGGACGCCGACTTGGCCTTGCGGGCCTGCGAGGCAGCCCGAGATTCGGCCCCTGCGGAAGGTAGCGTGGGCGCCGGCACCGGCGCCACGGTGGGCAAGTTCCACGGTTTCCTGTCGGCTTCCAAGGGAGGGGTGGGGTGCGCGTCAATCCGGATGGACGGCAATGTGGTTGTTGGCGCGCTCGTTGTGGTGAATGCGTTTGGGGATGTCTGCGAGCCGGACACGGGCCGAATCCTCGCGGGCGCGCGGGACGCGGATGGGAAGTTCCTCGATACCATGGCGTTGCTGCGCTCGGGCGTGCGCCGCGAGGATGTTCTACTCCCTCAGCACACCACGCTCGCGCTGGTCGTGACCAACGGGCGCCTGGCCAAGGGTGATGCCTTCGTGGCGGCCAGGATGGCCGGCAACGGGCTGGCCCGCGTGATCCGGCCCTTCCAGACTCCGGTAGATGGCGACGTCATCATCGTCCTCTCCGTCGGTGGAGAGGCGACGGACGCGAAGAACATCGGGGCGGCGGCGGATGAGGTATGCGCCCAGGCCGTGGTGCGCTCCGTGCGCACGGCTGACGGGTTCGGCGTGGTTCCATCGCCGGCTTTCGGGCTCGGGCGGTAGCACTGGTCGAAGGGGGGGCAGGTAGGTGGTGGAGCTAGGCGTATTCTCCCGTCATTTCGGTATTGTTCTTGCTGTAACTACGACTACTTGTGCCATCCTAGCAAGGATAGGGCCAGAGCGAGGGGTATTTTGTTTACACCGTGGGGGATTGGTGATAGGCTGATCCCGTGCGAATTCGATTGACGGCATACGTGCTTGGGACCGTGGCCGTCTTGGTTTGGATCCTCACGGCCGTTCTCCGTCTGGAGACCCACCCACGGGGGGGGGAAAGCCCGGTTTCGGTGAGCCCGGCGCTTGATCGCCAGCTTCGTGGCGTGCGGATGAATGTTTTCAAGGGGGGTCGCTTGGGCTGGGACGTATGGGCCGAAGAGGCCGTCGCAGACGAGGCTTGGGATCACGTGTCGCTCCGGGAAGTCAGTCTTCGATCGAGTTTCAACGAGAAGGAGAGCTTGGAGAGTCGGGCGCCCGAGGGTCGGGTAGATCGGCCGGCCAACGTCTTCGGCCTCGTGGGCGGCGTGTTGACCGTGGCCCAACTCGACGTGGCGCCGGAAGGGGCCGAGCAGCCGCGAAAGCCCCAGATCATCGAGATCGTATCGGACGAGATGACGGCGCATGACAACACGGACAAGGCCACCTTCAGCGGCCATGTGGTTGCCAAGACGGTGGAGTATCTGATCAAGTCCGAGACCCTGGATGCGAACTACGACCCCAAGACGCACGAAGTGATCGGCTTCACGGCCCGGGGGGGGGTGCGCGTCATCGATCGCGAAGACGCGGCCACGTGGGCCGAGGGTCAGGAGGGGGTCTACAGCAAGCGTCTGGGGGAGATGCTGTTGACGGGTTCGCCCAAGATCCACCAGGGGGAGAAGGTGTCCAGCGGCGATCGGGTGAAGATCATTGTGAAGGAGAAGAAGATGTTGGTGCTCGGTTCGGAGCAGACGCCGGTCCGGGCGTTCATCCCGGAGAAAGATGTCCGCGAGTAGCAAGAGGCTGCGCACGGAGTTGCTGCGCAAGAGCTACCGCGGCCGCACGGTGGTGGACGGGGTGAACGTCCACGTCGGGCCGGGCGAGGTGGTCGGGCTGCTGGGCCCCAACGGGGCCGGGAAGACGACGACGTTCCACATGATCACGGGGCTCGTCCGTCCGGACAGCGGGGCCGTCTGGCTCGACGGCACGCAGATCACCGCCTACCCCGTGCACAAACGCGCCCAGGCCGGCCTGCTCTACCTGCCGCAGGAGCCGTCCGTCTTCCGGAAAATGTCCGTACAGGAGAACATCCTTGCCAGTCTGGACATCCTTCCCCTCAGCGGGAGGGAGAAACGAAAACGCTTGACGGCGGTGATGGATGAGTTTCGTGTGGGCCACCTGGCCGAGAAGAAGGCCTTGGTCCTCTCCGGCGGCGAGCGCCGGCGCGTCGAGATTGCCCGCGCCTTCGTTCTCGAGCCGCTCTTCTTTCTACTTGACGAACCGTTCTCCGGCATCGATCCTATCACGGTGGGGGAGATCCAGCAGATCATCCGCTACATGGCTTCCAAGAGCATCGGCATCATCCTCTCGGACCACAACGTGCGGGACACGCTCGATGTGTGCGATCGGGCATACCTGATCCACGAGGGGAGCATCCTGGAGGAGGGTCCTCCCCAGGTGATTGCCTCCAGTGCCAAGGCCCGCGAGTTTTATCTGGGGCCAAGCTTCCGGTTCTGACCCGATGAGACTCGAGATCAAGCAGGACCTCCGGCTGAGCCAGCAACTCATCCTGGTGCCGCAGCTCCAGCTCTCGCTGAAACTGCTCCAGATGCCGACGCTGGAGCTGGAGGAATACCTGAAGTCGGAGCTGGAGGTGAACCCGGCGCTCGAGGAGCTCAGCTACGAGAAGAACCGTCTGGGCAAGACCGACGGTGTCACGGCCGCTCCCCCGGACGAGGCCTACGAGCCCGAGCAACCGGAGCGGGCGGGGAACGGGAAAGCCACGGACGCGGAGGACCAGTATCTCGAAAGCATCATCAAAGACTCGGACATCCGCATCCCCAACTTGGCCAGCCCTGTCGAGATGCCCAGCCAGGAAAGCTACCTGGTGCGGGCCGGCAACCTTGCGGACCATCTTTCCTGGCAGCTCGGACTTCAGAAGGTCGAGCCGGAGGTTCTCGCTGCAGCCGGTGTGATTATCGGGAATCTAAACGACAACGGCTACCTGGAGGACCCCCTCGAGGCCCTGGCCGGCCAGAACGGGATTGATGTGAAGCGATTGGAAGAGGCGCTGGCGGTTGTTCAGAAACTCGATCCCAGCGGTGTGGGCGCGCGCGACATGAAAGAGTGTCTGCTCATTCAGGCGGCGCAGCTCGGGTTGCGCGATTCGTTCGTGCCGCGGGTGATCCGCGAGGGGCTGGAGTACGTGGCCAAGAACGACCCCAAGGGCCTCTCGAAGGCGCTCAGTCTCTCGCCACGCGAGGCATCGCAGGCCATCCGGGTCATCAAGGGACTGAACCCCAAGCCGGGCCGCACATTCAGCGCGGAGGAACCGAACTACGTCACGCCGGATGTAGCCATTCGAAAGGTGGGAAACGACTACGAAGTGCTTCTGAACAACGATTCCCTGCCGAATGTCGTCATCAATCCGGTCTATCGGCAGATGGCGCAGCGCCGGGACCTGGGCGAGAAAGAGCGCGCCTTCATCCGCGAGCGTGTGCGCTCCGCTCTCTGGCTCATCAAGAGCATCGACCAGCGGCAGAAGACCATCTACAAGGTGGCCAAGGCCCTGGTGAAGTTTCAGCGGGATTTTCTCGATCACGGGATCAGCTTCCTCAAGCCGTTGACCCTCAAGGAGGTAGCACGTGAGGTCGGGGTGCACGAGTCGACCGTGAGCCGTGTCACGAGCAACAAGACGGCCGATACGCCCCACGGCATTTTGCGCATGAAGAGATTCTTCTCGACAGGGATGGTGACGCGCCAGGGGACGAACATCGCGACGGAGGCCATCAAGCACGATTTCCACGTCCTGATCGAGAACGAAAACAAGCGGAAGCCTCTCTCCGACATGGAGATCGCGAAGCATCTCCGCTCCAAGGGGATCAACATCTCGAGGCGGACCGTGGCCAAGTATCGCGAGCAGGCCGGGATCCCGCCTGCCTACATGCGGCGGCAGCGGTAGGTCAGGCCATGGCCATTCACTACCGCAACGTGGAGGTTGACCCCATGGTCGAGGGGATTGTTGAGGAGCATCTGGATCGGCTGGGGAAGTACCTGTTGAAGGCCCGCGGGGGCGTGGCGACGCAGCACGCGGAGATCTCGTTCCGGCGGGAGCGGGGCCTGATTCGCGCGCTGATCGCGATCAAGACCAAGGGGGGACCCGTGGCGGCGAGCGGACGCGGCCGGTCGCCCGGCGAGTCCGCGTCGGACGCCTTCGAGAAGATCCGCGTTCAGCTCCACAAGCGGAAGGATCGGTTACAACGACGTGCCCGCGTCCGGGGCTCGGACGCGGCCTGACGGTGCCCGCGTGGGGTCCGGGCGGGCTCGGTCGGTGAAGGTGCGATCCGGCGGGGATCCCGGCAAGGCGGCTGCGCGAAGAGCGGCGGAGGCCGGCGCGGCTCCTGCGCGGGACTACGTCCGGCCTACGGCGGGCCTGCGGATCGTGGTGGTTACGGGCATGTCGGGATCGGGCAAGTCCACGGCGAGCAAGGCGCTGGAGGACGTGGGCTACTATTGCGTGGACAACATCCCCGTCGCCCTCCTGAGCAAGCTGATCGATCTGTTCGGGCATTCGAGCGGGGAGGTTCGGAAGTTGGCGCTCCTGATCGACGGCCGCGAGAGGGAATTCCTGGCAGGAATCGAGGCCACCATCCGGGAGATCAAGGCAAGGGGGTCGCACCTGGAGGTTCTGTATCTCGACGCCCGCGACGACGTGCTGCTGCGGCGCTTCAGCGAGACCCGGCGCAAGCATCCTTTTTCCCCGGAGGGCTCCGTGCAGGCCGGGATCCGGCACGAACGGAAGCAACTGAGCGCCGTGAGGGAGTTGGCGGACATGGTGCTGGACACCTCGGACTACAACGTCCACCAGTTGAGAGAATTCATCATGCAGCGTTTCGGCACCGCCCAGGGGCGCGAGAAGCTGCGGGTTCATCTCAAGTCCTTTGCCTTCAACAACGGCATCCCGCCCGAGGGAGATGTGGTGCTGGACGTGCGCTTCCTCGTCAACCCCTTCTTCCAGGAGGGCCTGCGTGACAAGGACGGCAGGGACGACGAGGTGAGGGGCTTCGTGAAGGAGGATCCCGACTGGCCGCAATTCATCGCGCGACTTCGGTCCCTTCTTGACTTGCTGCTGCCGCGGTATCTGAAGGAGGGCAAGTCCTACCTCACGCTCGCCATCGGCTGCACGGGCGGGCGGCACCGGTCAGTGGCGGTCGTGGAGGAGCTCGCCCCGATCCTTTCGGGCGGCGGCTGGCCCGTGTCCGTTTCTCATCGCGAAGTCGAGTCGGGTTGATCCTCTTGAGGTCCGGAGAAGTAGTGGAGCGACGAGATCGCTTCTCCGCCTGCCGCGGATCGCAATGACCCCCTTCCTCGTCATGGCGAGGGGGTTTGGCGACGAAGCCATCTCCCACTGACACGACCCCATTCCGCGTCCAGACGTTGATGAGGCGACGCGCACCGATTGATTTTCCGCGTCGCGGTGGTATGTGAAGGCGGTGACTCCGGGGTTTCGCAGATCTCGAACCCTCTACCGCGAGGCGTTGCGGCGGCTGGTGGGGGGTGTGTCCAGCCCCGTTCGCGCCTTTCGCGCGGTGGGCGGCACACCGCTCTTCGTGGAGCGGGCCCGGGGCGCCTACGTGTGGGACGTGGACGGGAACCGCTACACGGATTTCGTGCTGTCCTACGGAGCGATTCTGCTCGGCCACGCGGACGGGGGGATCGCCCAGGCCGTGCACAACGCCGCCCGGCGCGGGAGCGTAACGGGCTCACCCGTGCCCGAGGAGATCGCCTTGGCGCGACTCGTGCAAAGCGCGTTCCCCGTCATGGAACGGCTCCGGTTCGTCAACTCGGGAACGGAGGCGGCGATGTCCGCCGTGCGCTTGGCGCGCGGCTTCACGGGCCGATCCCTCGTAGTGAAATTCGAGGGATGCTACCACGGGCATGCGGACGGCCTTCTCGCCCGTGCCGGATCGGGCGCGGCCACCTTCGCCCTTCCCGATTCCGGAGGTGTGCCCCGGTCGTATGTCCGCGAAACGCGTGTCCTGCCCTACAACGACGTCCAGGCCTTCCGAAGCCTCATGGCGCGCGAAGGTCGGAACGTGGCTGCGGTGATCGTGGAACCCATCGCTGCGAACATGGGCCTCGTGCACCCCGAACACGGCTTTCTCAGGACCCTGCGCGTCGAAACGCGCCGCCACGGGTCGGTGCTGCTCTTCGACGAGGTGATCTCCGGCTTCCGTGTGCGCCTCGGTGGCGCCGTCCAGCTGTTCGGCGTGAGGCCCGACCTCGTGTGCGCGGGGAAAGTGATGGGGGGGGGGCTTCCGGTCGGCGTGTACGGCGGCCGCAAGGAGATCATGAGGTGTCTCGCTCCCGAGGGGCCCGTGTACCAGGCGGGTACGCTGGCGGGGAACCGGGCCGCCATGGCCGCGGGCACCGCGGCCCTCCTGAAGCTGCGCTCGGCCGGCTTCTACACTCGACTCGAGCGCTCCACACGGAAGACAGCCCGGGCCCTGGAGCGGCTCGCTGCGCGCCACGGCGTCGCCGTGGAGGTGCCCTGGACGTGCGGGCTGTTCACGGTCTTCTTCACCTCCCGGCCGGTGCGAAACTATTCGGATGCAGCCGCCACGGACAGGAAGGCATTTTCCCGGTACTTCCACTCGGCGCTTCGACACGGACTGTACGTCCCGCCTTCACCTTTCGAGGCCTGTTTCCTGTCGGCCGCCCACACCCCCGGCATTCTCGAGGACGCCCTCCGCCGATGGGACCGCGTCTTTGGCGAGATGGCAGCGGGCGGGAGGCGGAGAGGGTCATGACCGCCGCGCGTCATCGTCCGCTCAGGATCATCGACTTCACCGGGAGAGCGGTGCGGATCCTCGACCAGCGCCTCCTACCGGGGAGGATCCGCGTCCTGAACTGCCGGACGGTGGAGGACGTGGCGCGGGCGATCGAGACGCTCGCGGTGCGCGGTGCTCCGGCCATCGGGGTCGCGGGTGCTTACGGCGTGGCTTTGGCCTTGACGACCGCCGCGCCTGGGAACGTGAGGAAGACGCGCGATCGGGTGAGGCGCGCCATCGATCGCCTCTCGCGGACGCGGCCGACCGCTCGAAACCTGTTTTGGGCGATGGAGGCGCTCCGCCGACGAACGGACGAATCGGAGGCCACGAACGGGGCCGACCTCCGAGAAACGATCCTGGCCGAGGTTCGCCGTCTGGTGGACATGGAGGCGGAGGCCAACCGGAGGATCGGCCTGGTGGGGGTTGATCTTGTGCCGAGCCCCGCTCGCGCCCTGACGATTTGCAACACGGGGCCCTTGGCGACGGGCAGCTACGGGACGGCCCTGGGCGTTCTCATCGAGGCGGCGCGGCGGGGAAAGAATCTTCACGTCTTCGCGTGCGAAACCCGTCCGCTCTTCCAGGGCGCACGGCTGACGTGTTGGGAGCTGCAACGAGCCCGGATCCCGGCGACGCTCCTGATCGACAGCGCCGCGGCCTGGCTCCTCAAGCGGGAGCGGGTAGATTTCGTGATCGTGGGCGCGGATCGCATCGCCGCCAACGGCGACACCGCGAACAAGATCGGCACGTATGCCCTCGCGTGCTCGGCGCGCGAGGCGGGGGTCCCATTCTACGTGGCGGCTCCCTCGACAACTTTTGACTTGTCGCTCTCCTCCGGTGAGAATATCCCCATCGAACAGCGCGATCCCGGAGAGGTGGAGAATGCGGGAGGGCGGCGCGTGGCGCCCCCCCGCGTTCGCGTTTGGAATCCCGCCTTCGACGTCACGCCGGCGACGCACATCTCGGCCATCGTCACTGACCGCGGGATCCTTCGCCCGCCGTTTGAGTCGGCGATCCGGGCTGCCCTGACGGATTGAAAGGATAGGTGCGGGGTGAGCATCGCAGACCGTCTCCGAAAGACAGGGATCGTCCTCCCGAGCGCGCCCCGGCCCGCCGGTAACTACGTGCCGCTCCTCAAGGCGGGGCGGTTCGTGTACGTCTCCGGGCAACTTCCCATCGAGGATGGGAAGGTGACGGCCAAGGGGCGCGTGGGAGAGAACGTGACGGTGGAGGAGGCGTATCAGGCCGCCCGACTGTGCGCCCTGCACGCCCTGGGGGTGTTCCACCAGGAATTCGGCGACCTCGAACAGATCCGGCGCACGGTGAGGGTGGCAGGCTACGTGCGCGCGGCGAAGGATTTTTCAGACATCGCCAAGGTGGTCAACGGGGCGTCCGATCTACTCGTCCAAGTCCTGGGCAACCGCGGGAAGCACGCGCGTGTGGCGGTGGGCGTGGCCGAACTGCCGCTCGGGGCGGCCGTCGAGATCGAGGTGATTTTCGAGTATCGGGCCTACGTCGCGGAACCTCTCACCCTCCCGATCGCCGAGGCGGCCGGCGGCGAGGGCGGAAGTACCGAATAATCTCGTCCACCAGCCCGGCCGCCGCATAGGACTTCGCGACGAGCGTGGGGCCCCGGTGGTATTCGCGCAGGGCGCGGGCGGTGACGGGGCCGATGCAGGCGGCCACCCATCGTGGCGAAGCGCGGCCCCGTATGCCACGCCGAACGCGGTTAGGCGCCATGCACGGGGCGCGGCGCATCAGGCCTCGCGGGGCCTTCTCGAAGAACGCGCGGACGGTCGAAGAGCTCGTGAAGGTCACGCAGTCGATCCGCGTATCGGCGAGCAGGCGCCGCAGCCTCGCAGCCAGGCCGGGTTCGGTGAGCGTTCGATACATCGGAATCACGTCCACGCGCGCGCCCCGCGCCCGGAGCGTGTCCGGCAGAACTTCGCGCGCATCGAGTGCGCGGGGTATGAGAATGCGTTTCCCCGCGAGCCTCCGAGCCCCCAGCTTTTTCAGGATCCCCTCCGCCACGAACTCGTCTGCCCGGATATCCGTCCGAATGCCGCGGGCCTCGATGGCTCGGGCGGTTTCGGGCCCGATGGCCACCATGCGCGCGCGGGACATCGCACGCGCGTCCCGGCCGATCCTCTCCATCGCTTCGAAGAAGTACCGTACGCCGTTGGCGCTCGTGAAGATGACGTAGTCGTACGTCTCCAGTTCGCGGAGGGCCCGGCGGAGGGGGGCGCCTTCGCGAAGGGCCTGCACGCGAATCGTGGGGCATGCCGTGACCCGCGCTCCCGCCTCCTCGAGGGCCTCTACCATCGCCCGCGACTGTTCGAGCGGACGCGTCACGACGACGCTGACGCCGAACAGGGGCTTGCGTTCGAACCAGTTCAGCCGTTCCGAAAGGGTCACGACCGGGCCGACGACGACGATCGCGGGGCTGTCGATCCCGGCGGTCTTGGCCCGCAACGCGAGGTCGCGAACGGGGGAGCGGACTACCTTCTGATCCGCGGTTGTTCCCCATTGGATGGCCGCCGCGGGCCGGTTCGGTGGCATCCCGGCGGCGAGGAGCTCGCGGGCGATGCGATCGAGCGAGTGCAGTCCCATCAGGTACACTACCGTGCCACGGAAGGCGGCCACATCTTGCGCGGAAGGGGCCTTGTCGTTGCGGGCGCTGCCCTTGTGGCCTGTCAAGACCAGGAGGGCGGAGGAAAGGTTCCTGTGGGTTGCCGGGATGCCGGCCGAGGAGGGGACGGCGACGGCTGAGGTTACGCCGGGAACGACTTCGAAGTTCACTCGATTCCGATGGAGGAATTCCGCTTCCTCCCCCCCGCGCCCGAAGACGAAGGGATCTCCGCCCTTGAGGCGGACGACGACGCGGCCCCGCCGGGCATGGGCCGCCATGAGTTGCTGGATGCGTGCGCGGCGTCGGCGCTTTGCGGCGCGGCTTTCACCGAAGCGGGAGCCGACGTGCTGAACGGTAGCCCCTTCGCGGACCTCAGCCAGCAGGGCGCGGGGCACGAGGGCGTCATAGAGCACGACGTCGGCCTTCCTCAAACACTCCATTCCGCGCAGCGTGATGAGCTTCGGATCGCCCGGGCCGGCCCCGACGAGGTAGACGATGCCGGCAGGTCTCACGGAGCGGCGGCCCCGGCGGTGAGCCGGCGCTCGCGATCAAGGATAGCGTCCGCGAGTTGCAGACCCAGCGCCGCCGGTTCGTTGCATGTTCCCCAGCCCTCGACGCGAATCAGTGGGGAACGTTCGTCCGTCCCCTTGACCGCCTTCATGAAAAGTCGTCCGTCCCGGACGCGTGCGTGGGCGCCGATCGGGACTCGGCAGCCCCCTCCGAGCCGGTGCAGGAGAGCGCGTTCGCTTTCCCAACGGATCTGCGCGTCGCTGTCCTGCACGACAGCCGCCCATCGGGCGGCCTGCTCGTCTGCCGTGCGCCCCTCCACGGCAAGGGAGCCCTGACCGGCGGCGGGCACGAAGACATCCGGATCGAACACATCAGACGGAGCCGATCCGCAGCCGAGGCGATGGAGCGCGGCCATGGCCATGATCGTGCCGTCCACCACGCCTTCAGATACTTTCCGCAGGCGCGTCTCGATATTGCCGCGGATGGGCACGTAGTTCAGGTCCGGGCGAAGGTGGTGGGCGAGGAGCTTCCGCCTCAGACTCGATGTGCCGATCACGGAGCCCGCGGGGAGGTCGCCCAGGGCCCGGCCGGTCCTCGACACGAGGCAGTCGCGCGGGTCCTCACGCGCCGTGACGGCCAGGATGGAGAGACCCGGCGTGGTGTCCACCATCATGTCCTTCAGGCTGTGGACACCCAGATCGATCTGACCCTGCAGGAGGGCCTCTTCGATCTCCTTGATGAAAAGGCCCTTGCCGCCCAGGTCCGCCAGCGAGGCGGCCGGGAGACGATCCGCCTGGGTGTGAATCACCTTGATCTCGAACGAGATGGCGGGGAAAGACCCGGCGAGCGCGGCCTGTACCGCTCTGGCCTGTGTGAGGGCGAGGTTGCTCCCTCGCGTCCCGATGATGGGCACGGATCAGACGTCTTTGAGGTCGAACAGTTCGACGAGCGCTTCCGGGAGCAAAGACTCCGCCTTCGGGTCGTCGGCGTCCTGGACCGCGTTCGAGGAGGATGCGCGCGCGTTGGCTTTCAGGCGAGACACCGGCTGGTGGAGGAACTTCTGAACGATCCCGTGGGCCAGCGCCTTCATCATCTCCGCGTGGGCCGGATCAAGGCCGTTCGCGCTTCCGGCGACGCGGCGGATCTCGGCCTCGCCGAGCGCCTCCATCTTGCGCCGGAAGGCGACGATCAACCGATCGAGGTCCAGCGCCCGCAAGTGGGCGACGAAATCCTCCACCGCCTCGCGGATGATCTCGCCGCCCTTCACGGCCTCCTCGCGCCGTGACGCCAGGCCCTCCCGCGTCACGCGTTCGAGGTCGTCCAGGTTGTAGACGAAAACCTCTTCGAGCCGGTGGACATCCGGCTCGATGTTCCGAGGCATCCCGAGGTCGATCAGCACCAGTGGTCGCCCGCGGCGCGCCTGCAGCCCGGAGCGGACGAGGTCGGTCGTGACCAGGGGCTCGGGGACCGCGGCCGAAGCGATGACGACATCGGCCTCCTCGAGGAGGCGGTTCAGCGTGTGGATGTCGCGGGGCTCGCCGGCCACTTCGCGGGCGAGTTGCGCCGCCCGGTCCAGCGATCGGCTGGTCACGAGGAGCCTTGCCGGCCGGAACTTCCCGATCTGCCGGGCGGCCAACTCGCCCATCTCGCCCGTTCCGATGACGAGGATGGTCCGGGCTGAAAGGTCTTCCTCGACTTTGCGGGCCAGTTCCACGGCGGCGTGACTCAGGCTGACCACCTGCCGTCCGATCTGGGTCTCGCGCCGGATGCGCTTGGCTACATGGAGGGCTTTCTGAAAAACGCGGTGGAGATAGGGGCCGACCGTGCGCTCCTCGGCGGCCCAGCGGTAGGCGTCGCGCACCTGGCCCGAAATCTGGGTCTCCCCCGGCACCATCGAATCGAGGCTGGCGGTGACCCGGAAGAGGTGCGAAAGGGCCTCGGGGTCGGTTCTCACGTACGCTTGCTCGCGCACATCGCCGGCATGACCGCGCGCCTCTATCGAGAGGCGCGAGAGGATTTCCTCGGCGGCCGCATCGGGTCGCAAGGTGGCCGTGTAGATCTCGGTCCGGTTGCACGTTGAGAGCAACGCAAACTCTGTGGAGTTGGGCCACGCCTGCTTGGCCTCGCGAAGGAGGGAGCGGGCGCGCCGCTCGTCGAAGTACAGCCGCTCGCGCAATTCGATGGACGTCGCGCGGTGGCTGAGGCCGACCAGGAGGAGGCTGGGGTCCATTCCGAAATCAGCCGAAACGGTGCTTGTCGCTCAGGAAGTTGACGCCTAGGAGCGTGAACATCACCGCCGTGAAGGTCACGACCATGAGCCACGCGGAACGGCGGCCGCTCCAGCCCTGGAGGCGGCGGGCCGCCAGCGCGAGCGCTAGGAGGAGCCAGACGGCAAGACTGAAGACCAGCTTGGGATCCCAGTGCCAGGCGCCGGCCCACTCGCGATGGGCGATCACGAAGCCCATGCCGACGCCGGCCGTAAGAAAGAGGAACCCCATCCACAGGCAGGCGGTGTTGAGGCGCTCGACGGTGGTGAGGGACGGGAGCCGGTTGTAGAGGGCGCCGAAGTCTTTGCGCTTGAGATAGTGCTCCTGCATGAGATACATGACCGCCCCGGCGCAGGCGATCGCGAAGGCGCCTTCGCCGAGGAACGAGACCACCACGTGCAGCGCGAAGAGGGGGCCACCGGGGATGTGGGCCGCCGAGGGCTGCTTGGAGGCGGAAACGGCCAGCAGGAGGAAGACGAGTGCCAGGGGAGAGAGGAACGAGCCCAGGATGGCGAGGGGATAGCGGATCTGGAGCAGCGCGAAGGCGGCCAACACGCACCAGAGGAAGAACGACATGGCCTCGTGGAAGCTCGCAATGGGCAGATAGCCCACTTCCGAGAAGCGCCAGCCGAGGGCTAGGAGTTGGAGGAAGAGGCCGAGGAGGACGCCGCCCAGGCCCAGGTTCCGGAGCGGGGCGGAGAGTCGCCAGAGGTAGGCGATATAGCCAAGGCCGCCCACCGCGTAGCATACGGCTGCCGCGAGGAAGAGGTAGGTATTGATCATGCGGAGTCTTGCGTATCTTAGGCTGAAACAGCCGAAAGCACCACGCCGCGGAGCGTCAGTCCCAGTGCGTTTCGATGACGGCCCGCGCACGGAGCTCATCCATCCACTTGCGGAGCTCCGTCCGGTGCGCCTCATCGAGCAGGATTTCGGAAATGCGATCGCGCACGTCGTCGAGGGGCGGCTGCCGGTGCGCTTCCACACGATCGACCTTCAGCAGCCGAACCGCCTCGCCGGTCTCGATCGGTCCGATCAGAGAGCCTGGTTGGGCCCTCTCGATCTGAGCCCGCAGGCCTAGGTCGAGGTCCGCCAGGTCGATCATCCCCAGTTGGCCCCCCTTGGAGGCGGTGGCGGTGCTCTGGGAGACGTCGCGCGCCACGGCGTGGAAGTCCTCACCTGCCCGGAGGCGCTCCATGACCCTGGGCAGCCCGTCGGCCGGCTTCTTCAGGACGATCTCGGAGAGGGCCACGCGGGCAGGCTGGGCCAACTCGGCCCGGTGCTGGCTGTAGTAGGCCTGGATCATGGCATCCGTCACGTCGATGCGGCTCCGAACGTCCATTTCCACCAGCCGGTGCTTCTTCATCTCCTCCGTCATGCGTTCGCGATAGCTCTGAAGCGTCATCCCCTGTTGCTCGAGGGCCTGAACGAAGCCTTTCTCCGTGGTGAAGCCGTACCGCGTGCGGAACTCGGCGATCTGGGCGTCCACCTCTTCGTCGCTGACACGAACGCCCCTCCGGCTCACCTCCTGAGCGATGATCTTGTCTTCAACCAATTTCTCAAGAAAGTCCCGCAAGTCCTTGGATTTCTGGGATTGTGGGTCGAAGTGCTTGGGGACGGCTTCCATGTGGGCGAAGGTGTAGGCGGTCTTGAGGTCGTAGTACGTGATGGGATCGCCGTTCACGACGGCGACGATGGTATCGAGGGTGAGGGGGTTGGCTGCGGCGATCGAGGGGAAAGGTGAAAGGCCAAGGGTGAAAGCCAGGAACGCGGCGATGAAGGAAAAAGGTGAAAGGGCAAAGGCGAAAGGCAGGATGGCGAGGTGCGACCGCCAACCCGGTTCGTTCACTTTCTCCTTTGCCCTTTTCCCTTTCACCTTCTTCCTCGCCTCTCGAGTGCCGACTGCCGCCTACCGGCAGCCAAAGAAAGGCCCCGGCAGCGGAGGGGCACGCTTGAACCGGGGCCAGGGTGGGATGACTGACTTCTAGGTCGCCTATTCACCTCGCTTGTCGGAGAGGGAGGGCATCGAGACGCCGGCAAAGAGCTTGCCGATCTGGCTGTTCTCGCCGCAGCCGACGCCCTGCACGAGGGCGAAGTTGATGAGCGCATTGGTCGTGCGCGTATCCAGCGCCACGAAGGCGGCGCCGGACGCCGACTGCGCGATCTTGCGGGCGCAGACGCCGAGGGTGCTGTCGGTCGCCTCCTTGAGGAGGTTGGTATCGATCTTGGCGATGCCCTTCAGGTCCTCGCTCTTGAACTTGAGGTAGGGGAGAATGCCGCCGCCGAGGGACGCGCGGAAAAAGTTGTCCGCTTTGGCGCCCTGTGCGTCGAGGATCGCCTCGGAGATGGAGATGTTGTCCGCCGCGATGGCGCTCGAGAAGTGGGCGCCGTCGCCGCGGGTGATCTTGGCCGACCAATCCTTGGTGCCTTTCTTGTCCTTGCAGATGTAGTCGCCCTTGGCGGTCTTCCCGTCCGGGCAGGCGTTCGCATTCTCGTTGATTTCGGCCTCCATGGTGAACGTGAGGGCGCTGCCCGTACCTGAGCTCGCCGGCGTGAGGAAGCTGAGGCCCACGTCGAAGGCGAGGCCGGGGTAGAAAGCGGCCACGTTCGGGATGGCTTCCTGGCCGGCTGCGGTGAGAACGCCGCTTACATCGCCGATGCTGACGGACTTGCTGGAATCGAGCACGGCGTCCCGGAAGCGGACGAGGCTCGTGGCCGACTCGCTGAAGAGCTTCGAGTACTCCACGGTCTTGCCCTCGTCCGTCTGTTTGGGGAGCTGGAACGAGTTGGCCGGGACCGCCCCGCAACCCGTCTCCGGCGTGGTGGTGTAGAGGGTGGAGAGGACGTCCGAGAGGAACTGGAGATTGATCTGGATGGAATCGCAACCGTCGAGGGCGCCATTGCTGTTGGCGTCCACGAGTCTCACGACAAGGCCCTCCGCGGTGCTTTTCTCGATAGCGGACACGACGGCGGGCTTGCTGCCCCCATCGCCGTTGAGCCACTTGAGCGCCTCGCCGGTGGAGCTGCGGGCGGTGCTGAGCTGGTCTTTCCCTGCCGCCTTCTTCATCGCGCCTTCGAAGACCTCGATGAGGACGCCGTCCAGCGCGTCCACGGTCGAGAAGACCTGGCCGGCCGTGTCGAAGCTGAGGTCCAACCCGCTCAGAAGGCTGGATGCCTGGCTCACAATGGAGGCCAGGTCGATGTGTGCCGCCAGATAATAAAGGAGGGAATTCAGGACCTCGCCCACGGCTGCGAGCGCCCGCAGGGACGCCTCGTTGTAGGTTCCGCCGAGGGCGACCTGGTTGTTCGACACGGTGAGCGTGACCTCGGCCGGGAGGGTGTACGTGCCGGAGACGGCCGTGCCCATTCCCTTGATCGCGTCGGAGATATCCTTACCGCACTTGGCGAGCCCGCCGTCCGCGCACTTGGTGGTCGGATCGAGGAGGCTCGTGAGGAGGGGGAGCACGGCGCTCAGATCGAGGCCGGCGAGGGCGTCGGAGCCGCCGCTCGCGCCGGAATCGCTCCCTCCCATGCCACCGACGAGGCTCGTGATGCTCCCGATCGGCTCCAAGGCCTGGCCGACGGTGTACATGGCCTGGGTGAAGCGGGCTTCATTGACTTGTTCCTCGCTCGCATTGAGCGCGATCACCCGGTCCAAGAGGACCTGGGTGTAGGTCTTGCCGCTTTCCTTCTGACTCGAGTCCGGCTGTTCGTCGGGGGCCTGCACGATCCGAAGCTTGGCGAGCTCGATGACGTCGAGGCCGTCGGCCTTACCGTTCTTGTTCCCGTCCGTCTTGAGGTCCGCCGCGGTGGCGCCGGCCAGAGCCTTGAGAAGGTTCTGCTGCGCGCTCTTGTCTGTCGGCTTCGCTTTGACGTCGCCGATGTCGCTCGCGATGTCTCCGCCCCCACCCCCATCGTCGTCGCCGCTGCAAGAGGCCACAGATAGAACGGCGACAAGCGCCAATGCCCGAAGCAAGTAGTCCGAGTGTTTCATCAACTGTCCCTCCTCAATACGGAACCGGTAACTGGTTTCGGACCGAAATTATCAGACCCCGATCTTTTGTCAAGCCGAAGCGTGACGTTCCTCCGGTGGACCTCGTCCATCCACCCTTACCCCAAGGCCTTTCTAGCCGCGGGCTTCCCGCCTGTCCGGTCCGCCACGGCGGACGGACTTCGGCGGGCAGGCAGCCCGCGTCTGGGCCGCAGGCTGAAGGCCATGTTTTATGTGGCCCATCCTGGGCCACAACTTATCATGGCCCCATGCCCTCCTGGGCAAGGGGCTGCGGCTACCCTCGAGAGGTTGGAAATGGGGCGCAAACCGCGCTGGAGGTAGCTGTCGTCAGGTGTGGGGCGCCTACTCGGTCTCTCCCGGCGAGGGCGGGGGGAGAACGGAAATTTCTTCGAAGGCGGTCACGCGCTCGACGAAGGGGCGGGGGACGCGGATGGGGCGCATGGTCTGGCGGTCGAGCGTGACCATCGTCGTGTAGCCGAGGGCCACGGTCCGATCTCGCGCCGGATTGCGGATAAGGTACTCGAAGCGGTAGGAGCTTTGGCCGAAACGCGGGATGCGGGAGTGGATGTGCAGGGCCTGGTCGAAGCGGGCGGACGATATGAAACGGCAGTGTGCCTCCGCCACCGTGACGGCGTACGGGCGATCGGCGCTAAAGAAGTCGTCGCCGAAGAGCTGGCGCAGGTATTCGACGCGCCCGACTTCGAAGTAGACGAGGTAGTTCGCGTTGTAGACCACGCCTTGGGCGTCGGTTTCCGCGAACCTGACGCGAAGCGACGTGTTGAATCGGTACGCTTCCGGGCGATCGGGAACTCGTACGCGGCCCGAATGACGGTCACGCATCATATTGAGGTCTGGATTGCTAATGGGCTCATGAGATTGCTTCGCTTCGCTCGCAATGACACCCTTGCCCGTCATTGCGAGGAGTCTTCGACGAAGCAATCTCCTACCTGCTGCGACTCCATTGTCAACCTAGAAATCAAGAATCCGGCAGATTTCTTCTGTGCGGGGTTCCGGCTCACGGCTCACGAGTTGGGGGTTTGCGAATGGGGCGCTGCATCCCGAGGCGCATGCCGACGAAATCAACGTCTTCGTCTGAAGCTGGGGGTGCGGGGGAGGGTTCGGGCTCCACGGGTGCCGCCGTTGTCTCCCCGGCGGTGACCGCCTCCGTTGGGGCTGTGTCGCGAGCGGTGGAGACTGTTGTCGGGGTGGCCTCGCGGGGCGCCGCCGGGAGGGGAGTGGGGGTCGGCTGGGGTGGGGTGGAGGAGGGGTCGAGGACCGCCACGGCCTCGCGCGCGTCGCGAAGCCCCGCGAGGGCGCTCTGCGAGCCGCGGATCAGATCCTCGGTGAGGGGGAGGAGGCTTTCGATGCGCCGGAGCACCTGGGCGGCGGTGGAGGCGTGGCGGGCCACGTCGCGCGACAGCGCCTGAGACGTGTCGGAGGTCCGGTTGGTGTGAGCGAGGGCGGCATCCAGGAGCGCGGTGGACGATTGGAGGCGGTCCGCGGCGCGGGCGCTCTCGTCGCAGCGGTCGTGCAGGGCACGGCGAACTTGGCGCGCGTCCACATCCATCCTCTCCAATCGGAGGGTGAGGTCGCGGCAGGCCTGGGAGGCGCGATCGATGATCGCGCGCATCTGTTCGGCGGCGAGGGCGAAACCCTTTCCGGCCTCGCCGGTGCGCGAGGCCTCGAACGAGACGTTGAGTGCCAGGAGCTGCATCTGCTCGACCCCGGAGGCCAGCGTGCGCACGAGGTGGTCGGCGTCCACGAGCGGCTCGGCCCAGGCGTCCAGTTTCTCTGAGAGCTCCCTCAAAGCGTCCTGGCCCTGGGTGAGGGCGGGCAGCGTCTCGTCCAGGAGTCGGCGCGCCTTTCGCGTGCGGTCCTCGGCCTCCCTCGCGGGTTCGGCGAGGGTGTCGATGGCTTCGCGCGTCCGCTGGAGAGCGCCACCGAGTTCGGCGGCGGCCTGGGAGGCTTGTTCGAGGAGCGGGACCTGCCCGTCGGCGCCCCGGAGGGTGGTTTCGGCCGCGGCGGTCACGTCGTGCAGCACACGGGCCAGTCGGCGGCCCGCGCGCGAGGCGCCCTCCAGGGTGGCCCGGAGGCGGGCGATGAACTCCCGGATCTCGCGAGCAAGGTCCCGAACCTCCTCTACGCCGTCCAGGTCCACGTCCCTCTGGAGATCGCCCTCGCGAACGTCCCGGAGTTGCTGATGGAGGTGGGCGACGGCTTCGCGCAGGAATGCGAGGCGGCTCTGTTCCTCCCGCGCCGTCTGCACGGCCCGGTCGGCGCGCTCCGTCAGCGCACGGACGAGGGCATGAACTTCTCGAGGCGGCGCCCGCGCTGGCAGCGGGGGCGGCTCGACCTCGCCCGAGGTTCGGTGCGAGAGTCGCAGGATGGGCTGGAGGACCGTCCGACGGAGGAAGAACAGTCCCGCCACAAAGCTCACGAGCGCCATCCCGGCGAGTCCTGCCGCCACGCCTGCGGCCAAGGTGGCCCGGGTCTCGGCTCCCCGCTGGATCCGCTCGACCTCCCCCGCCATGGGGAGGATCGTGCCCTCGCGAAGTTCGGTCAGGATGTTGGCGGTCTCGGTTTCGTACTGCGCCGTTCTCTCCGAGAGCCGGCTCGACCGCTCGGTCGCCTCATCCTCGCCCACGTGGAGGTGGCTGTAGAGATCCTCGTCCGGGTTCCGAGCCGACCTGACAAAAGCCGAGAGCCCGTGCAGAGGACCGTGAGCATGCGAAAGCTGAGCGGCCTCCTTCAGCAGGCTGTCGGTGGCCTGCACGAAACGACCGTGGAGGGAGCGGAGACGATCGGTTTGCTCCACCGGCATAACCGCGGAACGCTCGAGGCGGTGGATCTCATCCTCCACTTCTGAGCGGATCTGCGCCAGACCCGCGGTTCCGGCCGGTTCGGCTTGGAGAGCGCGGTTCAGGGCGAGCGTCTTCTCATCCTCGAGCAGGTTCCGGATCTGCCGGGCCGAATCGAGGGCGGGCTGACTTTCGAGCCGATAGGAAGAGAGCCGGTCTCGCAGGTTCAAGTTCAGCGCGGCAGTGCCGATGGCCAAACCGATGGACACCATCGCCAGGCCTCCGAGGGGCATTAGGATGAGAGTCAGGAGGGGGCGAGGCGCGGTGTTCGCGTCGCCCGGCGATGGAGGGAAGGAGGTGGGCTGAGGGGCGGATGGGGTGTTCATCGGTCAGGGGTTAGCCTATAATAAATGAAAGGCTGAGCGGGTGGGTGCGGGAATGAGCGAAAGGGCGAAGAAATCGAGGCGAGTGGCCGACGCAGGCCGCCAGCCGGGAGACAGCGGCAAGAACGCGAAGCGAGGGGCATAGAGTGCGCATCCATACGCACACAGGAAAGCATGATATGGGAGGAGGGGTGTCCTGTCAACGGAACAGAGGCGCGGCGGGTGTGGTAGAGCCTCCCGGAGAGAGGCTGTCAATTTCTCTGACATGTATGTGAATGTTTTCATTTGTCTCATCTTGTGAATTGCTGTACACATAAATATTGTCTGGGTTGCTATGTTATCGCAAGTAGTTATATGATCAACAAATGAGTTGTTTCTGGCACCCCTCTTGCTTATGAATGCGGCACGATGACTATGAATGCACGAATCCCTGACAGGCTGGTGGCCGTGGACCAGCAGGCCATGGCGCCGGAGATCCTCCGGAAGCGGCGCGAGGGTGTGGACCTCGCCTATGGCCGCATGAAGGATCGGCTTTTCAGGGTCTGCGCGGGAATCGTGAGCCGGCGGGGGGTGGGAGAGAACGAGCTTCTGGACTTGGCTTCCGACCTGTTGCGTGAGGTCGGCACCCTACCCGAGATGTGGCTGGAACGCTCGCTCAAGCGGGCGGCGTCCGACCACAGGGAGGAGTTTCTTGTCGAGCATTCGCTCAACGTGGCGATCCTGGCCGGATGCGTGGCGCCGGAGATGGAGTTGGAGGAGGAGGTGCGGATCGAGTTGACCGCGGGCGCTCTGGTTCATGACATCGGGATGTTCGAGGTACCCAAGGACGTTTTGGTGGCGAATCGCCCCTTATCGGATTCGGAGAAGAGAATTATCCGCGCGCACCCCGAGTTGGGCCGGGAGTTGCTTCGCGCGTCGAAGGTGAACGGGGTTGTTTCGCGGATCGTGCACCAGGAGCAGGAGAGGCTCGATGGCACGGGATATCCCCAGGGCCTGAAGGGGTCGGGCATCGATCATCTCGCGTGCGTCGTGGGCTTTTGTGATACCCTTGAGAGTGTCACCCATGATCGTCCCCATCGGTCGGGCCGTTCGTTCGCGGACGCTCTGCAGCAGCTTCTGCACGCAGGACGGGGGATATTTCCGAAGGACCTATGGATTGCAGCCCTGAGGCGAGTGACGCCCTACCCGCCGGGCACCGGCGTGCGTCTCTCGACGGGGCGTGTGGCGCGGGTGGTTCGCACGCACCCCGAGGCGCCGCTGCGGCCGGTGGTGGAGTTGGTGAGCGAGGGCATCTCGCTCAAGCAGCCCCGCGTTCTGGATCTGCGGCACCTTCCCATGGTGCACATCACCGCGCGGCTGGACCTTTCGTCCTCTTTTCTGGATTCGAGCGTCAACGCCCCCGCCCAGTGATGGCTTTCCGGACCGGTGGGGCCGGCCGGGAGAGACCCAGCGTAGCGGAAAGGCGCTGACCCGTGCCTGCGGATCGTTCACAGACCGCCTCGTTGCCGGACGTTCTGCGCGTGGTGCGCAAGCGCAAGTGGATCGTCGTTCTGACCCTGGTGGCTTCCGTCCTGGTCGGGATGACCTTCATCCGCCGGCAGACGCCGGTCTACAAGGCCCGTGCCACGGTCGAGTTCGAGCAGACGGCGATGTCGGCCGCGGGCTACTCCACGTACTGGGAGCCGCCCTCCACCCTTCTCACCGAGCTGGAGGTGATCACCAGCCTGCCGGTGATCGTGGCGGTCGGGAAGAAGCTCGGGGTCGTTCCGGAGGATGTCTCTGTTGACCGTCTTTTCGAGAACGAGGAGATGGTGCGGCGGGTAAAGGACCTGCAGTCCCGGGTTGAGGCCCGCCACCGCAGCAGCACGCGCATCGTGGACATCTTTGCCACGTCCACCAACCCGCACGAGGCGCGGGACATGGCGAACTTGGTTGCTTCCGAGTTCAAGGCCTATCGGATCGAACAGGCCTTTTCGCGGAACACCGAAACCAAGGCCATGACCAGCAAGTACCAGGCTCGCCTGGAGGAGTTGGCGTCCGCCGCGGAGGAGGAGGTGAGCCGGTTCCGGCGCGAGCACGGGATGCTGGGCGTGGAGGCCTCGGTGTCCATGAACCTCAACCGCTTGTCGGATCTCGAGGCGCAGGGGGAGGCGGTGGAGCGCCGGCTTGCGCGCCTGAACGAGTTGCGGGCCCTTCTGGACGATCCCGGCGCCTTGGAGGGAGATTCGGTTCCGTCCTTCGAGTGGCGCGAGGCCCCGTCGGGCTTCGAGCCGCACCGCGAGGGGCTGGTGTTGGCGCTTTTCGAGAAACGGGACAAGCAACTCCTCTTCACGGCCTCCCACCCGGAGGTGCTTGCGGTCAACGAGCGGATCGGGGGGCTGGTCGCCCGGATGCGGCAGTACCTGGACCAGGCGCGCCGGGAGATCGAGGAGGAGGGGCGGCGGATCGAAGAGACGCGGCAGGAGACCGAGACCCAGAACAGCCGATACCTCGAGGCGGAGATCGAGTTGGGGCGTCTCCAGCGCAAGTCGGACCGCTACCGCTCGATGATGGACAGCGTGGACGAGGCCTTCCAGCGTGCCCAACTCGGCGGCGCGATCCAGAGCACCAACGTGCGGATTGCGGAATACGCCCTCGTCCCGACGCAGCCCATGAACAAGATCTCCTTGCTCCCCGTCGCCTCCCTCGGCCTCGTGGGCTTGATGGTCGGCATAGGTCTGGCGTTTCTGAGGGAATCCTTTGACTACTCGATGGAGACGGTCGCGGACGTCGAAAGCTTTCTCCACCTCTCCGTGCTCAGCGTGATCCCTCACTTCGAATTGCGCGAGACCCTCGAGCAGGAAAAGCACCTGAGGGGCGGCGTCCCGGCCAACGTGTCATCCCCGTATGCCTCGACGATGGTCGTGCACTTCTTCCCCAAGGCCCCCGTGAGCGAGAATTTTCAGAGCCTGCGCATGCTCCTGCGCCGGAAAGAGAACCTCAAGGTCATTCTCGTGACGAGCGCCACCCCGCAGGAAGGCAAGTCGTTCGTCAGCGCGAATCTGGCGCTCTCCTTCGCGCAGGGGCACCTGCGTACCGTGTTGGTGGAGGCCAACACGCGCAGGCCGACGGTGCAGAAGAATTTCCCGGTGGAGAACGACGTGGGCCTGACGAACATCGCGTCCGAAGGCATCGACTGGCGCACGACGGTCAAGACCGTGGCCGACTTCATGTACCACGGCCTGGATCTGGAATCGCTCGAGGCGTCCCCGGGACTCGACAACTTCCACATCATCAACGCCGGACCGACGTCCGTTCATCCACCCACCACCCTCGACATGCTGATGCAGCGCGGCTTCCTCAACGAGCTGCGTGAGGCATTCGACGTGATCATCGTGGACTCGCCGCCCACGCTCCCGGTGGCGGACGCCAGTGTGCTGGCGCCCCACGTGGACGGGATCGTCCTGGTCTATCGGATCGGACGCACCGCAAGAGACATCACCCAGCGTACGCTCGACCATCTGAAAGGCTCGCAGGGCAAGATCGTCGGCGTGGTCCTGAACGACGTGGACTACCAGGGGCGCTACTTCTACTCGCGCTACTCCTACCGGTATCACTACCGGCGGTATGCCCCCGAGACGGATTTCAGCGGCCGGTCGTCGGTTCGAAAGGCGTGGGATTCCGTGACCGCACGATTGGCGCGCCGTTGGAAACGCAAGGGTCATCACGAGCACCCGACCCCACCCGAACCGCCGGCTCAGGCGTGAGCGCCATTTAGAAGTCCGTGACCATCTCGAGATTGCTTCTCCGCCTGCGGCGGATCGCAATGACGCCCCTCTACGTCATCGCGAGGGCGATCTCAAGACGATCGAACACTTTTGCGAGGATGTACTGAAGTCCTTAATCCGTCGGCAATGCCGGATTCCCGAGCTAAGGGGGCGCACCCGATGGGTGTGCCTTCTTCGTACCTGGCCCAGGACGGCCTGGTACTGCGAAAGGAAGCAGGCCAGGATGGCCTGCATTCAACGCTGTAGGGACCGATTCCGATCGGTCCGTCTTCTCGGACGCATAGGAATGCGTCCCTACGGGACACGGACGCTTGGCGACGGATTAACGGATTAAGGGAAGTGGGGACTGCGAGGTTTGGGATATGGGAACTGTCGCATTCTTTGACAGACTGGGCTGGAATCTTATGGTTTTTTCTCGGATTAGTGCCCCATCTGGATTGCCTGTGGCGGTTGTTATGTTGTTCCAATACGGTACAATTGCCTAAGTGGCAATAGTGTTGCGGTAAGTCTGGCGCAGTAATCGGTAGGGTAACATACCCTATCCCAAGGGCCTACTCGCGCTCTTGGAGTGGCAGGACGAGTAGAGGATTTATGGGCTACGGCTACTCGAAGGCAGATGTGGGCAAGGATCCGGTGGGCGGGTCCCAGCCGGAGGCGCGCTCGGCACGATCTCCGGAGGATGCATGGAGCGCGTGCTAGCGGCCCTGCGGTCGATCGCACGCCGCCTCCGGTCCGTTCCGGAGGCATTCCGCCATGCCCCGCGGTACGTGCAGGTGGGCCTCTTCGCTCTCCTGGGCGTAGGCTATGGCCTGTACGTCCTCTTCGGTCGCGCTGAAGCTGAGACGGTCGCGTGGTGGGACGGGAACTTCAGCAACCGCCAGATCATCCACATCCGCAACGACTCGAACCTGGACATGCCCCAGGGCTACACGCTCCTGTTCAACCTCGACCACGCCTCGCTCGTCTCCGCCGGCCAGTCGCTCTCGAACGGCAACGACATCCGGATCGTGTACTACAGTCGCACGCGCAAGGTGAACGTGGAACTGGATCGCCTCGCGGCCACCTCCTGGAACACGTCGGCCACGGAGATTCGCTTCCGCGCCCAGAACCGGCTCAAATCGGGCCGCGAGTCGCGCGACTACTACCTCTACTATAACAACCCCGCCGCGGGCGGCCCCCCGGCCGATCAGAACAACGTGTACCTGATCTACGACGATTTCTCCGGCACGCTCTCGAAGTGGGGCACGCCGGGGACGGGAAGTTGGTCCATCAGCTCGGGCGTCCTCGACAGCGCGGACAGCTCCAACACCCACTACTTCCTCCAGCAGAGCTACCTTCCCACGCCCTCCGCGTTCGAGATGGAATGGAAGGGCTACTCGCCGTTCGACGGCTCGATCTGGAACTTCTTCATGACCCTGCGCGAGAACCCGGCCGACACGCAGCAGCGCATCGTCGTCGGCGCTCGCGAGGGGGCGGACGAATGGCGCGTGGAGCAGTGGACGTCCTCCACGGCGGAGACCACCTACACCAGCTACTCGCAGACCATTGACCGGGGGATCTGGTACTCCTGCAAGGTCCGCCTCAACGGCAACGTGATCACGTTCTGGGTGGACGGGGCGCAGAAGTTCACGTACACGATGACCGGCGCGGAGACGACCTGGAACACGGTGATGGGTCTGGGCAACGAGGATTCGCACGCCCAGTTCGACGACGTGAAGTTCCGCTACTACATCAGCCCCGAGCCCGTGGTTCAGCTTGAAGAAGCATGGAAGTCGGGCGCGTACGGCTACCGCCAGAGAATCACGATCACCAACAATGTGGGGAGCCAGGCCCTCCCCGCAGGCTACTCGGTGCGCGCGGATCTCACCCACGCGACGTGGGTGACGGGCGGCAAGGCCCAGGCGGACGGCGACGACGTCCGCATCGTGTACTGGAACGGTTCCACCTACGTCGAGGTGCCTCGGACCAACTCGACCGCCTGGAACTCCGGCAATACGAGGGTCTATTTCCCCACGCAGGCCTCCATCGCGGCGAGCGGATCGGACAACAACTACTATGTGTACTACGGCAACACCGCGGCCCTCGCGCCATCCAGCAACCCCTCGGACGTTTACCTCTGGTACGACGACTTCTCGTCGAACACCGCGGTGTCGCAGGGCGATGATTGGGCCAACTCGGTGGTGTCTTCCACCGCCGTGACGGAGGACTACAAGGCGGTCGGCACCGAAACGGCCAACCAGTCGGCCTCGATCTCCGCGGGAGGTCAGCTCATCCTGGACATGGGGGAGGGCGAGGAGATCACCAACGGCAGCAGCAACGACCTGAGAGTCAGGACGAGCAGCGGCGGCGGGAACAACTTCGATGTGTACGGCAGCGCCTGGGAGTTGGGCCCGTGGACGCTCATCGGATCGAGCACCGGCAGCAGCGTCAACCTGGACCTGGCCTCCAGCGGGCTGTCGGTGGCGCGGTACATCCGGATCGTCCGGACGGCCGGCACGCCGCAGATCCGGTCCGTCGAGGCCTACAACCGCAACGCGACCGTCGCGACCTCGGGCTACGAAAACGGCAAGCACGTGGACATTGACGGCACGAACTCGGCGCAGGCCCGTTACGACTCCACGCGTCAGGCGGCCAGCTTCGACACGGGGGACAACTTCAACGGCGGCCTGCGGATCTCGACCATCAACGAGCAGAACCTTCTCGTCCAGGCGGACTGGAACACCTTCCGCGCCTACCCCACGAACGGGACGGCGACGCTCATCACGAGGTGGTCTGCAACCGCGACGAACTACTACACCCATTTCTCGAACGGGTCGTTCACCTCGCCCGGGATCACCCGCGGGAGCGGCTCGAGCCGAAGCACGCTCGTGGCCGCCCCCGGCTCGAACAGCTACTTCCCCTGCTGCACGGTGGGGACCGGCAACGGCGGCAGCGGCGACGGGATCAACGTCCAGTCCTCCACGGCCACCTCCTCCGGCGGCCAAACGGGCAACGACACGATCCGCTACGGTATCTACCAGAACGGCGCGAACAGCGTCCATCGCTTCTGGGTCAACAACGACACGGATGCTGCGGCCACGCTCCAGAACCTCGCCTATGCGGACGGCGGCTATGCCTCCACCGGCCAGCCCGCCTTCCAGGCGAACCAGCAGTGGGGGTGGTTCGACAATATCGTCGTCCGCCGGTATTTCTACCCCGAGCCATCCTTCGCGCTGAGCGGCGAGAGCGCCTCGGGCGACTTCAAGGTCACCGGCATCCACACCTCCACGAACCCGGTGTCGGCGGGTTCCAGCGACGTCGAAATCCTCCGGTTGGACATCGAGGGCGGAACGAGCCAGACGCTCACGCAGATCGTCGTCTCCAGCCTCAACACCAGTGATTCCGATGTGAGCGGCGTATCGGCGTACTACACGGGCACCAGCACCACGTTCTCGACCAGCAATCCCTTCGGGACGACCGGTCAGGCCTTCACGGCAGGCTCGGTCACGTTCACGGGGAGCCGCTCGCTCCCCAACAACCAGCTCGTCCACGTCTTCATCGTGTACAACGTGGCGGGCGGGGCCACGCCGGGCAATACGCTCGACGCCCAGATCACGGCGGGGAACGTCACGATCAGCGCCGTCAACTACCCCTCCACCGTCGCGATCAGCCCGAGCGGCGCCCGCACGATCAGCGCGCCCCAGAGTCTCAGCACGATCACCGTGACCAACATTGACACTTCGACGGTCAAGCCGAGCGCCTCCAACGCCCAGATTCTAAGACTGGACTTCGCCGTGACCGGAACGGGCGCCCCGCTCACGATCCAACAAATCAAAGTGACGAGCACCAACATCGCCGACACCGACGTTTCGGGCGTGTCGGCCTACTACACCGGCACGAGTTCGACTTTTTCGACCACGACCCCCTTTGGGGCGACCAACCAGCCCTTTGCCGCGGGCAAGGTCACCTTCAACGGTGGGCAGGACATGGGGAACGGCTCCGCTCCTGGAACCTTCTATGCCTTCATCGTCTACACCCTGTCATCCACCGCCGTCATCGGGAACACCGTGGACGCCAAGATTGTGACGAACGACATCACCGTGGAGGGGTCCACCTATCCGGCCTCGGACCAGAACCCCGCGGGCAATCGGACGATCGCCGTGCCCACCGGCTCGGTCACAAGCCTCCCTCCCATCACGAGCCTCGTCAATTCCGATCCCTCCCTTCAGCCGTGGCAGAACTTCAACAACACGGACGGTGGCGACCCGGACCTCTGGGTGGACAACCTCGAGGCGGACGACGGTCTCTACGCGGGCGGGCAGATGGCCAGCGTCGGGATTCTGTTCGACCCCCAGATGACGTCGGTCGAGTTCACGTTCGATCTGGACGACCAGGTGTCGGGCATCGCGGGGAACGATATCAACACCCTCACGTTCCGGGCCGAGATGTACCTGACCGGCGCCAACAACGGCTCGGCTCCTCAGACGGACACCGCGGACTGGACGAAGATCAGCGATTCCGCCGTGGATCTCTACAACTACACCACGGCAACGTGGGAGGAGATCGGCGATCCCTTCCTTACCAACACGCCGAGCGGCTGGCAGAACACGGCCGAGGCGGGCGTCTGGGATGAGTCGGGCGACACGAACCCCGAGCGACCTCTGCGGCGATTCAAAGGCAGTGGCTTCACGAACGATTACCTGGACTCCAACGGCCGCCTCAAGATGCGCGTGAGGGTGGAGGGGCAGATCAATGCCACCGGCGACGAGATCAACATGATCTTCGACTACGCCCAGATTGATGTGAGCTACGGCGCGAACGTGGAGCAGGTCGCCTTCAGGTGGGCGGACGATGCGGAGGCCTCCACGCAGGACGAGAACAAGAGCTACTCCACGGTCATCGGTACGCAGCTCCACCTGCGGGGGAGCGTCCGCAGCCGCTACAAGCCGTTCGGCAGCCACCGCCTCGGCCTCCAGTACGATACCGACTCGGCGTTCACCTCGGGCGACGGTTTCAACCCTGTCATCATGACCGCCGCCACGGCGGAGATCCGATACTGGGACGACGCGGACCACCTGGAAGGCGATCCCGTCAGTGGCACCAAGCTCCTCACGGGCAGCAACGCGGACGGGATCTACCACGAGGACGACATCCCGCCGAGTCAGTCCAAGAACCAGGACCTGATTTATGAAGAGGACGTGGCCGTGGTGGGACAGGCGGCGGGTACGTACTACGCGCGTCTCGTCAAGGTGGACGGCTTCGGGGCGCTTCTCGGTGCCCTCGACTACTATGCCAACGCGATCACGATCACGGTTTCTTCCACGTCCGTCCAACAGGAGGGCTACGCGTGGGCGGTGAACGTGGCGTCGCCGAGTTTCGGATCTCCGAACACACCGCTCGAGTTCACGCCGGGGACGAACTACATCCTCGCGACCCGGCCGGCCAACGTGGGGACCTCGGCCGCCAGCTACCGATGGCAAATCGAGTTCCAGCGGATCAACGGCGTGCCGGGGCCTTGGGTGGCCGTCAACACGAGCTCGCCGGAGTGGATCGCCGTGGACGGGGTCTACGCCGCGAATGACACTTCGATCGCCACAGGGAGTTTCGTGACGGGCCCTGGCACCGGGACGTCCGCCGCCGGGCGATACAGCGAGGTGGGGATTGTCCGATCGCCGACCCTTTCCTTTAATCTTGCTGCCGGCAACTACACGGAGCTTTGGTATTCCATCCAGCCGCAATCGGACGCGGCGGGCAACAACTACAGGTTCCGGCTGACGAACAACCAGAGCACCGGCGGCTTCGCCTACACGCAGCTCGGCGAGGCGCAGCAGACGACGCGCGAAGAGGTCTCGTACCGGCTGGCGGACGAGTCGGACGCGGGCCTGAGCAACGAGAACACGGCCGCCACGGTGGCCAAGAACCAACTCTTCCACCTCCGCGTGGGCGTCCGGTCGAACAACGGAACCTGGAGCGGCCAGCGACTTGGGGTCCAGTACGACACGGTCAGCACCTTCGCCTCCGCCGTCGTGGCCACGCCCAGCTCGAGCACCGTGTACATGTGGGACGACGGCGACCACGCGGACGAGAGTACGGTCACGGGCTCGCTCCTCTCCGGGACCCCCACGATGGGCCGTTTCCACGAGACCAACGTGTTGGTGTCGACGGAACCCGCCATGAGCGCGGACGTGCTCTACGAAGCGGATTTCGCTCTCACGGTGGACACCGTCGGCACGTACTACCTGCGCGTCGTCCGCCTCGACGCCGCCGGCGCGCTCGTGGGCACGCTCGACACGTACAGCCAACTCATCACGGTCCTCGTCGTGAACCCCACGCTGCGCCAGAACTACTACGCCTGGGCGCCGGACGCCGCGAGCCCGGTGTTCCAGACCACGGACACGCAGTTGGAGATGACGCCCGGCAACATCTATCTCCTCGCGGTCCAGGCGGAGAACCGCTCCGGTCTGGGCAACGCCCCGTGGTGGAACAGCGGCTGGGACTACCGCGAGCAGATCCAGGTCGTCAACACCGCGGCGTCCACTCTGCCTGCCGATTATTCCGTCAAGATCACGATCAACCACCAGGACATCGTCGGCCAGGGCCGCTCGACGCCCGGGGGCAACGACGTCCGCATCGTGTACTACAACGGCGCCACCAACACCGAACTGGACCGCGTCACCGAAACGAGCTGGAACAGCACGAGCACGGAGATCTGGTTCAAGACCAAGGTCGCGATCGCCGCCGGCCTGGACGACAAGGAATACTACCTCTATTACGACAACGATCAGGGCTCGACCACCCCCCCCGCGAACCGTTCGGCCGTCTATGCTTTCTATGATGACTTCTCCGGCACGTTGAGCCAATGGGACACCGGTGGGGCGGCCGGAACGTGGACGATCAATGGGACGGACGATGCCCGCGTGGACGACAGCGGCAACCAGCATTTCTACCTCCGGCAGACCGCCGTGAGCGTTCCGGCGGACCGGTACGTCGAGATGCTGACCCGCCCGCTCAGCAGCGCGTGCGGGAACTGGGAGAACACCTTCCTGCTCAATTTCCGTGACGGGGCCACGGGAGATCTGAGCGTGGACGGCGCGCGCGTCGGCGCGGACTACTGGCGCCTGGAGGAATGGGATATTTCCGCCTGGACGAGCACCACGATCTCGCAGAACCCGCAGGTCATCAACCCGGACACGTGGTACAAGATGGGCCTTATCATCCAGGGGACCAACCACAAGCTGTACATTGACAACAACCTGCGGCTCGACACGACCTACAGCACGGCCTGGAGTCCCATCATCGGGATTGGCGCGGACAACGCCTGCGCCGAGTTCGACTACATCAAGGCTCGAAGATACATCAGTCCCGAGCCCTCGACGACGGTCGGCGGCACCTCAGCCTCCGTCACCTGGCAGCTCCAGTATCAGAAGATCAACGGAACGCCGGGCTCCTGGACGAACGTGACCACGTCATCTGCCGACTGGAAGGCCGTGGACGCGACGTACAGCGTGGACGGCCAGGCCATCACCGCCACCTCGGGCTTCAAGACCAACAGCGGCAGCCCGCCGGGTCCCGGCGTGACGGCTGTGGACGGCACGTACTCGGAGACGGGGAGCTTCCTCCAGGTGCTCGCCGCGATGCGCTACACGGAGCACTGGTACGCCCTCCAACCCACGGTCTCCGCCACGAACAACAAGTACCAGTTCAGGCTCACCAACAGCGGGAACGCCGGCTCCTTCACCTTCACGGTCTATCCGATCGGGCGGCAGACGGCCACCGAGCAGGTGTCCTTCCGCTGGCTCGACCCCGGCGAGGCCGCCTTGGGAGCCGAAAACGCGTCGGTTGATGCGACGGTGAATGACGCCCTGCACCTGCGCGCGGGCCTGCGCCCCAACAATGGTCCGTGGACCACCCACTACCTCGCCCTGCAGTACGACACCGACATCAACTTCACCGCGCCGACGCTGGTCACCACGAGTTCCTCGAACATCCGGATGTGGGACGACGGCGACCACACGGAAGGGGCGGGGGTGACGCCGCTCATGCTCGGCGGTTCGCCCACGGCCGGCGTGTACCACGAGGACAGCGTCCCGCCCTCTCAGAACAAGACCGCGGACACGCTGTACGAGGAGGACTTCACGGTGACCGTCCTCACCACCGGCACGTACTACCTTCGCGTCGTGGAGGTGGACGCCTTCGGTAGTTTCCTCAAGGTCCTCAAGATCTACACGCAGGCGATCGCGATCACGGGCAACAACCCGATGGCGACCCAGAATTCCTTCAACTGGGGTGCGGGCGAGCTCACGGGCAGCAGCGGCTTCGGCACGGCCGACGCTTCGCTCGAATACGCCCCGAGCTCGACCTACACGCTAGCCGTGCGCATGTCGAACGGCTCGGCCGTCCCCGCCGGTTTCGACTGGCGCCTCCAGTACCAGAAGACGAACGGGACGCCGGGTTCCTGGACCGACGTGACGACGACCTCGGCCGACTGGAAGGCCGTCGCCGGCGGAACCGGGCAGGACGGCAACGCCATCGCCACGGCCAACTTCGTCACCAACGCGGGCTCGGGCTCGCTCATCAACGGCCGCTACTCCGAGACCGGCGCGCACGGCGGATACTCGCTCTCGGCGACGAGCCAGACGGAGTTCCGCTACGAGCTCCAGCCGCAGAGCGCCGCCGCCGGCAAGGCCTACCGCTTCCGCCTCACTAATTCGGGTTCGACCTCGGCCTTCACGTACTCCGTCTATGCCATCGCGCAGGACACGACGCACGAGCAGGTCTCCTGGCGGTGGGCGGACGAAAGCGAGATCGCCCTCGAGGCGCAGAACACCTCCTACAACTCGGCCGTCGGCCAGCTCCTCCACCTGCGGGCCGGCATCCGCTCGAACAACGGCGCCTGGAACAACCACAAGCTCTCCCTCCAGTACGACACGAACAGCGCCTTCCCGTCGCCCGTCAACGTGACCACGGCCACCGCCAATGTCCAGATGTGGGACGACTCCGACAGGGTGGAAGGCACGAACGTGGCGGCCACGATCCTGACGGGCAGTCCGACGGCGGGGCTTTACCACGAGGTCGAGAATCAATCCGTGACCCAGAGCAAGACGCTCGACACGCTCTACGAGGAGGATTTCACCGTCACGATCACGGCCACGGGCACCTACTATCTGCGCGCGGTGGATTACAACGGCGGATCGCCGGCGGTGCTCGACACGTATTCGAGCCCGGTGATCGCCGTGACGGCCACGGTCCCCTCGGTGGGGCAGAACGGCTACAACTGGTCCCCCAACCAGGCGAGCCCGGCCTGGCAGACGGCCAATACGATGCTCTCGTTCGCCACCTCGACCACGTACATCCTGGCCGTGCGGGCCAAGAACACGGGCGGTTCGCCGGCGACGCTCAACTGGCGGCTCCAATATCAAAAGGATCCGACGGGGAGCCCGGGCGCGTGGACCAACATCACGACCAGCTCGAACGACTGGCGCGCCGTGGACGGCGTCTATGGGCTTGACAACACCAACGTGGCGACCGGGAGCTTCTCGACCGGCTCGGAAACGGGGACGGGCGTGAGCGGCATGTATTCCGAGGACGGGATCGTGTCGTCCTTCACGCTCAACTCGAACGAGTACTCGGAGCTCTGGTTCTCCATTCAGCCGTTGAGCAGCGCGGCCCTCAACCGCTACAAGTTCCGCCTCACGGACAACGGAGCGACCGGTCCCTTCGCGTACAACCAGTCCCCCGAGGCCGCCCAACTCGTCACCCAGCAGGTCTCTTTCCGTTGGGCCGATGCCGCCGAGGCGGCGCTGGCCACGGAGAACTCCTCGTTCAACGCCAACGTGAACGATACCGTCCACCTCCGAACCGGCCTCAAGGGCAAGCACCTCACGTGGAGCACGCACTACCTCAGCCTCCAGTACGACACGGACATCAACTTCGCCGCCCCCACGCTCGTCACCACCTCATCGAGCAACATCCAGTATTGGAACGACACGGACCATCTGAAAGGCGACGCAGTGACGGGCTCGATCCTGTCCTCCAGTCCTACGGCCGGGAAATATCACGAGGACGGTGTCCCGCCGGGCCAAACGGCCAACGCGGACACGCTCTACGAAGAGGATTTCACCGTCAAGGTCACCTCCACGGGCACGTACTATCTGAGGGTGGTGGAGACCGATTCTTCGGGGGTTTTCCTCAAAGTCTTGAACAATTACCTTCAGACGATCTCGCTCACCGGAAACAATCCGGCGACCAGCCAGGACTCGTTCAACTGGGGGGCAGGCGAGTTGACCGCCGGCACGGGGTTCGGGACTGCGGACTCGGTCATCGAGATCACGCCGGGCACGACCTACACGCTGGCCGTTCGAGTCTCGAATACGGGCGCCGTCCCCAACAACTACGACTGGCGTCTCCAATATCAGCGGACGACGGGAACGCCGGGACCGTGGACGGACCTCACGACCGGATCCGTGGACTGGAAGGCCGTGGTCAACACCGTCCAGGACGGAACTGCCATCACCACCGGTAACTTCGTCACCAACGCCGGCGCGGGGACGGCCGCGAACGGCCGCTACAGCGAGACGGGAGCGCAGGGCACGTATTCCTTGGGCGCGGGCAATCAGACGGAGTTGCGCTACGAGATCCAGCCTCAGTCGGCGGCTTCCGGCAAGGCGTACAGCTTCAGGATCACGAACTCCGGCTCCACCGCCGGAATCTCGTACACGATCCTGGCGCAGGCGAAGGACACCACCCACGAGCAGGTCTCCTTCCGCTGGGCGGACGGGGCCGAGAACCAACTTGCGCTCGAGAACAACGCCTACACCGCCGCCGTCAACCAGCAGCTCCATCTCCGCACGGGGATCAAGTCGAACAACTCGCCCTGGAACGGGCACTATCTTGCGCTGCAATACGACACGGTCTCGAGCTTCGCCAATGCGAACGGCGCGCCCTCCACCTACCTGATCACGACCTCCTCCACGCCGATCAAGTATTGGGACGACGCCGACCATCTCAACAACGACGCGCTCTCGGGGACCCTCCTCTCCGGCACGCCCACCGCCGGCCGCTACCACGAATCGAACGTGGTGAGTTCGCAGAACAAGAGCCTGGACATCCTCTACGAAGAGGACTTCACCGTGGAGATCGGGGCCTCCGGCACGTACTACCTGCGTGTGGTCGAGGTGGACAACACGGGAGCCTACGTCGGCCTGCTCGACACGTACACCCAGGCCATTTCCTTCTCCGCCACCGTCCCGAACGTCAGCTTGGCCGCCTACGAGTGGGCGCAGAACGTGGCCTCGCCCGACTGGAGCGGTCCCTCGAACACGATCAAGGAGTTCACGACGAGCACGACGTACATCGCGGCCGTCAGGATGGAGAATACCGGCGCGAGCCCGTCCACCTTCAGTTGGCGCCTCGAGTACCAGAAGGACCCGACGGGATCGCCGGGACCCTGGACGGCCGTCACGACCACCTCGACCGATTGGCGGGCGGTGGATGGAGCGTACGGGGCGGACAACGCCTCGGTCTCGACGGGGAGCTTCGTCACGGGCACCGGGACAGGCACGGGCGTCAACGGCGTCTACTGCGAGGACGGCATTGTCTCCTCGTTCACGCTTGGAGCGGGCGAGTTCACGGAGCTGTGGTACTCCGTCCAGCCGCAGGGGTCGTCCGCCCTCAATCGCTACCGGTTCCGGATCACGGACAACGGCGCCAACGGGTCCTTCGTCTACACCGTCTACCCGGAGGCCGCCCAGCGCGTGAAGGAGCAGGTGGCCTACCGGTGGGCGGACAAGACGGAGATCGCCCTCGAACCGGAGAACACGCAGGCTATTGTGTCGCCCAACGACCTCGTTCGCGTGCGGGTGGGCATCAAGTCGAAGCACCTGAGTTGGACCGGCCACAACCTCGCTCTCCAGTTCGACACGTCGTCGCTCTTCCCCGCGCCGACGCTGATCACCGGCGCGAGCGCAACCATCCGGGGGTGGAACGACACGGACTACAATGACGGCCACCTTGACGGCGATTCGCCCGTCACCGCGCTTGCGCTTTCCGGCAGCCCGACGGGCGGGGTGTACCACGAGGACAACGACCAGCCGGCCGCGCAGAACAAGAGCGCGGACACGCTCTACGAGGAGGACTTCACCATCAAGCCCACTGCGATCGGCAACTACTACCTGCGCGCGGTGGAGGTGGACGCCTCGGGGGCCAATCCGCAGGTCCTCAACACGTACACGGTGACGATCGAGCTGGCCGTGCAGAGCGCCGGGAATGCCCAGGGCGCCTTCGACGTGGCGGACGATGCCGCCTCGCTCACGTGGAAGGGCGACAACGGGGAGTTCTACTTCACCCCGGGGAACAAGTACGTCGTCGCCGTGCGGATTGACCACAGCGATCCGAACTCGAACTACACCTGGGTTCTCCAGTACCAGAAAGATCCCAACGGCAGCCCCGGTCCGTGGACCTCGATCACCAACACCTCGACCGATTGGAAGATGGCGCCGACGGGGACCTACGCGAAGGCGAACGGCGCGAGCGTCACCTCGGGCGAGAGGGGCACGAGCGGCGGCAACCCTTGGGTGAACGGCGAGTACTGGAACAGCGACACCGACACGGCCTACACGGCCGCCGGCAATCCGACCACGACCGAGCTGTGGTTCCGCGTCCAGGCCGATGCGACCGCCACGGACGGGCAGGAGTATCGCTTCCGCATCACCAACAACGGATCCACCTCCGGTCTGACGTACACGGTCTATCCCTCGGCCACGAACTTCAAGAAGATCAGTTCGGGTGCCTGGAATACCGGCGGCAACTGGACGCCATCCGGCGTGCCGACGGGCAGCGAGAACGTCGTGGTCCAGGGCGCGGCCATCACGATGGACGCGGCGGCGGGCGCCTGCAAGAAGCTCATCATTGACGGCGGATTCGCCCTCGACATCCTGGCGAGCAACACGCTCACCGTGAACGATACGCTCACCGTCCGCAGCGGCGGCACCCTGCGCGTCAACAACACGAGCGCCGTTCTCGTGGCCCTCCAGAACGCCACCGTGGAGAGCGGCGGGACGCTCGAACTGGCCTCCACCGGCGCGTTCCAGCTCGCGGGAGGAAAGTCGCTCACGATCAACGGAACCTTCAACTCCTCGGGGAGCGGATCCGGCCCCACGCTCACGCGCAACGGCGGCTCGGGCACGATTGATGTGACACTCACCGGCACGGTCAACATCACCAAACTCCAGTTCAGCTACGGCGACCTCCAGGGCCTGGACGTTTCCTCTACCGCCACCATCACGGACTTGGCCGGGATCAGGTTCACCAACATCGATTCCGGCGTCGGCGCCCGATTCCTCTCCATCGCGCGGGCGAGCGGGACCGTCTCCGTCCGCGGCGGCTACTTCGACACCGTCGGCGGCTCTCAGTACAACATCCGTCTCCAGGACACGAACGGCGGGAGCGATCTGGTCGGCTGCGCCGAAAACCGGGGCGTGGGCACGAGCGGTCCGGGCGCGGGCGCGGCCTACGAAAGCGAAGTCAACACGGCCATCCTGAACTGGATGTGGAGCTGCTCGTCGGACACGTCCGGAACCATCGCCGGCTTCCCGACGCTCGCGTTCGACTGGACCACCTACGCCCAGTACGCCGTCTACGTCGCGTTCACGGACACGGGCGGGGCCGGCACGGTGGACAGGATCTATGTAAGGGACACGGCGGGCAATCCCCTTTACACCTACGACATCGCCGAGGCGAACGGCAACATCCTGGGCACGCCGATCTGGGACACGAAGAGCGAGACGGTCTTCGGACCCTGCGACATGAACAACGACGGCGACTCGACGGACAGCCTGCACGTCCTCTACGTGCCCACGGGGAAGGCCGATCCCGGGAGCGTGGCCAAGATCTTCCTTCTCGTGGATACCGGAACGGCTCTCCAGCTCCCCAAGGCGGGATGCCCGTGGCAGGCGGCCTACTCGCACGCGAACGTGGACGAGATCACCTCGCCCCTGATCTACGACTTGAACAACCTCTATTTCGGCGGCGAGAACGCGGCGGACGGGGCCAGGATCTTCGGGGTCCAGATCGCGGACACGGACACGACGCCCGACGCGCCGGCCAAGGATGTAGGGGCCGCTTCGAGGGTGCAGACGGCGCCTTCGTGGAGGAACATTTCAGGGACGGTGTACCTGTATGCGGGCTCGAAGGCAGCGGGGGCATGCGGGGGCGGGGCGCATCTCTATCGCGTAGACACGACCGGATCGGGGAGCGTGGACTCGGACAACACGACGCCCGTGCAACACGTGAACTCGACCTTGACCCTCATGAGCAACAAGGTGTACGGCGGCGACGATGGAGGTCGGATGCACGGAGTGGACAACGGGACGGTCGGCTTGCCGAACCTGAGCGGTTATCCGTATCGGGACACGACGAATCACACCGTGGGGGACCTGGACAACTGCCTGTACAAGATCACGGCGGCGCCGTATGTGACGTACTCCACGTGGAAGGTGGAATACGGAGATTCCGACGGCCACTTCTACGTGTTGAGCAGTTCAGGAACGCCGCAGTCGGGCTATCCGTTCCGCCCCGGCGGCTCGACGGCGGCGTTCACGAACGGCGGTTTGATGCTCTCCGGCGTGATGGTGGTGGGGAACGCCAACGGCAAGTTGTATTACATCGACGAGAGCGCGGCGAACCTTTTCCTGACGTACGACTTCGGTTCCGGGGTGGCCATCGGTCAGGTCGGCTACAACTCGAACCAGCAGAAGTTCATGATCGGGACAAGCAACGGCGGACTGTATTTCCTGAACAAGGAGACGGATCCGACGCCGTGAGCGAAAAGGGGACATTCCTATTTTCCGCGCTGCCCGGGGGTGGCGGGTGGGTGGAAGAAGCTCATGGAAAATAGGAATGTCCCCTTTTCCAACGTGCTGTCGCAACTCCTGACACACTTGACGCACTTTTTCTCATTTCTTGTAGCCTGTTGAGGTCGAGGGTAGTTGAAGGTTTATTTTTGTCATAAGTTACGAGGCGTTGTCGAGGATCTCCACCGCTACACGGCACGAAAGTTGCTCAATCCCAGTCGGCAGGGTGTGGTATAGCGTGGGCACTATTGTTCCTTCCATCGGCCGTGCAGGCGCGGCGCATGGGCGCACTTCGCACGTCGCACTTTGCACTTCCTTCATCGGCCTGCTGATCATCTCCGTTCCGAACCCCTCCCGGGCCGCCGATGCCATGGCCGACATCGTCACCGACCACTACGAGCTCGATACCGTCGGGTCCGCCCCGCTGGGTTGGACGAACGGGGGTACCGCCTGCGACGTCTTCGACGTCCAGAACACGCTCGCCACGCCGGACGGGACCAAGTACATGCGCTGCGACCGGGCCTCCACGGGCAACGCCCAGCTCCTCGCGCGAGGCTCATCCGTGTCCGGTCCCGGGGCGGTCGAATTCCTCATGCGCCAGGAGAACGCACAGGAAACCACGGCCTTCCAGCTCCTCTCCGGCGGGTGGGGCCCGGCCGAGGTCCGCGTCAAGATCCGATTCAGGGGCAACGTGGCCCAGAATATCGAGTACTATGACGACGCCACCTCGCTCTGGACCTCCTCGGGGGTCAACTGGGCGGTTGACACGTGGTACCGTTTCCGGATCGAGGTCAACAACGCCGCCGACACCTACACGCTCTACGTGGACAACACCCTCTGCACGCTGATCCCGGTCCGGATGGAGAACTACGCCACGCTCGACAACTTCGATCGGCTCCTCTTCAACATCCAGGGAGACGACAGCAACATCACCTACGTGGACAACTTCGAGATCTACACGCACAAGAAGTGGATCGGTGGGACGTCCACCAACTGGGCCACGGCGGACAACTGGGCCCCGAACGGCGTGCCGCTCGTCACCGATTCGGTCCGCTTCACCGACCAGAGCCTGACGACCAATCAACCCGTCCTCGACCAGAGCCGGGACATCGCCAATCTCCTGATCGACGACAACAACCTTGGCCCCAACAGCGTCAGTCTCAGCTTAAACGGGTTCACCCTGACCGCGAGCAAGCTCGACCATGATTCCGGAGGCACGATCGCGGTCGGCAGCGGCACGCTCACGCTTACGGCGGCGGCGGACATGAACGGAACGATCACCGTCTCCACCGGCACGGTCAACGGCGACGGGACCTGGGACGGCACGGGGGGAACGGTCACGTTCACGGGCGCCGGAACGCTCGCCCTCTCGAGCCTCGTCACCGCCGTGGCGGCCACGCTGACGAGCACGGCGGGGACGGTCAAGTACGACATGCCCGGCGGCGCGGGGTCGCAGACGATCGATCCGAACGTGACGTACTACAACCTCTGGGTCGCGGGCAGCGGAACCAAGACCCTGGGAGGGAACCTCACGGCCAACAACAACGTCGAGGTCTCGGCGGCCACCTTGGAGGTCTCCACCTACACGCTTACCGTCGGCGCCACCGCCACGGTCAACGGCGGAACTCTGAAGATGAGCGGCTCAGGGGGCATCCTCAAGATCGGATCCGGCGGGACGCTCCAGATGTCTTCAGGGACCATCCAAGTGACCGGCGTGCCCACCATCCAGCGCCTCACGACGTCCGGCGTGGAAGGTACCAACTTCTTCAATGTCAACTTCACGGGCGGCACCCTCGACGTCTCGCAGTGGGACATCCGGAGCGTGAACTCCCTGGGCGTCCGCATCGGCTCGGGCGTCACGGTCACGAAGTTCGACAACATCGCGTGGGCCGGCACGTTCGAGTCCACCGGCTCGCCATCCATCCTGCTCGACATCACGGCCCAAACGGCCACCCTCTCCGGCCATACGTTCCCCACCTCGTGGGGCACGCACCAGCCGGCCGCCGGCGAGGATTTCAACGTGCGCGCCAACACTTCCGGCACGGTCACGATGCAGGACGCCACGGGCGACTGGGGCGGCGAGGACGACGACAACGACAACGGCGGGACGGTGACGTGGACCACCACCGGAATCATCTGGGAGGGCAACTCCAGCGTGACGTGGAGCACGGGCAGCAACTGGGCCGGCGGAACCGCTCCGGGAGCGGGCGACAAGGCGATCATCCCGTCCAGCCCGGTCGGGTCCTTCGATGACCCCACGGTGACGGCGGACACGACCATTGACCTCCTGAACATCGCCACCGGCCGGACGATCACGATCAACAACACGATCACGCTGACGGTGGACGGCGACGGCAGCGGGACGCTGGTCTCCGGCTCCGGCACACTGGCCGGCTCGGGCACCCTCAAGGTCACGCCCCTGGCCAACCGCACCCTCAACGACGCGAGCCTCACCTTCCCCGGCCTCACCGTCACCGCGGGCGATAACTTGGTGAACGTGACCGTGACCGACGGTACCACGGTGACGGTGACGGGTGTCCTCGAACTCGCGAACGGCTCACTGGACGTCGGCTCGGCCACGCTCGATCTCAACCAGGTCGATTTCCGAAGCAGCGTCTCCGCCGCGGGGGAGGGGCTTGTTTCCACGGACATCGGCGCGACGTTCCTCGTCAGCGGCAACTGGGCGATCGCCAATGGCGCCCGGTTCGACACGGGGCCGGGGTGTCTCGTCAAGTTCGACGGGACGGCCGCCCAGGTCATTGATATCGAGGGCGCCGCGGACGTGGACTTCAACCGGCTTACCGTCGCCAACTCTTCGGCCACCGTGACCGTCTACGACAACAGCGGGTTCCGCCTCTTGGTCCTGGGGCAACTCATCGTGGGAAGCGGCGCGAACTTCGTCGTCCAGGATCTCCTTGACCCCGACGCTGCACTGACCTTCAACGACGGCGGTTCCAACAACGGCACGCTCAGACTGGAGGGAGGCCTCGCGGACGATCTCACCGAGCTCGGCAGCACCTTCACGCCGGCCAGCGGCACGGTCGTCTACGCCGGGGCCGCCAGCGAAACGGTGTTCACTCTCATCAACGACGTCACACCCATCTCGTACAACAACCTCACGATTGACAACACCGGCGCCACGACGGCCACGCAGCAGGCCGCCGTGCTCGACATCAACGGGAACTTCCTCATCAACGATTCAGATGCCTCGTTCACGGCCTCGACGTCGGACCTCACGCTCGCGGGCAACTTCACGAACAACGGCGACTTCATCGCGAGTGCCGGCGTGAATGTCACACTCGACGGCGGGACCCAGACGGTCACGATCTCCGGCGCAGGGGACACCGACTTCCGGGACCTGACGGTCAACGGGACGCTGACCGACACACTGGCCTCGAACGTGACCGTCACCGACACGCTCACGGTCACGGGGGGTACGCTGGACACGGCCACCTACACGCTTACCGCGGGCAACATCACGATCAACGGCGGCAAGTTCACCATGACCGGCTCCGGAACCACGCTCAAGATCGCCAACGCGGGAACCCTCTCGATGACGTCAGGCACGTTCAATATCGCCGACGTCGCCACCGTGCCGAAGATCACGACCTCGGGGACGGAAGGTACCAACTTCTATTCCGTCTCGCTGACCGGCGGGGTTCTCGACGTGGCCGAACTCGACATCCGCAGCGTCAACACCTCCGGCGTGGTCATCGGCTCCGGTGTGACGATCCGCCGCTTCGACCAGGTCGAGTGGTCGAGCACCTTCGACTCTTCGGCGGCGGCCTCCGTCATGCTCGACGTCACGGCCCAAACGACCAGCTTCGGCGGCCACGTCTTCCCAGCCTCCTGGGGCACGCACGCGGCGGATATCGCGGTGCGCGCAAACACAAGTGGCATCGTTTCCATGGAGGACGCCACGGGCGACTGGGCCGGCGAGGACGACGACAGCGACAACGGCGGCACGGTGAACTGGATCCAACTCGGCGCGAAGGCGAACCTGTTCGACGATACGTTCCACGGCCAGGTCGGCGCGGCCAACCCCGTGCGGTGGTACCCCAATGGCAGCCCGACCGTCGCGATCGTCCAGAACGGCGGCGTGGCCGCTGACGAAGACGAATACTGCAGCATCACGAGGTCCCTCGCCAACGAGGGGGGCTACTTCACTTTCAACCCGGTCACCTCAGGCAAGATGGTTGTGGAGTGGCTCGCTCGAAAGAGCAACACCACCGATGCCACCGAGTTTTACGTGACGGACGTGGGGGCGGGATCCAATCGCGCCCAGGTGAGGTTCAGCGGCGCCGGCAACATCCAATACTATAACGGCACGGGCTGGGTGACGACCACCACGTATGCCGCCGACACATGGTACCGCTGGCGGCTCGAACTGAACGAGGATGCCGACACGTTCGATGTCTACCTCAACAACGCGTCGCAGGTTACGGGTGTGACCATGCAAAACAACGGGACGGCCAAGATGGGCGCATTCGAGGCCTCCGTCAGGTCGAGCGATTCCAACACCACGCTCGTGGACGACGTCGAGGTCTACACGCACAAGAAGTGGATCGGGGGCACGAGCGCCAACTGGGCCACGGCGGCCAACTGGGCCCCGAGCGGTGTGCCGGCGGTGTCCGACACGGTCCGCTTCACGGACCAGACCCTCACCACCAATCAGCCGGACCTGGACTCCAGCCGGACAGTGGCGGGGATGCTGATTGACGACGACGGGTTCGGTCCCAACAACACGGACGTGGACATCCTGACCTTCGCGCTGACCGACAGCGGCGTCCTGACGCTCGATTCGAGCGGGAACCTGGACGTGGCGTCGGGCACCGTGACCGCTCAGGGCGCGGCGGACGTGGACGGGACGATCACGCTCACCACCGGGACGGTCAATGGAGACGGCTCGTGGGACGGGACGGGCGGGACGATCACGCTCACGGGGGCGGGGAGCCTCATCCTCTCGAACACGGTCACGGCCGTGGCGGGGACGCTGACGGGCACGGTGGGAACGGTCAGGTATGACGCGGCGGTGAATCAGACGGTGGACACGGGGTTGACCTACTTC
>JACPQY010000034.1 GCA_016190245.1 Nitrospirota bacterium | reverse complement strand
GTCCCCACGCACGTGGGGGTGAACCGGACGTGTCGGTGGACATGTTCGAGGGCGGCAGATTGTCCCCACGCACGTGGGGGTGAACCGGTGCTGGAGGATGCGGTGTAACATCCATGTCGATAACGTCCTCCTGTACCTCGCCACAGCAGATAGTCGGCAGACCCCCCGAATAAGTTGTGGGTAAAGACAAGCCCTTTCAGGGAGAGGGAGTTCCCTCTCCTCGGAAAGGATCAGCCCGTCCGCCGCGGCGGAGAAGGGCGGCGATCAGCATGGCACCTTGCCACGGAGGGCATGGTGCCACGAGATGAAGCCCCGCAGGCCATGTTACATGCCGCGCCATCTCCGCCGCGGCGGACGCGGCGACATTGCATGGCCCCACGCCCTCCTCGGCAAGGGGATGCGGGGCATGTTACGTGGCATTCCCATGCGTCCGAAATCACGGAGCGATCCCGCCACGGCGGGCAGGCGGAATCGCTCCCTACGTGCCCTTTCCACCCAACGGGTTCAGGTGCTTCCCTCGGCGGCGAGCAGTTGGCCGGTTGTATAGACGGCGTCGCTCAGCGGTGGCTGCAGGGTGAGTGTCGTACTCTCGCCCACATCCATCACAATCACGGTGATACGGACGTCGAGGCGGCGTTTCTCTCTGAGAATCTCGTCCGCGAAACCCGGTGGAAGCGCGCACCGTCCGTCGGTCAGGAAAACGATGTCTCCCCCTTCGCCGACGTGTTCTTCCTGGATTCGCATCGCCGTCCGAAGGGGAAGCTCGAAGTCCGTGCCGCCCCCGAAGGCGAACTCCGCAAGCTCGATCAAGTCCTCCGATCGCGGCCGCTCGAACGACACGACCCGGGGCGGCTGGTTCTTCGCGCCGAAGAGGATCGCGCGGAAGGTTCGTTCGTGTTCGAGGGCCGCTTGGCTGAAGGCGAGGGCCAGTGCTTTCGCGAACAGGTCCTTCTCACCTTCCATCGAGTGGCTGGTGTCCACGCAAGCGACGAGCGGTCCAGGCCGGGGAGAGGTCGAGAGATCGTACTGGAGCAGTTCGCTGTCCCGCAGACGCTTGAAGAATCCTTTCCTTGAGATCCGGCCGGCGAGCGCGGTCAATTCCATGGGCAGAAGCCTGCCGAGTTCGTTGCCCATCGTGATGTCGTGTGTCTCGTTCGATTCGGTACGAAGGATGCGCCGCAGGGTATCGCCCGCCCTGGGGGGTATTTCGACCAGCATCCGAAGGAACCTTCGGAACCGTTCCAGCGTCATGATCTGCCGCTCGAGGGCCATCCGCTCATGCGGCGGGAGTGCGGCCGGGAGGTCGCCGCTCAGCGGCCCCCAACCCAGCGAGCGTGTCCCGCGTGGGAGAGGCTGAGCGTCGAGGGTGAGCTTGCCGTGTGGAGGGCACTGGAGGTTGTCATCGATGGCACCGAATTCGGCTCCCTGCCGGGTGCCTTTCCAGGCGGAGTAGGCTGCATCGCCGTCGTTGTTCCGGCCTGTCAGGTGGTCCAGCCTGCGGGCGAGGTCGGCCTCCAGGCGGTGCAGACGGCCGGCCATGGAGAGATTCAGCTTGTCCATTTCCCGGCCCAGTTTCTCCAACGTCGCTACGGCAGCGCCGGTGGCTGCTCGTTCGTTCAGCACAGTCCCTCGTTTCTTTTCTGCGTAGCCGGTTGAGCGGAGGGTGGCTTCGATCAGGAGTCTGTTTCCCATCGCCGAGGGACTGAGCTGGTCGTATGCGTGGAGTCGGATCGCAGCCTTGAAGAAGATGGAGAACAGGTCTTGGAGGAGACGATCGGCCGCAGGCAGACGCGGGATCGTGGCCACAACGCGTTCGCGGTCCTCGGGAGCAAGGTTCTCCTCCAAGGCTTCCACATCCAGGGAGTCACACCGCACGGCCAGCCCGTGGCCACAGAGGATGTTTCTGATCTCGCCGGGCCGAATGATTTCGCCAGGACCGCTCATCCCGAGCTTGTCGAAGGATGAGCGGTCCGTCGGTAGGCTCGGCCCCGCTCAGGGTTCGACGGGCTGACCATGAGCGCAGACCGTGCCTCCGTTGCGGGGCTCATCCCGCTTGGGCCGAATGCGGAGGGGGGAATTGCTTGCAGAGAGCCCGTACGGTCTCGGCGACATCGTGGAAGTGCGCGACGACTGTCTTGACGCCGGACTCGGGAGCAGACGAGCGGTCGGCCGCCGCCAGATCGCGAATCCGTTGCGAAAGCTTTTCGACTTTGTGGAGCGCCTCGCGCGCGACGGCGGCGCGCTCTTCATCCGAATAGTAAGTCTCTTCCAGATCGCGCTTCAGTTCGGTCACTTGGTCGAGGCAGCGCTGCGCCCGGTGCTGCGAGGGGAACACCACCTCGTCGATCGCGTCGGCGACTTTCTCGGCTTCCTCCGGTGTGGTCCAAAGGATGGTCTTCAGGATCTCCATGTCCCGCGGCGTCGCGGCGTCGCGGCCATGGATCCTCGCGTGCGCGCGCAGCGCGCCCAGACTCCGCTTGTACCGGCGGTCGGATGCGACGATGCCCAGGCCGTTCAGCCGCTTTCTCAGCGATGCGAGCAGGTCCAGCATGGACTCCGGCACCGTCACGCCCAAAAGCCTGTCCCAAGCCCCCTGTGCCCAAGCCCGGATCTCCTCACCCTGACCCTCTTCCGCCGGCCGGCGGAGAACTCCCTCTCCGCCCGTGGCGGACTGAAAGGGACCTGCCCGTCCGTCCGCCGTGGCGGATCGGACAGGCGGGGAGGGTGGGGGTGAGGGTTTCATGATAGGCACAGAGTCGGCGTTTTCCTCCAGCGTGAGGATCCTCTTGAAGTTCCGATCCTCTCGAGCGTAGCCCACCTGGAATCGAAAGAGGAACCGGTCGTAGAACGCGCCGAGTTCCTTGGACTTCGGCGGTTCGCTGCACGAGGCAAACAGCGTAATCAGCGGGACGTCCACGGCTTGGTCGCCGTTGAAGAACTTTCGTTCGTTGATGAGGGTAAGGAGCGTGTTGAGGATGGAGGAGTTCGCCAGGAAGACCTCGTCCAGAAAGGCCACGTTCGCCTCGGGCAGTTTGCCGGCCGTCACTCGGACGTAGCGGTCGTTCTCCAGACCCTTAAGGCTGACGGGACCGAAGAGCTCTTCGGGAGTGGTGAACTTGGTCAGCAGCCAACGGAAATAGCGGAGGCCGCCGAATCTCCGGCAGATCTCCTGGGCGAGCATGCTCTTGGCGGTGCCGGGCGGGCCCAGGATCAGGACGTGTTCGCGGCACAGGAAGGCGGTGAGTGCGCCGTCAATGACGTCGTCGCGCTCGACGAAGCGGGCCTTGAGTTCCGCGCGGATGTTTTCGATCACGTTCTCACGCGAGCCCCATCACCCGACTCGCGGCCGTCTTGAGGCTGCGCGTATCCAGGTGCACCGCTCCCCAGCGCCCGTCGGTGGTCCCGTGGGGACGGCCCGCGCCGCGGATTTTCTTGCGCACAACCCTTGGCGGCCCGCCGTTCCCCGATTGATGGTAGTGGGTCCACCGGGTTCGGGATTCGAGGAGCGTCCCTTTCGGCGCCACGTTCCCCGCGCGGTCCATCCAGAAATTGAACATCCGCCGGAACAACCCGAGCGCGATTCGGGCCGGGATCGGTCCGCTCCCCAGGACGGCATCCGTCTCGGCCTCCAGCTCGCGGATCTTGTGCCTGACGAGCGGGGAGGGTGCATGGTCGCGCACGATGGGGGCGATCGCGCGCACCACCCGCAAGAGGTCGCGCGACTTCTCCGCCTGGAACTTGAGGAACTCGCTGTCCGCACCGCGGAAGGACTTGTAGGCCAGCAGGTTGCTTTCGAAGAAGTGGACGAGCGGAGGGCCGTTGACGACGTTGAGCTGGGTGTGTGCCCAATCGTAGTACGTCCGGATGTCGTCGTTGCTCAGATGCTTGAGCCTGTGGACGCCCGCCTTCCAGAGATGCATGTCGTTCCAGCCGAACGTGTCCAGCACGCGGCGGTCCTCCACCATCTTCCTATAGAGCTTGGTGCCGGGGCAGGGCGTGAGCACGCCGATTTGGTAGAGGAAGGGCCTCAGGCTGACGAAATACTCGACGTCCTTCTTGAGATTCTCCGGCGTGTGGAAGTCGAACCCGTAGATCATCGAGCCGATCGTGACGATCCCGCAGCGGTACAGGCCGTTGAAGACGTCGTGCACCGTCTTGGCCCCGTTGCGTTTGGCGACGTGGATGTCCGTCGTCGTGAGGACCTCGTCGAGGCCGGATTCGACGCCGATCCACACCGCGCCCATGCCGCACTCCCGGAGTTCCTCCGGCTCGAACCGGGAGATCGAACGCATCGAGCCGAAGCTGAACCACCGGATGCCCCAGGTCTTGCGGTCCGACCGGATGAGGCGTCCAAGTTCACGCACCCAGTCCGGGTTGAGGACGATGTCCTCGTCGAACAGGAGGCACAGCAGGTCCTCCGTATTCAGGCTACGTTGGTAGTGTTTCATGAATTCGTAGATCTGGGCCGGCTCGGCCACGTAGATCTTCTTGTGGTAGAAAAAGGCCGAGGTGTTGCAGAAGTCGCAGGCATTGGGGCAGCCGAGGGAGACGAGAAAGGCGGGCACCTGGGCCTTGAAGAAGAGGTTGGGCAGGCCGTAGCTCGCGGTGGGCAGGTGGTACTGCGTGATGGGGCGGTCCACGGGGTGGTCGCCCAGAATCGTGCGCATGAATCTCACGCCCTCGTCCCGGCACAGGTGGTCCGCGTTTTCCCGGATGAACTGGGCGCAGCCCTCCGTGTCGCCGGGCGGCGGATCCTCCAGCATCCCCACGCCGTATCCGCCGACCACGATCTCCGTGTGAGGGGATTCGCGCCGGATGGCGCGAATCATCTGAACGAGCTTGGGCGCGAAGTAGCTCTTGAACTGGATGCCCACGACGTCGTACCCCTTCCGGATCTCCGCGAGGAAATCATCCCACAGCGGATGTTCCATCACCGTGCAGGGGTTGCTGATGTTCTCCGCGATGATGTAGAGGGCCCAAGGATGCATGTGGGAATCCAGCCCGAACAGACCGTGGCCCCTGGCGAGCCTGGAACCCATCACGTCGAGCATGTCTCGGCCCCACTTCACCGTCTCGGGGCCGTAGGGATCCGTCAGCAACACGTTCTTCATGGCTTCCTCCTTTCCGAGTTCATCCGATCGCGATGGCGCTTCGCCCGGCCGCCGCTTCCGCCCGCGCCCGCGTGGCGGCCATGAATTCGCGGATCTTGTTGGAGATGACGTCGGGCGTGTCGTCCTGAAGGAAATGCCCGGCGTCCTCGATGCGCAGGCTGGGGGCGTGGTTGGGGAGCCTGCGCTCGAATTCCTCCAGGAACCAGGGGCCAAACACGGGATCGCGCATTCCCCAGATGATCTGAGCGGGCACCTCCCACCCCATGAGTTCCGCGCCGATCTCCTCGAGAAGTTGCCACGTCGGGTGGGACGGCAGGACGGGAATCTGGCGGACGCTCTCGAGGTGGGCCCGTCGGGAGGCCCACGTGGGGTAGGGGTCGAGATAGCCCTCCATGACCTCCTTCGAAAGCCTCTCCCGATGGTGGAAGCCCTTGGGCAGGAGGTACCGGACGAAACCGTTCAGACCTTGGACGAAGAGTTCACCGGCGACGGGTGTTCTCAGCAGCGGGAGAAGGAGAAGCCCCCACGGGAAGGGTTTCATTCTCAGGATCTCACCGGGGTTCGGAGGCGCGAAGCCCGCGGTATTGAGGACCACGAGGCGCTTGACCGTCACCTTTTCGCGCACCGCCCAGCCCAGGCCGATGATGCCTCCCCAGTCCTGGCCGACCAGCGTGACGTCTTTCAACGCGAGCTTGCGCACGAATTGGGTGAGCCTCATGATGTGCGCCCGCATGCTGTAGTCCGCGCGATAAGGCTTGTCGGAGAATCCGAAACCCAGGTGATCGGGCGCGACGCAGCGATACTCGCCGCTCAGGGCGTGAATGAGGTGGCGGTAGAGGTAGGCCCACGTGGGGTTGCCGTGCAGCATGAGAATGATTTCGCCCGTGCCCTCGTCCACATAATGGATCTGGTGACCATCCACCGCGATCGCGTTCGGACGGAAATCGTAGTTGTCGTAGAGCTTCGGGCGGTCGGTGAGGGAAGGATTCATGGATCCACCTCCTTGTCCTCCGGTGGGAACAGGAACCGCATCGCGAGTTTTTTGAATGTGTCGTAGATCCCCTTGGCCCTGGAGGGGTGGGTCGAGAAGGGCTGAAGCACGAGCAATCCGACGACCGTGGCGACCGTGAGGTCGGCGAGTGCTTGCGCGGTGATGCCCAGCTCCTCTGGCCGTCGGCCGGACACCGCGCGGATGCCGGCGATGATCAGTCTTCGCTGTTCTTGAACGAACTTGGAAGCCTGTTTGCGGAGTTTCCTGTGCCTCAGCGCGCGCTCCAGAAGGGTCAGCCCCATCGGCAGCATGCGCTGCATCCTGAGGAGCGCTTCCCAGAGCTCTTCGGCGGCCCACGCCGCTCTCTCGGCCGAGAGGCCCAGTCCCGCCGAGGCGTTCTCGATTTTCGCGGCAAGACGTCTGAACAGGAGAGCTTGGATTTCGCCAAAGATCTGCTCCTTGGACTCGAAGTGGTAGTGGACGAGCCCCTTGGAAACGCGGGCCTCTCGCGCGATGGCATCAATTGAGGTGTGCTGGAAGCCGTGCTCGTTGAAGCAGGCCATGGCGGCGTTCAGGATCGCCTGCCGGCTGGCTGCCTTTTGCTCGGCTCGGCGGGCCGATTCCCTCCCGGCTTTTCCCACCAATCGTTTTGGCGCCGTCATGGTGGCTGACTGGACATCCAGTCAGTGGATAGCTTATACTGATGCCACTACCATGTCAAGCGATGATGATGGGTCGGCTCTCTTGCTTAGACTAAGCCCTCTTACCAAAGTCTTTTAATGTAAATCGATGGACCTGACGAATGGGATGATGGGGACAACCGGGGGTGAAGGAGCGAAGGCGTGTGAGCCGTCCAAGATTCGTCAGGGAATTGACGGGGAGAGAGAAATCCGAGTTGGC
>JACPQY010000002.1 GCA_016190245.1 Nitrospirota bacterium | reverse complement strand
ATACCCCCCCCTGAGAAGTCGCGTCTAATAGCTTCCAAACGGGCAAGTTTCAGGAGGAAAGACGAGGAGAGATGAAAAAGAGAAAGAAAGGGCACAAAACCGTGCCTTGACAGGGCAGCCGCTTTCAGAGATAGGGGCGGGTCCTTCCGCCACGGCGGACAGGTGGACCTGCCCGGGGGGAGGGAGGGTGCAAGCACCCTCCCCTACAAGGATTGCGGTGGCCGGCGGAGGGTTTTCAAACAGAGCCTAGCCGCTATTGGTCGGGAACCGGGTCATCACGATCGCGCGGCCTCCCTCTTCGAACGCGATCTTGTCCATGCTCTGCTGGATGAGAAACAGGCCGCTGCCGTACTCGCCCTGGGCGTCGGCGTCCTCCAGGTGCGCGATGGCCTCCTGGTAGTTGAACCCCTGGCCTTCGTCTTCCACACGGACGCGGAGGGCTTCTTCGTTGATATCGGCGGCGAGCCAGACTTTCTTGTTCGCGTCGCCCTTGTTGCCGTGTTTGAAGGCGTTGGAGAGCGCCTCCTCCACGGCCACCGAGATCGCCGAGCGGTCGTGGTTGTACGGGGTTTTTGCGCACAGGTGCAGCAACGTGGTGATGGCGGCGCGCTTGCTCTCCGCCGTGAGGCCGATGGCCACGCGCAGGCTCAGCGTGGCCGTGCGGGCGAGGACGTCCTCCACGACCAGATTGTCGCGATGCGTGACGGCCTTCTCGACCACCTTGAGAATGTCCAGGTTGCCGCAGGGTTTGCACAGGAAGTTGAACGCCCCGGCTTTCATGCACTCGATCGCGTTCTCGACCGTGCCGTAGCCGGTGAGGACGACGACCGGCACGGACGGATCGTGCGCCTTCATGTATTCGAGCAACTCCTGGCCCTGGATCTCCGGCATGCGCAGATCGATGATGGCGGCATCGAACGGTTGGACCTTGAAAGCGTCGAGCGCCTCGCGGCCATCGGCGCATGTCACCACCTCGTAGCCCTTCCGATCGAGCAGATCCTGGAGGTTGCGGCGGATGAGCTCCTCATCGTCCGCCACCAGGATTTTTCGTTTGGGTTCGGTCATGACCGGTCGGCCCCTTCTGGGAGCGGGATCCTCACCCGGAAGGTGGAACCCTTGCCCAGCGCGCTCTCGGCATCCAGCCTGCCCCCATGCTGAATGACGATGCTGCGGCTGAGCGCCAGGCCGAGTCCGGTCCCTTTTTCTTTCGTCGTGTAGAAGGGTTCAAAGATCTTGTTCAACTCGGTCGCCGGGATTCCGCAACCGGTGTCGCTCACCTCGATCACGGCCCAGCCGTCCTGCGCGAGGGTCCTCGCGGAGATCCGGCCGCCTTTGGGTGTGGCTTGGATCGCGTTTTGCAGTAGGTTGAGAATGACCTGCTGTACCTGCTGGACGTCGATCTGCACCGTGGGCAATGCCGCGTCGGTTTGTATGTCGAGGGTGAGGCCGGCGGCGCGGACGGGGGAGGCCGCGAGCTCGGCCACGGTCGCGATCACCTGCTTCAGATCGGCGGCGGCGCGTTTGGCTGTGCTGGGCCGGGCGAAGGTGAGGAGACCTTGCACGATCCGCGCGATCCGGTCCACCTGCTCGTCTAGGAGGCGAATGTCCTTGAGGACCATGTGCTCCGCGCCGAGACATTCGCGCAGGTCATCGGCCATCAGTTGAAGGCGCCCCTTGAACCCCTGAAGGGGGTTGTTCACCTCGTGGGCGACGCCGAGGGCGAGCTCGCCGAGCGCGGCGAACCGCTCCTGGGCGACGAGGGCGGACTGGGCGCGCTTGAGGTCTTCGAGGGCGCGTTGCAGTTCCGCGTGGGAGGCTTTGAGGGCGCGCTCGGCCCTGATCCTCTCGGTCACGTCGCGCAGGATCATGGAGACGTACTCGCCCGTGCGGGTCACGTGCCGCGATAGTTCCACTTCTACAAATCGGTCGTTGCCCTCGGTGCCGCGCAGCGTCCATTCGAGCCTCCGACCGATCCACGGAGCGTTCCTCCTCGACCTGGAGTCTCCGTCGGCGAGGAAGGCCAGGTCCTCGCGATGAGCCTCCGGGACGAACCGGGTGACGGGTTGTCCCATCAGCTCGCCATAATCCACACCGAACAGGGTGTGCGCCGCGGTATTGGCCGAGACGACGCGGGAATCGGGCCCGAGGGTGACGAAGCCTTCCTCGGCCGTTTCGAGCATCGTCCAAAGGCGCTCCTCGCTTTCTCGGAGCTCGTGGAGCAACTCCACGTCGGAAGGGGAGGGATCGGCCATGGGCGTCATGGTCGTCGGTTCGCTGCTACCTGTCAAGGCGTTGGCTGTGGTGCTCATTTCTGGATGAGTCGGACTTCCTTCCGGTCGGGGTCTTCGTAGAGCGTGACGTTGTAGTAGTCCCTGTCCGTGGTGAAGGTGGACTGGGCGAAGCGGGTGCGCACCCGGGCGGAAAGCTTTTGGGTGACGCGGATGGTCGGGCGGGAGTACTTGCCTTCGCCCTCATCGCCGCTGAGCTTGTCGCGTCGGAGGTGGAGTTCGTTGCGGTGGGCGATCAGCTCTTTCCATCGGGTCTGGAGCTTTTGGGCGGCCGACATGCGCTCCGCCGGCAGCCACGACAGGTCGTCTTTTTTCAGGAGGTCGGTGCTCACGGCCCGCTCGATCTTGGCGATCATGGTCTCCACGTCTTTGATTTCCTCGTTGACGGCTTTCAATTCCCTCTCCCGGCCGAAGTCGATCCCCACATCTACGGTGGTCAGCCCGGCCACGTCGGAACCGAGTTGCTTAACCTCCACGCCCTGGCTCGCGCGGATCTCTCCGCCGATGATCACGCCGCGCCCGCGAAGGACGGTGACCTTTCCCCCGGCCGACACCTTGCAGTCGAGGAGGGCGGTGCCCACGTCCACGTGTCGGCCGGCCTCGAGGGTGGCTCGCTCCACGTACATGGCCCGGAAATCGCGGCCGCACTTGATCTTGGCCGAGCCCTGGCCTTTCACGCCCCGGTGAACGTGCACGTCGCCTCCTGCGGTGATTTCGGCGGCCTCCACGGCCTCGTGCACGTCGAGGTTGCCCTGAACCTCGATCTTGAACCCGCTGGCCACTCCGCCCTTGACATCGAGGTCGCCGTTGCAGCGGATGTTGCCGGTGGAGTAGTCCACGTCGCCGTCGATCACCGTGATCTGTGAGACGTGCACGGTATTGTGTTCGAGGCGGTAGCCGCCGTCCGCCGCCGCCTTGTAGATGTAGCCGCCGTCCTCGGTTTTCTCGATCTCCACGTTGGTGCCGGGCTTCGGCGCGGTGTCCACGCCCGGCTTGGTGCGCAGAACGCGGCCGGTCACGGTGAAGCCTGTTTTCCCCGGCGTGGCGGGTCGTTTGGTGCCGAGAACGTCCCCCTTGACCACGGGCAGGATGGTGGAATGCTCCTTGTAGTCGATCGTGCCTTCCTCGGTCACGAGCGGGCCCGTTCGACCCACCTTCTCGGACGGGACGTACTCCGCATCCTTTCCGTCTTCAGGCAGTGTTCCTTTCGCGATGAGGAGGCCCGAGAACGCTTCGAGTTTGCGGATCATGTCCATACACTGTTGGGCCTGCTTGGGGATGATGCCCATCAGCACCTTGCGGCTGTTCAATGCCTCCTTCAGGTGGATGGCTTCAACCTTGGACTCCATGCCTGTCCTCAAGTCCATCGGGTCGAACGAGATGTAGGCTTCCATGTCGTCGCTGGAGATGTCCACCTTGATCGGGACGCGTACGGATTCTCCCTCGGTGGGGTCGGGGAGGGTCGCTGAGGGGGTCTCCTGCTGAATCGGCATCCGGATCGTATTATGCTCCCCGGCGGGCCGGTGTTTCAAGACTGTGGGGCAATCCTGGCGGGGGGGGGAGATTTCCCTACCGAGGGGGACGTGGTATCATAAGGGACCAGGCGGGCATGCGTCGTAGCGGACATCCAGATGCTTATGGGGAATTCGAGGCTTCGGAATTGTTCTGTTCGGCGTGCAGGCAGTCGGTTCCCGTTCGCAAGCGCCTCTTGCTGGCGCTTCCCGAGGGGGACAAGTACGACTACGTGTGCTCGCGTTGCGGGAATCCTGTGGGATCGAAGTTGGACAAGTCGGCGGCGCCGGTGCGGCTGATTGCGGCGCGGTAGGAAATTGAGCGTGTCCCACTAGGCTCTGTTTGAAAACGACCTTAAGGGGATCGACCATGGGCAGGACGGTTCTTCGTAGGGGCGGGTCCTTGGACCCGCCCGAGGGGAGGGAGGGTACAAGCACCCTCCCCTACAAGGATTGCGGTGGCCGGCGAAGGGTTTTCAAACAGAGCCTAGGCGCCGCCCGCCAACGCCCAGAGCTTTTCCAGGATACCAGGCAGCACCCCGAGCAGCGCGTCCGCCTCGTCGCGCGTGTTCTGCGGGCCGAGGCTGAGACGCACGGCGCTGCGGGCCTCCGCCTCGGAACGCCCCATCGCGAGGAGAACGTGAGAGGGCTGGATGGAGCCCGCTGCGCAGGCCGAACCCGTTGAGACGGCGAACCCCTTGAGGTCGAGGTTGATGAGGATGGCTTCCCCTTCCACCTTTGGGAAGGAGATGTTCACGGTGCTGTAGAGCCGGTCTTCGCCATCGGGACCGTTCAGGCGCGCGCCGGGGATGCGAGCGAGGATTTCGACCTGGAGCCGGTGGCCCAGCGCCTCCGTATGGGACCGGTGGCGCTCGTGGTCGCGGTGCGCGATCTGAGCGGCTCGTCCCATCCCGACGATCCCGGCCACATTCTCGGTTCCGCCCCGCCTTTCATCTTCCTGCTCACCGAACACGAGGGGCGGCAAGCGGAGGCCACGGCGAACATAGAGCGCGCCGATTCCCTTGGGTCCCTGGAACTTGTGGGCGGAGAGCGAAAGTGAATCCACCTGGAGCTTCCGAACGTCCACAGGGATTTTCCCGACGGCCTGCACGGCGTCGCAGTGGGACCAGACGCCCCGCTCGCGGGCGATCTTGGCCACGGGTTCGATCGGGTAGATGTTCCCCGTTTCGTTGTTCACGTTCATCACGCAGGCGAGGATCGTGTCGGGCCGGATCGCCTCCTGGAAATGGGCCGGATTGAGCCGCCCGTCGGGGCCGACCGGCAGCCGAGTCACCTCGAAGCCTTCGCCCTCGAGGAACTTGCAGGGGTCCAGGATCGAGCTGTGCTCGACGCGGGTGACAACGATGTGCCGCCCGCGCTCCCGTCTTTCCCGTGCCGCGCCGAGCACTGCCGTGCTGTTGGCCTCGGTGCCGCCGCTGGTGAACGTGATCTCCCGCGGCGAGCAGCCGAGGAGTTCGGCCACGTGCCGGCGGGCGATCTGGACGTGTCCCTTTGCCTCGCGCCCCGCCCCGTGGATGCTGGACGGGTTGCCGAACGTCTCGCCGAAGAACGGTTGCATGGCCGCTGCCACCTCCGGGTGAGCGGGCGTGGCGGCGTTGTGGTCGAAGTAGATCTTCATTGAGAGCGAGAGGAGATTATCTGGCGGGCCGGCAGGCGAATCAACGGCCGACCCGGAAGATCGGCTATTCCTGGTCGAGGAAGAAGGCTTCGGGGTCCTGCGCTTGCCCGTTGACCCAGACCTCGTAGTGCAGGTGCGGGCCGGTGCTGATCCCCGTGTTCCCCAACGCCGCCACGACTTGGCGGCGCTTGACGCGCTGGCCGGCCTCGACGTTGAGCTTGGACAAGTGCCCGAAGCGGGTGACGTGACCGTATCCGTGATCGATGACAAGGAACTTTCCGAATTCGCCTTTGCGGCCGGCAAAGAGGACCACCCCGTCCGCAGGGGAGACGATGGGCGTGCCGACCGCGTTGGAGATGTCCACGCCGCGGTGCATCTGGCGGAGTCCCGTGAAGGGCGATCGGCGGTTGCCGTAGCGGGAGGTTCGCCAACCTGTGGCGGGCCGGATGGTGGGAAGCGCATCGAGGATGGACTGCTGCTCGGACATGTACGTCTCCAAGTCGTGGAGGCTCTTGTACTCAACATTCACTTGGCGCGCGATCTCATCGAAGTCCATCAGCGTCTCCCGCACTTCTTCCTGGTCTTCGCGCGACAGCTGCGAGTAGTACGAGGCGTCCGGGTCGGGCGCCCCGCCCGCGCCCACGATGGTCGCCTCCTCGCGTGGGAGGTCGAGATTCATGACCTTTCTGAGCCGATGGTCGAAGCGCTTGATCTTGAGGAGCTCCTGGTCGAGGAAGGCGGCCTTTTCGGAGACCGCGTCCAACGCGACCCCCTGCGCGGCGTTCTGCTCCTGGAGCGCCCGGAGATTGCCGAACTGGCGGCGGAGGCGGATGGCGTCCAAGCTCAGGCTGACGACGGCGACGATCCCCAAAGCACACGCCCCGAACACGAGCCGCAAGGTGAGGCTTGACGCGCGGAACTGCATGATCTTGCCCGAGCGGCCACTCGGGACGAGCATCAGCGTGTAGGATTGATGACGGAGCCGTGCCAACCGCGAGCGCACCCGCGACGTCAGGGATTCCTTGGGGGCGACTGTACCACCCCCCTCGGATTTCGGTCGCTTCACCTGATCGGGTCGTAGCATCGCCCGAAGGGGGGTGTCAAGGAGAAAAGGGGGGGGCGGGCCACCGGGGATGGCTCTTGAAAAATCGTCAGGATCGAGTAAGTTGGCGGCTCGGCCCACGACGGCAGGCCGACGCCGGGGCGGACCGACCCACTGGGGGATCGTCCAACGGCAGGACAGCGGACTCTGGATCCGTCAATCTAGGTTCGAATCCTAGTCCCCCAGCCACCCTTCTGGCCCAGTGTCAGCAAGCTAGGGCCCGTCCGGAATTTACGTTCACAATTGGACGAACGGGCGGGCAAGCCCGCCCCTATCTCTGAAAGCGGCTGCCCTGTCAAGGCACGGTTTTGTGCCCTTTCTTTCTCTTTTTCATCTCTCCTCGTCTTTCCTCCTGAAACTTGCCCGTTTGGAAGCTATTAGACGCGACTTCTCAGGGGGGGGTAT
>JACPQY010000033.1 GCA_016190245.1 Nitrospirota bacterium | reverse complement strand
CGTTCCGACCGGAGTGGCCGTCGAGAGGAACGGCCGCGTGCACGTGGCCGACAGCGCGAACAAGCGGGCTGTCCTCCTTGACGCCAGGGGAGGGTTCCTGGCCGAATGGAAACTGGAAATGGACGCCCATCCCGAGATGTACTCGCCCACGCGCGTCACGGCGGCTGACGGTCGAGCGTACTACGCGGACACCTCGAATGATCGGATCGTGGTCCTCGAAGTCCGCTGAGCCAGGTCGGCCTGCTCTGGTGCCACTCTGACGAAGATGGAAGCCGACGGAGCCGGCTTCTCCGGCCGGCCGGACCGACCGGAACTACCGAGTGTATGGGTCGGCGTTGCCCGACCACCTTCGCTCCATCCGGGCCGCGCAGGCGATCGGCCTCACGCTCGAGGACATCGCGACGCTGCTCGACTTCCGCGAGGACCGTACCGCCAACCGGGACTTCGTGGACGAGCGACGCCTTGGCCTACCTTGCGAGATTCCGTGAGGTCTCAGGTGGAAGGCACCCTGGAGCAGTGGAAGGAGTTCCTGCGCGGCTTCGTCGCGGAGATCGCCATCGATCCGGACGCCTCCAGGGGGACGATCACCTTCTACGAACTGCCTGCAGGTTATTTAATGATGGTGCCGGGGGCCCGAGACGAACTATTAGAGACACTCAGATCCAGCAGGTTGGATACCTTTGGACTGCCAGTGGCGGCTTGGCGCGTTGCCGCATGAGCAGCCCCTTCCGTACCTAATGTCGAGGGGGGGAGCAGCCGATTAAGGCTTGCGGGCGGCAGGGGGCTCGTCACCCTGGTTGATGACACCGTACTCCCGCAGCTTGCGCCAGAGTGTGTTCGTCGCAATCCCGAGGACCCGGGCCGTCTCCCTGCGGTTCTCGCCGCAGCGCTGGAGGACGCTCAGGATGTGAAGCCGCTCCACCTCGGCGAGGGGAAGGAGCGCCTCGTCGGCTTCGGTTGGCCCGCCACGTCCGAGCAGCTCCGGCGGCAGGTCGATCTCCTCGATCTTGGGTTTGCCTTCCGCAAGGACGACGGCGCGCTCCATGGCGTGCTCGAGCTCACGGACGTTCCCCGGCCACTGGTAGGTAAGGAGTCGATCCAAGGCCTGCGCCGAGAGGCTGCAGGGGCCGCAGTGGTAGGTCGAGCAGGCGCGCCGCACGAAGCCCTGGGCGAGGGGCAGAATGTCCTCGCGGCGCGCGCGGAGCGGGGGCATTTCGATCCTGATCACGTTCAGACGGTAGTAAAGGTCCTTGCGAAAGACGCGATGACTCACCATCGCCTCGAGGTCACGGTTGGTAGCCGCGATGACGCGGACGTTAACCGGCCGGCTCTCCGCACTGCCGACCGGCCGCACCTGCCGGTCCTGCAGCACGCGGAGGAGTTTGACCTGGACTGCCGGAGGGATCTCGCCCACCTCATCAAGGAGTAGCGTCCCGCCGGCTGCCGCCTCGAAGAGCCCCTTGTGGTCCCTGTCCGCGCCGGTGAAGGCGCCTTTCACGTGCCCGAAAAGCTCACTTTCGAGCAGGTTCTCGGGCAGGGCGCCGCAGTTCACCGGGATAAAGGGACCACGTGACCGGTTGGAGCGGAAGTGGATGTGCCGGGCGATCTTCTCCTTGCCCGAGCCGCTCTCGCCCGTGAGTAACACCGGGGCGTCGGTCTGCGCCACGCGATCGGCAAGCACAACGACTCGGCGGATCGCGGCACTCCTGGCGACGAACTCCTCGCTCTCGACCGGCCCCCGCGCTGTCGTCTTCACGCCCTCCAGTATATTCCAAAATCGACTGCATGGCATTCCATAAGGGAACGTGGCTTCGAGCTTCCCAGCCCCTGGCAAGAGGGGTCCCTGCTAGGAAGCTATCTCTTCACAGGAGGTTGCAAACACTGTGCACTCGGTGCCGCGGTCTGGCATACGGCTTGATAGAGGTGAAGTGCGAAAGGAGCCATAGATACCATGGAAGAGTCTGCAGCGCCCGTTCAGAAGTCTCGTAAATTGAGCATCGTCTCCATGGCAGGGGCTCTGGTCGCAGCGTTTATCGCTTCGCTCTGTTGCCTTGGCCCGCTCGTCTTCGCGGTGCTCGGCATCGGCGGGGCGGGGCTGCTT
>JACPQY010000032.1 GCA_016190245.1 Nitrospirota bacterium | reverse complement strand
CCCAACAGCGCAACGAAAAAGCCCGGGTGAGTCATCGCCGCAAGCGCCTTCGCGAGCTACACAGCATGGGGTACCACCTCACCCAACTCCGCCGCTGTGATGGCAATCAAAAAAGGGCGTTGTAGTGCTAGCCGCTGTCCCGCCCCCAGTGCTTCGCGGGGCGCACGATCCTCCGGCGGGACCAGTCGGCGATGCGGGCGCGGGTGAAACCGGCCTCTCGGAGAATCGCCACGGTGTCCCGCCCGAGGCCAGGAGGCGGCAAGGTGTGGCGAGCGGTACGACCGTTGAGACTCAGCGGCAACCGAACCAGACGTAGGTCGGGAACGGCTTCGGATCGGAGAGCCTGGAGGAGTTCGAGGGCACGGGTCTGTTCGTGTCCAACAACCTGCGACAGATCCTGGACCGGTGCGGCGGGAACGTCGGCCGAACGCAGCGCACTCAACCACGCCTGAAGGCCCCGCGTCCGAATCCGCCGCGCGAGGAGTTTCGCCAAAGCCTCACGGTTTCTCACGCGCAAGGGGTTTGACCGGAATCGGCGGTCCCGCGCGAGTCCACTGACCCCCAGCGCGCCGCAGAGCGCCGCAAACTGCCGGTCGTTCCCCGCCGCTATCATGAGCCAGCCGTCGCGGCACCGAAACGCCTGATACGGAGCGATGATCCCGAGCGCCGAGCCCATCGGCTCCGGCACGCGGCCCGTCGCCAGGTACCCTGTGATCTGGTACGGCAGCCAGTTCACGGCGGTCTCGTACAGCGAAAGGTCCACCCGTTGCGCCGTGCCTTCCTGGTCGCGCGCCCTCAGCGCAGCGAGGATCCCGATGACGGCCCACATGCCCGTGCCCTGGTCGATCACCGACACGCCCGCGCGCGCTGGAGGACGTCCCGCTTCTCCCGTCACGCTCATGATGCCGCCCGCCGCCTGCATGAGCGGATCGTAGCCCGGCTGGGTTTCCAACGGGCCACCCTTGCCGTAGGACCCGATCGAGCAATAGACGATCCTCGGCTGTCGCGCGCGCACGGACTTGAAACCGAGACCCAGCCGCTCCGCGTGGCCCGGCCGCAGGTTCTCCACAAACACGTCACACCTTTTCGCGAGTGCAAGGACGATCTCCACTCCCTCGGGATGTTTCAGGTCCACGGCGAGCGAACGCTTGTTGGCGTTGACGGCGAGGAACGTCGCACTCTGCCCGTGCCAGAAGGGCGGACCCCACGCCCGCGTGTCGTCTCCCCGCTCCGGATGTTCGATCTTGATCACGTCCGCCCCGAGCGCCCCAAGGATCAGCGTGCAGTACGGCCCCGCGATGGACGCCGTCACGTCCAGCACCCGGATGCCCGCCAGCGGACCGGAAGGTGTGCCTGACCGCAGACGCGACCTCACTCCACTATCGGCCACGATTCACCCTGAACGACCCAACCCGAGGGCATGCAGGGTTCGATTCCATTCGATCCGGAAACGGACGGATGAGAATCCGTCTACGGCGCCTCACGGCTCGCGGCCCGCGATCAATACGAGCGGGGCATCCCCAACACGTGCTCGCCAAGGTAGGCCAGGATGAGGTTGTTCGTGACCGGCGCGATGGAGTACAGGCGGGTCTCGCGAAACTTTCGTTCGACGTCGTATTCCGCCGCGAAGCCGAAGCCGCCGTGCGCGTCCAAGCAAGCGTTGGCGGCCTGCCACGAGGCCTCCGACGCGAGGAGCTTGGCCATGTTGGCCTCCGCCCCGCACGGTTTCCCTTGTTCGAAGAGCCACCCGGCCTTGTAGCGCATGAGATCCGCCGACTCGATCGCCGCGTGGGCGCGCGCGATGGGGAACTGCACGCCCTGGTTCGCTCCGATGGGCTTGCCGAACACAATCCGCTGCGACGCGTACGCCTTCGCCTTCTCAATGAACCACCGGCCGTCGCCGATGCACTCCGCGGCAATCAGCACGCGCTCCGCGTTCATCCCGTCCAGGATGTAGCGGAACCCCTGGCCTTCCAGACCCACAAGGGAGTCCGCGGGGATCTCAAGGCCGTCGAAAAATATCTCCGTGGTCGAATGGTTCATCATCGTTCGGATGGGGCGAATGGTCATCTTCGGTCCGGCGGCACGCATGTCCACGAGGAATGTCGAAAGTCCGTCTGTTTTCTTCTTCACTTTGTCGAGGGGCGTAGTCCGCGCGAGCAGGAGCATGAGATCGGAATGCTCGGCGCGCGAGGTCCAGATTTTCTGTCCGCGGATGACATAGCCGTCGGCCGTGCGCTCGGCCATGGTCTGGATGCGCGTGGTCTCGGAACCGACCGTCGGCTCGGACACGCCGAACGCCTGCAACCGCAATTCACCCGAGGCGATTTTCGGAAGGTAGCGTCGCTTCTGCTCCTCGCTGCCATGACGGAGCAGCGTGCCCATGATGTACATCTGGGCGTGGCAGGCGGCCGCGTTGCAGCCCGAGGCGTTCACCTCTTCCAAGATCACGCCGGCCGACGTGAGGCCGAGGCCCGCCCCGCCGTACGCCTGCGGGATGAGCGCCCCCAGCCAGCCCGCCTCGGTGAGCGCGTTCACGAACTGCGCGGGATAGCGATCGGGTTCGAGCCCGCGCCAGTACTCGCCGGGAAATCGCGCGCACAGGGCGCGGACGGACGAGCGGATCTGGTTCAGGTCATCGGCAACGGAGAAATCCATCGAGCAGGGGGGAATCGACTCAGACGGTCCAGCCGGTGTCCGTCCCTGGGAAGGAGCCCACTGCTGCCGGCGCGCCGCGCTTGTACACCATGAACGTTCGCTTGAACTCGATGACCACCTCGCGCCGCTGATTGATCCCCCGGCATCGCATGGACACGATCCCCACGTGCGGATTCGATTTCGACTCCCGCTTCTCGAGAATCTCGCTCTCGGCCCACAGCGTGTCGCCCACGAAGACGGGTTTCGGGAGCTTGATGTCCGTCCACGCGAGGTTCGCCGGCGCGTTCTCGCTCGTGTCCGGCACGGTGAGCCCGGTGATGAGCGCGAGTGTGAACGTGCTGTTGACCAGCGGCTTTCCGTAGAGTGTCTTCTCCGCGTAGGCGGCATTGAAGTGAACCTGGTTCGTATTCATCGTCAGACACGTGAACCATGTGTTATCCGCATCCGTGATCGTCCGCCCGATCCGGCTGTGGAAAACGTCCCCGACATCGAAATCTTCGTAGAACCGCCCGCGCCACGATTTCGGGGCGGCGACTTGGGAATCTACCATTGGGACCTCCGCGAGCGGGGACTATACCACAGGCTCCCGCGTCGATCCCCTCCGCAGGCCCGCACGCTCGAAGCTTGCCGTGCCCCGTTCCACGGGTGCGCCTACCTCGGATTCCTGTTCCTGGTAGCCGCGGGCTTTCCGCCGCCGGGCGTCACGCCGGTTGGCGGATCCGCCTTATGGCGGAAACCCGCCTCTCGGCGCGGCAGCCCGCGTCGGGACGTTCGGCGGCCTCAGAACACCCGATCCAGGGGAACAACCAACGCGGGAAACACCGATGATGTCACCTCGCCCTGGGTGTACGTCCCGCGATGCTCCCAGCCTCCCTGACGCCAGTCCAACACTTCGATCGAACGGGCATCGGGGTCCACGATCCAGTATTCCTTGACGCCGTTGAGGTGGTAGAGCTTCTTCTTGATCACCCGGTCCCGCTCGGGATGGGTTTGCGAGATGATTTCGACAACCAAGTCAGGGGCGCCCCGGACATACTTGTCCTCCACGATGCCCGCCCGGTTCTTCGCGATAGCCAGCAGGTCAGGCTGGATCACGTCTTCGTCGGTGAGATACACGTCCACGGGCGCGGTGAAGACCACGGCGATACCTGGCTCGTGAAGCTGCCGGTAGAGAAGGTTCAGGATCTCCCGCGAGACTCCTTGGTGGACCGTGTAGGGCGAAGGTGTCACGTACAACCTCCCGCCGATCAATTCGTACCGCTTGCCCTCGGGCATCAGGCAATAGTCCCGGTAGTTGAATCGAACTTCGGCTACCGCGCTCATAGAATCAGTATCCCACGCTCTTTCACACGCGACAAGAATCCCAGACCGCGCTTCCCGACCCGCGCCCTCTTGCCGATCAGGCCCGGCCACCGCGCCCGAACCGCATTACCACCGCCTCCACCACCGGCAGATCCCGCTCGGGCAGGCCGCGCAGTCGCTTCACCATCCGTCGGATCACTTCCGCACGCCTCACCGGCCTACTTCCCGGAAGCCAATCGAAGGATCTTGAACAGACGAACTTGATCCTGCTCCGGAAAGTCTTCGACCAGTCGGGCGCATCGTTCCGGCCACCGTGTCGGGTTTCGGCGCCGTTCCACCTCGGGGTCGAGAAAACGGCCGATGTCCGATCCCATCGCGTTGGCCAGCCTCACCAAGACCGACGCACGAGGGTCCTGTCGCCCCAGCTCGATCCGGGAGATGTACTTCGCGGACACCTCGGCCCTCTCAGCCAACTGCTCCTGGGTCAGCCCACTCTCCGCACGGAGCCCGCGGACGCTTGATCCCAGCGCGGCCAGGAATGTGCGCCGGTCTTGATGTCCCACGAAAGCACCAGTAGATTGCCCCATCAATCGGTTCCACATCTGATAGGTAGACTTGACAACTCTGCCGATCAGTAGAATACTCCCCGTGGTGCGGGCGGGAAGGCAGACCAGCGTGACAGACGTGAGTACGGTAGCCGGGAAGTGGTGCATTTTCATCTCCCTCCTCCTGACTCTCGCCATGGCCGCGGGATGCGGGGGCGGCTCCCAGGAAGACGCGGCGAACTCGCCAGCAACGGTGACAACCCCCGAAGGCGTGACCCTGCTCTCCGGCGCGGGTGGGCTTCGAGGTGTGGTAGGCGTCGAAGGCGTCAGGGCCGCTGAAAAACCTCCCTCCGAGAAGGAGGCCGAAAGGCGCCAAGCCGGCAAGAAGATCTGTTCATTCGCCAACAGCTTGGTGTGTGCGATGGGGGTCCAAGGAGCCCTCTGCGACCACACCCTCGACGACATTCGGGACTGCGTGTGCGGCTCCGCAGCCGACGCCGCCATCACCGGCGGGCTGGCGCTAGCAACCGCCGTCTCGAACTGTCGCCCCCTCGGAAAGACCGCTTTTCAGTTCGTGGCGAACGAACTCATGCCCTCGGGAGAAACCAGCACGAGCACCTCATCTTCGAATGTACCGTTCGATGGTTCGAAAACGCCTCTCATCACCCTGGCGAACAAGGCCGGTGAGTACCTCATCCGTAACGTGCTTCCTGGCGACTATGCGGTGGTCGGCGCCACGGTCGCAGACGGGAAGGTTCTCAAGGCCGCTGCGACCGTCAAGGTGGCTGCCGGGAATGTCGTGGACATCGGCATCCTCACGATGCAGAGGACAGGCTACATCACGGGCACGATTCTGAAAGAGAGCGAAACCGACCACAGCGGCATTCAGGTATCGGTTCTGGGAATCGGCTCCCAAGGGACAACGGCAAGGAACGGGACGGTCACCATCCAAGCCGTTCCGCCGGGCTCGTGGGACGTTGAAGCCCGCTTCGAAGATGTCGGGCTCGGCAAGTGCTTCAAGACGCATACAAGTCCCCAGAAAGTAGCGGTTCGCTCAGGTGAGGAAACTCCGCTGGGCACCCGCACGCTTTCAAAGACCGACTGCAAAGCGGCCGCCGATTCCGGTGGAACCGGTGCGTCTTCGAATTCCTCGTCCACCGCCACCTCGTCGACCACCGGAACCACCTCCGTCTCGACAACGGGCGGCCCAGCGTCAACGACAACTTCCACCGACACGACAGCGCCAACCGTCACCTTGACCAAGACACCGCCCGTCGAAACCACCGCCTCCTCGGCCACCTTCGAGTTCGCGTCGAACGAGCCGGGCGCAACATTTGAGTGCCAACTGGATAGCGGGGGCTACACTGCCTGCATCTCGCCCAAGACCTGCTCGGGGCTATCGGGTGACGACTCGAAGGGACACAGGTTCGACGTGCGCGCCACCGACGCGACCGGGAACAAGAGCGCTCCGGTCTCCCATGCCTGGACGGTCGACCTTACGCCCCCAAACTTTCTCGGCCTGGCGTCCGCAACGGCGAGCGGAAGCACGGCGGTCAGTCTCTCATGGAGTCCAGCCACTGATCCGCTCACCCCGGCAAATGAGATCACTTACGAAATCTGTATTGCAACCGGCTCCACATTCTGCCTTGCATCCTTCCTGGCCACCGCGCCATCGGTGGTTGGGGCTACATCGTCCACCATCACGGGCCTCGCCGCGGGAACCCACTATGTCCTCGTCCGCGCCAAGGACAAGTTCGGCAACCGAGACACCAACACGATGCAGAAAAGCGTGACGCTCGGCTCAGGATCCCAATCTTGCGGACCGTCCAATTGCTCCAGTGGATGCTGCTCGGGAAACACCTGCATTCCAAGCGAATCAATGACGCCCCAGGCTTGCGGCTCCGGCGGCAACGCCTGCGCAACGTGCGACACCAACTTCGTCTGTTCTAGCCAGGCATGCTCTCTCGATGGCACGTCACTCTGGAAGCTTCAGGTGCAATCGGTTGAGTTCTATGACTCAGGCTCGGAGTGGGACTCGTCTTCCAGCCCCGGTGATCCCTATGTGGAGATCGTTTTCTACCCCACCAGCCTGACCGGCTCGTGCGGGACTGGGCAGGAGTGCTCCTCAACGAAGTGGGACCCACCCGTTTCTGGCGGTATCTCTGCCGCAACTTGGGCCCCCGACGAAACGGTTCGGGCAAACATTCCGGCGTCAACGCTGACTTCGACGGGCTTCGCCATCGGAGTGTTCGACGATGACGACGGTTGGACAGCCCCCGAAACCATCGGGGCAAGCAGCTACTTCACTCTGGCAGGCGCGCCGTTTTCGGGTGGTGGCCAGTGCTTCAATTGGGGAAGTTTCGACCGCGTCAAGTCCCTTTTCCTCTGCGTGAAGCCGCAATGAGTTCGCCAAGGTCACGCCTGAGCGCACCCCTCGCCTGTGCCATGGCAGCCGCGCTGCTTCTGCGCGTACCTCTCGGGCGCGCGGACGAGAGCCGCTGGGTTCCCTCCCCCATGGACACCTTGTCAGCACCCGCCGGCCCCGAAGTTCGCCTCGATTTCTCAGGGGCCAAGGAGCCGGCCATCTCCCTGCATGAGCGTTCCAGACCCTCCAATTCCTCACGGTCGTGCGAAGAGGTCAGGAATGCCGGCGGCAAGTGGTGTACGACAAAGTATTCTCTGGTCGGGTTCTTCATCTACATTGCTTCTCTTGGGCTTCTCATACTGGCTGCAGAGGCCGCTACGGAATGAAGCGCCACGGATCCTCGGTGCCGATCGGTTCCCTACTGGCGATCCTGGCCTTGGTCCTCCACCTCTTCGACGTCACTGGACTCCCTCCCGCGCACGCAAGCCCCGCGATCACACCTGCCCCCGGAGACTGCGCGGGCGCGAGGCACCCCGCAGCCCGCGGCCAGGTTCACATTCAGGGCCCAATTACTCGGAAGCCGCGCGGATCATCCGAGGATGTGTTTGGCAGCCGAGGGTGTGAGGATGAGGACAAAACACTCGGGTGCCTGCTCGGCTGTCTCCTCGGCCCGATCGGCGTCCTGGCAGCTGTGCTCATAGACGCGCTGGACTAGCACTACAACGCCCTTTTTTGATTGCCATCACAGCGGCGGAGTTGGGTGAGGTGGTACCCCATGCTGTGTAGCTCGCGAAGGCGCTTGCGGCGATGACTCACCCGGGCTTTTTCGTTGCGCTGTTGGGTGAGGTGGAT